>NZ_CP141945.1:0-697500 GCF_035658495.1 Novosphingobium sp. RL4 | reverse complement strand
GATCGAGGTCGGCTGCTCGGCCCATGCGCGGCGCAAGTTTACCGACATTCTGGAAAAGAACTCGTCACCGGTAGCGGCTGAAGTGGTGGTGAGGATCAGCGAGCTCTTCGCGATCGAGCGCGACATCAAGGGAGCACCGGCCGATGAGCGACGGCGGGTTCGTCAGCAGCTGGCCCGCCCGAGACTGGCAGCCTTGCGGCCATGGCTCGAAGCCCAGATGCAGGGGCTGTCTTCGGACAGCGCCTTGGGAAGGCATGTCGCTATCCGCTTAACCGCTGGGCGGCGATGGTTCGCTATTGTGACGATGGCCTGCTCGAGATCAACAACAATCTGGTCGAAAATGCCTTGCGCGGCGTTGCTCTGGGGCGCCGCAACTGGATGTTCGTCGGGTCCACAAAGGGCGGAGATGCCTCGGCGCTGTTTTATTCGCTCGCCGAAACATGCCGCTTGAACGGTGTGGAGCCCGAAGCCTGGTTTACCGACGTGATCGAGCGTATTGGCAACCATCCGATCAACCGGATCGACGAACTCCTGCCGTGGAACTGGCAGGCCGCACGGGCGATCCAGAACCTGGAGCAAGCTGCTTGAGCAACGCCTTCGTCGTGCACATGACGATCACTCTGGATGACGTGACGCCCGCCGTGACCCGCATGATTGAAGTGCCGCTCGGAATCCGGCTCGATCGTTTGCATACTACCTTCCAAGAAGCGTTGGGATGGACCGATAGCCATCTGTGGGAGCTAACCTTCGGGCGCACGGGCTTCGGTATCCCTGACCCGTCCTACGGCTTTGGTGGCCCACTTGATGCCCGAAAGACGACTCTCGCAGAGGCGTTGGAGGGAATGCGCGGCAAGACCTTCCAGTACCTCTACGACTTTGGCGACGGATGGGAGCACAGCGTCAAGATCCACGGCATCGCTCCAGCTGACCCGCAAGTCAGCTATCCGCGCCTGCTGGAAGCTACCGGAATGCGCCCACCGGAAGACTCGGGTGGTCCGTGGGGCTATGCCGAGAAGCTGGAGGCTCTCACCGATCCGTCGCATGAATATCATGAAGAGGCGTTGGATGCTCTTGGCGACGACCATGACCCCCACACTCAGCCCAACATCGAGATAATCCACGCCCGCTTCGCGGCGCTCGCCAAGAAATGGGCGCCGCGCCCGCGGAAAAGCAAATAGCTCCTACGTCAACGCCGCCTTCCGTCGGCGCTTACCCAAGCACGGTGATCGGCGCACGCAGGTTCGCGCCGATCAGGACGATGCCCGCAGCGAGGACAAAGCTTGAACGGCGAACGGAGGATTCAGGAGGAGGCAGCATCTATCAACCCGGCACAGCACGAGGCGCACCTTAACGGGGCGGCTTCGTGATCGTGGTGCGTTGGTTGACGTTAACGCTTACGCGAGCAGCCGTATCAACCGCTCGTCTGTTGTTGCAGGTAGGTATATCAGATGACCGCGTCAACGAGGACGCTCTCTCATTCGGTGGTTTGTCGCGACGGACATCGGAATCTGCCGGCGGCCGAAAAGCATCGATAAAAAGGTATATACCGCAGAGAGGCGATTGGGCCGCCGCTTTCCCAGTGCTCGATCATTTTCGAGACGGCCGCCGTCGACCCTTTGTGGCCGCTCAGGGTGCAAATCCTGATCCAAAGTGCGGAAGGTCCGGTATTCCGGCAGGTATCGACCAGAATGTGTCGTTCATATTTGCCACCGGAAACGTCTCCTCTTGAGAGAAGCGGCCACTGCAACAATTCCATCAAGCTCTGGTCGTTTTCTGCGCAATATTCGGCGCGAAGCTTTGCCAGTCAGAGAGACGGACACCATTAGGCTCCGGCATTCTGGGATTGATCAGACTTTCTCCCCTGCCGGGGGCGTGCTTGCAAGATCGAGCCTAGTGCGATGCTCCACCGAGAGCGATAATGCTGCGGCACCAAGGTTGCTCCGCGCCTGCTCAAGAGTGCGCGGTCCGATGAGCGGAACGGCGCTATGCCCCATGGCCCAAGCGATGGCGACGTGGTCCGGGCTAGTGTCGAGTTCCTCCGCGATTGCCAGCAGCGCATCGACCGTTGCAGTACGGATTGCACTATCTTCCGGTTGGAAGACGCGGCCGCCAAAGCCTTCCTTCCGGCCTGTATCGCCCTTGCGATACTTGCCAGTCAGCATGCCGCCACCAAGCGGCGACCAAGTGATGGGAGCGATGCCTAGCGCGTGGCATGCCGGGAACAGATCGGTCTCCGGTTCGCGGTGCACCAGACTGTGCTCGAACTGGGCAGCGGCAATCGGCACCGCATTTGTAAGCGCGGCGATCGTCGCAGTATGCGCCAGTCGCCACGCGGGGAAATTGGAGAGCCCGGCATAGAGGATCTTGCCTGCGCGGGCCAAATCGTCGAGGCCGCGCACGATCTCTTCCGACGGCGTGGCCGTATCGGGATGGTGGACCCAGTATAGGTCAATCCGGTCGGTCTTGAGGCGCTTGAGACTGGCTTCGACCGAGGCGACCATCGCCTTGCGACTGTTGCCCGTGACGAGGCGGTTCGGCGCAGGCACGGCGCCGTTGGCGAACTTGGTCGCCAACACGAAATCTTCGCGGCGCCCCTTCAGCAGGTCGCCGACGATCTCTTCGGACTGGCCGAACTGATAGACATCGGCGGTGTCGATGAAATTTCCCCCCGCATCGACATAGGCATCGAAGATCGTGCGGGCGGCGTCAGCGTCGGCGCCATAACCCCAGCCGGTGCCGAAATTGCCGGTACCGAGCGCAAGGCTCGAAACCTGAAGGCCGGTGCGGCCGAACGTCACATAGTCCATGTTCGTATCTCCGTGTCGACCGCTCAAGCGGCGAGGAAGGCCCTGACCTTTTCGAGGAAGGCCTCATGATATTGAAAGATGCCGCCGTGCCCGGCATCGGGATACAGCACGAGATCGGCATTCGAGATGCGCCGCGCGAGTTCGCGCGAATTTTCGGTCGGGACCATGATGTCGTGATCGCCATTGGCCACAAGAACGGGTCGGCGGATCGTCTCCAAAGGTTGCGGCGCCTGACGCCCCCACGCCTCGATCGCCTTGAGCTGGCGTGCGAACGCGCTGAGCCCAACCGTCTTGTCGCGGTCCGCCTTGCGCATCTTCAAGCGGTTTAGAAATGCCTTGGCAGCGCTGCGGCTTTGCCTGCTCGCCGTGAAGAACAGATAGGTCTTGGGGTCGCGGAAGGTCAGGAGTCCCTTCAGGATCAAGGGCCAAGAAACCGAACCGACCTTTTCGATATCGGCGCCGCCGGCCGGCCCGGTACCTGCCAATATCGCCCGCCGCACCAGATCTGGTGCATCGAGCAGGATCTGCTGTGCGACGAAGCCGCCGAGCGAAAAGCCGATCAGATCGACCTGTTCGAGGCCGAGCGCACGGATCGCTGCGACCATGTCCGCTGCCATTGCGGCAACGGTCAGCGGCGGTTCTCCGCCCGATGCGCCAATGCCGCGATAATTCATGGCATAGACCGGCCTGTCGTGGGCTAATCCCGTGACAATGGGCGGATCGAAATTGTCGAGGTTCGCGCCCCAGTGGTTGAGCATCACCACCGGCACACCCGCTTCCCGTCCAAGGCGGCGATAGGCAAAGCGTGTCCCTGCCGCCTCGACATGGCGGGTCTGCACGGTGTTCCAGTCATCCCGGTGCTGTGTCATTATCAGGCCGTGCCCTTAAGACTGACGACGACCTTCCCCTTGGTGCGGCCGCCATCGACATAGGCCATGGCTTCATTCAGCAAGGAAAATCGGAAGATACGGTCGACAACGGGTCGGATCGTGCCATCCTCGATCAGCTTTGCAATCTCGCCAAGCTGACGGCCGTCGGCACGCATGAACAGGAACGAATAATCGACACCCACTCTCCTGGCCTTCCGGCGGATGCCCGCACTGATCAGGCGAAGGACGAGACGAAGCACGCCGTTCAGTCCCAGCGCCCGTGCGAAGGCCGGGTCGGGCGGCCCTGAAATCGAGATCAGTTGGCCGCCGGGTTTGAGCACCTTGAGCGAGGCCTCCAGCGTTTTGGCATCAAGACTGTTGAGCACGACATCGTAGCCCGACAGCAGCGCCGAGAAATCCTGCGTCCTGTAATCGATCACCACGTCCGCGCCGAGACTACGCACCAAGTCGGCATTGGCCGCGCTGGTCGTGGTCGCGACGGTGGCGCCAAGATGTTTGGCAAGCTGGATCGCGATCGTGCCGACGCCGCCCGACCCGGCGTGGATCAGGATTTTCTGCCCGGCCTTTAACTGCGCCTGTTCGACCAGCACCTGCCAGACGGTGAGCGCGACCAGTGGCAGTGAGGCCGCGTCCTCCATCGAAAGGTTGGCAGGCTTGTGGGCAAGATCGGCTTCGTTGACCGCGATGCGCTCCGCAAACGTGCCGATCTTACCATCGCGAGGGCGC
Source organism: Novosphingobium sp. RL4 (assembly GCF_035658495.1). Classification (NCBI taxonomy): domain Bacteria; kingdom Pseudomonadati; phylum Pseudomonadota; class Alphaproteobacteria; order Sphingomonadales; family Sphingomonadaceae; genus Novosphingobium; species Novosphingobium sp. RL4. The sequence goes on along the minus strand of NZ_CP141945.1, from coordinate 693,077 downwards.
GCATAGACGGCATCACCCGCCTTGAAGCGTCGCACCTTCGAGCCGACCGACAGGACGACCCCGGCCAAATCGTGACCCAGCACGAAAGGGGGCTTGTACGGCAGTATCGGTTTGAACGCACCGTCGCGAATCTTGCCGTCGAGTTGGTTGAGCCCAGTCGCCTGGATTTCGACCAGCACCTCGTCCGCGCTGGGTACCGGATCGGGCAGATCGCCGAGACGAAGGGTCTGCCCCTTGCCGTAGCGATCCAGAATATAGCCCTTCATGGCATCTTCCCCTTGTGGTCGATCACGCCGCCGTATCGGCGTTTGCTACTGGGTAATCGGTGTACCCCTTTGCGCCGCCGCCGTAGAGGGTGGCGGGATCGATATCGGCCAGCGCAGCGCCGGATTTCAGGCGTTCGACCAGGTCGGGATTGGCGATGAAAGGCCGCCCGAAAGCGATCACGTCAGCTTCGCCCTTCGTCAGATGCGCCTCGGCCAGCGCGTGATCGAAGCCGTTGTTGGCAATGTAGGTGTTGCGGAACGCTTTGCGCAGTGCTGCGAAATCGAACGGAGCGACGTCGCGCGGGCCACCGGTCGCGCCTTCGACGACATGGATATAGGCAATGTCCAGCTTATCCAACTGGGCGACAATATAGTCGAATTGCGCCTGCGGATCGCTGGACGAGATACCGTTAGCAGGCGACACGGGAGACAGGCGGATACCGGTGCGGTTTGCGCCGATCTCTCCGGCCACCGCCGCCACGACCTCGAGCATCAACCGGGCCCGGTTCTCGACTGAGCCGCCATAGCTGTCGCTGCGCTGGTTGGCGCCGTCCTTGGCGAACTGGTCGAGCAGATAGCCGTTGGCGCCGTGAATTTCCAAGCCGTCGAAGCCGGCCGAGATCGCATTGGCGGCGGCCTGACGGAAGCTCTCGATGATGCCGGGGATCTCAGCGAGTTCCAGCGCGCGCGGCTCGGACACATCGGCAAAGCCGTTATTCACGAATGTCTTGGCATCCGCCCGGATCGCCGAAGGCGCCACAGGCGCTTCGCCGCCATGGAGATCGACATGGCTGACCCGCCCAACATGCCACAGTTGCACGAAGATACGGCCGCCCTTGGCATGGACGGCATCGGTCACCTTGCGCCAAGCGGCGATCTGTTCGGGTGTGTAGAGGCCGGGGGTATCCTGATAGCCTTGGGCCTGCGCTGACACCTGCGTCGCCTCGGTGATAATCAGCCCGGCGCTGGCGCGCTGGGCATAGTACTCAGCCGCAAATTCGCTTGGCACCAAGCCTGCACCTGCGCGGTTGCGGGTCAGCGGGGCCATCACAATGCGATTGGCAAGCCTAATACCGCCGAGGCCGTAGGTCGAGAAAAGCGTGGTGACAGTCATAAGCGGTCGTCCCTTTGTATCGATGTGGTGAATGTTCAGGCGACGTAGCGCGATGCCGGCTGCGTCGTGCCGAAGCCGGGGAGCATCGCCTTGCGGGCGCCATCGAAGACATCCCACAATGTGCCATCATGCAAAGGCGGGATGGTAACGCCCTCGCGCTTGTCGAAGCCGACCAGCGCCGCATCGACCAGATCGTTCACGTCCATCATCGCCGGCAGGTTTGCCTCGTCGGCACCGGCACGCCACCACAATTCCGTGCGGGTCGCGGCAGGAAGTACCGCCTGAACATACACGCCCTTTTTTCCAAGCTCCAACGCCAGTCCCTGCGACAGGAACAACACGAACGCCTTGGTTGCCCCGTAAACCGACATACCCAGTTCCGGCGCCAGTCCCACGACCGAACCGATGTTGATGATCGCGCCATCCCCGCGCGCGGCCAGACGGGGGGCCACTGCACTGGCGAGGCGCGTCACAGATGTGGTGTTGAGCGCGATCAACTGTGTGATCGCGTCCGTGGGCTGATCGACGAAGCTGCCGTTCAGACCAGCACCTGCGTTGTTCAGGAGGATGCCGATCCGGTCGTCATCGCGCAGCCGCGCCTCCACCGCTGCGATCTCGTCGGCGCGGGTCAGGTCGGCAGGCAAGATGTCGATCGACACGCCGTTCTGCGCGCGCAGGCCGGTCGCCAGCGCCTCCATACGGGCGACGTCGCGCGCAACCAATACCAGATCGTGGCCGCGCCGGGCGAACCGATCGGCATATGTGGCACCGATCCCGGTCGAAGCGCCGGTGATAAGAACTGCAGGTTTGGTCATCGCATTGCCCTTTTTCCAGAAAATCACTATATTCATGATGATCATCGCGTTTCTATAAATGTGATGACCATCATGAAAGTGTCAATGGGGACCGTGGAGATTTTTCGATGAGAGTCAGTCGCGAGCAGATGGCGGAAAATCGCGCACGCATCCTGCGTGAGGCTAGCCGCTTGTTCCGCGAGCATGGTTTCGCTGCAGTCACCGTAGCCGACGTGATGAAGGCTGCCGGGCAGACGCATGGCGGTTTTTATAGCCACTTCGCCTCGAAGGATGATCTGATCGCGGCGACTGTCGCCGCGGCGATGACGGGCGAAGGCAATGGCATGGCGGATCTGGAAACATGGACGGATGCCTATCTCTCGCCACTGCATCGCGATAATCCCAACCAGGGGTGCCCGACAGCAAGCCTTGCAGGACTGATGCGTCAACAAGCGCATGCAGCGCGCGGCGCGATGGCAGTTGGGCTGGAGGCGCAAATTGAACGTTTTGCGGCGGTCCTCCCCTGCGGCGATCATGCTGAACGCCGCCGCGACGCGATTGGTCGATGGTCGGCGATGGTGGGTGCGGTCGTGTTGGCGCGTGCGGTGGACAATCAGGCACTCTCGGACGAACTGCTTGCGGAGACGCGCGCCTGGCTCTCCGAGAAGGCCACCGGATAAGGGAGACCGACATGAACGTGACGCAGGATCTCGCCGACCTTGATGGCCATGGCCAGCTGGCATCGTTGATGGTGGCAAACCGCCATCCACCGATCGGAGAAACGCTTGAATTTTGGCTGGTCGAATTGGAGCGAGGACGCGTGGTCTTCGAAGGCTGACCATCGCGTAAGGTGTTCAATCCGATCGGCTCGGTTCACGGCGGCTATGCTGCCACCTTGCTCGACAGTGCCTGTGGCTGTGCCGTGCATTCCAGTCTTCCCGTCGGACAGGGCCACCCGAGCATCTGGCAGCAGTTCGAATTGAACTGGCCGGCCTGTTTTCTGCTGCATGACTATGGCCCGTGTTCGGATCTGCCCGCCGCTGACAAGGTCGCCGACCTTCATCTGCACCAGGTCGCAGCCCCGAAGCTTGCTGTCGATCGCCAGATCGAACAGTGCACGATCTCGCAGGCGGCGGCGCTGGTTGAGATAGAAGCGGATTTCCCAGATATGTTTCGGTTTCAGGGCCCGCTTTGCACCCACGGCCCTTCCGGCATTCCAAACTGGGCGCTTGGCGGCGCTGAGTTCGGTTTCAGACATCTCCATGGTCGTTCTCCTTTGGCCAAATTGGCCATCTGCAGAACGCGTGCTGACGATGATTCGAAAGAATGACCTTGGGGCTCGTGCCGACCACGTACGGCCGTTCGGCCCCGTCCAATGCATGGCTGATTTAGCCGAGAGCCGTCGATTGGAGCGCCTCAAGCGGCGGGGTGCCGTCCTACGCCGGACATTCGTGCCCAAGCGGATTCGGCGGGCCATGCTTAGCCCAAACGGGCGATCCATTGCGCGCAAAGTCAAACCGACCCCCTGGACTAAGGTCCGAACGCGAGCATTGCTCAGACCTGACGTCGTGTGCCTTTGTTGGCCTGCGAGATGGCGCTGCGCATTCGGCCATTGCGAAGCGAAAGAGCCTAGGAACCTAACCTAACGGGCCGGGTTCTCCGTGAGGGCCACGCTCTGAGCCCGGGTAAGGAAGGACGCCGTCATGGGTGAGTTCACGGACAAGGCAAATGCCGCTGGAAACAAGATCGCTGGCAACCTGAAGGAAGCGGTCGGCAAGGCAACTGATAACGAAAGGCTGGAAGCCGAGGGCAAGGCCCAGCAGTTGAAGGGAACGGCTCAGGACGTGAAGGGCAGCGTGAAGGGCGCGCTTGGCGACAAGATCTGATCCACACTGCGAATGGCCGCTCTAACGCACTGGAGCGGCCATCGCGTTTGTATATTCCAGAATTCTGATCGTTCGGCAAATCGCTCGGTGCAGAACCATATCAAAGCCAGATGTCAGCGGTGCCCGCTGTCGCGCCGGAAAGCCCCTTGAAACAATGTCATATGCACTAAGTCTCACGGCCCAAACGCACGAAGAGCTGAAACGGCTTGGTGATCTTCAGGCATTCGATCTCGAAGGGCTCGAGGACAACCCTGTGCTGAAGTCGGTGACAGATTTTGCCGCCAATTTGTGTGACACGCCGATTGCCTTGGTCAGCTTCGTCGAGCGCGACCGGCAATGGTTTCCGGCCAAAACCGGCCTGGATGCCCGGGAAACGCCCCGAGAAACATCGTTCTGCGTGCATACGATGCAAGGGCAGGGTATCATGATTGTGTCGGACGCCGCGAGCGATCCTCGGTTTCTCGACAATGCACTTGTCGTCGGGGAACCCGGCATCCGGTTCTACGCCGGAGCGCCTCTGGTCTCGGAAGACGGCGTTCAGCTTGGTGCCTTGTGCGTAATCGACCGGAGCCCGCGCAGCGATCTGACTCCCGTTTAGCGTGAAGGCCTACAGGTGCTTGCGACGACTATCGTGGTTCAGCTTGCCGAGCGGCGATCCCGTCGCCGCCAGAATGCGGAACTTGGAGAGCAGGAATCCAAGTTCCGCATTCTTGCCGATACGATGCCGCAGATGGTGTGGTCGACCCGTCCGGACGGTTTCCACGACTATTACAACGCGCGTTGGTACGAATTCACAGGTATGCCGGCCGGCTCCACCGATGGGTCCGGGTGGAACGGCATGTTTCATCCTGACGATCAGGACCGGGCATGGAGCGCTTGGCACCATTGCCTGGAGACCGGGGATCCCTATGAAATTGAATACCGGCTCCGCGATGCCAGCGGTGAGTACCGTTGGACCTTGGGGCGAGCCTTGCCGATCCGCGACAGGAACGGAGCTATTACCCGGTGGTTCGGAACGTGCACGGACATTCACGATCACAAGATGAGCCAGGCTCAGCGCGAGATCGTCGCGCAGGAACTGAGCCATCGGATCAAGAACATCTTCTCAGTCATCAGCGGCCTCATCAGTTTCTCGACACGCCAGCGCCCCGAACTGGCGGACGTGGCTGGTGACCTGCGCAATCGCATCCTTGCGCTCGGGCGGGCCCACGACTTCGTCAGGCCGCACAGCGAAGCATCGCGACCCGAGAAGCGACCGAACAGCCTGTCGGGGATGCTGGCCGATCTGTTAGCCGCCTATGCCGAACGCGTCACCATCAGCGGCGAGGAGATGATCATCGATGACCATTCCGCGACGCCGCTGGCTTTGACGTTCCATGAGTTGGCGACGAACGCGGCCAAGTACGGCGCACTTGCAGCCACTGACGGTTCCGTGTCGATTGTCTGCACGATCGAAAACGATCACGCCTGCATCGTATGGATCGAGCGCGGAGGAGCTGTGGTCTACGAACCTTCCGACTACGGCTTCGGCAGCAAGCTTATCGAACTGAGCGTGATGCGGCAAATGGGCGGCACGATGGAGCGCACCTGGTCGCAACAGGGGTTGGAGGTTCGCTTTGAGGTTCCGCTTTCCGCAATGCTGAGACGATCAAATCGCGGTCCGTAGTTCAATGACGCCCTCGTGGGTGAGGGAGACATTCTCCGCTCCCGCCGCGACCGCAACTGCTGTCAGGATGGCATCGTCCGTGAATGGCTTGCGGATGCAAGCGAGCGCAGTGGAGGCAGGATTGCCGATTTGGGCAGGATTGGCCGTCACGTAAACCACGCGCACGCCGTACTGCTCGGCAAGTTCGCGCGCAATAACGGGACCCGTCGGGCCATCGCGGAGATTGAGATCGATAAGCGCTAGATCGGCTTTGTCGCCGGCGCGCAATGCCTCCTGGCGATCGGCGGCGATCGCAATCACGCTATAGCCGGCTTCCTCGAGTATGCGTTCAATTTCCATCGCTATGAAAATTTCGTCTTCGACGATCAGCACCGACTTCAATGTTTGGATCCTTGCAGCCTAACGGATGACAAATGCCGGAAGCGGGATGTCGTTCCCCATACATGGCCAGTTCGGCCCCAGTCCTATTGGCGCCACAGGGGCATTCTCGCGGTAAGGTCCATTCATTACGAAAGGCCGGTTCGTCCGATGCACGCTGGTAGCTAATGATCTCGCATTCAAGGCTCGCTGCAGATTTCGGCAATTGTTTTGTCGGTTGGCGACCAACTCAAGCCATTTCGACACCGAAACGCGAACGACCGGTTGCATCAGGTCCCGACATAGCGGCTTTCACCTGATTGTCGTCGCTCAATGCCGCTTTCCTGCAAAGGATCGGATTTTGAAAAAAGCAGATACCCTTCCCAAAATCCGTCAATGACCTGGCAATTGAGAAAATTTACCGCCTCAGATGGCTGGCCCATTCGGCGATGACGTTAGCGACGGCTGGATCGCTTTGCGTTTTTAGGCCCATCGATTGCATCGGCGTCAGGCCCGGAGGAGCGACCTTGTAGAAGTGCGTTAGGTTCGGGAATGTCGCGACCTCCGTTGGCTGGGTAGTCCTGCCGGCACGCAGCATGTCGGCGTGCGCTGCCGGGACGGAATCATCTCGGCCGCCTTGAACGATCAACACCGGGGCTTTTACTTGTGCCAGCGCGACAATCGGATCGACCCGATCGGCGCTGCGCAAATAGGCGAGCCCAGGTTCGGGCATGGATGCAAGCATGCCGGTCTGCGGGTCGGACTTTGCCTCGTCCGAGGGAGCCTCGCCTGCCCGGATGGCAGCCGCTGTGCAATCGAACATCGTCATATCGGGCGCGACGTCGGGAGGTGGCATGCCAGCGACTTGCGCGCGGAGGATCGACAGGATTGGCAGGGCGGGGCCGGAAAGGCTGACGACACCATCTATCCCGGTGCCAGCGCGGCCTGCTGCGAGCAGCGATGCGACCACGGAACCCTCACTATGCCCAGCGACGATGACCGGCCGCGTCTGGACGGTACGGCGCAGTAGGTCTAGCCCGGCCTGTGCGACCTCGACCCGAGTCAGAAAGTCGATATGCCGTCGCGCCGCCTCGGCATCGATCGTGCGCGAGCCGGTGCCAGGTCCGATCTTGGCCATTCGCAGGACGACAAAACCACGCTCGCCGAGTTGCCTCGCAAGGTCGGCATAGGCGTGTGGCCGTACGTTCATAGACGGATAATTGCCGTCCACGTCGCTGTAGAGCGATCCAGGCAAGAGGAGGACCGCGCCGTGTGCGGTGCCCTGCGGCATCGTGAAACGGCCCGCGATCTCGACACCCGACACAGTGACGGTCGCATCGCGCTCCTGCGGAGCGGCGGCCTGTAGATTACTCCCGGTCATGCATGTGACTCCGACAATCATGGTAGCGAGGAGGGCGCGGCGGTTCATCGAACGCCCTCGTGAAGAGTGGTCCGGGCGTAGTGGGCCATCGCCTGTTCCATGAAGACGGCCATGCGGGGATGCAGGGCATCGTACATCGATCGGAAATCCGCATGATCGGCGTACATCCGGCCCAAGGAGGCATAGGCCTCTGCATCGGGCAGCCATGAACGACATACCCAGCGGTAGTGTCGGCCGATCCATCCGTGCGCCGCATCCGAGGAAGGGGTGCCCCCTGCCTCGATCAGAGCGATTATGCCTGCGTGAATGGCATTGATCTCCGCCTTGAAATCGAGCAGTTGGGCCGGTGACAGGCCGTCCATCCTCGTCTTGGCATCGCGTATCGCTGCATCACCAACATCGCCGAAACGGGCCACGATCTCCGCTTCCCATTGGACCTGTTTCTCAGCCGACACTCCATAGAAGAGGCGGTAGTCATCCAGCGCCTTGCCAGCATCGAGCGATGCTAGCGTCCGGTCGATCGTCTGCGCCAGATCGCGTCGCTGGGCGATCTCTTCTTCAACGCGACGGCGCAAATCGAGCAGCGCGGCGCGGGTGTCGAAATTGGGATCATCGAGGATGCGGGCGATCTCTGCAAGCGGCAAGCCAAGTTCGCGGTAGAACAGAATGTGCTGAAGGCGCATCATCTCCGTCTGCCCGTAATAGCGGTATCCATTCTTACCGACGTCGGGCTTCAGTAGTCCGATATGATCGTAATGGTGCAAGGCGCGAACGCTGACGCCCGACGCTTTCGCTACCTGTTTGACCGTCCGCATGACTTCGCTCCGAATCGCTATGCCACGTTTGTGGGGGATGACGTTGCGTCAGTGTCAAGGCGTCGGTGCGACTGTAGTTCGCTTTCCCTGGTTGGGAACGTTCAGCGAGTATGCGTGCCTGATAATCGAGTTTACGGTCGCGGACGGACCCTATTTTCCTATAATCTGTCCCCAAATTGCCAGTTTCCTAGGCTCAGGACCCATTGATTGGCAGGCGGCGATATGATTCAGGCTCCGCGAGGAGACTGAGTATGAGCGACCTGTATTGGCTGAGGGATGAGCAGATGGCGCGTCTGTCGCCGTATTTTCCCAAGAGCCATGGAAAGCCACGGGTTGATGACCGGCGGGTCCTGAGCGGGATTATCTTTGTCAACCGGAACGGCCTGCGTTGGCTGGATGCTCCCAGGGAATACGGGCCCCACAAGACATTGTATAACCGCTGGAAACGGTGGGGCGAGATGGGTGTGTTTGCTCGGATGATGGAAGGCCTGTCCGCCCAGAGGGCCGAACCCCAGACCACCATGATCGACGCGACCTATCTCAAGGCTCACCGCATGGCTTCCAGCCTTGGGGTAAAAAAGGAGGCCTCGGGCGCCTGATCGGGCGGACCAAGGGCGGCATGAACACCAAGCTTCACGCCGTCACCGTTGCCAACGGCCGTCCCTTGAGCTTCTTCATCACGGCTGCCCAGATCAGCGACTACACGGGCGCGGCGGCCCTGCTCGACGACCTGCCAAAGGCGAAGTGGATGCTGGCCGATCGGGGTTATGACGCCGAATGGTTCAGGGACGCGCTTGAGCAAAAGGGCATCAAGCCGTGCATTCCAGGCCGCAAATCCCGCTCCATGCCGGTCAAATACGACAAGCACCGATACAAGCGTCGCAACCGCATTGAGATCATGTTCGGTCGCCTCAAGGACTGGCGCCGCGTCGCAACCCGCTACGACCGCTGCCCAACCGTCTTCTTCTCGGCCCTCGCTCTCGCCGCCACCGTGCTCTTCTAGCTGTAATCAGTGAGTCCTGAGCCTAGTGGCTCGTCGCATGCCGCCGGCCAGATAGGCATTGCGCTCCGCCTCGACCCCGTTTTTGCAATTGATGGCGGGAGCGATCTGGCGGCAGGTTCCCACGAAAACAAACGTTGCAAACGACACCGCGCTGTCTGATCGCTGTGTGTAGCACGAAGTCCTTCGGTTCGAACATCTGTTGACGCCTCGATATCGAAATGCCCCTGAAGCATTTGGTCAAGGCTTGTTCAGCTGGCGATGATTGCTCCATCGCTGCTCCACATGCCGTGTTTAAGAAGACGGTCGGTTTTCAACCTGACTGGAAAAAGCGATGCATGCGGACCTTGCGAGAATTTCAATCGAATCGGCTTCACGATCTGAATTCTGGAATACGTCAAGATCGCCAGCTCCCTCCTGCAGGCGACCGTTACTGTGGCCGCTGACGGCAGGATTGGCTGCCGGTTCGGTATGTTTTCTGTCGGGGTGCGGGCTGGCGACATTGCCGGTTAAAGCAGTGAGCAAGACGGTCGACTGGACGACCACCAGTCAGGACGAAGCGGATCGTAATCGCGGGCGAGAGATGCGCAAACGCGATGCGGCCTATAGTGAATGCGCGCGGCGGCACTTGTCGGACTGCTAGTTACGCGCCTTGTACTCTAATCATTCCAAATAAACTGGCAGGCTTGGCCGTGCGCGAATGCCACGCCCGGGTTTCATTAAGCGTCGGGACTTGCGCGATCGTCGGTGTCTGCCTGAAACAGTAAGGCAAGAAAATGTATTGTCTTCGCCATAACGCCTGGTCGTCGCGTCTGGCGTACTGGCTCGTTTTTGCTGCCCTGACGATAGGCTCTACCGGACAAGCAGTGCGAGCCGAAGTCTTGAGCGACGACACCGGTACATTCCATCATGGAGCTATGATGTCGGCACCGGTCGTTGTTGAAGGTGCGGTGAATATCATCGGTTTCGCTGGTTTGGCGGCAGGCACGGCCGGGCGGCTGGAGATCGATGGTGATCTCATCCGCTTCACCGGCAAGACGGCGTATGGCGTGATTCCCATGGATGCGGTGCGCGGCATGTCTCTGGAGCACTCCAACAAGGGGCTGATGCGCGGCGTCAAAGGCAATGTTGCGAGCATGGCGCCGCAGGCAGGGCAAATTTACAGCATGATCAGGCCGGGTGCGGAGACACTGACACTGTTCTACGTCGATGAGCGCCAGGGATTTCACGGCGCCGTCCTGCTCTTGCCGAAGACGAGCAGGCAAAGCGTGCTTCAGGCCTTCGACCAGGCGGGCATCCAGCCTGCGTCGGTTATGGACGATCGCCTTGGTGATAGTCTGCGACCTGATGGCGTGCGCTTAGCGGCACGGGGTCACCGCCCTCGCGAGCATAGCGTTCGGATAAACCTGCCCGGTTCCAACGGTAAGCTGCCACCAGCCTTTGTAGCGGCGACTTACGAGGAACTGGTCGTACAATTGAGAAAGAGCAGCATGTTCGAGACCGTCTGGCGGCAAGGTGACATACGCAGCGATGACGATGCTTCCATGCTCGACCTGGACGTCACGCAGTACAAGAAGGGCAATGCTGGAGTACGTGGGGCGTTGCCCGTTGTCGGCATGGTAGCCGGCAAGACGCTCATCCGGGCCGACCTGCGATTTACCGACGCCCAAGGCACCGTGGTTGTGCAGCGGGAAGTGAAGGGTTCGGTGCGCATGATGGGTGAAAGCATCGCTGCGAGCAAAAGTCTCGCGCAGCGTGTCTCCGCTGCGCTCAAGAAGGAAGCGGGCCATTTTGAGGACGCTGCGCTTGGGTATGACACGTCTCATGCTTCCGAGATTGCCAACCAGGATCGGTGACGAGGCCGACCTGGCTGATATTGCTATGGGGCGAGGGTCAGCTGCAGCACACGGCCCTCGCCTCCAGTCGCAGCCGTGATCGCAAGTGTTCCGCCGTGAGCATCGACGATCGCCGCCGCCAGAGCCGGGCCGATGGCGCAGGTCATTTTTGTGCCCGCCCTGCCGTCGGCGGGCGAAAAGGGAATAAGCAGGTCCTCGTCTTCGCCGGGCAAAAGCTGATCCGCCGCGCCCGTGATACGCAGTACCGGCTGCGGGAACACTTCCACTTCGACAGTCAGGCACCCGCCTGACGGCGTGCAATCGACAAGATGTCGCAGCAGGATCGAGACAGCCTGAACAAGGCACGCGAAGTCTCCCCGTCCCCGCGCCGTTCTCGTGTTCCCTACAATTTCCACGGCGGCCGCCTGCGCGATCGGCTGCACATCCGCAATGGCACGCTCCACGACAAGCGCCAGATCAATAGGCCGGACGTCCAATGATATTTCGCCCGAGTGGGCCCGGGTGAACAGGCTGACTTCCTCGACGCTGCGCAGGACCTGATCGACGAGTTGCAGCAGACGGGCGCATTCCCCCGTAGATGGCACCATCACCGCATCGTCCAGCGCATGAAGCCTCCCTTTCAGGATCGTCAGCGGGGTTCGCAGTTCGTGGGCGAGGGCGGCTGCGAAGATATGGCGGTCTTGTCGCATTACCCTTCCAGCCAAAGGCGATACCCTACACCCCGTACTGGCTCGATAATGTCCGCGCAGCCGGCTACTACCAGCTTCTGGCGCAGTTTGGAGAGGTGACTGTCAATGACGCGGTCGTAGGCTTCGCTGCCCGGCGCTGCCGCCTCCAACAATTCGGCGCGGGTGAACGCGCGGCGCGGATAGCGTGCCATATGCGCGAGAATGGCGAACTCGGTCGGCGTCAGGTTGAGACGTACGGAGATGGCATCCTCGCCTGCACAGCTAACAACCCTGGCCTCAAGGTCGATCTCTAGCGGTCCGATCGTCAGCCGCTTGGGTTCGCGCTCACCATTCGCGCGGCGCAGAACGGCGCGGATGCGCTCGATTACCTCCGAAGGATTGAAAGGCTTGATGACATAATCGTCGGCGCCGATGCGAAAGGACGATAGCTTGGAGACGTCGTCGTCGACGGCCGTCAGCATAATGACCGGCGTGTCCGTGCGGCGCCTGATTGCGGCAAGAACGTCCAGTCCGTCGCCGCCGGGCAGGCCGATATCCAGGAGCACCAGATCCGGCCCACCCTGGTGATGGGTCATCACCGCCTCGTTGACCGAGGAGGCCCTCAATGCCTGCATTCCTGCCCGCTCGATGTACGCAACCAGAAGTTCGGCGATCTCCCGCTCGTCTTCCACCACCAGAATCTTCGACGTCATTCTTCCACCTCGCGCCCCATATGGACGCGATCGATGGAGGAATCGTGGAGAAACCGCGCTGCTGGCACCGCGCGGTCAAATCGGAAGCGCGACGAGCGGAATAAGTTATCGATCAAGTGAAGGTAGGGTGAGAACGCTGCCGGGCCGTCTCCCGCTTGGAAAGACACTCTTTCGTGACGGAACAGGCATGAAACCTTCATCGCTATTGACATTCGGCGGCCCTACAAGCGGCAGTAGTGGTGCTCAGATTGCTGTCTCGCTGCGGTATTCGCAGACAGGCGCCCGTCTGCAGCGAAGCGCCCGTCTGCCCGTTTTCCTTCCTGCCTGGAGCGCAATGTCGGTACCAGATGCCGTTCATCCGGCGCAGCGCGGGTCTGGAACCGGTGAGGGCGCGTGCAAAGAGCAGGGCAACCGGTGGCTGGCGGCAACGCTGATCGCTTTGGGATCCGTCGTTCACAATCGGCTGGTCCTGGATGCCGTGCGTGTAGTGGTCCGGTGGCTGCGGCTTAAAAGAAAAGCCGTGGCAACGCAAAAGACCTCCGAGGCGGCGCATACACGCGATCGGCGCATGATGATAACGGCAGGTGTGACCCATGAGCTGCGCACGCCGCTGACCATCCTCAAAGGGCGATTGCATGGTATCGAGGACGGCGTCATCAATCCTGATGTCGGTGAAACGTCGCGCCTCCTGCGTCAGGTCGAGCATGTGCTAGCCATCGTCAACGATCTCGATACCCTGGCCCAATACGAGCTCGGTCGCATCACGATGAACCGCCGCAGCGTCGATCTCTGCGAGATCGTGGGCGGGGTGGTGGCCGACCTGAAACCGCTGCTCGCGCGCCACGATGTGACGATCGTCGAGGACTATGCCCCCGTCGTTCTCTATGCCGATCCAGTGCGGCTCACGCAGATCGTGACTAATCTGGTCACCAACGCGGCAAAACATTCGGTTGCCGGTGGCCAAGTCCTGGTCAGGATCACCGTCCAGCGAGGCGATGTAGTGATCAGTGTGCTCGACGAGGGGCCGGGCTTTGCCCCTGAAGATAAAGAGAGCTTGTTCGCTCCGTTCTGGCAGTCGGAAGCCACGATCAGGCGTCCGGGATGTTTCGGCACCGGAATGGGTCTGGCGCTGTCGGCTCGGCTAGTGGAAGCCCATGGTGGGCGCATCACGGCTGAAAACCGCAGCGATGGTCCTGGAGCCCGCTTCGACGTGATGCTCCCTGTCTCCTGAGGTGCTGTGCCGATAGGGCCAGGCGCTCAGAAGCTGCGCTCGATCCGGATCATCAGCGTGCGCGGTCTGGGCGGCGTGCGCTGCGGCTGGGTTCGATAAGTAAAGGGATTACCGAAGGCAAATGTGTTCCGGCTACTATCCAGGAGGTTGGAAACGCTTGCTACGAGACGCCAGCCATCGCGGCCGGCCATCATCCCTGAGCCGAGCATCCACAGCGAGGGCATGTCAAGCGGACGGGTGGGATCATACCCCAGACGCGAGCTCCCCGAATAACTCGCGGACAGGTATGCTCCCAGATTCCAGCTTCCGATCTTTCCGTCCCAACTCAGCCTTGCCTTGGCGGACCTGTCCGGTAGCACGGGCAGGCGTAGATCGTCATCCTCGATGAGACCGGAACGCAAGCGCCCGTGCTGCCTGATCAACGACACGTCGAGACCAAAGCCCCCCCAATGCCCCTTGGATCCGAATTCCACGCCGAGATTGCGGGCATCGCCGATGTTGGTCGTGACCACCAGGCCATCGAGGCCGACGCGGTCGCTCTGGACATTGCTCCAGCGCAAGGCGAAGGCGGAGAGATCAAGATCGAGATGGCCGTCGAGCAGTGACATCCGGCTCCCCAGTTCAACGTCCTGCAGCCTGTCTGCCTGAAACGTCGTCAGCTCTCCGGCCGCATCCAGGCTGCGGCCTCCCGCGCGCACTGCCGTACCATATCGCAGCCAGACCAAGGCGCCATCACGGGGGCGCCACGACAACGAAAGGCTGGGGGAAAAGCCGTTCTGGTCTATAGACGGTCCCGTGGTCGCACGCGGATCATCCCAGATGTTGGAAACGTAGGCTCTCAGGCCGGCAGTGAGGTCCAGCACCGAGTTCAAGGCCAGTGTACCCTCTGCATACGCCGAAGCCTGCAAATTGAGATTGGCCTGGATGCGACTGGCGACGGGAGCGGTCGACGGCGCTACGAACAGGCCCTGAGTGACGTTGATGGCATCTATGACCGAAACGCCGGCCAACCAGTGAAACCGCCCTTGCGCTCGGCTCAGGCGAAATTCCTGGCTGATCAGATAGACGCGCCGCGTCTCGTCATAGAAAGTCGCTTCAGCTGCGGACTTCGTGCTCCCCGTGCTGCCGGCATCGTAGTGGCTGACCACGCGGTTGTTTTCGATCGTCGTGGATGACAGGAAATCCAGCCCGCCGATCGGCCCGCTGGCTTCGATCCGGACAAGCGTGAAGTCGTTTTCGCTGGGCTCCAGTATCCGGGAGACGCGGGCCATTCCTTGCGTCGCATACTGCGCATCGCGGGTCTTCAGGTTCTGCTTTACGATCGACAAGTCGATGGTCCAGTCAGGGCCAGGCTTCCAGCGGAGATTTAGGCGCCCTCCTTCCATATGCGAACTGTTGGTATTGGTTCGGCCAAGAGCTGGATGATCGATCCAGCCTCCCTCCTGCTCGGCATAGCCAACTGCCCGCAGGCCGAGCGTGTCCTTCACCAAGGGGATATTCACCCAGGCTTCGCCTGCGCCACCCATGCCGCCATGGGCGACGTCCGACGCTTCGAGAGCTATCGAGCCGGCGGTGCGGTCCAATTGCGGTCGATTGGTGACGATGCGCACGATCCCGCCGAGCGCCCCCGCTCCGTAAAGCGTTCCTTGTGGTCCCCGAATCACTTCCACCCGGTCGATATCGACCAGGCGCAGGTCGGGGTCAGGCAGTGCGAAGTTGATCCGGGCATCGTCGAGAAACAGGCCGACGGTGGACTGCGTGGGACCATTGAACGGACTGTCGGCCACACCGCGCAGGAACAGGCGTTCGCGCCCTGGGCCCAGATGGGTCGAAAAGACGCTGCCGGCTTCCTCGGCGATATCGCTCGAGCCGCGCGCACTCGATGCGCCGGCGAAGCGCTTACCGCCCAGAACTGAGATCGAGACCGGCGCATCCGAGAGCCGGAGGTCGCGCTTCAGCGCTGTCACGACGATGTCAACTGGAGGGGGCAGTGGAGGAGGAGGCGGCGGTGGGGACGGTCGGGGCGCCACTACCTTGGGCACAGGGCGCTGCCGCACTAACTGCCATAGTGTGGGCGCAACCCGGCGGGCCCGCCAGTCCGAGCCGGACAGAAGCCGATCAAGCGCGGTCTGAGGCTCCATCCGCCCGCGCACGGCAGGAGTACGCAGATCGGGGAGTCGCCCCTGGACCGCCACCGAAATACGCAACTGCCGAGAGAGGACGTTGATCGCCGACTGCAGCGAGCCGGCAGGCACATCGACGAGTACCGTATTGGCGGCTGCCGGGTCAGCGACCAGCGCGAGCGACAAGGCGAATACGCCCGCCGCTACGCTGTGCCTCGACCGGGAGTATCGCGGTAATCTGGTCGACAAGATCGGAGCCATTCGTAATGGAGAATACGCCTGAAAGCTTGAGATTGGCGACGCCCGGATCGACTTCTACCGGAACATTTACATGGCGCGCGAGATCCGAAGCAACCGTCGAAAGCGAGGCTTCGTCATACACCAGCCTGCCGTTCCGCCAACTTCCTACGGCTTCCGGGGTAATTCGCTCGACCGTACTGGAGCCGGTCTGCTCGTCGCCCTCGAAAGCTTGCCCTGCCTTGAGGTGTGCCGCCGCGTCGCCGTGCCATGATATATCGACAAGCCCCTGTTCCACGGCCACGAAAAGCTTGCCCTGATTGCGGGCCACGGTGAAGCGCGTACCGATGTCGCGCACGATGAAGTCGCCCGACGCGATCTCCAGCTTGCGGGGTGCGTTGCCGCGTATGTCGAAATAGGCTGCGCCCTTGTCCATCCGCACGTGTCCGCCCGATCCCATCGCAAGCTGGCTTCGTGCGTCGAGATGTATCTGGCTGCCCTGGCCCAAATCGATAGTCTTCTGCGCATTTGCCGTCGCATAGACGGTCGCGTTGACGCCCGCAGGGCGTGTGAGGAGGGGAACGCTGGCGACCAGCGCCACAAGGGAGGCGGCAATGGCGCCACCGATCCACCACGGACGCATTGATTTTGTCGAATGGGGCACGACCTTGGCCGCTTCGAGCACACCGTTGTACCGCGCCCATTCAGCCACCTCGGTGTCCAACATCGCTAGCCGGTCGTAGGTCGCCTGGTGACTGGGATCGGCATCGAGCCAGGCGGCGAATTCTTCCCAGTCGACGTCGCCGCCCAGGACCTGCGCGTGCCAGTCCGCTGCGTCATACTCGGTTCGGGGGTCACGCATCTGCATCACCGCTGGGGCCTTATGTTGTCCGGACACCTGTATCTGTAGAGAGACGACGCGGTCATGGTTCCACCCCAGCTTGCTTCTATCGTCATTCGCTGATTTCCCTGCCCAGGTGGCGCAGGGCGGTCGCCATGTGTTTTTCCACGCCCTTGCGCGAAATTCCCAGCTGGCTGGCAATCTGGGAATGACTGAGCCCATCGATGCGGTGCAGGCGGAAGACCTGCGCCGCGCCTGGGGGCAGTGCGGCGATCGCGGCACCGATCTGCTCGGCCCGTTGGCGCGCCGCCACTTCGGTGAAGGCAGATGGGCGCTCATCAACGTAGTCCTCACCCAGACGGGAGGTGTTTACTTCTGCCCAGTCCTGTTCTCGCCGCGCCCGGCGCTGCCGCTCGCGGGCCCGGTCGACCACGAGATTGAGGCCGACGCGGTGGAGGTAGCCCAACGGATCTCCGACCGGCCCGGAGCTGAGGGCGATGCGTAGATAGATTTCCTGAACGATTTCCTCGGCCTCGGCACGATCGCGCGTGCGGCTGGTGAAGAAGCGCAGCAAGCGATCCTTGTTCGCGATGAACGCGCCCGCGAGACCGGGGGTAATATCGGGCGGCAGATCAGCCATAGTCTTCCCGCATCATCCTTTGCGTCCGATGTCGCTCCGAGCGTGATCTATCAAGCGATGCGTCCCGATCCATACGCCGACCTATGGCGCGACATGATGGAGGAACCGTGGAGACGGCGTTCTTCATCCTACGTCCATCAAAGCCGCGTCCAAAATCCATCCCCCTCCGATAGCTGTCTCCCACGCGGCGGATACAGGCTCGTCAGCACCTGTGCTTACGCATTTACAAGGAGCAGTCAAAATGAAGTTACCGGTTTTTGCGGCATTGGTCGCCATTTCCCTGCCGGCGACCGCAGCAACCTCGGCCGCGCAAACTCACGAACTTCGCCGAGATCGGCAGGATATACGTGAGGCCGAGGACAACCTCGACCGCGCTCGGCGCTACGGTGAACGCCGTCATGTGCGAGAGGCGCAAAAAGATCTGCGGGACGCCCACCGGGAATATCGCGCAGACTGGCGAGAACATCGTGTGCGAAACAGAAACCTTTACGCGCGCGGCGATTGGCATGCACCTTTCCGCTACCAGTGGTTCGTGCCGGGCGCGGGCATCGGGCCGGGCTATTACAGCCGCAGGTATGACATCGGCGACTTCCGCCGCTATCATCTGCCTGTTCCGCCGCGCGGCGCCCGCTGGGTCCGGCACTATGACGACGTCGTATTGGTTGATTTTAAGAACGGTCGCGTCGTGAACGTGATCCACGATTTCTTCGGATAGCAGGCGCAGCCCGCCGGCGAGCCGAAAGGCTCCTCGGCGGGCTTCTCGCGCGTATTGTCGCTGATGCTACCTGTTGGACATCATGAAGCCGCCTAGGCCGTTGAGGTACTGCATCCTGACGGCAACGCTGCGGGGCGTATTGCCCACGAATATCGTGGCCTGCTGCACCTTCGGGCGTGACCTGCCGATCGATCGCGCCGCGGGCAGGGCGGCCCCGTCCTTGGATATGCTGAACTTGTCCTTTCCGTCCCGGTTGTGGATGATGATGAGAGCGTAAGTCCCAGCTGCCGGAGCGATGACGCACAGCCTTGGCGGGTCGGTGGGGCTGATCGGGATGGTGACGCGCCGGAAGGTCTTGCCGCTTTTGACCAGGTCTTCGGCGTCGTCCAGGAAGTCGGTCTCGTTGGCGGGATAGAGTTCTGCCACCAGCATGCCGATGCGATCCTTGAGACCTTCTACCTCGATCTCGAGGGCAGGACCCTTGCAGTTCGCGATCGTAGCTGCATGTGCGGGCTTGCCGCTGGCCGCCATCAGGATCGTCATCCCGGCAAGAGCGTACGAGATAGGTTTGCGCATCACGCGTCTTCCACGAATGGGCAGGGTGATGCCACGCCGCCCCGAGGGCGACGTGGCATTCCTTCGGAGCGACCCGATGGCTTATTTCGAAAGCTCCGAAAGGGCGAGGCGATCAGAACTTGTAGCGAACGCCGAGCGTGCCCGACAACGTGCGCATGGTTGGCTCGTAGACGGCCGGAACGCCGTTGTTGACGCCGTCGAACTTGAGCCCGCTGATCTGCGTGTAACGGCCGCCCAATTCGACCGTGACCTTGGGCGCGACCTTGATGCCGACGCCGGCGTCGACATGCCATAGCAGGCCCCAATCCTTGCCCGAATAGCTGCTGGTGTCGCCCAGGAGTTCATCCGTACGCCCCAGGCTCGCATCGACGCGAGCGGCGCCGACGCCGCCGCCGATGTAGGGTTCGACGATCGATCCGGTCGGGATGTCGACGAATGCACCGATCGAAGCGAACGTCGCCTTGTTGCGGCCGCTGCCAGAATAGTCATCGTCGCCAAGGCCCTTGGCCTTCAGGCTCATGTAGCCGCCAGTCTGCTCGACACGGACAGGGCCGAAGTCGTAACCGCCGCCAAGTTCGCCAGTGAAGCCGGATTTGTATTTCGTCTTGTCGTCGAAGGTTGCCGAGGCCGGAAGGTCGCTGTCGTCGAACCTCTGATCAGGCTTCACCGCCATGCCGACACGTGCGACGGCGTAAATGCCTTTGTCGTCCTCGGCATGCGCCGCCGTTGCCATTGCCGGCAGCATCAGGGCACCCGCCACGCTCAACATCGTCCAATTACGCATTTGCTTGTCTTCCTGTTTGCACGACGTTCAACTGCGAACGGCGTTTGTCAGCAAATGGGCGCGAGCCGTGTAGCCGGTTCGTATGTTCGATGGAGAGTCGATGGATATCGGCAGATTTTCGGGCTTCGATGAGAAATCGCGAGTTTCCAGCTCCTTGTAAATCAAAAGCAACGCCTGAGCGCCGCAAAACCACGGTTCGCCCCTATGCGGGTACGTCGCAACAAGACCTCCACCGGCTCTCCACGACGCGGTGCTGACGAGGCGGCGCATCGCGAACTGTCTGCAACGCGGCAGCCGGGCGATGCGCAACGCACCGGAGAACCATCATGAAGAAGTCAGTCTTTTCTATTGTTCCCGTCGCCGCCCTCGTCGCCATCTCGGGCTTCGCTGGTAACGCTTCGGCGCAGACTGCGCAGGAGGCCCGCCAAGCCGCCATCGTCGCGACCCAGGTAACACGCGCGGCGGCCGTGAAGACAGCAGCCGACGCGCGAGCTTTGGCAACCGAATCGTCGGCAGAAATCCGCGCCGCCGCCAAGCAGGCGGCTGCAGAGGCGCGTACGAAGGGCGCCGAGTCCGCCCAGTCGGCGCAGGAAGCTCGTGTCGCAGCCCGGCAGTCAGTGGAGGAAGCGCGCGCCAGCGCAAAGCAGGCTTCGCAGGACGCCCGATCCGCCGCGCGCCAGGCCTCCGATGAGGCCCGCGCCGCTGCCAAGCAGGCGGCGCAAGACGCCCGCGCCGCCATAGCGGCAGCTCGCGGCTGACAGCCATCGGCAGCCTGTAATCCAGGAAGTGGAGCGCGCTTCCGCGCGCTCCACTTAGTTCAATGGGTGCGAACATGACAAAGTACAAAGCGCTGGCGGTCACCGGCGCGATGCTGGGGCTGATCGGCGCAGCTCAGGCCAAGGCAAATAGCGGCGACGGCATTGCCGCGAGCGTCGGCGGTGACTTCTCCAGCGGGACGTATGGCGGCGACACAAGGACCGATATTCTCGTGGTGCCGTTGGCGTTGCGTTACCGCGCCGGGAATTTGCGCGTTACGGTCGCTCTTCCGTGGCTGCATATCGCCGGCTCGTCTGCCGTGGTGTCCGACGGCGACGGCGGCGTCATCATTGATCCGCATGCGCCGGGTTCATCGCGCAGCGGTGTCGGCGACATGAGCATTGCGGGCGCCTATTCCATTCCGGAAGAAGCTCTTGGTCTAAGGTTGGAGATGGGCGCTAGGGTGAAGCTGCCGACCGGTTCGCGGGCCAAGGCGCTCGGCACCGGTAAAGTGGATTTTGCATTGTCCGCCGAAGTCAGCAAGACGCTTGGCAAATTCACGCCTTTCATTAGCGCGGGTTACCGTCTCCCCGGCCAGCCCAAGGGCTCAGATCTGCGCAACTCTTGGTCAGCTTCGGCGGGCAGTAGCCTGATGATCGGCAAATCGGTGCTGATTGGATCCTACGACTACCGTCAGGCAAGCAGCGCGTTGGCTAGCGGTTCGCATGAAATCTTTGGCGCATTTAGCGCGCCTGTGTCGCACCGCCTGACGTTGACCGTCTATGGCAGTGGCGGATTGAGCAAAGGAGCACCGGCCTACGGCGTCGGATCCAGCCTCACTCTGAAAATTTAAGGTGGCGATCCTCGTAGCCCTCCGAAGAAGAATGGCGTCCTGCCTCCACACAACCTCCATCGTGTCTGGGTATGCACAACCACAATACTTCAACACGTGCTTTGAATGAGGATATCACCCATGCGTTTGTCGATCATCACGGCCTCGACCTTCTTGGCTTCGGCTGTCCTTCTCCCAACGTCGGCTAATGCCCAGGCTGCCGGTAAATGGCGAGTGACTGGCGAGATCAACGGCAAGGCTTTCACTGTGGACTGCCAGTTCGGTGAACAGGGCGTCCGGCTCGCCGGAGCGTGCATCGATGTATCGTCCGAGGAAGGTAAAACCAAGCCGGGCAAGTCTCACGTCCTGACCAAGGGCATGGTGCAGGGCCAGACCGTCAGCTGGACCTACCCGACAAAAGTCATGATCATGTCGGTGGATATCAACTTTGCCGGCAAGCTTGATGGCTCGCATATGCGCGGCACTGTCAGCGCCAAAGGCCGCGAAGGGACGTTTTCTGCAACTCGGCTTTGATGCTTGAAGCGCTTGAACGCCGATCACTCGGCAGCCGGCATTTCTGCGAGGCGCCGGCGAGGCTACCCGAGGCCGCCGCGCTCGTCACCGCCGAGTTCGCAACGCTACGTCTGCGGCTCATTGAGTAACCCCTAGATTTTTGGATGCCTTCTATCCTAATTTTGACGACAGGAGACGACGATGGGGAAGCCGAACTTCAGCGATGAGTTCAAGCGCGATGGGGTGGCCCAGATCACCGAACGTGGGTATCCGGTAGCGGAGGTATCCGAGCGGCTCGGCGTCAGTCAGCATTCGCTGTATGCCTGGAAGCGGCAACTGGCGGAGGTGGTGTCTGGCGATGCCGGCAAGGATGCTGAGATCCGCCAGCTGAAACGCGAGCTCGCCAGGGTGACCGAGGAGCGCGAAATCCTAAAAAACCGTCCCGGGTCTGGCCCGGCTGCGCGCGGTAGAAACGGGTTGTGTTATGGTGCCAACCGGAGGGTCGCGGCCGATAGCTTATTGGTAGCATGATACCCCGTTAAAAAACGTGGCCCGCGGGCATTTGCGCACTTGAGAGTGGTGGCGCCGCGTCGCGGTGACCCCGGTTAGGAAAATGACGGTTTGCATCGCCCATACCCTCCGGACCTGGAGGAGAATGTGGAATGACTGGACCAAAATCGGGGAGCATGGACGCCCTGTCCATGGTCAATCCGGGCGCAGCCGCCGTTGATATCGGCTCGACCATGCACGTGGCAGCCTGATGCTGACGATCAGGTCTGTCGCCGCGCGGCGCACTTCGTCGGGCCTTGGGCCGTGGGCGAGGAATTCGGCCATGATAGCATCGAGCCGGGCGGTTACTGCCGCCGGGTTCACACCGGGGCGGACCATCACGCGAATGTCGAACATACCCGCATGGGCATTGCTGGCATTGCCGGCGGTGACGCTGACCGCCAGCTTTTCCTGCCGCACCAGCGCTTCGGCAAGGCGCGAACTGGCAAGGTTGCCGAGGACGCCTGCGGCAATGTCCAGAGCCGAGGAATCTGGGTTGTCCATGCCCGGAACCGGCCAACTGCGATCGATCATCACGGTAGCCACGCGGTCGGTCATGGTCTCGGTGACGGCTTTTGCCAGCGGCGTGACGGGCGCGATCGTGGCCTTTGCCTGAGGCCCGCGTGCAATCGCGCCGAAGTACTTGTC
Source organism: Novosphingobium sp. RL4 (assembly GCF_035658495.1). Lineage (NCBI taxonomy): Bacteria > Pseudomonadati > Pseudomonadota > Alphaproteobacteria > Sphingomonadales > Sphingomonadaceae > Novosphingobium > Novosphingobium sp. RL4. The sequence continues at coordinate 670,116 of NZ_CP141945.1, read as the reverse complement.
CACCAGTGGGCGGGCGGCAGCGGCATCGATATCGCCGGACAGCACGAGCACGGCATTGTTGGGGCCATAATGATCGTGGAACCACGCCTTGACGTCGGCGAGGCTGGCGCCGTCGAGATCCTTCATCGATCCGATGGGATCGTGGGCATAAGGATGACCTTGAGGGTACAGAGCCGCCACCTGACGGTACGATACAAGCCCATAGGGCTTGGTTGTCGCGCTGGCGCTTCTCGTTCTGGACCACGCCGCGCTGCACATCGAGCACGTGCTGTGTGACGGCGCCGAGCAGCCAGCCCATGCGGTCGCTCTCAAGGTAGAGCGTGCGCTCCAGCGCGTCAGTCGGTACCGTTTCGTAATAGTTGGTTCGGTCGAAATAGGTGGTGCCATTGTAATCGGTGGCGCCCATCGCTTTGAGCGGGGCGAAGAAGTCTCCCGGCACGTTTTCCGTGCCGTTGAACATCAGGTGTTCGAAGAGGTGGGCGAAACCGGTCTTGCCCGCCGGTTCGCTGGTCGATCCGACATCGTACCACACGCCGACCGCGACCACCGCAGTGCGCCGGTCGGTATGGACGACGACGCGCAGGCCGTTGTTCAGCGTGAAGGTTTCGAACGGAATGTCGAGCGGCGCGATCAGGGCGTGCAGCGGGGCGATTGCGGAGGCCGGTGTCAGCTTTGGGGACGGGGGCGCAGATGGAGCTGCTGCCACTGCCATTGCGTGCACGCTAAGGATGGCCGTCGTGACGGCGGAGAGTAGAAACCTGGTCTTCATGGCCGATAATCTTTCCGAAAGCGGATGCGGGGAGGGGGCTCCGCGCAGCGGTCAGTCGAGTATGTCTTGGCTCACTTGGCTTGCACCAGTCTTGCAGCGCAGACTCATCAGCAGATCGGTTACGCTTGTTTCCCGCTCGTAACAGGGATCGCCCATAGCGGCGCACGACCTGACCCTAGGGGAGAGATGGAATGCACAGCGCAACAAGCCCGGCTAGTGCCCATCACTGGGCGCGTCCCGACCTTGATCTGGCGTGCCGCAGCGGGAATGGTCGGTATGGCGTCACCGCGGGTGGGCTTACTGTTCGGCCTACGGGGGTGAACAAGGATGCCAATTTGACGGGAATCTGGATGACTTGTTCAAGGGGGGATGGCAATGCCTGTTCCTGCCATCTTGCCCTGCCGGCGCGGCAAGCGAGGTTTAGCGAATTCGTCTATTCCGGCGTGCACTCGGTTTTCATGGCCTTGAGTGGCTGCACGCCGGAAGCGCTGCCTAAAAACAAGGTTGAGGGCAAGGCTCCGCTCGCGATGAGCCGGGCTGCTGCTGGTTTAGAGTAGAGGCCGGTGACTATCCGGGGGCGCTATCTTCGGTAGCGGCGACCACAACCTCGCACCCGCGCAGTTGGCGATGGGCCGAGCATCGCGCCCGCGAGACAGACGTGCCAGCATGGGTGCAGGGGCCAAAAAAGGCCGGCTGGGAAAGTATTTGGGAGAGGATGCCTGAAAGCCACCCGCCATATGTGGCGACAGGTCCCATTAGACAATCAAGCAATTTGCAATCTCGGTTGCCTGTTTTGCTTGCGTTTCAGGAAACCGGCGAATGCGTGAGATAACGGCTGCGGGCGAAGCGCAATCGATTGACCGCTCGCAGTGGAAGTGGTCTGTGCGAATGCGGCGATAATCCTTCGGGAATGTGCGCGCTGACCGCTCGCATAGGTCCGTGGATCGGGATCTGATCCGTATCTGCATCTCTACTGTTATTGCCGGCGATGCGGATTGCTTCGAGGAACGCCCTATTCTGAAATAGACTTATTTTAAAATATCAATCAATGGGTTAACATCTACTCCGAATCCCGATTTCCGTAGGTCGATGCCGGCGGGTGGCAGTATTTTAATCATGAAGGAGTGCTCTGTTCGGTTTGGCTTAAGGGCCGGTTATTCGGGAGTCTGGTGATGGTCGGACTCGTTATCTTCAAATATGCATCGGCGGCCCTCAGGCATGGGGCATTCCCAATGCCGTGATGAGCCCGCCGGATGCTCTGTCCATGGGGCTGGCGCGAGATGATCGAGGATCCCCCCGATCCGAATAATTCCAACGCTGCGCGCAAGCATGATGCGTCTCCCGATGAAGAACCCAACGAGGTTCTCGAGCGCACATTCCTTACCATGTACCGCGAATTGCTTCCCTATCTCGAAAATGCGCTCGGCTCGAGTGACGCAGCGCTGGACGCGCTGCAGGATACCTCGGAAAAACTGGCACGTCGGCCGGCGATCGATACGGTTCGCGATCCGCGGTCCTACCTTCGCAGAATGGCGCTCAACTTTGGACGAAATCGACGCAAGGCGGGAGCCCGTTTCCTGTCCGTTCAGCAAGCCTGGCTGGAGGGCATCGTCGATCCTGCTCCCGATCCCGAAATGAGAGAGGCCGCTCGTCAGGATCTTGCGATTGTCCTGGACGCGCTTGCGGAATTGCCTGGCCGGCAGCGCGCGATCTTTTTCGACAAGTGGAGAGACGGCCTCGCGCTTGGCGAGATCGCAAAACTGCGGGGTTTGCATCGTCGGACTGTCGAGAAGGAACTGAAGCGCGCCATCGATCATCTTCGCCTCAGGGTGGGCAGGATGACGTAACCCTTCGGCTCCATGAATAGGAGGGTTAAATGAAAATGGCGGAATTCCGGGTTTTTTTTTGGGTGTTTTTCGAGTGGTTTGCGGATTCACGATCTGTTTCCTCGCTCCAATTTGATGATGGCCGCCTCCGACAAAGCTCCCTGATCGACCTGCTTGGCATAGTGCATTACCATTTCGACGCTCTGCCCCGTGATGGCCTGTACCTCAGGGATGGTGCATCCGGCGCGCAAGAGGCTGTTGACCGCGTTCTTGCGGAGACCGTGCGGCACAACAGAATGCCCAAGCTTTGCAGCGAACCCCTTCAGGAGGTTCCGCAGGAAGTCAGCGCCCACCGGCTTGCCGGTTGCATGGCTGATGATCGTCATTCCAAGGCGCGGCGCCTGATCGAGTTCAGCAATCAGATCGCGGTGCATGCGGATGATCATAGGTTTGGCCGTCTTCTGCTGGGTCATCACGACATTGCCGCCGCGGATGTCTGACCAGCGCAGCTTGAGAACGTCGCCTAGGCGCTGGCCGGTGAAATTGAGCAGATGGACAGACAGACGGATCATAGCTTCGTCCGCCGCCAATGCAGCGGTGAGTAGATCGTCGGGCCATGGCTCGTGCTCGCCTGTCTTCGCCTGCCGGATATCCTTGATCGGGTTCGCTTCGGTCATGTCGCGCGAGCGGGCGTAGCGGAAAAGAACACCCAGCATGGCCACGAACAGGTTTCTGGAGGCTGGCCCTGGAATTTCATCAAGCACGTCGTAGACTCTCTTGCGGGTCACGTCCTCCAGGGGGAACTCCCCAAATTCTGCCAGGACCTTCTTCAGGGTGATTCGGTACACCTTCTTGGTGCCCTCTGACCGATCCTTGAAGTCGTCGCTGTTCTGGTAGAGTTCCGCCACGCTGGCGATCGTGGGGACATTGGCCATGCGCTTGGTTCGCGCGCCGAGGAATGACGAATAGCTATCGTAGAATCCGACCGTGCCATACGGCGGGAGCGGCAATCGAATTGGCTCACCGTTGGATTTCTTTCTCCCCGTGTCGAAGTAGGCGTAGATCTTCCCCTTCGACCGGGTGAATTTCACGTATTTCAGTTTAGGCAGCCTTACCACGCCTGCGCTCCTCGAAACGAGCGATGTGGTCGGTGACCAGTTCGCCGGAAATGATGGCCAAAGCCTTATCGAGCGCGTCACGACGCCAGTGGGGCTTCCCGCCGAACATGATCCCCTCAGGGATGCGACCGGCAGCGATTTCGCCCTCGAATGCGGTCTCGCCCACATCGAGGTATTCCATCGCGGTCTTTCGGCCCATCATTGCAGGCCAGCGGGCGATGCTATGGGGGGGCATGCCACCTCCCCAATCATCCGCCCCTGAACACAGCGCACCACATCCCCCCACCGACTGCCATCCGCGTGCGGTCTTGTCGCACACATGGATTCCGAGGGTGTTCTCGATATCGAGAGCAATGGAGTCGCGCTCTACGTCGGTGAGGTGGAGTTTTTCGAAGGTGGAATCGTCTGTGACAGGGTGCAGGGTGTAGGGCTTGCACGATCTGGGTGACCTGTGTGGCGAGGGTCTTCATGCCGGGTCTCCGGGGATATTCTGATCTGCCGGGCTGCCAGTTTCATGAGACCAGAACTGCCGGTAATCGCAGGCTGGGCAGCGCCAACCTCGCGTCGTCGGGTAAAGCTGGCCCGGCTCCTCGCCAGCTTCCTCTGCATGGAAGGTGTGCGCGTAATCCGAGCGTTCACCGCCGCAGGTATACGGGTGCAAGGTCCCGTCTTCCTGACGGGCTACCAGCGCTGCAACCTGCTCTTCCGTCCAGACAACCGGATACTGCATTTCCAGCGCAGCATCAGCCTCGTCGAGCAGCGAGCCGTCGATGCAGCAGGGCAACTCTTCCATGCCGTCTGCCTGATAGCAAGCGTCGAGGAGGTTTTTCAGCGCCTGACGGAGCGCGACGAGCTCCACGGCTTCCGGCGTATGCTCAGTGCGGGTGTTAGGCATTGGATACCTCCAGCTTGCGGATGTCGATGCCAGCAGCAGCCATGCGCTCGTTGTATTCGGCGACGGTCGGCTCTTCCCGATGATCACGATAATGGGGCTTGTGGGCTTGGCAGCTCTGGCCCGGCTGCAAGCGCTTGGGCTGAGCGCGTGGGAGCTTCTCCACGCACACAGGGCATGGCAGGCCGAATACCTTTCGCTCGGCTTGCTTGATTGCCTTCATGTCGCGGAAGCCGTCGATCATGTCGCCCATGCTCACCCCTCCTCGATCTGAGAGGGGGCGGCGCTTGATACCTCCGATGCGCGCTGCATGCCCGGCTGGGTCACCGGCGACAGATCGCCATGTTCGACGAGGCTGCCGAAAACACAGCCGCGTGAAGCTATGACAATTTTGTAATCGGTCAACGCTATTAATCGATGATAATAATCGCTTAACTCTATCCCGCCTATCCTAACGAAAAATAGCCGCGGTCGCCAATGTGCACAAATGTTCCCACATTCGGAGAGACAATGACTATGGTTACGGAAATGACGCCTCGGATAGAAAATTTGGAACGAGCTGCGCTTGAATTTGAGGGCGCACAGTTCGCCATCAGCCACATCTTGGCCAACCTGCTTTCGCGACTTGATCGGCACGAGGCGGAGGACTGTCTGCGCGAACTGCAGGACATGGGACGTGCACATGCTCTGGAACTGGGCGAACACAGGCTGACCGGCTACCTTGACGAACTGGAAGCAATGAAGGTCGCTGCCAATTCTGTGAGAAAGGTGACGCCGCCCTCGCTTCGGGCAGTTAGCTGAAAGGGCGAGCGCCCCAGATGCATTGAAGTGGCTCATGCCGTTACCTCCATGGCATGAGCGCGTCCCACGCGGCCGTCTGTCGGGTCAACGCGCAGTTCTAGGTGGTGGGGTTTCATGCGGCGTGCCTTTCAGCGGGTTCGCTCCATTCGACACCGTGCTCGGCGCCGAAGGCGTACAGACTTTCGATCATGTCGCTCATCTCAGCGACGGTGAGGCGGGAGGAACGGAAGCCGGTGTTCACGACACCATCGCCGTCGAGCGAGGGGACCCAGTTCGCCTGGTGGCCCATCGCGTCGAGGAACAGGCACTTCCATATTTCAGGCTTGAGGTTGCGGCCCATCGGCTTTGCCCGGCTGATGTCGGACAGCATGGCGTGCAGCAGGTCGGCGACATGTGTGTCGATCGCGACGCGACCGTCTACCTTCGGCGCCGGGGTTTCTTCGGGCGGATGGTTTCCGCCGATCACCGCGCGCGGATTGGCGTCATCGCCACCGGCCAGAACCTTCGCCTCGGCCTAGGCCGTCAGGCGGTCGACATGCTCCTGGAGTGCATCGATCTCAACTTTCCGCTCCGGCTCGCTGCGGATCAGCTTGTTAAGCGCGTTCTTCGCGTAGGAGAGCGGCATCGAGGCGATCTCTTTGTCGCCCTTGCTCGACTTGTACATCATGGTTCGGTCGCCTCTCAGTAAGGGATTTTGTCGTCGGCAATGTCGTTCGCCGCCGAACAGGCTGAGCTGGCCGCCGCACAACTCTCTCTCTCTCTCTCTCTCTCTCTCTCTCTCTCTCTCTCTCTCGATTCCGCCGCCGCCGGCCGGTCTGCCTGGATTGCTGATCGCGCCCGCGACGAACCCCTGATGCTTTGAAAGGACCATCTACCATGGCCGAAACCACCGATGATCGCCTCCGCCTCCTGATTGAGCGGATCGAGCGCCTTGAGGAAGAAAAGAAGGGCGTCGGCGATGACGTGAAGGACGTTTACGCAGAGGGCAAGGCCGTCGGATACCCGTTCCGACGAGACGCAGGCGTGGTTCGCCGCCCTGGCCCGCAAGGCCAAGCTCCTGCGCATCGGTATCCCCGACCTCGACAGCCGAGACCCGGAGCAACTGAACAAGCGCATCGAGGTCATAGCGCTGGGCGAGAGCAGCCTCAACGCCACGGTCTATCGCTGTTCGGGAGGCCAGGACGACGCGGGCGAGACGATCACCGACTATCAGGTAACCTGGACAGGCATCCCGGCGATGATGGATGCCTTCGACCAGCGCGTCTCCGCCGTGTCCGACATCCCTTTCACGCGCCTTATAGGCCGCTCCCCCGCTGGCATGAACGCCACCGGCCAGCACGACATGGACAACTGGAACAAGGCGGTCGTCTCTGGTCAAAAGCTGGAGACCCGGCCTTGTCTTGAGCAGCTGGACCCGTTCCTGATGCGCTCGGCAGGCGCAGATCCGGCCAAGGTGACATGGAAGTTCGCCCCGCTCTCGGTCCCGACCGAGAAGGAAGAGGCGGACACCTTCAACGTCACCATGGACGCGGTGACCAAGCTACAGGCCACCGGCGCGATTCCCGACGAGGCATTCGCGAAGGGCCTCCAGAACTTGATGACCGAGCGAGAGTATATCCCCGGTCTCGATCAGGCGCTCGCCGAGATCCCCGAAAACGAGAGGTTCGGGTTGACCCCGGACGACGACGGGACTGACCCGTCTGCCATTCAGGCCGAAGGAGGTGATCCCAATCTAGCCGGCGGCGGGGGTTCCGCGCCCTCCCGCCGTGCTACCGCAGATGGGGGTGTGCCGACCGGCGGGCTCCCTTTTGAAGACTCAAATTCGAACCGATATCCGGCGGGATCTCGCCGGGGTGGGCAGTTCGCCCCCAAAAACATCGGCGGTTTCACCTCTGCGCTTCCTACTGTCCCGATCCTCAATGCAGCCCTCATCAAGCAGCAGACTGGGATGGAAGTGGGCCATTTGCTGCGAGAGGCCAGTCCCGACGGCCTGAACCACGCTTCCAAGTTCTCGAAGGGCGGCCGCACTCCGCCAAGCAAGTCGGTGCTGAAGAGCTACGCGACGCACGCCGCAAACGCGCACTTAATCCGTTCACAGGGCCAGCGAGGCCACGGCGCCGGCCTGCGCATCCGCTCGGACTTCTCGATTGGTAGCCGCGATTACACGCTGATCGAGCGCGTAGGCGAACGATCCGGGAAGCTGGCGTTGGTTACGATGTGGGAAAATGTCTAGGACCGCCCCGGCTGATGCAAAGCCCCAGCCACTACGCCTGAACGTGGAGCGATCCTGTCCTCTGTATAGCCCAGGAGGTGCGCCGGTTCAATGAAATACGACCTCGCCACCATCATTCGCCGTGCAAACCCCGGCATCCGCCGCAAGAGCATCGTCCTGCGAGATATTGCGCCCCCGGCCGTGCTGGCGACGAACTTGCATAGGTCTGTGTATAAACCTGTGGCGGATGCGTGGACAGCCAGTGCAGATCGCATCGCGATGCTTACGCGCGCACCGTCGCGGAGATGACCACTGACGCCCCGGCAGACGTGAAGGCCGAGATCGATGGCGCTGCAGAGCAGGTGAACCGCCTGCTCCTGCTGCTGACGCCGGAACTGCGCGGCTGGGCACTGAAGGTGGAGCGCTGGCAACGTGGCAAATGGCGCGGCGCGGTCCTGTCGGCCACCGGCGTCGATCTTGAGACGATTATCGGTGCTGGCGACATGCGCGCCACGCTCGAAACCACGATCGGGTGGAACACGGACCTGGTGCGCAATGTGTCCGACCAGACACGCTAGCGCATCAGCAGCGCCGTGTTCGATGGCCCGCTGAGCCGGACGCCCGCGCGCGATGTGGCCAAGTCGATCAGCGAGGCCACGGCGCTTGGCCGGGGCCGGTCGATTCGCATTGCCTCGGACTAGCTGAACAAGCTCACGTCATCGATGGCCGACGAGCGCCGCCGGGAAGCGGGCATTGATACGTGGATCTGGCGGCATAGTCGAAAGGCCCACCCGCGCGCGGATCACCAGGCGCGGGATGGGAAGGAATACACCGATGACACAGCGCCGCAGGATTTGCCGGGAAGGCTTCCTTATTGCGGCTGCAGATCCCAGGCGGTCATCAAGTTCGCTTAGACAATGGTGTCCGTCTTGCGATTATTGAAACCGATTCCGCTCCTGTCGCTTATCAGGCGTGAGAACACAGGAGCTTTCATGCGAAAGACAACGATCGCCATCGCGGTAGCAGGGACCACACTCTTGCTCGGGGCCTGCGCTGCCATCCCTCGGCCGGGACCAGTAGGGAACAATGCAGTTCCCCCACCAGCCAAGCCGGTTGATGTGAGCCGCTACATAGGCCGCTGGTACGAGCAGTACCGCTACGAAGCCTCGTTCCAGAAGGATATGGAAGGCGTCAATGCGAATTACTCGCTCAATGACGACGGCACTTTGAAGGTCGTCAACCGCGGCCTTCGCAAGGGGAAATGGAAGGAATCCATAGGTAAGGCCAAGATCGTGGACGCTGCGACAAACGCAAAGCTGAAGGTGTCGTTCTTCGGACCATTCTTCGGCAATTACTGGGTCCTGGATCATGGCGATGATTACGAATGGTCGATCGTCGGAGAACCATCGGGCCGGTACCTCTGGGTGCTCACTCGTGACGCCCGCCCCAGTGCTGAACTGCTTTCGAGCCTAGAGTCGCGGGTGAAGGCACTGGGATACGACTGGTCGCTGGTCCGTCGGACGCAGCAGTAAGTCGCGACCAGGCACGCGCCGATGCGAGGGCACCGCAGAATCTGCCGGGGCGGCTGCCCTGCTGCGCGTGCCGGTCGCAGGCTGTCGTGAAGTTCGATTAGCTCACCAAGCGTCTTGATAACCAATCCGCGGCATCTGCGGCAACTTTGGCAGGGGCTGTAGGGGCGGCAGTGGCGGAATAGGCGGAATTCGGGGGAGGCGGGGGAGACGTGGCATGGCCGAGGTCTGGCGCTGGATGTAAGCGTCATTGACCAATTGCCCGAGATAATGTCCGTCGCTTCCCCAGGCATCATTGCCTTCGAGGTAGCCGCGGTAATTCCCTTGCTCGTCGAATATGTTCACGCCGCTGGTGTATCAATCATAAGTACCGTCCCACCGAAATAGATGTGCCATAATAAATCCTCCGATACGTTTTCATTCTGAATAATAACACTTGTGGAGTCGCGTTCCAGATCGTCACAGCTTCATACTGGCACACTTCGAGCGCGGTAAAGTCGACCTAAGGCTCATCCTACCGTCCCGGCTATGCAATTTCAGGACAGCCTCACCCTTGACGCACCCCGCCGGATCGAAGGCGGCGCCATGGCGCGTTCGCGCACGCGCGGCGCGCACTGGCGTGTATCAGTACGGCCGCTCCGAGGTAGATCCGGACAACAAGCACGGCCTGCGCGACACCGCGCTAGTCAACGTGCTCCGCAACGACGGCACCGTCTTCGACGAGAAGTCCGTCCGCAGCTTCATCGGCAAGCCGGTCACCGACGATCACCCCGCCGCCCCCGTCACGACCGAGAACTGGCGCGATCACGCGCGCGGCACGATCATGGGCGCGATCCGCGACGGCGATTACCTCGCTTTCGACCTGCTGCTGACAGACGCCGAGGCCATTGCCAAGGTCGAGAGCGGCAAGCGCGAGCTGAGCAACGGCTACAGCAGCGACCTCGAATTCGGCGACTTCACTGCAGCGGACGGCACTAAGTGCCAAGCCCGGCAGAAGTCCATTACCGGCAATCACGTTGCGCTCGTCGATCGCGGCCGCGCCGGTTCCGAATGCGCCATCAAGGACGTGTTCGCCATCTGCGACACCCTTCCCACCAACCTTCTCGATTCACTCACTCAGGAGAGCCCTGTGCCGAAGATCGTTCTCATCGACGGGCTTTCCGTCGACGTGTCGAACGCGGACATCGCCGCTACGACCATCACCACCCTCATGACCGCCCGTGACACTGCCAACGGCAAGGTCGCGAGTCTCGAAACCCAGGTCGCCACCCTCACCGCCGAGGGCCAGACCAAGGACGCGAAGATCACCACGCTTGAGCAGGAGGTGAAGGACGCGAAGCCGACCCCCGCCCAGCTGCGCGACGCGGGCAAGGCGCTGCTCATCACCGCTGGCAAGGCCAAGGCCCTGGGCGTCACCGTCTCCGACGATATGGATGAAGCCGCGATCATGTCGTCCACCGTCTCGAAGCAGATGGGCGATGCCGCCAAGGGCTGGACCGCCGACCAGATCGCCGCCTCGTTCGCGGTCCTGACGAAGGACGCGAAGGTCGAGGACAACGGTGTTCAGTCGCTGGGCTCGCCCATCAACATGTCGGACGGCGCAGCGGCGTGGAACGACAACGTATTCCAGTCGGCCGGTGTGGCCATCAAGAAGGAAGCCTAAGCCATGGCAACTCTCACCGAGGGCATCCACACCGCTGGATTCCTGATTTCGGAGGCGCAGGGCATGTATCGCTCGCGCGACCAGGTTACGGTCGCGGGCGGCGCAGCCCCCGGCCTCTTCGCTGGCACGCTGCTCGGCAAGCTGACCGCCGGCGGGAATTTCGTCCGCCATGCACCCGGTGCATCGGATGGCTCGCAGACTGTGGCGGGCATCCTTTTCGAGGGCGTCGTCGGCACGGCCAAGCGCACCATCGTCTCGCGCGATGCGCAGGTGGTGGGGGCTCACCTCACCTATTCAGCGGGCGCTGACGCCGCAGCCATCGCAATCGCCAACGCGGCCCTCGACGCGCTCGGCATCATTCGACGAGATGGACTTCAACCCGCAGCTTCTCGGGCAGCTTGGCCTGTTTGACGCAATGCCTGTCAACACCCGCGACATCTGGGTTGATCGCCGGGGCGCGACTCTCGCACTCATCCCCTCGTCGCCGGTCGGCGCGCCGCCCGCCGAACTGGTACGCGACAATCGCGATGCCGTGCCGCTCAAGACCACGCGCCTCGCCAAGGGGTTCACGATCTACGCGGAAGAGGCTCAGGGCATCCGCGCCTTCGGATCGCAGACGGAACTTCAGTCGGTTCAGGGCGAGTACCTGCGCCGGATGTCCGATATGGAACTGACCCATGAGTTCCACCGCTTCGGCGCGCTGCAAGGCCTGCTGCTTGACGCTGACGGCACCACCGGCATCTATAACTATTACACGGCCTTCGGTGTGGCCCAGCCTGCTGCAATCAGCTTCGCACTGAACGTCGACACGACCGACGTGCGCGGCAAGTGCGCGCAGCTTATCCGCTTGATGAAGCGGGCATCGAAGGGCGCCTTCACCCCGGCGACAAGGTGCATGCTCTGGTCGGCGATGCGTTCTACGACGCGCTGATCAACCACCCGCAGGTGCGCGAAACCTACCTGAACTGGTCGGCCGCCGCTGACCTCCGCGGCAACATCAGCTTCGGCGACTTCGAGTACGGCGGCATCACCTGGCACAACTACCAGGGCACCGACGACAATTCGACCGTCGCTGTCGGCGTGGACAATGCTATCTTCTTCCCCGTCGGCGCGCAGGACGTGTTCAAGAAGTCGATGGCCCCCGCCTAGTTCGGACCCTACGTCAACACGCCTGGTCAGGACATCTACGCCCTGAACATCCCGGACTTCCAGCGCGCAGCATGGTCGCGCGGCGAACTCTACAGCTACCCGCTGTCCTTCAACCAGCGGCCCGATCTCATCGCCCGTGGCACGAGGACCTGAGGCATGAAGTACAAAGTACAAAGTGACCAACAACGACTTCCGCGCGAATGCCTTCCAAACTCCCGATGGGGTTAAGCTGCTGGAGCCTGGCGATACAGCCACGATCCACGTTTCCCAGCCCATCGGCGAAGTCGAGGGGCTGAAGGCCAAATTGCTCGACGACGAGGGCTACGAGGATGTGGACGCGCCGGACATTTCGAAGATGACGATGGCGGAACTCAAGGTCTTCGCTGAAACGAACGGCATCGACTTGGGCGAGGCGACCAAGAAGGACGACATCCTCGCCGCCATCGAATTGGCGAACGAGCCTAAGCTCTGATCCTATTGCTTTCGTCAAACGATGGGGCCGCCTCGCATTGTCGCGGCGGCCCTTTTCCTTGAAACGCAGGATTGAGGGTCGCCTAAACGATTGCCCCTCCAGAAAGTTCCCGAGAATCGACCGGGAATGATTGTTCGAGGATGGGACGATGAAACCGCTTGTCATCCACTGCTGTTTAGCGCAGCAATACATGGCGACCCGAAGGGATGAGCGAAAGCGAAATCTCAAAAAAACTACCCGGCCTATTTGTTAGGCCGGGTATTTTTTTTGGTATATCGCAATCTGCCAGAAGTGTGCACAAATACACGCCTGTTACAATGTTTTCGTATAAAATCGTTATCATCGGTTCTATATTGGACGCATGCCCCGTCGGGTCGCACCAAGGGGGCGCCGGTGAGTGTCTGGGCACCACCGGCGCTTGCTCCATGCTGATTGCGGTAATTTCCCCGATCCTTCCCGGCGTTTTGCAGTATGGCTTACGCTCGCCTCCCGCTCGCCCAATTCCAAGCAACCTACCCGGCGTTCTCCACGCTGACCGCAGAGCCTTACGCCGCCTGGGCAACCAAGGCCGAGGCGCGCGTCGGCGAGAACTACGGCTACGAGCAGCAGGATGCGACCGAGCTACTGACCGCCCACCTGCTCGCGCTCAACGGCGTGGGCCTGGCCCCTGGAACAGGGACGCTCGCTGCGACCGGCGTGACCAGCTTCAAGAGCGGCACTTTCAGCGCGACCCTGTCTGACAGCGTCGTCGCTCAGCACGCCAAGGGTGGATATCAGGCGACCCCATACGGCCAGCAGTTCGCCGAGATCCAGCGTCGCCTGTTCGGTGGCCCGCGCTTGGTCGGCTTCACCGGGTTGCCCTGCTGATGAACCTGCCCGCAGCCTTCGCAGAGATCGGCCTTGGCTTCTCGTCGCTGATCGGTGGGCCATACTGGCCTGCGCGCGTGATCGAGCAGATTGCCCCGGTCTACGGTGACGGCGGTTCGATCGTCATGCCGGGCGGTGTCTCCTATCGAGCCTGCCAAGCGCAGATCGACACGGCCACCCAGCGCATGCGCGAGGCCGAGGGTTACGTGGAAACAGACGCCGCTTTCACCGTCCTCACCGACACGCTGGAGGGCACCTTGAACACCGAGGCGCGGATCCAGATCACCGATGGGCCGCATGCTGGCATTTGGTCGGTCGAGCTGATCGAGCGGGACACTGCCGCCGCCGGGTGGGTCGGGCGCGGTCGCCGTGCCTAAGTCTCGGCTCATAGGCGCCAAGGCCCACGCAAACCGCCTCAAGAAGCTATCAGGGGAGAAGATGGTCCGCGAGGTCGGAAAGGCCCTGTTTGCCGCCGGTGAAATGATCCAGGTCGAGGCGCAAATCAGCATCACCGCCGGAGCGGTCAGCGGGAAGAAGCACGTACCTTCGGCGCCCGGTCAGGCACCGAACAACGACACCGGGACGCTGGCCGGGAACATCGAGACAAACCAGACGGCCCCGCTTGTCGTCGAGGTCAGCAGCAACGCGCCCTACGCGGGTGATCTGGAGTTCGGCACATCGAAAATGGCCGCCCGGCCGTACATGGCCCCTGCCCGTGACGCTAAAAGGAAAGAGGTCGAACAGCTCGTTCGCCGCGCCGTCGATAACGTCGTGCGCCAGAGCAAGTCAGGAGATTCGTAATGCAGACGGTGACCTTCGCTCGTGAGTTCCGGTACCCGCTGGGGAACAACCGCGAGGCGCGCTATCCGCCCAACGTCGAGATCGAGGTGACGGATGCCGTTGTCACCGCCGCCAGGAAGGCCGGCGCATTGAAGAAGGAGGAAAAACCGCGTGCCAAGCGACCTGCTGCGACAGACTGAGCGCGCCGCCGTCATCAGCCTGAAGGCAAATGCCGCGCTGCTGGACATAGTGGCAAAGACATCGATCGATCCCGTCGCCGAAGCGCCAGAATGGCCGTTTGTCCGCCTAGACGGAACGCAGTCGATCCCGGCTGGGCGCGGCTGCACTGCCCGCGCCGAGGTCAGCTTCATGCTTCACAGCTTCGCCAAGCCCCGATTCGTCGATGCCAACCCGGCCGGCGCAATGATCGAGACGGCAAAAGACCACGCCGCGCGGCTGAATAGCGCAGTCGTAGAGGCAATCCACAACCACGCCTTCACCGTCAGCTCTCGGCGCTATCGCTTCACTGTCCGCTCGTCCCGCCTGATGCGCGACGGGGCGGAAGCAGACGCTTGGCACAGGATCGCATTCATCGTGGCGAAGGCATACCTAGGTTAACGGCTCCCGCTCAAGAGGAGGAACCATTACATCGTCTAGATGCTCGTTCCTGTCCTTAACCAAATGACCAAGGCCCCTTCATGACGAAACTAAAGTACGCAGCTGCCTTCACGTTCGCCGCTTTGTCGCCAAACATAGCGCACGCTTCGGAGATCTCGACCCATGTCCTCGATCTAGCGCGGGGCGTCGGGGGCGCCGGGGTGCCTGTTGTACTCTACAAGTCCGAGGGCGGTGGCAAATGGTCAGAGGCCGGGCGCGCGCAGACCGATGAAAACGGTCGAGTGCGCAGCTTTGGTGCCTCTGCCGATCACGCCCCGGGTGTCTACAAGCTCCAGTTTGATATGTCCAAATACCCAGGCGTCGGCGCAGAACCGTTCTTCCCTGAGATAGACCTCGTCTTCCGGGTTACCGATGCCCAAGGACACTACCACGTACCGGTGGTGGTAAGCCCGTTTGGGTACTCAACATACCGCGGCAACTAAGGACTTTATGGGCAGGTGCCTTGCGGCACCCCTTTCTGCTGGTATGATGATTGGCGATGGACGCCCCTCTCGCCGAGTGCATGCTGCGCGCCTTCCTCACGCAGATGATCCGCACAGAGGCGGTGGACCCCGAAGACATTTCGGAAGCGGCCGACCGCCTCGACCGCGAGGGTGATGAGGAAGCGGCGCATGCGCTGCGCTGCCTTATCGTCCAAGCCTCGGCGCCGGAACTTTCTGATTGGAACGCCGACCGCGCCCGCGCTCGGATCCACGCCATTGACGGCGGTAAGGCCGAAGACTGAAGCGTTCTACCCTCCGGCAAGCCATGCTGGAGATTGCCCGTGTCCGAGCCGAATAGCGCCGACTTCGCCCTCATCAAGATCAAGACTGCTGACGGCCCGCCGGTGGTGATGACGCTGCTGTGCGGCATCGAGGGTGTGAATATCAACCGCACCGCCCAGACCAGCGAGCGCTATCGCCGCGACTGCGCCAAACCTAACCGCCCCGGCACCCGAAAGCTGCGGGTCACCGGCTCCTCGTGGCAGGTTACCGGTTCCGGCAATGACAACATCGACCTCGAAACCGAATGGACCGACGCTTTCGGCGTGCGCAAGGTCTACGAGGTCGAACTGTACAAGGACGACGGCACCGACGGTGGCGAGCTGATGGGCACCTATGGCGGCACCGCGATCCTGACGACCCGCAACCAGGCTTATGCGCAAGACGGCGACAGCGGCACGACCGAGGTTACCCTTGAAGGCGAAGGCCTGTTGACCTGGACCGTCGCGCCGTAATGCCGGACACTCGGGTCGAACTCGATTTTGCTGATGGCCGTTACTCGTTCTGGCTTGCCCTGCCTCATGTGATCGAGCTGGAGCGGAAATGCGGCGGGAAGTCGGTGTTCGCCATGTACGATGCGATGGGCGCCGGGCTCGGCACGGCCGGCGACGATCCCGTATATTTGGGCGTCGGCACCGCAATGGTGACCGAGATCCGCGAAACGATTCGGCTCGGGCTCATCGGCGGAAACTCCGGCTTCATCGACGGGGCTGAAATTGAAATCGGGCCCAACGGAGCGCGCAATCTCGTCGATGCATACACCTTCCCGGCGCGCCCGCTGATCGAAGGTCTCCATATTGCCTGGACCATCCTTCATGCGGCGATCGTCGGCATCGACCTAAAAAAAGCGGACGGCGCTGGGGAGAAGCCGCCGGCCCCCTGACCGGCCCCCACCGAGTGGTCCGGGTTGTTTGTTAGTGTAAGATTGCCTCCGGCGCCATGGCTGGCCGTAGGTGCAGCGTAGCGGAACCGGAGGGCAGCCATGGCGCCGTCGCCGTCTCCGGGGCCGGCGGTCGATACCCCAGCGAACTATGAGGCCTGACGGTGTTGTAGTGCCGCCGCCAGGCCTCGATCAGGATCTTCGCCTCGGCCAAGGTGTAGAAGATCTCCCCGTTCAAGAGCTCATCACGCATCGAGCCGTTGAAGGACTCACAGTAGCCATTTTCCCATGGGCTGCCGGGTGTAATGTAGAGCGTTTTCACGCCGATCTTCGCCAGCCATTGCTGCACGGCATTGGCGATAAATTCAGGGCCATTGTCTGACCGTATGTGCGCCGGCGGCCCCCGTGTGACGAACAACTCGGCGAGAGCCGCCAGCACGTCCTCGCTGCGCAGCCGTCGCGCGATGGGTAAGGCGAGGCACTCGCGGCTGGCCTCGTCGATGATCGACAGGATGCGGAACTTGCGGCCATCATGTGTGCGTCCCTCGACGAAGTCGTAAGACCACACATGGCCCGGATATTCCGGTCGCAGGCGGATACATGATCCGTCGTTGAGCCAGAGCCTTCCACGCTTCGGTTGCTTCTGCGGCACCTTGAGCCCTTCACGGCGCCAGATGCGCTCCACCCGTTTGCGGTTCACATGCCAACCGGCATCGCGCAGCAAGGCCGTCACCCGGCGATAGCCATAGCGGCCATACTGCCGGGCAAGCGCGATGATATCCTCGGTCAGGGCTGCTTCGTCATCCGCCCCACGCGGCGTTTTGCGCTGCGTCGATCGATGTTGCCCGAGCACGCGGCAGACCCGCCGCTCGGACACCGGCATCATGCCCCGGATATGATCGATACAGCGCCTGCGGCGCGCGGGGCTCAGAAGTTTCCCCGCGAGGCCTCCTGTAGGATCAACTTGTCCAGCGTCAGATCTGACACCGCCCGCCGCAACCGGGCGTTTTCCTTCTCAAGCTCTTTCATGCGCCGAGCCTGGTCCATCTTCAGGCCGCCATACTCCTTGCGCCAGCGGTAGTAGCTCTGCTCGGTGACGCCGATCCGGCGACACGCATCCGCCACCGTTCCGCCCTGCGCCAGCACGATCTCCGCTTCACGCAGCTTGCCGATGATCTCTTCCGGCTTGTGCTTCCTCGCCATTCAAGTCCTCCTTCGTGGCCAAATCTAAAACAGATTTTGGGCCACTCAGAAGGGGGCAGATCAGATGGGCGCGAACGGAAGTGCTGTCGATCATCTGGATATCGCCATCATGCGCGGCGGTGATGGCATCCATCATCCGGTCCCACACTCCGGCCTTCCGCCATCGCACGAACCGATTGTAGCAGGTAGTGCGCGGGCCATATCGCTCGGGCAGGTCGCGCCATGGTGCGCCGGAGCGCAAAACCCAGAAGATCCCGTTCAGCACGCGGCGGTCATCTACGCGCGGAACGCCTCGCGGCTTGTTGGGCAGCAGCGGCTCGATCACGCGCCACTCGAAGTCAGTTAGGTCGTATCGGCTCATGCCGACGCTGAATCAGCCTTGGGCATGAGATGCAATCAGATAGCGGTCAGCACCGGATCGTGCCAAAAATGTCCATATGAAGCCAAAGGCGAGCCTATACCTGCGGATGCGCCGTTTCGTGGATCACGATCAGTCCACGCGAATGCGACCGGCCACACCATTCCTCGGCATTTTGCCGATCGCACTTGCTGGGATGGTACAATCACGGTTGAGCGATACTGCGGCGATGTGGGCATGGATCATTGCTGTCACGATCGGCGGGGCCTGGACGGCCTTCGCTTGGTGGCGGGGCTATCGGCTTTTCAAGGCGTTCGGCCTACGCGGTGATCGTCAATTTGACGAGCGCGACAAGTTTGCTCTGGCACCTGAATACCACGGCAGCGAAAGTGCGACGAGGGCCAAGCAAAAGCGGAGGATCGGACGGCAGCGCGAGCGCTAATCGTCACACGCCCACGCTGCCGTTTATGAGTTTACGACCTAGCACTACTTTGGCAGAATTTGGTTAGATGGTTTAAACAGCGCCCCTCCGCAATGAGGGCAATGTCTTGGCGGTGAGCGCGACAAGCGGTCAAGGATGGCTTGGCGAACTGCTGGCAAACTGGGCTGAGGTGGCGGCCCGGAGACTCTTTTTTTTCCGGCCCGCCTGAGCGAGCCTTTGTGTTTGTAGAAACGCGTATGCCATCATTGTCATGAGCGCGTGTCGATGCAGCCCCGTCCATGACCTTCCCTCGAAGTGATCGAGGCCAAGTTCTTCCTTGAGTTGCTGATGAGCCTGTTCGCAAACCCAGCGGGCCTTGATCGCGCCTGCTAGCTCGCGGATCGAGGTTCCTGCGGGCAGATTGGAGAGGTAGTATTTGCGCTCGCCGTTCGAGCGATGCTCGCCCACCAGCCAAACCTCTTCGCCGGGCATATGCTGGGCTCCTGCAGAGCCAATCCGCTGGGGCGCGCCATCGGCGATGCGCACGCGCATGGCGGCAAAGCGGGCGCTCAGCATCCCCTTCGTTCCCCGCCTCCAACTGACCTGTCGCCATTTCGCATCCTCGAGCATGGCATGGGCCGCTCGGGATTTGACATCAGGCACGTGCCGGACACGTGGCCGGCCCCGTGTCGCTACCGGGAAAATCAATTGCACATCGGCTGGATAGACCTTCTGGTGCCGGGGAATACCGACCGCCCAGCATAGATCCCGGGCGGTGAGTGCCTGTCGGAACGACGCCGAGAGCCCATAGCCGGCATCGGCCAAGACGCAGCCGAAGCGAACGCCGGCAGCGATTGCGCGGTCGATTTCCTCCACTGCGATCTCGGGCTTTGTGCGGTAGCTCTGCAAAGGCTCAGGCACGCCAGCTTTGGTCATCCGCGCCGCATCGTCGGTCCAGCTTTCCGGCAGGAACAGGCGCAGGCTCAGCATGATGGGTACTTCGCCTGATGCGAGCGTTACCGAAACCATCGTCTGACAATTCGCATTCTTGCCGAGCACCGTTGCATATTGCGGGGCGACACCGACCGAAGCTTTGCCCTTCTTGGGCAAGGCCGTATCGTCGATGATCAGCCAGGCCTTGTTGCCGCCGACCAATTGATCTGCCTGGCTCCACAAGATCGCTTCCAGCGGGGCGCTGTCCCACAGGCCGGCACCGATGAAATGATGCAGCCGGTCATAAGGGATGGCATCAGTTCGAGCTGCCATGGGCTGAATGCTCTTGCGATCGCCAGGCCCAATCAAGCCGGCAATATAGGCCGGGCACATCCGCCGCCGCGTCTTGTTCGCCAGACTTCCCAGATATGGCTCAAGCCAACGCTCCAGATCTGCTTGCCAGTCCTCGTCCATCGCCAGCCTCCATAAAAGCTGGCTCCTCATGAATCACGCATTCAACGCCAAGGGAATCCTAAAAATCAACGTTCTGCCAAAGTAGTGCTAGAATTTCTCTTTTTCGAACTCGCGAACTCGCTGGTCCTATCCACGCAGGAATGGAAACGACAGGGACGCATTTTGAAAGTCATCCTGTTCGGCGCCTATGCACGCGGTACTGGAACGCGGGAGTTACCGGGCGGGCGTACGCCAAAGTACTCGATCCTTGTGGTGGTTAGCGATGACCGGCTTGCGCAAAAATCCGACTTTCCATTGCATGCAGAAGATCGACTCATGCGTGAACATGCCATCACGCGGCAACTTGCCGTACCGATCAGCCTGTCGATCCGCGGTATCAAGTCGGTCCACCGCGATCTGTCGCACGGTAAATCGTTTGTGTGTGGGGCGGTGGCTGACGGCACAGTACTCTACGAACTACCAGGTCATCCCCTGTCATTGCCAATGGTGCCGGACCACGCTGCCGTGCTTCAGGAGCGCCGCGCGGATTTCGATTACTGGTTCTCCAGCGCGAGCGAATTCCTGGAGTTTGCCCAGATTTCGCTCGCCCGCAAGTGGCTCAATCGGGCGGTCTTCCAATTTCATCAGGCGACGGAGGTCCTGTACCACACCGTACTGTATATGCTGACGGGAGACAGTCCGCGATCGCAAAACGTTACCTGGCTTCGTGACCGAAGCGAGGACATCGTGCCTGCGTTGGCGAGGGCGTGGCCTAGCGAAACGAAGTCGGAAAAACGCTGCTTCAAGCGGCTGCACGACTCCTACGTGAAGTCGCGATACGATCGCCAATATCGGATCTCTGAAGACGAGCTGGCTTGGATTGCGGGGCGTGTAGATTACCTGCATTCCGAAGTTCAGGCATTGTCTTGCGACCGATTGGGAGTAGATTTTATGGTGCGCGGCGAGACCTAAGTATCCCTGATATAGCTCTTCAGACTGGACCTTGGATGCATTTGTACCGGCGTCCCGCTAATATCTGAATGGCGCTAGAAATGTTGCAGAGAGCATTCGAATGAATTTTTTTGGGCCGACAGAGGAATGTCGCGTTTGGAGAAGTGAAAGTGAGATAGCTGCCGGTCGCTAAAAGGCAGGGCAGAATGTGCGATAAAGCTTCGCTCAGAGTATAACGCTATCAAATTAGTGCTTGAGCGTGGTCACATTGCTGAATGTTATGCTCTTGGCGCTGTCAAAAGTGTCGCTGTACCCACGCAGTTGCGATTCATTCGCAACATCGATAGGGCGCATTTCGCCATGTCGAGCAACTCCGCCTTGCTATCCCGTCTGCTGACCACCGAGCGCGCCGCCCTGGTGCGCTGGCTGGCGAGGATGGTGGGCAGCGTCGCGGCAGCAGAGGATGTCGCGCAGAACCTATATTTGCGCGTGCAGAGCGTGAAAGACGATCCGCCGATCATCAACAAGCGCTCCTTCCTGTTCCGCCTCGCCTCGAACCTGGCGCTGGATCATCTACGCGCCGCGCGGCGACAGGCAGCCCTGTTTGTCGAGGAAGCCGATGGTCACGGCGTCCCTTCGCCGGATCCCAATGCTGAAACGCGCCTGCTCGATCAGGAAAAAGTTCGCCAGATTGCTGCGGTAGTCGATACGATGCCGCTCCGCTGCCGACAGGTCTTCGTGCTGGTCAAGATCGACGAATTGAGCGTCTCGGAAGCAGCGGAGCGGTTGTCGATCAGCCAGGACATGGTGCGCAAGCATATCCGTCATGCCCTGGTGCTGTGCCATCGGGCTTTGTCGGACGCGGCCGAAGCATGAGCGATCCTGCGATGACACCCTATCGTTTTGCTTGCGCCGAACGTCATGGGATGAAAGCGGAATGCAGATTGGCGGCAATTTCGCATGGGAAATGACTGTATGCCGCGTGATACCGAGGCGCCTTTGCCGAATTCGCTTGCCGATGAAGCGGCCTATTGGGTTTCCGCCGATTTCGACGGCGAACTGCCTGCCAAAAAGCGAGCCGAGCGCGATGCCTGGCTGGCCCGAGATCCAGAACACGCGCGCGCCTATGCGCGGATGCAGGACCTCTGGATGCAGATGGGCGCCGTGCCCGAGACTCCGGCGCTGCGCGCATCCCTGCCGCAAGAGCCCGTTCGCAAGACCCGAAGGCTCGCTCGGCCAGGGGCACGCGTGCGGCGGCGCTGGGCAATTTCCGCGATCGCCGCAAGCCTCATTTTTGCGTTGGTCTGGTCGGCGCAGGGCTGGATGACGATGCTCCAGGCTGACGCGATGACCGGAACCGGCGAGAGGCGCACGATGCGACTTGCCGATGGTTCCACGATGCAGTTGGGGACACACAGCGCAGTGGCTTTCGAATTTGCAGGCAACCGCCGCGTGGTCCGGCTACTGACCGGCGAGGCTGCATTCACCGTGGCACCCGATCCATCGCGCCCGTTCCGCGTGCAGGCGGGCGCGGGATCGACGACGGCGCTCGGCACCCGTTTCCTCGTCCGGCGCGACGGCGCCGAAACGCGTGTAACCGTCACCGAACACAAGGTGCGCATTCGCTATCCGGCCGAGGACGGCACCTCTGCCGTCCTGCACGAAGGCAAGAGCCTTTCCTATGGGCCCGCAGCAGGGATCGGCCCTGCATTCACGGTCAACCCGGACGATGCCATGGCGTGGACCGAAGGAGCGCTGGTGTTCAAGGATGCGCCGCTCAGCGAGGTCGTCGCCGAGATCGGGCGCTACCATCGAGGCTATCTGGGGGTAGTCGGTGCGGCGCGTGACTTGCGCGTCAGCGGGGTGTTCCACATCGACGATCCGGTTGCGGCCATCGCTCAACTCCGCAGCTCTCTGGGGCTGCGTTCGGCCCAGCTCACTGACCGCATGATCTTGATTTTCAGCTGATTTTCCGGTCAGGCGAAAAAATTTTCAACCTGAGCTCTCGTTTCGCAAACCATGATCGTCATAGATGCAAGGCGTTCGCATTAGCAATAACGCCTCGAGTTCAACGACGTTCGGGGATTATCCAGAGTGAAGATTTCGACAAAGGCGCGCGGCGGGCAGCGCGCGAGCGGCAGGCTGATGGCCGCCGTACTCCTTGCCGGTACGACGATGGGGCTTTCGGCCGGGATCGCCGCTCCGGCGCTGGCGCAAGAAGCCCGGAGCTACGATATTCCCGCCGGCGCGCTGGCCGATGTTCTCAACAGCTATGCCCGGCAGGCCGGTGTCGAACTGGCCTATCGCGCCGAATTGACAGCGGGCGTTTCAAGTCCCGGTCTCAAGGGCAGCTTTGCCCCGGCGGAAGGCCTTTCGCGCATTCTTGCCGGTAGCGGGGTGACCTTCCGCCAGACCGGGCCGCGCGCCTTCACGCTGGAGGCTGCACCTCGAACCGCGGATGGCACCATCCAGCTTGGGCCGGTGCAGGTTCAGGGCAGTGATGGCGGAAACGGCGGCAGCCTGGCTGGACTGACCAGCGATCCTGCCGTGAGCGAGGGAACCCGTTCCTACACCGTACGCAGCACCTCGACCGCCACCAAGCTGGCTCTCTCCCCGCGGGAGACGCCCCAGTCGGTCTCGGTCGTCACGCGCCAGAAGATGGACGACCAGAACGTTCAGTCGCTCGACGATATTGCCCGCACCACGACGGGGATTACCTATACCAAGCTCGGGACCGACCGCTCGACCTATTACGCGCGCGGATCGGAGATCACCGATATCCAGTTCGACGGAATTCCGAGCAACATTTCCGAGAACTACTCGATGGACGTGATGTCCACCGCGAACATGGCGATCTACGACCGGGTCGAGGTGGTGCGCGGTGCCAACGGACTGTTGCAAGGCACCGGCAATCCTTCCGCAGCGATCAATCTCGTGCGCAAGCGGGCGACGCGCGACTTTCAACTGGGTGTCGAGGCAGGCATTGGATCATGGTCCAACTATCGCGGGCAGGTGGACGTTTCCGGGCCGATCACCAAGGGCGGCGACGTGCGCGCGCGCGCCGTGGCTTTCTACAACAACGCGGGCAGTTACCGTGACGGCGCCAGCAGGGACAATCGCCTGCTGTACCTGACGGCGGAAGCCGATCTTACCCCCGGCACGTTGCTGCGCGTCGGCGGCACCGCGCAGCGCGATTACAACCACGGCTACGACTGGGGCGGGCTCAACACCGACGTCAGCGGTGCGTTCTACGATCTGCCGCGTTCGGCCTCGCTGGCGGGCAAGTGGGCCTATCTCAAGCGCCGCAACTATTCGGCCTTCGGCGAACTGCAACAGCAGATCGGCAGCGACTGGAAGATCGTGGTCGCCCCCAGCGCGATCTGGTCGGACGCGGACTTTCGCTCGTCCTATCCGGCACGTTCCTCTGGCGACATCTACCGGCTGGTGGTCTCCGACGTGGACTACCGGGACCGGCAGGTGGGGCTCGACGTCTATGCCACCGGCCATTACCGGCTGCTGGGCGGCGAGCATCAGCTAGTCCTCGGCGGCAGCCTGCGGCGCGACAAGTTCGATTTCACGATCCACACCGCATCCAATACGCCGACCGTCGACATCACCGACTATGACTATGCGTCGATCACAGCCCCGGTGCTCAACACCGCCAGCACTTATTACAATTACAACCGCAAGGAAGGCGGCCTTTACGGTTCGACCCGTCTGGCTCTGGCCGATGGGCTTCATGCCATTCTCGGCGCACGCCTGAGCTGGTCGAGCTACACCGTCCTGAGCCCTTACGTGAACGACGAATACAGCTCGAAAGCCCGGTTCCTGCCCTACGCCGGGGTTGTCTACGATCTCGACAACCACCATTCGCTCTACGTCAGCTACACGGAAGTCTACAAGACGCAGAGCTACTACAGCGCGGGCAATACGCTGCTTGATCCGATCCAGGGACAGAACTACGAAGCCGGGGTAAAGGGCGAATACTTCGACGGGCGCCTGAATGCATCGTTGGCGGTGTTCCAATCCAGCCTGCTCAACATGCCCGAGGCCACGACGGCGGACAAGACGTGCGGCGTCACCGGTACGTCCACCTGCTACGTCGAAGGCGGGCGCGTACGCAACCGCGGCTTTGAAGTCGAGGTTTCCGGCTCTCCGCTGCCGGACTGGAACGCGACGCTTGGCTTCACCTATAGCGATCCCGAATATGTCGCAGGCGTCAACAAGGGGACGGACTACAACACCCGCATTCCGCGCAAGCTGTTCAAGTTCTCGACCGACTACCGCCTGCCGGGCAGCTTCAACCGCATGCGGCTGGGCGGCGACCTTTATGTCCAGAGCAAGATGTATACCCAGACCGCAAGCTATACGATCAAGCAGGGCGGTTACGCGCTGGTTGGACTGCACGCGCGCTATGATGTCAGTGAAGCGGTCGAACTGGGTCTCAACGTCAACAATCTGCTGGACAAGACCTACTACCAGTCGATCCCGACCTCGAACAACTTCGGCGGATTGTTCTACGGCGATCCGCGCAGCGTGATGGCAACGGTGCGCGGACGTTTCTAAGTGCCATCCAACAAGCCGATTATACTGTCACCCTCCTCGGACAGCCCTGCGCTACCCGAGGAGTGTGACCCTGCGCGAGATGACACTGTCGGCTGGCGATTTGCGAGCGATTCAAGAACCTTTCGCTACGCGGACCAAACGGATTCGCTGACCACGCGTCTGGTCGGATTGGGCGGGACAAGCGCGATCGGCCTGGCCATTCTTGCTGGGCTGTTCCTGACCTGGCAGACTTATACGGCCATGCCGCCGCCTGCGACGCTGACGGCGTTCAATGTCGCACGCCCGGCTGCTCCGCCCGAACCCGTTCGCGAAGTGCCGCCAGGGCCGGAGCAGGTGAAGAAGGACAAGCCCGTCCCGAAGCCTCAAGTACCCGAGATCGAAGCGCCGAAGATCGTCATTCCGACCGCCAATGTCGTGGCAGCAACGCCGCCTGCCAAACTCGTGCCGCCCGATCCCGGCCCTCCGGTGAAGGATACTACGGCGCCAGCCAGCAAGCCCGTGCCGCCCGCCCCGCAAGTTTCGAGCGGCAGGCCGACATGGCAGGGCCTCGTCCTCGGCGCCCTCGACAAGGTGAAGCGCTATCCGCGAGACGCCCATTTCGCACGGCAGCAGGGCGTTCCGTACATCCGCTTCGCCATGGACCGGCAGGGCAAGGTACTGTCGGTCAGGTTGGAGCGCTCGTCAGGTGTCCGCTCGCTGGACAACGAGGCTTTGGCGCTTCCGAAGCGGGCGCAGCCGCTGCCCAAGCCGCCAGAGGATGTGAAGGGCGAAGCTATAGAACTGGTCGTGCCAGTTGAGTTCCTCATAACCTGACGGGGACCATTGCATGACCGTATCGACGCTCCCGATCCACCGCCGCACCCGCGCCGGCGCGGGCTGGCATTGAAGTCATGCCTCCCGGCAGTTCTTATGTCAGTCAGAACGGATTGATGTTGCTTTGCTGGATCGCGGAAGCTCAGAGAGGAGCAGGGTCAGTTTCGTCTTGGACAATCGCTGTCTGACCGCCGTCGTTGGGCGTTGCGTACTAGCGTTGGATGCGCCCCCTGCGCGAGTCTCAACTGACACTGTATTTTTCCCGCTTTCCGAAAGTCTGGCTACGACTGGTTTCAGGAGATGGCCCTGTCTTGCGGTATGACCGACTTGGGCGCGTTGCTGCCGTCTTGGTTTATCAGGGCCAGAGCGCCGTTCCAGCGAGCAGATGCCTGCGCGGCCATGGCGCTGTTCGCCTTGCGTCATTGCCCGGTTCCCGAGGTGACGCCTCAGATAAGCACGAGCCGTGGGAAGCCGGCAGCCTTTGCTTGCTGCATGATCCGAGGCTCGATTTCGGCGCCAGCCGTGTTGAGAATGGCGGCGAGCGCAATGTAGGCCCCGATGACGAAGACCAGTTCGATGACCTGCTGCGTTGTGAAATGCTCCACGAGTTGGGCGAGCGTCTGTGGCGCTATGCCACCCTCCGCGTAGATCTCGTCGGTGGCGCGTATCAGCAGGATTTCCAGGCCGGACCATTGGTCATCGGCATCGTCGTTCTGCAGCGCATCGAGATTCGCCTTGGTCAAGCCGGCGCGCGCTGCCGAAAGCGTGTGATGGATCCATTCGTAATCGGAGGCCCGCCGCCACGCGACGCGCGAGATCGCGATTTCCCTATACCACGCACAAAGTACGAAGCCTTCCGCGACCTTGGCGTTGAAGCGGAGCCAGGGATCAGCGAGCCCCGGTGCGCCAAGAGCAGGATCGAGTTGAAGTCCGAATCCGTGGTGGTCGAACCGGGCGGAAGCATGAGCGGAAATAGCGCCTCGACTTCCGGCGTCCACTGCTCTTCCGGCAAGTTCGATATCCGCTGGCCGTTCTGAAGTGCGCTGGCGCTCATCATTCCGGAAGGCCTTCGACGATGACGACGCGCCACTCGGCTGCATTTTTCCGGAAGGCTAGCGCCTCCTGGTAGGCAGGGCTTGCGTACCAGGCCCTTGCCTTTTCGATTGAGGGGAACTGCAGCATGACGACGCCGTCGGGATTGTCGCCTTCCAGTGCCTGAGAGGTGCCGTAGACCACCAGAGGACGGATTCCGAATTGCTGCTGGAAGGCTGCCGCGCTCTCCCGATTGCGCCGGGAGTATTCCGCGATCGCAGTCTCGTCCCGCACAGGGCTTTCGCGATAGACAATGATATAGGCAGGCATCGGTAGGGTCTCCCGTGTTCAGGCGATGGGTTCTTCACCGACAAGGGTCGTCCGGCTGAGCAGGCGGCCACTGTCGGCCGAATAGGCCTCGACGCGGTGCATCACGCCGGTATTGTCCCAAATGATCAGGTCACCCGATGTCCATTCGTGGCGATAGACGAATTGCGGCTGGGTGGCCCATGCCTGCATGTCATCGATGATCCTGCGGCCTTCCTCCTCGCTCATCCCGTCGATGCGGCCAGCGGTGAGGCCCAGCAGCAAGGACTTGCGCCCCGATCGATGCGTCCAGACCATCGGATGAACCTGTTCAGGGTGCTCGCGCCAGCGAGCCAGTTGCGCCTCGCTCGGATCGGGATGCATCGCGCGCTGGATGTATTCCTGCGAGTGGACCACGCGCAGGCTGTCC
Source organism: Novosphingobium sp. RL4 (assembly GCF_035658495.1). Classification (NCBI taxonomy): domain Bacteria; kingdom Pseudomonadati; phylum Pseudomonadota; class Alphaproteobacteria; order Sphingomonadales; family Sphingomonadaceae; genus Novosphingobium; species Novosphingobium sp. RL4. The sequence goes on along the minus strand of NZ_CP141945.1, from coordinate 642,253 downwards.
GCCTCTGCCTTTCGATCTGCCGGGAGATCGTCATAGGCGGCGTAAGTGTTGGCGAATTCGGTCTGGCCGCCGATTCTGGACAATACGCGCGCGGTCAGCAGCGAAGCCCGTGTTGGCACCATGTCCTGAGCACCGTCGACATGCCAGTGGACAGTGGCATGGAGGTAATCGGCGGTGTCATTCAGCGCGGGATCGAGCGAAATCTTGTAGATGCCCTTCATGCCCTGGTCGATCACCTCGCCGAGGGTCCGGGCGAAAGCGAGTTGCTCGTCATCGGTCAGGTTCAGTTCGCGAAACAGCAGAACCCCGCGCTGTTCCAGCAGTTCCCGTATATCCTCGCCCAGGCCCCCTTGGAGCAGATCCTGCTTGCTGGCCTTGATCTCCGTGCCGATGCGCGGGGTCAGGTCTGCGGTTTCGAATTTCATCATCTCTCTCCGATTGCGGTCTAACGGCAGCTCGATCACCCGCCTGCGCGTCAGACGAATTGCGCGAGGGCATCCGTTGAAAAGGGAACCATTTCGTCAAACCGGCCGGTCTGTGCCTTGTGGGCCCAGTCGGGATTGGTGATCAGCGCGCGGCCGATCGCGATCATGTCGAACTCGTCACGCTCCATGCGTTCGACCAGACTGTCGATGCTTGCAGGCTCAGAATGCTGGCCCTTGAATACCTGAAGGAAATCGCCGTCCAGCCCAACCGATCCGACGCTTATCGTCAGTGCACCGGTCAGCTTCTTCGCCCATCCTGCGAAGTTGAGGCCCTGCGCGCCGTCCGCTTCCGGAAACTCGGGCTCCCAGAACCGGCGCTGCGAACAGTGCAGCACATCCACACCGGCTTCGACCAGCGGTACGAGCCAGTCCGCCATCGCTTCGAGGGTCTGTGTCAGGCGTGCGCTGTAGTCCTGCTGCTTCCACTGGCTGACGCGCAGGATCAGCGGGTAATCGGGCCCGACCTCGGCGCGGATCGTGGCAATGATCTCAGCCGCGAAGCGCGACCGCTCCTTCAGTGTGGGGCCGCCATAGCGGTCATCGCGCAGATTGGTACCTGCCCAGAAGAACTGGTCGACCAGGTAACCATGGGCGCCATGGACTTCCACGCAATCGAAGCCGAGACGCTTGGCATCCGCTGCCGCCCGGGCAAAGGCGGTGACGGTATCGGCAATGGCTTCCTCGCTCATGGTGTCGCCGCGTGCCTGATCCGGTGCGATAAGGCCCGAAGGGCTTTCCACCGTGAAGTCAGGTTCCCAATCCATACTGCTGCTCCGGACCGCGCCAGTGTGCCAGATCTGCGGCGCTATCGCACCGCCGGCACCATGGACCGCGCCGACGACATCACCCCATCCTTCCAGATCGTCGCCGTAGAACCTGGGCACATTGGGCTCGTTCCGAGAGGCCGGCCGGTCCACCACGACGCCTTCGGTCACGACTAGCCCCACGCCGCCTTCAGCGCGCTTGCGATAATAGTTGGCATGCGCAGCGCCGACAGCTCCATCGATGGCGAAACCGCGCGTCATCGGCGCCATGACAATGCGGTTTTTCAGGGTCATCGACCCGATGCGCAGGGGGCGGAAAAGAACGTCGGCATTGCAGGCCATGGGGCGTGATCCAGTGTTGCGGCAAGATGGCCGCTTCCTGGCCGATGCCCTCGGCCGGTATCAATCCCGGATTGTTCAACCCCTTAACTATCCCCCCGCGTGACCGGCAGAAAATCACGGTCCATCATCGTGTGCAACTGTGCGATGATCCGCTCCAGTGCGTCGCGATCGCCCTGCGGCAACTGCCGATAGTGATGCACGAACCGTCCGGCATGCTCGAGGTCGCTGCCGATGCAGCGCACCTTCTCGGCCCCTTTGCTGGTATGCAGCAACATCTTCGTGCGACGATCGGCGGCCGCTTCCGTGCAAGTCAGCAGCCCCCGCTCCGCCAGCCTGGCGACCCGACCCGACAGCGCAGCGTTCGTGACGTTGAGAGCGATGGCGAGATCGGTTGCCCGCATCGGCACTGGATCGTTCATCATCAGGGCGCTGAGCAGGTGGAAGTCGGCAATGCTCAGGCCATGTTGCCCGCTTATCTGGTTGAGGTCGATCCCCATGAGCTGGCCCACCTTGAACAAGTGCCAGATCGCGCCGAAGTGGCTCACATCAAGCCCCAGATCGGCAAAATAGGCCTTCCCGGCTGCAACCTGATCGACAGGGCGCACCGACTTTGTAGGGCGATTGGTCATCGCCGGATCAAGCCGCCATTAGCCCCATCTGGCAAGCATGATTTCGTCATCTCGGCATAGCGCCCAAGCATCACCTCATTTGCTCGGATCAGACACTGGGCAGCGTTGAAAAATGGGGTGGCGTCAACTCGATGGCGCGCAAAGCTCCAGCTGGTCTGAGCCCGTGGATTTCCTCCAGATTTGAGTAGAGTCCTGCCCTTGGATTCGGATGGCTATGAAGCGGAGCAGGTTCAGCGAGGAACAGATCATCGCGGTGTTGAAGGAGCAGGAGGCCGGAATGGCGGCCTGGATGTCTCCGAAGCCCGGCGGCTGCGTTCGCTGGAAGAGGAGAACGCTCGGCTGAAGCGTCTTCTGTCTGATGCGATGCAGGATAACGCCATGCTCAAGGAGATCAGCCTGAAAAAGTTCTGACGCCTGGAGCGAAGCGTCAGGCGGTGGGTCATCTCCAGGAGGTTTCCGAGGTGAGCCGGCGCAGGGCTTGCGAGACTCTGGGCGTAGATCGAACGAGCGTGCGCTACGACAGCCGCCGACCGGACGATGCTGCGGCACGGGCACGCATCCGCGAGTTGGCCGGGCTGCCTCGCCGGTTTGGCTATAGCCGCTTGCACTGGCTGCTGTGCCGAGAAGGATGGACAATGAACCACAAGAAGTTTCGGCGGCTGTATCGAGAGGAACGCCTACAGGTGCGCCGGCGCGGTGGCCGCAAGAGGGCCTTAGGCACGCGAGCATCCATGACGATGCCACAGGGCCAAACCAGCGCTGGAGCCTCGACTTCGTATCTGACACCCAGAAGGTCATGAGGTTCGGCTGATCCCGCCAATCTACGTGAAGCCTTTCGTGAAGCGGCAGAAGAACGACGCTGCAGACGCGGCGGCCATTGCCGAAGCCGCTGTACGCCCGAACCTGCATTTCGTTGCGGTCAAAAGCGCGGAACATCAGGCGAGGGCTGTGGCCTATCGCACCCATCAATGTTTTGTGAGCCAGCGAACGCAGACTATCAACGCGCTACGAGGACACTTGGCCGAGTTCGGCCTGGTGTTCCCCCAAGGGATTCCTCATCTGAAGGAAATCCGCGCAGCCATGGACGACGAGGATGTCGACGTGCCTTCCAGTATCCGGGAGATCGCAGGCCTCTACCTCGAGCATATCGACACCCTGTCCGAATGGGTCAAATCGGCATTCGCAAACTTCTCGTCGTCGGTGCGATGAGCAGGACACGATGGATCGCGCGCAAAGGCATTCTCCCCGACAACTGGCTGGGCCGCATGATGGCTCGCCGGCCCAGGATGGTGTTCGCCGTAGCACTGGCAAACAAAATGGCGCGGACAATCTGGGCGATGATGACCCGCGAGGAAGACTACCGTTTGGCGTGATGGCGTAACTGCCATAGCGCTCGGGGCCTCGGTCCCGACAAGGAGATCGACTGATACTATGCGGCAAGGACTTCAATGTTCACGATACGGCTAACCAGTCACAGTGCCAGAGCAAACCAAGCTCGCTGAACCGATGTGGCCCGGATCGTTCGAACTGCATAACGGCCCTTGGCGTCAGCAAGCCACATCGGAGGCCTGACACACGACTGATGAAGCGCTCTGCCGAGCAAAGTCAGAAAATTACCTTGCAATCTCGGAGGCATCCACGCGCGCGGGCGCCAGCGTTCCGTCAGCGTGGATGGCAAGTATTCTGGAATACCGGAAGGTCTCGAACCAGTCCCTGTATCTCTCGGAACGGTCCCGGCAATTTCAGCTTGCGAATGACGTATGCCGCAGTTTCACCCTTGTCGGCCGGATTGATCCAATGCCTGAATGAGGGCGTCCTCTACCCGTTGGTCGTCAGACTGCGCCACGTTGAAACGCATGAACGGCGCCGCAGACTGCGATACGCTGAATACGTTGCCCGGGGCCAGCACTATGCCAGCCTCCAGACAGTGCCGGGCGATATCCGCAGAATCAAGGTCTCCAGGCAGCCGGCACCATAGATAGAAGCCACCTCGCGGCATGAGCCATGGCACGATTCCCAGCTTCGCCAAACGTGCGGCGGTGCGGTCCCGCGCCTGTGCCAATCGCTGTCGGAGTTCGGCCATATGCTTTCGGTAGCTTCCACCCGCCAGCACATCGGCGATCAACTCTGTTGCCACCGGACTGGGCCCGCCGAAGCTCGTCGCAACCTGAAGATCAATCAACCCCTCGATCCAGTCGCGACGCGCAGCGATATAGCCGCAGCGCACGGATGCGGAGAGTGTCTTGGAGAAGCTTCCTATGCGGATGACCCGGTCGAGCCCGTCCAGAACGGCAAGACGCGGCGACGGCGATGGTTCGAAATCGGCGAAGATATCGTCTTCCACGATCGTGAGGTTATGGGCTTCGGCAGCGCTCAGCAGTCGGTGCGCCGACTGGTGGGAAATACTGGCCCCGGTTGGATTGTGGAGCGCGGAGTTGGTAATATAGAGCCTTGGCGTATGTGCAATCAGCGCCGCCTCGAATGCCGCTATGTCGGGACCGGTGGGCGTGTATGGAATGCCGACCAGCTTCACACGGTGAGCGCGGAGCAGCGCCTGGAAATTGAAATAGCCGGGGTCGTCGACCAGCACTGTGTCGCCGGGATGCAGCAGATAGCGGCAGATCAGATCAATGGCCTGCGTGCCGGATCCGGTCAGCAGAACCTGGTCAGCGCTCGCTTCTATTCCCTCTTCGGCGAAACGACCGAGAAGCAGACGGCGCAGCGCCGGGGAACCACGCGCGCTGCCATATTCGGTCAGCAGCGCATCCTCGCCGCGTGCCAGCGATCGCAACGCCTTGCGGAGTGCTGCATTGGGCATCCAGTCCGTTGGAAGCCATCCGCAGCCCGGCTTGACCATGGAAGTATCGGCGTCGAGCGATTGGCGGGAAATCCAGAATGGGTCAAACGGCCCGGTCGCGGCGTGGCCCCATCTCGCTGACCGACATCGGTGGGATACTGCCTCCCGTCACGTAAAAGCCTGAGCCTCGACGCGCGGTGATAACCCCCTCGGCCGCCAATCGGTCATAGGCCTCGACCACGGTGGATGGAGACGCGGACATCGTCTCGGCAAACCCGCGGACAGAGGGCAGCCGATCCCCGGGGCCGATCGCGCGGCTTGCGATCTTCGCACGGATTGCATCCATGAGTGCTTCGGTTCGGGTTCCGCGACGCAGCCGGACCATTATCATGCCCTTTTGATTGTACGGTAGTTTTTGGACATACAGTTACCGAGTTTTGTATGGAATTGTCCCTGCCTTGGCCAGACCTTTCCGGATAGTCCGATCGCGAAAGCGAGGAATCATGGAACGGACTACAGCCGGTTGGGGCAGCGGCATCCTGGGCGTCATCATCTTCAGCGGGTCTCTGCCGGCGACGCGTCTCGCCGTCGCGGATTTCACGCCCCTGTTCGTGACATCGGGACGTGCCGTCATCGCGGCGCTGCTCGGCGCTGTCTTCCTCATGGCACTCCGGCAGGAGCGGCCTGCGCGCTCCGACCTGCTGCCCCTCGCCATCGTCTCGATCGGCGTGGTCCTCGGCTTTCCGCTTCTGACCGGTCTTGCCCTCCAGCACATCACGGCTGCGCATTCGGTGGTTTTCGTGGGGCTGCTTCCACTGTCCACGGCCATCTTCGGCGTACTGCGCGGTGGCGAACGCCCGAAACCCGCCTTCTGGTTTTTCTCGACGATCGGAGCTGCTTCGGTGGCCGGTTTCGCCCTGTACTACAGCGCAGGCGGTTCGCTGACCGGAGACCTGCTGATGTTAGCATCGATCGTGCTATGCGGGCTGGGCTATGCCGAAGGTGCGTCACTTTCACGGCGCCTTGGGGGATGGCAGGTCATAAGCTGGGCTTTGCTCCTCTCGTTGCCGGTCATGGCCATCATAGCTTTCGCTACCATGCCAATTAGCTTGGGCGACATTGGCTGGCGTGCCTGGTCCGGCTTCGCTTATGTCTCGGTCTTCTCGATGATGCTGGGTTTCGTGTTCTGGTATCGCGGTCTTGCCATCGGCGGCATTGCCGGCGTTGGCCAGCTTCAACTCCTACAGCCCTTCTTCGGGCTGCTCCTTGCGGGTGTTGTTCTCGGAGAGCCGGTTGCATGGACGATGATCGCGTCGACCGTCATCGTCATCCTCTGCGTCGCCGGCGCGAAGCGTTTTTCCTGATCGCCAGCTAGAATCTCCAGTCACGAGACATTGCTGTGGCCGAAGAATTCTATCGCATAGAGAGATGGGCCTGACGCCGCCACTTGCGTGGGCGGCGTCAGGCGCGGGTCAGGCGACCATGGCGATCAGGGCCTTGGCCACATCCTCGCTGCTGGCCGGGTTCTGGCCGGTGACCAGCGTGCCGTCCTGCACCACGAAGGGCGCCCAGTCAGGGCCTTTGCGGTAATCGGCGCCCTGCGCGATGAAGGTGTCCTCGATGAGAAAGGGCACCACATCGGTCAGTTCCACGGCTTCTTCCTCGCCATTGGTGAAGCCTGTAACGGTGCGGCTCTTCACGAAGGGTTCGCCGTTGACGGCCTTAACATTCTTCAAGACGCCCGGCGCATGACACACCAGACCGAGTGGCTTGCCGGCCTTGGCGAAGCTCTGGATCAGGGCGATCGAGAGTTCGCTCTCGGCCAGATCCCACAGGGGCCCATGGCCGCCGGGGTAGAACACCGTGTCGAAATCCTCTTCCTTCACCGTTTCCAGCTTCACGGTGGACGCCAGAACCGCCTGCGCTGCCGGGTCGGCCTTGAAGCGCGCGGTCAACGGCGTCTGGAAATCGGGCAGATCGCTCTTGGGATCGAGCGGGGGCTGGCCGCCGGCGGGCGAGGCGACGGTGATATCGGCCCCGGCGTCGAGGAAGGTGTAATAGGGGGCAGCGAATTCCTCCAGCCAGAAGCCGGTCTTCTTGCCCGTATCGCCCAGCGCGTCATGGCTGGTCAGGACCATAAGGATTTTCATGTGTGTTCACCTCTCTTGTCCGCCCGGCGCTTCATCGCACCGGATGCGGAAGGAATGAATGGGATGTGTTTCAGTTCTTCGGGCTCAGTATAGTTTCCAGCGCAGCCTTTTTGTCGGCGTAAGGAGCGCGCAACCGCAGTCCGCTCAGCCCTTCGACAGACTGCCGCACGGTGGGGCGGAAATGGCTGAACCGGCGGAAGCCATGCACCCCGTGGTAAGCGCCGATGCCTGAGGCTCCCACGCCGCCAAAAGGCAGGCTTTCGATGGAGGCATGCGACATGATGTCGTTGATGACCAGGGCGCCAGAGGTGACCGAGGCGGCGAAGCGTTCCTGCACGGGCTCGCGGTCGCTGAACAGGTAGGCGGCCAGCGGTCGGTCATGGGCGTTGATGCGGGCGATGGCCTGGTCCACGTCCACGGCGACGACCGGCAGCAGCGGACCGAAGATCTCCTCCTGCATCACGCGCATGTCTTCGGTCGCGTTCAGGATCAGCACGGGGGCTATCTTGCGCGTGGCGGCGTCATGCACGGGCTCTCCGACGGCGTTGAGCGGCACGATGGTCGCGCCCTTGGCTTGCGCATCGGCGATAAGGTCGAGGAGCCGGTCGAAATGACGCTGAGCGATGATCGAGGTGTACTCGTCATTGGCCTGAATGGCCGGGAAGGCGCGCGTCATGAAAGCCTTGGCCGATGCCACGAACCCCTCCACGGCATCCTGTGGCATCATCACATAATCAGGCGAGAGGCAGATCTGCCCGGCATTGAAGGTTTTGACCGTCAGGGTGCGCTCTGCCGCCGTAGCGATGTCGAAACCATCGTCCACCACCACCGGGCATTTCCCACCCAGTTCCAGCGTCACCGGCACCAGATTTTCCGCCGCGGCGCGCATCACATGGCGACCGACCGACGTGCTGCCCGTGAACACCAGATGGTCGAAGGGCAGCGATGTGAAGGCCTGCGCCACATCAGGTCCGCCGATCACCACGCCTAACTCATCGGCGTCGAACGCATCGCCAACCAGACGCGCAATCAGGTCCGAGGTGTGCGGCGTGAACTCGGAGGGCTTGATCAGAGCCGTATTGCCCGCCGCGAAGACGCCGGCCAGCGGAGCAAAGGCCAGATTGATCGGGAAGTTCCATGGGCTGACAATGCCCACCACCCCCAGCGGTTGCGGTTCGATCCATGCGGCCACGGCAGGGTCGGTGACCGGGGCGCTTTCGCGTTCCATCCACTGGTCAACATGGGCGGCGCTGTGGTGCAGCCCGGCCGCGGTGGTCGCGATATCGGCGGCCAGCGTGTGGTAGGCGGCGCGGTTGCCAAAATCGGCGCTGATGGCGCTGACCAGAGCGGCGCGGTGGTCGGTGATGAGGCGCGCGGCGCGTTGCAGGCGGTCGCGGCGCAGGGTGGGGCTGGCGGGGCCGGCGGCGAGATGCGCCTTCTTCATGGCCCGCAGGATGTTGCTCAGATCGTTGAAATGGTCGGTCATGGTGTGTCTCGCAGATTTCAGGCCAGCGTCAGGGCGACGTCGATGTTGCCGCGCACGGCGTTGGAATAGGGGCAGACCTCATGGGCAGCCTCGATGAGCCGCTGGGCGGCGGCGCGCTCCACGCCAGGCAGGTCTGCGGTCAGCGCGATCGACAGGCCAAAGCCCTGCGTCGCCAGCGGGCCGATGCCGACAGTGGCGGTCACCGTGGTTTCTGCGGGCACCTTCATGTCGAGTGATCCGGCGATGCTCTTCATCGCGGAGAGGAAGCAGGCGGAGTAGCCGGCAGCGAAGAGCTGTTCGGGGTTGTTGCCATGGCCGCGCCCGCCCAGTTCGACCGGCATGTCGAGCCAGACATTCAGAGAGCCATCCGCAGTGCGGGCGCGGCCATCCCGGCCCCCCGAGGAGGTCGCGGCGGTGGTGTAGAGTGTCTTGGTCAGCATGGGGGCTCCTTCGAAGCGCCGGGTCGTTTCCGTTGCCGCCCTTCTAGACGGAGTTGCAGGCATTGACTCACAAGGCTAGTGCAAGCAGCCATCAGAAATCTGATGGAACTTTACCCATGTCCCTTGTTCGCCTGCGCACCTTTGTCGAAGTCTACCGTTTGCGCTCTATTTCCGGCGCGGCGCGCAGCCTGGCTCTCACCCAATCCAACGTTTCGCAGCACATCGCCGGATTGGAAGTGGCATTCGGCCGCACCCTGTTCGAGCGCCGGTCGCGCGGAGTGGAGCCTACCATGGCCGCTGACGAACTCGCGCAGGACCTGGGCGACCTGCTCGACCGGGCGGAAGAGGCGATGGGCAAGGCGCGGGCACGCTCGTCCGATCTGGCCGGGGTGATCCGCATCATCGGTCATGCCGATTTTATCGCTGAAGAGATCGTGCAGCATCTGCCCTCGTTGATTGCGGCCGGGATGCGGGTGCGGCTGCAACCGGCGCATCGTGATCTGGTGCAGCAGATGTTGTTGGAGGGGCATTTCGATCTGGGGGTTTCGGCCTATCCCATCGTCGACGCTCGTCTGCACAGCGAAATCATCCGTGACGAGCCGGTTCATGCCGTAGCCGCACCGCAGGTTGCCGCCCGCATAAAGGCGGCATCATCGCTGGAAGCGGGGCTCAGGGGAGAGGTCATGGTGGCCTATAATCTGGACCGTCCACTGATCGACACGTGGCTGCGGCATCAGCGCCTGGGACATGTCGATACATCGCCGGGTTTGACGAGCCCGGATTTGCGAGTGCTACGTCAGATGTTGCAGGCCAATGTGGGCTGGTCGGTTCTGCCTGACTATATGTGCCGTGAATATATTGCCGAAGGACGTCTGGTGAAGATCGCGCCGACTTCTACGCCATTGACCAATCCCTACTCGCTGGTCTGGCTGCCTACGGCTCTACGCAATCCGCGCGTGGCGCATGCCCGCCAGACGCTATTGCGGGGGTTGCGCGGCGGATAAGCTGTGGGGTCCGATGCCGGTGGATCAAGATCTGGAACTGCGAACTGCACGACGACCCTGCCTGTGGGGTTTCCCGTCACGCGGTTCGCAAGTCTCGAACACGGTTCCTTGGGCAGGATGGCAGGTCGTCCTAGGCTGTATGCCATGTTCGATGGAACATCGCGGCGTTTATCGGCGGGGGGGCATCGATCAGCCCGGTTCCATTTCCAGCAGTGCCAACGCGCCGTCCACCAGCCTGACGATCTGCCGTTCGGTCAGTGTGGTGCGCAGCACCGCGACATGGAAGATGATGTTTCCGATCAGCGTATTGAAAGCGAAGTCGCGCACCTGTTCGTTGGTGCCGGGGCGGGCACGTTCCAGCTCGCGCAGGTAGAATGCCTGCTCGTTTGTACCGTGGCGAGCGATGGCGGCGGAGAGGTCGGCATGGTGTTCGGCACTCACCGACATCATCAGCATCGCTGGGCCGCGCGGACCGGCCATGTAAACGCATAGCGCGCGGGCGTGGGCCAGCAGGATTTCGCGCGGGCTCATCGTTTCGTCGATCTTCGGTTCGATCCGGCGCGATGTCTGACCAAGTATCGCCTCGACCAGTTCGGCCTTGTGGGCAAAGCGCCGATAGAGCGTGGAACGGCTGCAACCAGCCAGTTCCGCCACGCCTTCAAAGGTCAGCCCTTCATACCCTTTTTCGGCGAGAATCCGCCAGGTAGACTCGGCAATGGCCACGTCCTTTTCTTCATCGCGTGGCCTTCCTCGACCGCGTGTCGGCGCTTCCGTTTCGTCCTTCATCGACAGCCCTTCTACCAAATTCAGTCTCACAAATCTGTCACATAATAACGATACACGTCCGTATCGTATTTCGGAATTGTAAATAAGGGATTCGGGTCGTGATCGGAAAATTCGCCTTGTTCTCAAGCGTTCTGGCGCTCAGCGCCGGGCATGCCCATGCCGGGGAGGTTCCTGCACAGTCCCTCCCGGCGGAAGATGGGTCCGGCGACGCCATCGTCGTCACCGCCCGCAAGGTGAAGGAAAAGATCGGGGACGTTCCGCTCGCCATCACCGCCATTGGCGCGGAGGACCTGCGCCGCAATGACCATATCCGGTTGGAGGACCTCAACCAGCTCGTCCCCAGCACCAATGTCGTCGTCACCAACGGTCACCAGACCAGCATCTCGATCCGCGGCATCGGCAACAATCCGGGCAGCGACGGGCTGGAGAACAGCGCGGGTGTCTTCATCGACGGCATCTACCTGGGCCGTCCGGGCATGGCGGCGAGCGACTTGATCGACATTGCGCAAGTCGAAGTGCTGCGCGGTCCCCAGGGAACGCTGTTCGGCAAGAATACGACCGCAGGCGCTGTCAACATCACCACCGAACTGCCGCAGTTCGATTGGGGTGGCCGAGGGGCAGTGACGAACGGGCGCTTCAACTACCAGCAGTACCAGGGCACCGTCACCGGCCCGATCAGCGACAATCTCGCTTTCCGCCTGACCGGCTATGACACCACGCGCAACGGTATCGTCAAGAACATCACCAACGGCGACAAGGTCAGCGATCTTGGGCGGCGCGGTGCGCGTTTGCAGCTTCTCTACAAACCTTCCGCCGATCTCAGCATCCGGCTGATCGGTGAATATGCGCGCGAGCAGCAAAGTTCGGGGGCGGTCACTGTGATCCCGAGCTGGGGTCTTACCCCATCCGCTATCCAGACCAAGCTGGACGCCACCGGCGCCACGCTCGCGATTGATCCGGATGGTCTTACCACCGCTGCCGCCGGCCCATACAGCACTGGCACCCGTCAGGGAGCGGGCTCCGCCGAAATCAACTGGAACTTCGGCAGTGGCTTCACGCTGACGTCGCTCACCGCCTATCGCTATTGGCAATACGACAGCGCCTCGGACACCGAAGGCAGCAGCGCCGATGTCATGTACGGCGGTTATCACATCAAGAACGACCAGTTTACGCAGGAAGTCCGTCTGGCCTTCCCGCGCATGGGCAACGTCGATGCGGTGGCGGGTATCTATTACTTCTATCAGAAGGTCGATACGACGCAGTACGTCTCCTATGGCGAGGATGCGGCGGCGTGGCTGGCGGGCATGCCCACCGCGACGATCAAGGCCTATGCTCCTTACTCGGCGGCGCTGGCGACCCTGCTGGCCTACAACGGCACGCGCTGGGATACGCATGCCGCGCCGGAAACCAACAGCATCGCCGGCTTCGGTCAGGTCAACTGGCATGTGACGCCGAACTGGAACGTGACTGGCGGCCTGCGTGTCACTTACGAAACCAAGCAGGAAGACGTGACCCGCCCGGTGCCGGTCAGCACCGCGACCGGCGATCCTGTCGCTGCGCTCGCCTCGCAGGCGGCAGGACCGATCCATGCGCGCATTTCCAACACGGCGCCTTCGTTCCTGTTCAGCACCGACTACCGCTTCAACCCTGAAGTGATGGTCTATGCGCTGGTTTCGCGCGGGCAGAAGGCGGGCGGTCTCAACACCACGCTGCCGCCTTCAGGGCTTGGCGCCGACGCGCTTAAAGTGAAGCCGGAAACGGCGACCAGTTATGAAGCCGGCATCAAGGGCGACTTCCTCAACCATGCGCTAACCGTCAACCTTGATGTGTTCCGCACCGATATCCGCAATTATCAGGCCAACGTCCTGATGGAGGTGAACGATCAGGTCGTGCAGCTTCTGACGAACGCCGGCAGTGCCCGCACGCAGGGTGTGGAAGCCGAAGCGACGTTGCGCCCGATACGGGGATTCACGCTCCATGGCTTCGTCGCCTACAATGACGCCAAGTACCGCGAGTACACCGAAGGCCCATGCCCTGTCGAAACGACCGGACAGGCGACCTGCGACCTCTCGGGCCGCCCGATTGCGGGTGCTCCGAAGTGGACGGCCGGTATCAACGGCTCCTACGAGCATGAAATCGCCTCCCGCCTCATCGGCTATGCCAGCGCCGAATTCTCCTATCGTTCTAGATACTTCGGTTCGCTTGACGATTCCGCGCTCACCCGCACTGGCGGTTACGGGCTGCTGAACCTGCGTGCGGGCGTGCGCATCGACGACAACTGGGATCTTTCGGTCTGGGGCCGCAACGTCACGGACAAGAAGTACGCCACCAATTACTTCAACTACGGCTCGGTCCTGCCGGGCACTTACGTTGCCTTCTTCGGCGATCCGGCGACTTACGGCGCGACGCTGCGCTTCTCGTTCTGACCTTTCCTGACATCTCTCGGAGCCATGGAATCATGAAAACGCTTTCCCGCCTGCTCGCCCTTTGCACTTGCCTTACCGGTGTGGCGCTTGCTTGCGCGCCTGCGACAGCCGCAGACAAGGCCGACGACAGCTTCACCATCGCGGTAATCCCCGATACGCAGAACTATGTCGACTACACCCACCAGACCGGTGAGGGCTTTGCATTCGACGCCAGCAAGATGTTCCTCGACCAGATGGCCTTTGTCGCCGCCAACCTGAAGAGCGCCGGCGGCGATATCGCTTTCGTGGACGGTCTGGGCGACAACTGGCAGCACCAGTCGCTCATGATCGATCCGGCCCACGCGGCTCGTGGCTTCAAGCGCGCCCCCAACCCGATGATGGATGCCCACTTCGCGCCGACCGAGAAGGTCCACACTGTCGAAATGCCGACAGTCCGCCAGGGCTGGGACATGATTGCGGGCAAAGTGCCGTTCTCGGTCGTGCCGGGCAATCACGACTATGATGCGATGTGGACGGATTGGAACCATCCGCCGGCCGCGCAGGTCCGCAGCGCGGCGGATGTAGGCATGCTGCATTCGGGTGGCCTGTCGAACTGGAAGAAGGTCTTCTCGGACCAGTCGCAGTACTTCAAGGACCAGTCGTGGTATGTCGCCAGCCATGACGACGGTGCCGACAGTGCGCAGATTTTCACGGCCGGCGGCTATCGCTTCCTGCACATCGGCCTGCAGTTCGATGCACCCAATGCCTCGCTGAAGTGGGCGGCGGACGTGATCGCCAGATATCCCGGCCTGCCGACCATCGTTTCGATGCATGACTTCCTGGACACCGCCGGCGAACGTCTGGCCAATCCGATCATCGACAACGCAGCCGCCGATCCGGAGGATAACAGCCCCCAGATGATTTGGGACAAGCTCCTCAGTCAGCATGATCAGATATTCATGGTGCTCTGCGGACACGAACACGCGCAAGCCTTCCGCACGGACTTCAATAAATTCGGCCATCCGGTCTACCAGGTGCTGGCAGACTATCAGGACCGTGCGCAGACTGCCAAGGATGCCGGGGCAAAGCTGGAGCCAGGCATGGGAATCGGCGACGGCTGGTTGCGCCTGATGACTTTCGACCTCGCCCTGAAGGTGCCGCAGGTGAAAGTGCGAACCTATTCGACGCATTACAAGGTCAATAGCGTGGACGCGTCTGACTATGCCAAGTGGTACAAGGCCGATGAAAAGCCCAAGTTGACAGATGAGGAATATATGAAGGCGGACGATTTCACGATCGACCTCACCGATTTTCGCACGCGTTTCCGCAAACCTGCGCGATCCGTGAGATAAGCATCCGTAAACATGATGAGCGGGAGAGGGCGTTCGAAGCCGCATTCGCCCGCTCATCATGCAGGTGCTCGGAAATCATCAGCGCCGCTGAGCTTGCTGCCACCGCTGGCAGCGAACGTGTCCACGACTTCGATGATGGCCCGGGATTATCAGCCTCTGCCGTGCAGTGCCGGCGGCGGCGTGGAGGCGATCCAGGGGGATGCCTTCTCGTAAGCGTGACCCACCTGAAGAACGCCCAGGTCGTCGTGTCGCTTCCCGATGATCTGGAGGCCGATGGGAAGCTTCAGTGCGCCGCCGAAGCCCGCGGGAACGGCGAGTGCAGGCAATCCGGCCATCGTCGCGGGCAGGGTGACTTCCATCCAGCGGTGGTAGCTGTCCATCGGCTTCCCCGCGATCTGCGTGGGCCAGCGCTCCTTGACGTCGAAAGGGAAGACTTGCGCGGTGGGCAGGACAAGGAAGTCGAAATGTTCGAAGGCGGCGTCGAAGGCCTGATAGATGCGGGTTCGCCCGGCAGATGCCTCGGCCAGTTGCGGGCCTGTCAGCTTCATGCCGCCCTCTACTTCCCAGATCGCCTCGGGCTTCATCTGCGCGCGCTTGGCCGGATCGTCGTAGAACGCCTGGAGATCGGCACCGACCGACCACTGACGTAGTATCTTCGCCGTGCGCCACATATCTGGCGCCCGTTCGGCAAGCCTGGCCGCCTCTACCTTCATGCCGATCGCCTCGAAGGCCTTGAGCGCCCTGGCGCATGTGTCGAGGATGCCCGCTTCCATCGGCAAGGCGCCGTCGAGATCGCCCAGCCAGCCGATCCTGCCGCCCTTCCAGTCCCGGTCAAGCGGCCGCGCGAACATGGCGGGATCGTCGCCAAGCGAGAACGGTGATCTCCTGTCGCCACCCGCCTGGACCGAAAGCAGCATGGAGAGATCCGCCACCGTGCGGCCAAGCGGCCCCGATGTCGCGAAGTTCTGCCAGAAAAAGTCGGTGTTGGGGACTGAGGGGACGCGGCCGAACGAGGGGCGCAGGCCGAAGACATTGTTCCAGCCGGGCGGGTTCCGCAGCGAGCCGCCGAAGTCGCTGCCATCGGTCACAGGCACCATCCGCAGTGCCAGCGCGACCGCGCCGCCGCCGGTGCTGCCACCGGCCGCACGGCCGTGGGCATAGGCATTGTGGGTGGTCCCGAACACGGGGTTGAAACTGTGCGAGCCCAAGGCGAATTCGGGAACGTTGGTCTTGCCGATGAACACGGCGCCGGCCTGACGCATCCGCGCCACCACGAGGCTGTCGGCGGTCGGGATATTGCCGCGCAGGAGCGGCGATCCTTGCGTCGTGCGTATGCCCTTGACCGGGGCGGTGTCCTTCACGGCATGCGGGAACCCATGAAGAGGACCGTGGAAGCGGCCGGCGGCGGCATCCTCGTCCATCGCTGCCGCCTGTCGCAGCAGCACATCGCCATCCACGCGCGAGACGATGGCATTGAAACGCGGGTTCAGCTTGTCGATATGGGCCAGATGCGCGGCCATCACTTCACGGCTGGAGAGATCGCGCCGATGGATCGCGGCGGAAAGGTCGGTTGCGGTCATCGTGACGATATCGCCCGGACCCGAGCCGTTCGGCCGCGCTCCGGCGAGAGCGGGCGTGGTGCCGGCGGCAAGCACCACGGGGGTCGCTGCCAGAACCGTCCTGCGGTCCATGGTCACGCGTTCGAGGATCGTATCGCCCATTCTCATTCTCCAGTATCGAACGCGGCCGCTTCTTCGCCGTGATATTGGAGCCGTAAAGGTCCAATATCACATTGAAGTGCGGGTCCAGGCGCGTGCTTTCCCCGTCAGGCGGCGGCGCGCTGAAGCATGCCGAACAGGTCACGGGGATCGTCGGGATCGGCAAGGATGTCCAACTGCTGGAAGAATTGCGTGCCTTCCAGCTTGCCCAGTACATAGCGCAGCGCCGAAAAGTCCTCCACCGCGAAACCGACGCTGTCGAACAGGGTGATCTGCCGGGCATCGGCACGTCCCGGCGCCTCGCCGTTCAGGACCTTCCAGAACTCGGTCACGGGATAGGAAGCTTCCATCTGCTGGATCTCGCCTTCGATGCGGGTCTGGGGCTCGAATTCGACGAAAGTCGAGGCGCGCGACAGGATGTCCTTGTGCAGTTCGGTCTTGCCGGGGCAGTCTCCGCCGATGGCGTTGATGTGGATGCCGGCGCCGACCATGTTGTCGGAAAGGATCGTGGCATAGGCCTTGTCGGCGGTGCAGGTCGTCACGATCTGCGCGCCCTCGATCGCCTCCTGCGAGGTTTCGCAGGAGACTACGCCGAGACCGGACCCTTCCAGATTGAGCGCGACCTTGCGGGTGGCGGCGGGGTCGATATCGAACAGGCGCACTTCCTCGATGCCGACAATGGCCTTCATCGCCAGCGCCTGGAATTCCGCCTGCGCGCCGTTGCCGATCATTGCCATGACGCGCGAGTCCGCCGGGGCGAGCTTGCGCGCGACCATCGCCGAAGTCGCGGCGGTGCGCAGGGCCGTTAGCAGGGTCATCTCGGCCAGGAGCAATGGGTAGCCGGTGTCGACGCGCGCCAGCAGGCCGAACGCGGCAACCGTCTGCAGGCCCCTGGCGATGTTGCTCGGGTGACCGTTCACGTACTTGAAGGCGAAAGCCTCTCCATCCGAAGTCGGCATCAGTTCGATCACGCCTTCGTCCGAATGGGAGGCCAGCCGGGCGGTCTTTTCGAACATGGGCCAGCGCAGATAGTCCGCCTCGATCGCGTCGGCGAGTTCACGCAGCATGGTCTCGATCCCTAAATGATGCACCAGGCGCATCATGTTCTCGACGCTGACGAAGGGAATGAAGGCGAGGGGGGAAGGAGGCGGGGCCATGAATTCTGTCCTTTGGGAAGTGATCCGGACGGATCGTAAGGCGGCACGCTGTTGGTATAAATGGCAAGGTTGCCTTGCAATTCGCCCAATTTTGGAGAATTTTTATAGTCCAATTAGGCAAATTGCATGAATGAAAGTGCTGCTGCGTGGTGTCTGCAAAATTCATCCCCGATGATCTCGATCGGCGCATAATCAGTTATCTGCGGGTGGACGGGCGCGCGTCCCTGTCCAGGATGGCGGATGCCCTGGGTGTGGCGCGCGGCACCGTGCAGAGCCGTCTGGACCGGATGGTCGATACCGGGACGTTGCTGGGTTTCACCATCCGCGTCCGGGACGATTACGACGACTTGTCGGTCCGTGCGGTGATGCTGATCGAAATCACGGGAAAATCGACGACCGAGGTCATCCGCAAGCTGCGGGGGATCGTCGAGATTCGCACCCTGCACACAACCAACGGTAGCTGGGATCTGGTCGCCGACATCCGTGCGGCGAGCCTCTCGGATTTCGATCGCGTGCTGCGGCAGGTGCGCATGATCGACGGGGTGCTCAACAGCGAGACCAGCCTGCTCCTCAGCACGGTCTGACCGGCCGATCCGGCACGCCGGCAATGGTCCCCTCGCCGGATGCAAACTGGATGTTTTGCGGGCGGTGCCCGGACCGCAATGGAATGTGCCCCGATTTATGACGTGAAAGGTGATGCGGTGAACAGGTGGTTGGCGAATTCGGCGATCGTGACGGCCGCGGCGCTGCTTGCAAGCCCGGCGGCTTGGGCGGATACGTTACCGCCGTTGACCGGGCGGGTGATCGAATACGATACCCGGCAAGTCACCTGGCCCGCGCTTGATGTCGCGCCGGATGGCAACACCATCCTGTTCGACTTGCTCGGCGATATCTATGCCCTCCCCGTGCAAGGGGGGAGGGCCCGGCCGATGATGACCGGCGCCGCCTTCGACACCCAGCCGGTGTTTTCGCCGGACGGCCGCCATATCGCCTTCGTCAGCGATCGTGACGGGCGTGACAACCTGTGGATCGCGGATGCCGACGGCAGCAACGCTCGCCGCGTGTCGAAAGACGAGAGCGGGGCGCCGCACTACGGCTCGCCGGCATGGTCGCCAGATGGAAGGACGCTTTACGTGTCGCGCATGATCTGGGGTGTGCTGGCGTTCGAGCTGCTGTCGTTCGACGTGGCGAGCGGTGCTCGCGAAGTGCTGGTCAAGGCGCAGCCGAACGGCGATGATCCTCACCCGGAGCGGCGCAATGCGATGGGCGTGGTCGCCTCGCCCGACGGCAGGAGCCTGTACTACGCCACCAAGGCGGGAACCACATGGACCAGCGGGGCGCTGCCGCACTGGACGATCGTGCGCTTCGATCTGGCGACCCGCCAGCAGCAGGCTTTCATGACCACGCCCGGCGGTGCCATGCGCCCGGCACTGTCGCATGACGGCCGTTTGCTGGCCTATGCCACGCATGAGGGCCAGCAGACCGTCCTGCATCTACGAGACCTTGAGGACGGCTCGGACCGCGTGGTTCATGGTCCGCTGGACCCGGACGGCCAGTCCGGCGGATACTATGTGGACCTGCTGCCCCGCATGGTGTTTTCCGCCGACGATCGCAGCATATACCTTGGGCAGGGCGGCGGTCTGAAGCGGCTCGACATCGCGAGCGGGTCGCTGGCGGACATCCCCTTCGAGGCGCACGTCCGGCACGAGATGGGGCCGGACCTGCGGCGCCAGCACCGCATCGATCAGGGCCCCGTCCATGTCCGCGTGATCCAGACGCCGCGTCTTTCGCCGGACGGCAAGCGCGTGGTGTTCGGCGCCCTGGGCCGTCTCTACATTGCCGAGAACCGCAAGGGCGCCAAGCCCCGGCGCCTTGAGGTGCCCGGTTCCGCATGGCAGCCGAGCTGGTCGGACGATGGCCGTTTTGTCACTTACGTTACCTGGACCGCGAAGGACGCAGGCCATATCTGGGTCGCGGCGGCCGATGGCAGGACCGCGCCGCGCCGCATCACGTCGCAGGCGGCCTATTACTCGGAACCGCTGTTTCTGGCGGGCAACCGGGACGTGGTGGCCTTCAGCGCCAGCCAGCACGACCGGCTCTACCGCTCCGCCGAGAGCCTTGGGCCGATGCCTTCCTCGCTGGTGCGCGTGCCGGCCGACGGGGGCGTGATGACCTCGCTCGGCAGTGTCGGGGCGGCGATGGACCTGCGGCGCGATGCTGATCCGGGGCGGGTGCGCTACTATGCCGATGGCTGGATTTCCTCGCACCCGGTTGACGGCGCAGCATCGGCTGGGGACGCGGCCCGCCATCTGGTCAAGCTGGTCGCGCGGCCCGACAGCCAGTATTTCGACGCGCCCGCGCCGCTGAAGAACGCGCAGCTCAGCGCGGATGGCCGAACCGCGCTGGTCCGTTATGCCTCGCAGCTGTACCTCGTCCCGGTGCCGGAGGCGAAGCAGGGCGAGGCGCCGACCGTCACGGTGAGCGATCCGGCGTCCGGTGCGCGGCGGATTACGGCGATCGGGGCGGACTATATGGACTGGGCGCCGGACATGCGCTCGCTGGTATGGTCGGTGGGCTCGACGGTGCGGCAACTGGCTCTGGGCGCCGCCGAAAGCGGGAAACCGGCTGCCGTCGAGGCGCGGGCGCGCAGTGCGCTGATGGACGTGCAACTGCCGCGCGACGTTCCGAGGGGCAGGCTGCTGTTGCGCGGCGCGCGGGTCGCCACGATGAAGGGGGCGGAGGTCATCGACGATGCCGACCTGCTTATCGTCGATAATCGCATCGCCGGCATAGGACCTAAAGGCACCTTGAAGGTACCTAACGGCACCGAGGTGCGCGATGTGACGGGCAAGTTCATCGTGCCCGGCTTCATCGACGCTCACGCCCACTGGTTCGAGACACGCCGCCGTATCCTCGACATCGGGCACTGGGATTTCGCCGCCAACCTCGCCTACGGCGTGACCGCCGGTCTCGACGTGCAGACCTTCGACCCCGACGTGTTCGGCTATGCGGACATGATCGACGCCGGGCTCATGATCGGGCAGCGCGCCTTCTCGACCGGAGAGGGCGTGTTCCGCACCAGCCCGATGGGCGATCGCGAAGAGGCCATCGCCACGCTGCGGCGCTATTCGGATTATTACCGCACGCCGAACATCAAGGAGTACATGGTCGGCGACCGGGCCGAGCGGCGGCATCTGATCGAGGGGGCGCAGGCGCTGGGCCTGATGCCGACGACGGAAGGCGCGAGCGACTATCGCCTTGATCTGACGCAGATGCTCGACGGTTATGCCGGCAACGAGCACAGCCTGCCGATCGCGCCGATCCATGACGACATGATCCAGATGCTGGTGCGTTCGCGGATCGCCACGGTGCCCACGATGCTGGTGCTCTACGGTGCGCCGGGGCCGCTGGGCGCGATGGTGGCCGGGCATCAGGACGACTTCGACAGCAAGCTTGCCCGCTTCGTGCCCGAGTTCGCGTTCGCGGCAAAACGGGATTCCGCGCAGTGGAATCGCGCGGACGGGCAGGGGTTCGCCCTGTTCGCCCGGCAGGCGAGCGACATCGGCAGCGCGGGCGGTCTGCTGGGCGTCGGCGCTCATGGCATTGTCCAGGGGCTGAGCTATCACTGGGAACTGGAGGCGATGGCATCGGGCGGGGCCAGTCCTGCGCAGATCCTTCAGGCGGCGACGATCGGCTCGGCCCAGGTGATCGGGCGGGCGCTCGATCTCGGTTCGATCGAGCCGGGCAAGCTGGCCGACCTGTTGGTGCTGGACAAGGACCCGCTGGCCGACATTCGCAACACGCGTTCGCTGGAGCTGGTGATGCAGAACGGCCGTCTCTACGACGCCGCCACGCTGGACGAACAATGGCCGCGCCGCAAGCCGAAGGCCGCGCCGTGGTTCGCCGGCATGTCCGGAAGCGAGGTCGCGCTGGCCATGAAGACGGCGGCCGCCTTCGAGGAAGCACAGGGCAACGCCGCCTCGTTCGAGTACTGAGCCTTTTGCCTGGGCGGAAGGCCCCGGAGGGGCCTGGGACCATCCGCCATTCTGGACCCCGCTTTTTGACGATACTGGACCTTGAGATGGACCAGTGCCTGACCCACTGCACGGATCGGCGCGGTATCTATCGCCGCGTGCACGAGGAGCAGCGCTTTGAATGAATCATTCGCGGCCTATGGCCCGCAGGACGTCCGTTTCCTGATCGAACGGTACCCGCTCGCCTGGGTGCAGTCATGGGCCGGTGGGAATGAGGTTCAGGCATCGCTGCTGCCGCTCGTGGGCGAATATGATGAACAGGGGCAGCTGACTGCACTGATCGGGCACATGGCCCGGCACAATCCGCTCCACCGCGCCTTGCGCGCGCGTTCTGCCGCCCATGTGCTGTTCACCGGGCCGCAGGGCTACGTTTCGCCCGAGCACGCGGGCCTTCGCGACTGGGCGCCCACCTGGAACTATGTGCAACTGAAGATTACCGCAGACCTGCGCTTCGACGATGCACTGACCGGGCCTGCGCTGGAGATCCTGATAGACGAGATGGAACGATGCCGCCCGGAGCCGTGGAGCAAGGAGGAACTGGGCGGGCGCTATTCCCGACTGGCAGATGCGATCATCGGCTTTCGCGCGGAAATCCGTTCGTGCACGGGCATTTTCAAGCTGGGGCAGGACGAACGGCCCGAGGTTCTCTCGCATATAATTGCCTCGCACCATGACCCGGTGCTGGTGGAATGGATGCGCCGCTTCAATCCCTGACTTTCGATGCTACAGGCCAAAAAAAGGCGGCGGGTGTGAAACCCGCCGCCTTTCCTTTTTGCCGCCGGGCGTTCTTCAGAACTCCAGACGCGCGCCGACCGTCATGTATCGTCCGATCACGTCGTAATACGGCGAGAAGGTCGAGTAGAGCGGCGGGTCCTTGTCGAACAGGTTCGACACGTTGCCGTAGATCTCGAAATGCTTGCCGCCGTCGCCGAAGGGAACCTTCTGGCTCAGTTGCAGGTCGACATAGGCATAGGCGGGGATGCGGTTGTTGGTCAGCGCGGTGCTGGTGCGGTTCCAGTAGCCGGCCGAGATGTAGCGTGCGCGCACCATGCCGCTGAAGCCGTCGCTGGCATAGCCGACCGAGGCATTGGCGCGGATGCGCGGCACGCCGTTGACGAAGGCATAGCCTTGCGATTTCACGTATTCGACCTTGGTTACGCCATCGTCGGTGGTGAAGTGGTTCACCCAGGTGCCCACCAGCCGGAAGTTGAAGCGGCCGTTGGCATCGTTGTTGACCGGCAGCGTATAGGCCACTTCGGCGTCCACGCCGTCGCTCTTGAACTCGGACAGGTTGACCGAGGACGACGCGACGCTGGTGATGCGGTCGGTACTGTCACGGGTGATATAGTCGCACAGGCTGGTGTTGCCGCCATCGCAGCGATCGATCAGCACTTGCGCGCTGATGCTGGTGATGACATCCCTGATCGCGATGTTGAAATAGTCGATCGAGGCAGTCAGGCCGTGCAGCGGGGCGGTGGTGATGCCGGCCGTCCAGGTGTCCGACTTTTCGGGCTTCAGCGAAGGGTTGCCGCCGCCATAGACGACCACGCTGCGGCTGCCGTCATCGGTGTAGCGCGGATCGACGATGTTGACGTTGCTGACCGTCTGGTTCGTGTAGAGTTCGCTGACGTTGGGTGCGCGGATGTCTCGCGAGCGGGTGACGCGGCCGATCACGCCGGGCAGGAATTCGTTGGTGGCGCCCAGTTTCCACGACCATACCGTGCCGCTGGTGCTGTAGTCCGATGCGCGCACGGCGCCGTTCAGTTCCAGCTTGCGCAGTACGGGCACGTCGCGGATCACCGGCACCACCACTTCGGCGAAGGCTTCCTTGACGTCGTACTTGCCGCGCAGCGAGTTGAACCAGAACGAGGTGAAGGCCTTGGCGGCATCGAGTTCGCCGACCTTCGACACGGTGGACAGGTTGCGCCCTTCGGCGCCGATCGCGATCGAGACCGGCCCGGCCGGAAGGTCGAACGGCTCGCCGCGCAGCGAGACGCCGTAAGTGTCGATCTTGTTGAGGCTGTTCAGGCGCGGCGTGCCGGTCACGTAGTCGATCGCTTCCTGCGAGGGCGCGCCTTCGCCGAACAGGTCGATCGGCACGCAGCCCGCCGCGCCGGAACGGCAGACCGCCTCGCCGGTGGCCGGGTCGATCACCGCGTCCACCGCATTGTTGAAGTTCTGGGTGATCAGGAAGCCCGGGGTGTTGATCTTGTTGCGGTACTGGCCGTGGCTGTAATAGGCCCCGTAGCGCCACCGCCCGTCACCGAAGCTGCCGTCGAGCGCGAGCGTGCCCTGGATGCTGCGGCGGTCGAGGTTGATGGTGCTGTACGACAGGTCCGCGTTGTAGCGGGCCATGGTGAAGCTGCCCTGATCCGCATCCGCCAGCATCTGCCTGATGTCGTCGTTCAGGAAGGCGTTGTCGGACTTGATGGTAACGCTGCCGGTGTGGTCGCCGAACCAGGTGTAGCTGTTGTAGTAGCGCGAATAGCGCAGGTCCGCGCTGAGCTTGAGCGTGTCGGTCAGCTCGAACGATGTCTTGGCCATCAGGGTGTAGCGCTGCTGCGGCGTGATGAGCGGGCTGCGTTCGTCATCAGACGGGCCTTCGCCGCCGACCATGTTGGTGCCGACTACGGTGCCGATATCGGGCGTGCGCAGGCTGCCGTCAGGGTTGAAGCCATAGCCCTTGAGCACGCCCGAGGTGATGTAGCCGCCGATCAGGCGGGTGGCCAGGCCGACATCGGGGGTCAGCGTGTTGCTGATGGTGGCGAAACGGCCGGTGTTCTTGCGGTCGGTCTTCTTGAGGATGCCCTTGTTGTCGAGGTATTCGCCGCCGATCACCAGATGGCCACGGCCCCCCGCGAAGGCGGTGCCGTACTTGCCCTCGAACTTCACCTGGCCCGCGTCCCCGCGTGAGGACAAGCCGCCCTCGGCGCCGAGGCGCACGCCTTCGTAATCGCTGTCGATGATCATGTTCACGACGCCGGCGACGGCATCGGAACCCCAGGCCGCTGAAGCGCCGCCGGTGACGATGTCCACGCTCTTGACCATGATCGAAGGCACGGTGTTCAGATCGTTGTCGCTGACCAGCCGGCGTCCGTCGACGAGAACGAGCGAGCGTGTCTCGCCGAGGCCGCGGATGTTGATCGGGAAGCGGCCGGCCTGCGCATTGGTGCCCGAGGTCTGGGGCGACTGCGAGGCCTTGAACTGCGGGAGATCGGCCAGCGCGGCGCCGACGTTGGTACGGCTGACCACGTCGAGGTCGGCCTGGGTCATGTGGAGCAGCGGGGTGGGCGATTCGTAGCCCGGGCGGTCGATGCGCGATCCGGTGACGACGATGTCGCCGGTCTTGTCCGCATCGGCCGAAGAAGTTTGCGCGCCCGTCTGGGCAAGGGCCGGCGTGGCCGCTGTGCACAGGGCAAGAAGCGCGGTGCCGGCCAGGAAAGGCCGGCGGCGCGCGCGAAGAAGCTGTTCCGTCATTTTAAATCCCTGATTCACGGTCGCCCTCGTCATGGTGAGCGATCTGACAAGGCTCTGTGGCCCGGCGGGGGGATGAAGCAGGTGGCCGGTCCAGCGGAACATCCACTTCAGGGAAATGGAGGGGACCAAGCTCGGACCGGGCTATCGCCCGGCCGGAATCCGGCGCCGGGCCGATGTACGCTGCGAGGGCGGTTCTAGTCCGGCAAGATCAGGCAGAATATCGTCTGATCGCTACGCCAGGTCGAGAGTGTCCCGCCATGGGCATGCGCGATCTGGCGAGCGAGGCTGAGGCCGATTCCGGTGCCTTCGGGCTTGGTCGTGTGGAATGCCCGGAACACCAGCGCCTCGTGTTCGGGCGGGATGCCGTTGCCGTTGTCGCGGACTTCGAAGGCCAGCCCCTGATCCCGATGGCGCACGACCAGTTCGATCCGGGCGTCCGCGCCGCGATCGGCGGTTGCGGCCTCCGCTGCGTTCTGGATCAGCGCCCACAGGGCCTGGCTGATCTGGTCGCGGTCCATCAGCCGGGAAGGGCCTTCCTTGACGTCCACAGAAATCGCGACCTGCGGCCAGCGCCCGGCGCAAAGGCGCGTAAGGTCTTCGATGAGCTGCTCAACCGGGATGGAGCGGAGTTGCGGAGCAGGCAGGCGCGCCAGAATGCGGTAGGCTTCGACGAAACGTTGAAGGCCTTCCGCCTGCCGGGTCAATGTGCCGAGGATCTCGCGAAGCAGCTGCGTGTCGGGCGCGGGGCTGTCGATCGCGGCAAGGCCGCTGTCCGCCAGCGAGACGATCGGCGCCAGGCCGTTCAGCAGTTCGTGGCCGAGCACCTGTATCATTTCGGCGGTCGCCCGCGCTTCCGCCGCGCGTTCTTCCTGCTCGATGTCGATCAGCGTGACCACGGTGCGGCTTTCGGCTGCCAGCAGAACCCTGTCTATCCGCCAGCTGCGTCCCTGATGGCGGAAATGGCTGGCCTGGCCATCGGCCAGCGCGGGCGGCACGGGCAGAACCCTGTCGTCCGTCGCGAAGAGCTTGCGCGCCGCACGGTTGAGGGCATGTGCATTGTTCCCCTGTATCGCGAGCATCGGGGTGGGCGCGGCATCGAGCAGCATACGATGCGAGCCGATTTCCGGCGGCGCGGGCAGAACGGCTTGTGCAGCGGGCACCCGTTCCGTTCCCGAGCGCCAGGCGCGGATCAGGACGATCCAGACCGCGAGCAGGGCGGCGCCGGTCAGCGTGCCCCACATGCCCCGATGCCAGGCCTCGGTCGCCACCGCACCGCTCAGGGCGAGCCCGATCCCGGAAGGGATGGCGCCCAGCCTAAAGCCCATAGCGCGCCATGCGACGATAGAGCGCGCCCCGGCTGAGGCCCAGCGCGGCGGCGGCATGAGTCACATTGTGCCGATGTTCGCGCAAAGCCGCCTCGATCATCGCTTTCTCGGCGTCGGTAAGGTCGAAGCTGGCATCCGGGGAACCGGCGGCAACCGGCGCCATCGGTAATGCCAGTGCCGCCGCATCGACCGTTCCGTCCTCCGCCAGCAGCACCGCGCGTTCGATGGCCAGCGCCAGTCCGCGCACTTCATCGTCCCACACGGTCGAGCGGACTGCCTCTTCGGCCGCCGCCGTCAGCCGGGGCGGGGGACGGCCAAAGCGCTCCGCGGCCCGGCGCGCAAAGTGCCGCGCCAGCAGGATGCCGTCGCCTTCCCGCCGGACGAGTGGCGGCACCGCGATTTCGACGGTGGCGATGCGGCGCCGCAGCGCCGGTGACAGGGTGGCGAGATCGTCGGCGATCGCGATGCAGCGCACGGCTGACGGCAGACGATCCAACAGGCGAGCCTGCGCCACTTCGCCCAGCTTGTCGGGGTGACGCAGGATTACCGTGCCGGTGCTGTCCTGAAGGCGAACCCATGCGCCGTCGTCGCGCAGGTCGATCCTGGGGGGCTCCTCCTCGCCCCGCCCGGACGCCGCATGGACGGCCAGCGCCGTGAGCGTGCGCCCGCTGCCGGATGCCCCGGTCACCGTCACCCCGGCTGGGGTGGGGGCCACGCGGCGAACCAGTTCGCGCAGGGCCTGCATCGCCGCGCTTTCGCCGAGCAGCCGGACAGGCTCCGCTTCGGGCGGCATCGAGGTCGGAACCGGGGCGGCAGGGGCGTCCCGCGCGATAGCGGCCTCCACTTTGGCCACCAGTTCGCTGTTTCGCCATGGCTTCATCGCAAAGTCCCGCGCTCCGGCCTGCATGGCCGCCACCGCGATCCGGATGCCGCTGTGCGCCGTGATGACGACGACGCAGGCCGCCGGATCGTCCGCCATGATCCGCGAGAGCAAGGCCAGTCCTTCCTCCCCGTTGGACTGGCCGGGCGTGAAATTCATGTCGAGCAGGATGGCATCGAACCGCCGGCTGGCAAGGCGCGACAATGCCTCTTCCGGGCCGCTGGCCGTATCGAGCCGCCGCCCGGCCAGGCGAAATGCGATTTCCATGGCCCCCGCCACGGCAGGGTTGTCGTCGATCAGGAGAATCGTACCGTCGCTTGACAAGGCGCCTGACTGTCCATTTGCGGACAGTGTGTCCGCGGCCGGACGGTCACTGGGACCGGCATCTTCAAAAACTCCAGCATTCATTGAGGTTTAGGCTTTCCGGCGGACATGGGTGACACTGTTCCCATGATGACCGAACAGCCCGTACATGCAACCGTTTCCCCCGGCGCGGAGATGGATCGCAAAGTCGAGCGCCGCCGCGCGCCGCTATGGCGGCGGCCCGCCGTTCTGGCGATTGCCGGCGTCGCGGTGGCCGCCGTGCTGCTCTGGCGGCTGCTGCCGGCCAGCGGATCGACCGATATCGCCGCTGCCCAGATCGAGACCGGCATAGTAAGCCGCGCGCCTTTCGCCGACTATCTGCCGGTGCGCGCGGCGGTTGCGCCGAAAGTCACCACGCTGGTCGGCGTGCTTTCGGGCGGGCAGGTCGAGAAGCTGCTGGTGCAGGACGGCGCCATGGTTTCCGAAGGCCAGCCGCTGGCCTCGCTCGCCAATCCCGAACTGCGGCTCGACGTGCTGACCCGCGAGGCGCAGATCGCCAGCCAGCTTGGCGGCGTTGCGGGGGAGAACCTCGGCATCGAGCGCAACCGCATCGACCGCGCCGGGCAGGTTGCGCAGGCCAATTACGATCTCATCAAGGCCCGCCGCGAACTGGCTATCCGCCAGCAGCTTTACGATCAGGGCTATCTCTCCGATGCCGGTGTGCGCAGCTATGCCGAAGAGGCCGCCTACCAGCAGAAGCGGCTGGCCCAGTTGCAATCGGGCAGCGCGCGCGAGGCGGGCATCACCGCCACGCAAGGCGCGCGGCTTGGTGACACCCGCAGCCGTCTCGAAAGCAATCTTGCGGCCGTGCGCGCCAGCCTCGATGCGCTGACGATCCGCGCGCCGATGGGCGGCCGCCTCACCAATTTCACGATCCAGCCCGGACAGGCGCTCAAACCGGGCGATCCGGCCGGGCAGGTCGACAGCGAAGGTTCGTGGAAGCTGACCGCCGATGTCGACGAATATTACCTGCGCCGCGTCGCCGTGGGGCAGACGGCCATTGCCGATGGCGCCCGCCTGACTGTTTCGAAAGTCCTGCCCGCCGTGAAGGATGGGCGTTTCCGCACCGAACTGGATTTTGCGGGCGCGCCGCCCGCCGGGCTCAATCGCGGGCAGACGCTCGACATCCGCATCACGCTTGGCAGCACCGCGCCTGCGCTGGTCGCCCCTGTCGGCGGCTGGCTGGAAGCGGGCGGCGGTTCCTCGGTCTTCGTGCTCGACGCCGATGGCGCCCATGCCCGCCGCCGCGCCGTGAAGACCGGCCGCCGCAATCCCGAACAGGTGGAGATCCTCTCCGGCCTCCAGCCGGGCGAGCGCATCGTCACCTCCAACACCTCGTCGGTCACCGGCGACATCCTCAATATCCGCTAACAGGGAGCCATTCTCATGATCCGACTGGAAAAGATCCAGCGCCGCTACGTTTCCGACGAAGTGGAAACGACGGCCCTTCGCGATATCGACCTTGAGGTGGCCGCCGGGGAATTCCTTGCCATCATGGGGCCATCGGGCTGCGGCAAGTCCACCCTGCTCAACACGCTCGGCACGGTCGACCGGCCCACGGGCGGGCGCTACCTGTTCGGCGATCGGGATCTGGCGGCGATGGGCGAGAAGGACCTGGCGAAGTTTCGCGGCTCCACGCTCGGCTTCGTGTTTCAGAGCTTCAATTTGATCGATGAACTGACCATCGAGGAGAACGTGGCCCTCGGCCTTGCCTACCGCAGCAACGGCGGGGATCGCCGCGCGCGGGTTTCGGCGGCGATGGACAAGGTCGGCATCGCGCACCGCGCGCGTCACTTTCCGCACCAGCTTTCGGGCGGCCAGCAGCAGCGCGCGGCGATCGCCCGCGCCATCGTTGGCGATCCCCGGCTGATCCTTGCGGACGAACCGACCGGCAACCTCGATACCGCCAATGGCGAGCAGGTGATGAACATCCTCCAGGCGCTGAACGACGAAGGCGCGACCATCGTCATGGTCACGCACTCGCCCAGCCATGCCGACATGGCCAGACGCCGCATCGACATGCTCGACGGGCGCATCGTCGCCTCGGCCATGCGCTCGATCTGAGGGGCCGGGGATGAACCGCTTCGCCTTGCTTTCGCTCTACCGCTCGCTCACCCGCCACAAGCTCTATGCCGCGCTCAATGTCGGCGGGCTGGCGGTGGGGATCGCGGTGTTCCTCGTCCTGGGGCTCTACGCCCGGTTCGAAACCAGCTACGAGAAGTGGCTGCCCCGGCATGAGGGCATCTATGTGGTGCAGACCGTGTGGAACCTGCCGGAAAGCCCGTTCAACGGTGCCTATCCCTATACGATGAGCGGCCTGCTCGAACAGATGCGCGAGGACTTTCCCGGCCTTGTCGGCACCCGCATCCGGGGCGGCAGGAACGGCGGCGTCGTCATTCGTGGCGGCGTTGCCGCGTCGGTCGATGTCGCGCAAGTCGATCCCGCGTTTTTCGACGTGTTCGACCTGCCGATGGTGCGCGGCAGCGGCACGGCGCTGCGCCAGCCCACCAGCGTGCTGATCAGCGAAACCCTGGCCCGCCGGTATTTCGGGACAAGCGATCCGATCGGCCAGACCCTGACGATAGCGATGGACAAGACCATCAATTACCGCGTCGCCGGGGTTTTCCGTGATCTGCCCAGGAATACCGATTTCAAGCTGTCGCTGCTGGTGCCGATGCCCACCACGCCGCCTGTGCCGCAGTGGTTTCATTGGGGCAGTTCCTCGCTCCAGACGTTCCTGCGGTTCGACACGCCGGAGGCCGCGCGCGCTTTCGAACAGAAGCTGCCGCCTTTCGTGAACCGGCGGGGCCTTGCCGATCTGGGCAAGGATGCCTGGAAGACGCAGCAAATCTCGCTGCTGCCGCTTGCCCGCATGCATCTGGAACCGGAAGGGCAGGCCAGCGCCAGCCAGAAGATCACCGTCGTCACGCTTGCGATCGTAGGACTTCTGACGCTGCTGGTGGCCACCGTGAACTACGTCAATCTGGCAACGGCACGCGCCAATCTGCGTGCCCGTGAAGTCGCCATGCGCAAGGTGCTCGGCGCGGACCGGCTTGCGCTGGTGCGGCAGTTCCTGTCCGAAGCCATGCTGACGGTCGGCGTCGCGGCCCTGCTGGGGCTCATTCTGGCCGAACTGAGCCTGCCGCTGGTCAATGCCGCCGGCGGCCTGACGCTGTCGATCCCCTATGCGCTGGTCGTTCCCGCGCTGGTGGTGCTGACGCTCGTCGTCGGCCTGCTGGCGGGCTTCTATCCGGCGCTGCTGCTTTCCGGATACCCGGCTGCGAGTGTGCTGGCTTCTGCCCGTTCGCCCGGCGGCGGCCGCGTGGGAACCCGCGTTCGGGAGGGGCTGGTCGTGCTCCAGTTCGGCCTTGCCATCGCCTTCATGGTCGGCACCGGCGTGCTGGTCGCGCAGACCCGCCATGTCCGGCAATCCGATCTCGGCTTCCAGCGAGAGGGGCTGATGGTGGTGCTCTCCACCCGCGACAGCCTTGTCGCCACCGCACAAACGCGCGCGGTCGTGGCGGCGATCCGCGAACTGCCTTCGGTTCGTGCCGCCGCGCTCGGCAACAATGCGGTGGGCGGCAGCGGCGAGAACAACGCCGATAACGTGCCCCTGCCGGGGCGCGCCGGAGACGGGCCTTCGCTGCGCTGGATGATCGTCGGGCTCGATTTCTTCAAGGTTCACGGCACCCGAATCCTTGCCGGCCGGGTGTTCGACGAGAGCCACCGCGACGACGATGCGCTTTCCCGCACCGACGGGCAGCAACGCAACATCGTCATCAACCGCCGCGCGGTATCGACGCTCGGCTTCCGCTCGCCAGAGGATGCCATTGGCAAGACTGTCGGTGGCAATCGCCCACGCACGATCATCGGCGTGGTCGAGGACATGCGCTTCTTCTCGCCGCGCGAACCCAACAGCGCCAGCTACTACGTCTATTACAGCGAGCCGGAAAAGGCCTACACGACAGTCGCCTCGATCCGCTTCGCCGGCGATCCGCGCGTGACGATGGATGCCGTGCGCGCGATCTGGCAACGCACCGTGCCGCAAGTGCCGTTCGAGGCGGAAACCGCCGACACTCAGCTTGGCAAGTTCTATGAGGCGGACGACCGCGCGACGCGGCTCTTCGCCATTGGCGCGGGCCTTGCCGTGCTGATCGGCTGCGTCGGGCTATGGGGGCTGGCGTCCTACAACACCCAGATGCGGATCAAGGAAATCGGCATCCGCAAGACCCTTGGGGCATCCTCCGGCGATATCGCCAGGCTGCTGGTCGGCCAGTTCCTGCGCCCCGTGCTGCTGGCCAACCTGCTGGCATGGCCGCTTGCCTTCGTGGCGATGCGGACATGGCTGGCCGGCTTCGACGACCGCATCGCGCTTTCGCCGCTCTTCTTCATCGGTGGCAGCCTGCTGGCAACGGTGATCGCGATCCTGACGGTACTGGGCCAATCGCTGCGGGCCAGCCGTGCGGCTCCGGCGTGGGCGCTGCGCCATGAATAGGGCCATGCAAAGAGGATCGGCGTGGGCCGTGTCCGCCTTGCTGCTCGCCTCTCCGGCTTCGGCCGAAACCCTCGGCGAGGCGATAGCCGCCGCTTACGAGACCAACCCGCAGCTTGCCGCCGCCCGCGCCCGGCAGGAAGCCCTTGCCGAAACGCCTGAACAGGAGCGGGCACTCGCCCGGCCCACGGTGTCGGTCGATGGCGATGCCGGCTACGACCGGCAGGGCTATGGCAGGGCAGGATCGCTGACCGCGAACCTGGCCCTGCCGGTCTGGACCGGTGGCCGGGTTTCTTCGGCGGTGCGCGCGGCGAACGGGGATGTCGCCGCCGGGGAGGAAGGACTGCGCGACACTGCAGCGGCGATCCTGCAAGGCGTCGTCGCTGCTTATGCCGCGCTGCTCTACAACCAGCAGGCGGTGGAAGTGGCCCGCGTCGGCATCGAGCGGCTGGATACCCAGGTCGCCGAAACCCGCGCTCGCTACGATCTCGGGCAGGCGACGCGCACCGACGTCGCGCAGCTCGAAGCACAGCGTTCCACCGTCATCGCCAACCTTGCCGATGCCGAAGGCGCGCTTGCCACGGCGGCGGCGACCTATCGCGCGGCCGTGGGACGTGACGCGGGCGTGCTGACGGCCGATGTCCCATCGCCGGCCGCGCTGCCCGCCAGCAACGACGATGCGCGCCGGGCGGCGGAAGCGGCCAATCCCCTGCTGCTCCAGCAGCGCCTTGCGGTGGAAGCCTCGACCGCGCGAATTGATCGGGCGCGGGCGGAAGGCGCGCCTTCCGTCGATCTTGGCGGGGCTTACGGGCGCGGCGGAAGGCTGGCCGGCGGGAACCTGCGCGATTTCGAAGGCGCCGCCTCTGTCGGGATGACACTGCGGGTGCCCTTGCTCACGGGCGGTCTCGTCTCCTCGCGCGTGCGGCAGGCCGAGGCAAACAATCGGGCAGAGCGGTTTCAGGCCGATGCGGCTGAGCGCGAAGCCGTGCGCCGCGCGGACACGGCCTGGGCCATGTTGAAGGCGGCACAGGGCAGGCTTCGCGCCAATGGCGAAGGGCTCTCCGCCGCCGATCTCGCGCTCAAGGGCGTCCGCGCGGAATATGGCTTCGGCCTGCGTTCTACGATCGACATTCTCGTTGCGGATCAGAGCTTCCGCGCCGCACAGCTTGCTGTCGCCCTGGCCCGGTCCGACGTGCTGGTGGCCGAGGCCGCCTTGTTGCGCGCAACCGGCAGGCTTGACAGGACGGCATATGAGTAGAGCGGCGGCGCTTCGCTCTCAATTCCCCGAACGGCGGATAATCGCGCAAGAGCTGTGCCGGTTCTTCGGTCATGGGCAAGAATAGAGCTTCCATGACGCGGGGTGTGTGATGTCCAGCATGTTCGATATTGCCCGGCCGGGGCGGCGAGACGCCTTGAAACTGGGGCTGGGGATGGCCGCGTCTACCGCGCTGCCATCGGTAACGGCAGGAGCGGCGGCGCGTCAGCTTGATCCTGCCGACCCTGCCGATGCCCGGCTGATCTATCGCAAGCTGCGCTACCGCACGGATGACGGATTGCTGTTTTCCTGGATCAAGGGGCCATACATGGCATCGACGGGCGGTGACCTCGTTCCCATGTACGCCCTGAACCTCGGGGCCATCCAGCGTGTGACGCAAAATGCCGACGGCAGCTTCGAGCTCATCGATCTGGAGATCAGTTTCCGCGTCGATGTACAGACCGGCGAGCGGTTGAAAACCTTGCGCAACCCCGTCACCGGAGAGACGGTGACGGTCGGCGGGCGCGGGCCTGTTCCCACTCACCTGAAAGTGTCGGCCGACAACGAGTTCGTCATCCCGGAAGTGCCCGGCCAGCCGAAATACGAGCATGAACATATGCCGGTCAGCTTCTTCCCGCTCGGCCGTACCGAACTGGCCCTTCGCGACCGCTCGCACGCGCGCGTCACCGCGCCGGACGGCTCGGTATCCTTCCTCAACGAAGTCAGCACGATCGCCGGTCCGCGCGAAATCGTGCTCGACCCCCGAACCACGACCGTCAACGCCCGCGTCCAGTCGAACGATGTTCGCAGCTGGCCGGCATGGCTGAAGATGGACGACCGGCCCGGATCGCTGGCGCTGTTCGCGAACGGGGGCAAGGTCAGCCGCTTTGCCGACCTGCCCGACGATTGGCATGCCATGCTGAAGCGGTACTATCCGCAGATTGCCGCGGATCCGATCGCGGTACTGGATGGCAAGGTCAAGGTGGAAGCTGCGACCTGGTGAGCCTGACGAGGGACCGGCGCACAGGCGTTCAGGCCAAGGGGTGCACTACATGTACATGCCGCCGTTCACGCCGAGAACCTGGCCGGTGACATACCTCGCATCCTCGGATGCGAGGTAGGCGCATGCTCCAGCGATGTCTGCGGGCGTGCCGGGGCGGGAGATCGGGATCATCTGGACGATGGCCTCCAGCGGAAAGCCGCTGCTCTCCGCGTGGCGGTGCATGGTCGGCGTCTCGACGAGCGAGGGCGGGATGGTGTTCACCGTGATGCCGTGCGGCGCGAATTCGCGCGCGAGTGCCTTGGTCATGCCGATGACGCCGCCCTTCGATGCCGAATAGTGGACCTGCTGCGGCCCGCCGGACTGTGCGGCCTGCGATGAAATCGTGACGATCCTGCCCCAGGACTGGTCGATCATGTCCGGCAGGGCGGCCTGCACCGTGTGGA
Source organism: Novosphingobium sp. RL4 (assembly GCF_035658495.1). NCBI lineage: Bacteria > Pseudomonadati > Pseudomonadota > Alphaproteobacteria > Sphingomonadales > Sphingomonadaceae > Novosphingobium > Novosphingobium sp. RL4. The sequence goes on along the minus strand of NZ_CP141945.1, from coordinate 607,466 downwards.
ATACGCCGGTCAGATTGACCGCCAGCATGCGATCCCACAAGGCCTGGCTGAGGTCGGCGAAGGGTACGAATTCGGAAATGCCGGCGTTGGCGATGACAATGCCGATCGGGCCGAATTCTGCCCGGACCCGGGCATAGGCGGCATCGATGGCTTCGCGATCGGTAATGTCGAGCGCATGGGTGAGGACCTGATGTCCCTCTGCCCGCAAAGCTTCCGCTTCGTTTTCCAGCAGGTCTGCGTTCATGTCGAGCATCGCGGTCGGATGGCCGTCGCGGGCAAAGCGCTGGGCAATACCGAGCCCGATGCCACCGGCTGCGCCGGTGACGATGACTGTTTTCCTGGTCATGTAATTTCCTCGCAAAAAGGATGGGGGATCAGGCCGCGGCCGGCGTGAATTTCAGATGGAGCTCTTCCAGCCCGCGGATGATGAAGCTCGGTTCGTAGCTGAGATCGGGTGCGGACGCGGAACCGTGCCGGGCTTCGTCAAGGGCGATGTGGCTGGTATGTTCCAGAAACCGCTCGATGATGATGCGGATTTCCACTCTCGCGAGCGGGGCCCCCGAGCAGACGTGGCCACCACGACCGAATGCGACCTGCTCGCGCAGTTTTGGGCGGTTCAGCTCGAACTGATCGGGATTGTCCCAGCGGGCGGGATCCCGATTGGCGGCCGCCAGTGCGAGCATCACCTTGGTTCCCGGCGCAATTTCCATCTCGCCGATCTTCGTCGGTCGGCGCGCCAGACGGAATGTCACCTTGCTAGAGCCCTCCAGGCGAAGGATTTCCTCGATGAAGGCCGGAATCAGGCTGCGATCTTCGCGCAGTTTCTGCTGCAAATCCGGCATGCGGGCCAGATAGAGCATGGCATTGCCGAGCAGCTTGGCGCTCGTATCCGCACCGGCTCCGAACAGGAAAGTGCTCATCTTGACGAGATCGATGATGTCCGGAAGCGATCCGTCGGGATAGGTGGCCGTCGCCAGGTCGCTGAGAACGTCACCGTTTGGAGCGGCCCTGCGCTCCATGAGGTAGCGGACGAAGTAACCGGCCATGAATTCCAGCGGACCGACATCCGTCGTCGCCCCTTCCGCCGCGATGCTGCCCGGAGGCGGACCCTGATCGAGGATATTGCTGAACACTTCGCGGTCCTCGGACGGAACACCGAGCAAATCCGCGATCACGAGGGTGACGAACGGAACCGAGATCTCCTTGATCAGTTCGCATCGACCCGTGCGAACCACATCGCGGACGATCCGGTCGGCAAGATGCTGAATGTATTCCTCGTTCGCCTTGAGGCGGGAGGGAACGAACAGGCGGTTGAGCACGGCGCGTGCATTGGAATGATGGACGTCGTCAAGCGCGACCAGAAGATCGCCGGCAACGATCTGGTCGCGATGCGCCTCGATCTGCGCGGTGATGTCGTTGCCCTCGGGTGTGAAGGGCAGGGGGAGCGCCGGGCCGCCGGGGGCGATGGAGGAGGAGAAGTCCCGGGGATTGTTCAGGACTTCGAGCGTCTCGTAAAATCCGGTAACGATCAGCAGATCCCGGGTCTTGGGCTGGTAGACCGGGCCTTGCGCACGCAGGGCCCTGAAATATTCGTAGGGGTCCTTCAGGAGCGTAGGGTCCGTAAGGTAGTCGCGGTCCTTCAGGGCCAGTTCCTCGGTCACAATTCTCTCCAGGACTTTATCGTTTTCGGGCTGCTCACCTCGCCGCGGACGCTGGCCCGGCTGCGTTGTGCGCATGATTTTCGTCACGCGAGAATCCTGACGTAAAGATCCCCGGTCTCTCGACTGAAAACAAAGCTACCAACCAGTTGGTATATCGTGCAACCGAAATCGTGCCACTGCTGCGCGCGCCAGGCCGGAGATTGATCCGCGCGTAAGGGAATGAGCCGGAAAGCGGCACATTTTAGCCGGACAATGTGCGGCGAATAACGTGCAGGCGATTGCCCGCATGTGCGCGGTGCTGTCCTGCGGGCTGCTGATGAGCCCGCCGGTGGAGAGGAGCAGTTTATCGGCGCCGGCTCATCTGCCGAGAGAGGCGCCGAGGAACGCCGTGCTTACTTCACCTTGTAGGCCGCGAATTCCGGGGTGGGCGTGTCGGTCGTCCTGCGGACCGAAAGCGGGTAGTTGCCACCGCGATCCTTTATCTCATACTCCCGGCCGACTTCGGCGCCGATGACGACCTTTCCGTTCCAGCGCTCCATCATGCGCGGATCGTTGAACATCGCCCAGGCGACATGGCCCGTATATTCGGTGGATTCGAGTTTGCCTTCAAGGTGGCCGAACTTTTCCGGCGCAGCCTCCATCATCTCGAGAAGCCGTTCGGTCGTCAGTGGGCCCATCCAGATCGAAGCTGCGGCAACATGCGATCCGGAATCGGCAAAATCGATGCCCATGTCATGCGCCATCTTGTCCACGCCAGCCTTTTGCGCGCCATAGCAGGGGCCGAAGCAGTAGTGGTTTGCGCCGGGTGAGGAGGTGAACAGCACAAGGCCCTTGTCCTGCTTCACCATGTGCGGTGCGGCGTACCAGCTTGCGACAAAGCCGCTGCGCAGGCCCACATTCATCATCTCGGCAATCTCGAGGGGCTTTTCCCAGAATTGGCCCGGCGCCGAAATCGCATGGCTTTGATAGCAGGCATTGTTGATGAGTATGTCCAGGCGCCCTTGCTCTTCGATGATCCTGTCAATCAGAGCCTTGACCTGTTGATCGTCGCCATGGTCGCACTGAACCGCGATGCCGTTTCCGCCGGCTTCGGTCACTTCAAGAGCGGTTGCATGGATGGTTCCAGGCACTTCCGCGTCTCCGGGATTGAGCGTGCGGCCAGTGACGTAGACGGTGCAGCCATGAGCGCCGAGAGCCCGCGCAATCCCTCTGCCCGCGCCGCGGCTGGCGCCCGTGACCAATGCGACGGTGCTGTTTACGGCCATTTGCATTCTCCCAATTCCCGATGGTTCTGACTTCGCGCGGAATCGCGGGTGACCGCGCGATCCCTGTCTGCCGGAGTGGCCTGCCTACCAGCAAAAATTGCGGAGGCGAATAGGCGGGCCGATTCATCCTGTATACGATCATCGCGTATATCGTGGGCGCCCAAAGGTAAATTGGCGTGTTCAATGGGTGCTGGAATAGCATTGAATACAATATCGGGTTTGGGATCGACGGGGCAGTGACGGCTGACCTTGCCATGAAAACCAACTGGTCGGTAAGGTGCTGTGGCGCTCGCCGCGAATCGAAGTTCGCCGGGGAGATGTCGCGGCTCGGTACGTTCGGGAGCTAGCTTGACCGCACAGCGCGCCCTGAACGGGCGGCACAAGGGAGAGAGTCATGCCGAAATTCTCGCTGGACAGTCTTACGCTTACCGACACCGAACCGATGGAACTGATCGAAGCGGCCGCAGAGGCGGGCTTCGGAACGATCAGCCTGTGGGTTCAGCCGCCGGCGCTCTATCCATCGTCTGCCTGCACGGCGGAAAAGGAAGCGGATTGTGCGCGCCGCATCCGGGACACGGGCATCGCGATAGAGACGCTGGAGGTTTTCGATCTTCATTCCTTCGAAGCGCTCGAAGCCTATAGGCCCGCGCTTGAGCGCGGCGCCCGGCTTGGTGGGAAAACGGCCCTTGTGCTCAACTACTCCAATCCCGACCGCGGGCAATCCGCCGAACTGCTCGGCAAATTTGCAGAGATCGCGGCGGAATACGGCATCGGCGCCAATCTGGAACCGGTTGCGGGAGGGAAGACCAGCTCGCTGCAGCAGGCCGCCGAACTCATCGCCGCGTCCGGCGCGGATGCCGGTGTCGTCCTCGATCCGTTCCATCTGATCAGATCCGGGGGATCGGTGGCCGATATTGCGGCACTTCCCGAAGGAATGATCCGTTACGTCCAGCTCTGCGACGGGCCTTTGCAGGTGCCGCCGGAAATTGCCGCGAGCGAGGCGATCGGGCATCGTCTTTATCCCGGCGAAGGAGAATTCCCGTTGCTGGAGATCCTGCGCGCTGCGCCATCGGATGTGACGATCGGGATCGAGTGCCCCAGTCTTGCGCGTGTGCGGGCAGGGCAAACGGCCTCCGTGCAGGCCAGGGAAGCGATGGCGGCAATAAAGCGGATTTTGCAGGAAACCTGATGCAGGACGCGGCCGAAAGTCCATCGCTGTGCCGATATCGACGGGTCGGGGTTGCCGCAAAGCTGCGCGAATCCACAATCGGCTGTCCTTGGTTATCGCTTTCCAGTCCGGCGATTCTCGCAACACTGTCCGGCCATGGCGATTTGCGTTGAGGAACCGAACGGTTGGTATATCAGTCTGGCTGCCGAAGGCTCTGGAGGAGTCGCTCCCGGTGCAAGGCGGGATGCGGTCCGGATCAGGGTACATGAGGCAGGGACAAGGGATGGAGTGCCGGTGGCAATGTGCCGGCTCGGAGAGATCAACCTGAAAGGAACTGAAATGGGAATGTTTCGCAACCTGATGCTTGCAGGTGCAGCCGCGCTTGCCGTGCCCGTGGCGCTTTCGCCCGCGATTGCTGCCGAAGCGCCTGCGGCGCCGGTCTATTCAATCAATACCGATCTCGGCACGTTGCTGGACAACCCGCAGACCAAGGCCGTCCTCGACAAGTATATTCACGAGATGATCAGCAATCCGCAGATCGATATGGCGCGTTCCATGACGCTGCAGCAGCTCCAGTCCTATGCCGGCGATGCGCTGACTGACGAGAAGCTGAAGCAGATCGATGCGGATCTGGCCAAGGTTCCTGCCGCAAAGTAGGGCCTTTCCGGCACCCGGTATAAAAAAGGGGCGGCGAAGGCTGCCCCTTTTTCTTTCATGCGATCCTCAAGCTTTCATCAGTTGAGATAGCGGCCGCCATTCACGCTCAGCGTATGGCCCGTGATGTAGTCGGCGTCTTCCGATGCCAGAAATGCCACTGCGGCTGCGATGTTTTCGGGCCGTCCCGCGCGTCCCATCGGTGTCATCGGTGCATATGCCGCTACATCGACGGGAGATTCCTGCAGCCCTTCGGTGTTCACGAACCCCGGCGGAACGGCATTGACGGTGATGCCGCGCTGCGCGAATTCCATGGCGAGCGCCTTCGTGAAACCCAGAACCCCACCCTTTGACGCAGCGTAGTGCGCCTGATTGGGCGTCCCTGCCTGTGCCGACGACGATGCGATATTGATGATCCGCCCCCAGCGGAGTGCCAGCATGTCAGGGACGATTTCCTTGACGCAGAGGAACGGGCCCTTGAGATTGATGGCCATCAGCTTGTCCCATGTCTCCTCGTCGAGTTCCTCGAACTTCGCGAATGGAGAGAGCGCGGCATTGTTCACCAGTATCGAAATCGGGCCTAGCGCTTCGCGGCTCCTGACCGCCGCATCGCTGATCTGGCCCGCGAGGGAACTGTCCGCCGCCAGACCTATGGCCTGCCCGCCGCGTTCGGCGATCAATTGAGCGGTCTCGCGGGCTCCGGCCTCGTTCAGGTCCCAGACGGCTACTGAAGCACCGTCGGCCGCGAGCCGAAGAGCGATGGCGCGGCCCAGTCCGCGTGCTCCGCCGGTGACGACGGCTGTCTTGCCTTCAAGCGACAAAGTCATTCTCCCATTTTTCAGATTGTATACAATACCTGTCGCATGGTTCCATGGTGTTTGCAAATCGGGAGGCGCCTTGCCCCGGAAATGCAGGAAGTCTACGATGCGGGGCTAACGATCTTGAAGGGCAATGGAATGGGCGATGAATCCGATCTGGCGGGCGACCGAGTTGCCAGGATCATCGCTGAGCGGATCATGACGGGGCATCTTGCCGCCGGCGAGCCGATCAAGCAGGACGAGCTTGCGGTGGAGTTGGGAACGAGCCGGATCCCGGTGCGCGATGCGTTGAGGATACTCGAAAAGCGGGGAATGGTTTCGCTGCGCGCCAATGCGAGCGCGAAGGTGGTCAGCCGGACCGTGGAGGACATGGATGTTTCCTATCGCATCCGCGAGGTTCTCGAACCGATGCTGCTGGCCGAAAGCATTCCCCATCTTGACGAGGAGGCGATCGACGCGCTTCGCCAGCTCAAAGATCGCCTTGCCGATGATTTGGGGTATGAGGAATATCTCGCGCTTACTCGCGAATTCCATGTGCTCTGTTTCAGCGGGCATCGGGCGCCGCTGCTGTCTCACATCATAGAATGGCTATGGGATACCACTTATAGTTACCGCGCCGCCTTTGCGCGCATGTCCGTCGCGGATGAGGAACGTCTGCGGGCGATGCGGGTGGAGCGCGAATTGCTCTTCGATGCCATTTCTCACCGGGAAGTGGACTTGGCGCAGCGGATCTGGGCCATTCAGGTGAGGCGTACTCACAAGGCGCTGCTGCGTTACGCGGATCGGGCGGATTTGCTGGGAAGCGAAACGCCGGCAGGCGCAAGGGGCAATTCTTCCCGCTGATTTCGAAGTGGATACAGGGTGCGGGCGTGCCGGAACGCCGCCTGCGCGCCATTGGCATTTCCGCTCGCCATTGACCAACCTCATTTGGACTGACAGAGTTGGACCGATTGGTCCATGATGGTCAGTCCAAAAAGTTGCAATGGGGATGCTCCGGTGACAAGATATGCGAAGGGCAAGCGCGCCCTGTTTGCGGCACTGCTTGGCTGCTGCTGTTCTGCTTTCGCTCCTTCCGTCGCCCAGGCGGCAAGCGCCCAGCAGCCCGCGGCGCAGGGCAGGTCCGTGCTCGATCTATCGCAAGGCTGGCGGTTCCAGGTCGGCGATCAGCCGGAGGAGGCCAGCCGGCAAGGTTTCGACGATGCGGCCTGGCAGACGGTTTCCGTTCCGCACACCTGGAACCGGCTTGGGGAGTATGTGAAGGAGCGATCCTCGTCCGCCAACAACTACCAGGGGGCGGGCTGGTATCGACTCCACGTCAAGGCGCCCCGGGCAGCCGCGCGCGAGCGACAGTTCCTTGACTTCGCGGGCGTGGGCAAGATTGCCGACATATGGGTGAACGGCACGCATGTGGGGCGGCACGAAGGAGCGTTCGCGCGCTTCAGGATCGATGTTACAGCCGTCTGGAAGCCGGGCCTGGACAATCTGGTCGTCGTGCGGGCGGACAATTCGAAGCCTACCGCGGACAACGAAAGCGGGCAGGTCATACCGCTTTCGGGCGATTTCTTCGTCAATGGCGGAATCTACCGGGGCGTGACCCTGCTGACGGCGCCGGATGCCGGTGTCGATCTGCTCGATTTCGGCGGGCCCGGCGTTTACGCGAAGGCCACTTCGGTCACGCCGGAAAGCGCAAGCGTGGACGTGCTGGTTCGCCTGCGCAATCAGGGCGCATCACCCCGAAAAATGGTGATGACCACAACCCTTCGCGATGCCGGGGGGCGAACGGTGGCAACACAGTCGCAGACGTTGAGCCTGGCGCCGGGGCAGGATTCCCGGCAGGTGAGCCTGTCGCTTCCCCGCCCGCACCTGTGGAACGGCCGGGCCGACCCCTACATGTACTCCATTGCGGTCGAGACAAGGGAGCCGGGGGCGGCAAGGCAGACTGTCACCGTGCCGCTGGGCGTGCGATCGTTCTCGTTCGATGCCAATGCCGGCTTCTTCCTGAATGGCAAGCATGTGAAGCTGCAGGGGGTTTCCCGCCATCAGGACGTCATGGGCAAGGGATGGGCGCTTTCGGATGAAGACCATGCCCGCGACATGCGCATGATCGAGGAACTGGGGGCCAATACCGTGAGGCAGGCCCACTATCAGCACGCCGATGCATGGTCGGACGAGGCAGATCGCTCCGGCATGGTGGTCTGGGCGGAGCTGCCCTATGTCACGACGCCTTCGCTGTCGGGCGGGAAGGGCAGCGACCGGCTATGGGCGAATGCGGAGCAGCAGCTTCGCGAGCAGATCCGGCAGAACTACAACCATCCCTCGATCATGATGTGGTCGGTGGGCAACGAGGTCGATTCCGCCAAGGGTTTCGGCGTCCAGGGAGAGCCGCCACAGCCGCTTGCGCTGCTCAGGCATCTCAACCAGATCGCCAAGCAGGAAGACCCGTCACGCCCGACCACTTTTGCTGATTGCTGCGAAGGGCTGACGATGTTCAAGACGGCCGGCGAAGGGCTGGCCGGGGCCGCCGATCTTATCGGCTACAACCGTTACTACGGCTGGTACATGCCCAACCCGACCGATGCGCGCAGGCAGTTCGGCGAAGCGCTGGACAAGCTTCATGCGGATCATCCCACCTTGCCGATTTCGGTTTCGGAATACGGCGGCGGAGGATCGCTCACCCAGCACAGCGACAATGTGCGTGCCGGCTTCGTGAACATGGCGGGACGCCCCCAGCCGGAAGAATTCGAATCCTTCGTTCATGAAGAGAACTGGCCGGTCATTCGCGAGCGGGATTATGTGTTCGCCAGCTGGGCGTGGAACATGTTCGATTTCCCCAGCGACTTGCGGCAGGAGGGCGATGCGATCGACCTCAATACGAAGGGGTTGGTGAGCTTCGATCGCAAGACCCGGAAGGACGCCTTCTACTACTACAAGGCGCAGTGGAATCCGGAGCCGATGATCCATCTGACGGGCAAGCGCTACGTCGACAGGGCCTATGCGGTCATGGAGGTCAGGGCCTATTCCAACGCCGCGAAGGCCCGGCTTACCGTCAATGGCCAGATGATTGGCGAGACCGACTGCCCCGACCGCATATGCATCTGGCCGGATGTCAGGCTTGCTCCCGGGGAAAACCGCGCGGTGGTCGATGCCGAGGTCGGCGGCGCGAAGGTGAGCGATGCCACCGTGTGGACCGGTCCGAATCCGGCCCTTTCCGGCATTGCGATCGATGCCGGCGATCTGGCGGGGCGGGTCGTGGCGGGGCGCCGGTTCGGCTCGGACAATTTCGTGACCGGCGGCGCGCCCATGATCCTCAACATGGAGGGCTTCGGCCGCAAGGCGGCCAATCCGCGCCGGGTCGAAGCCGGGTCTCCGGAGCTCTTCGAGTTCTGGCGCGAAGGCGAGGCGTTCTCCTATGCGATACCGGCTCCGGACGGCCGCTGGAAGGTGACGGTGCTCACCTTCCAGCCGAGCCCGGCGGCACCGGGCAGCGCGATGATGGCAATATCGGCGAACGGCGCTCTCGCAGTGCCGGCCTTCAATATTGCCGCATCGGCCGGCGGCGCGCTGAAGGCAAAGTCGATCACCTTTGCTGTAGATGTCAGGGGCGGCGTGCTGAAGCTCGACTTCGCCGGCAAGGGCGGCAAGGCGGTCGTCGCCGCGATCACGCTCGACAAATGATGTGAAAAGGGCGCCCCAGGGGGCGCCCTTCGATCACCAGTTCCACATCGTGCCGTCTTCGAGGCGGGCGACGGGAAGATAGGCCGGCTTGTAGGGATACTTTGCCGCCAGCTCCTCGTCGATGTCGACGCCGTGTCCGGGCGTTTCGCCGCAGATGAGATGGCCATCTTCGAAGCGGTAATCGTGCGGGAACACCGCATCGGTTTCCTCGCTGTGGCGCATGTATTCCTGGATGCCGAAATTGGGGACCCAGGTGTCGAAATGCAGGGCGCAGCCCATCGTCACCGGGGAAAGGTCCGTCGCGCCGTGGCAGCCGGTGCGGATCTGGTAGAGGGCGGCCAGATCGGCGATGCGGCGCAAGTGCGTGAGGCCGCCCGCGCCGACGACCGTGCAGCGGATATAGTCGATGAGCTGGTTCTGGATCAGGTCCTTGGCATCCCAGATCGTGTTGAATATCTCGCCCACCGCCAGCGGCGTGGTGGTATGCTGGCGCACGAGGCGGAAGGCCTCCTGATTTTCGGCAGGCGTGCAGTCCTCCAGCCAGAACAGCTGGAACGGTTCCAGCATCTTGCCGAGGTTGGCGGCCTCCTGCGGCGTGTAGCGGTGATGGCCGTCATGCAGCAGGTGGTGGCCGAAGCCGTAAGTCTCTCGCAGCTTTTCGAAAAGGCGGGGCACGTGGTTGAGCGCCTTGCGCGTATCCCAGCCCGTTACCGAAGGAAGCGCGGCGTCGGCAGGCTCGTAGAACAGCTTGCCCCGGCCCACGCCATAGGCGTCCTTGATGCCGGGAATTCCGGTCTGGGCGCGGATGGCCTTGTACCCCATGTCGATGTACTGGCCCACGGCATCGACCGTTTCGGCGATATCGCCGCCATTGGCATGGCCGTAGACCATGACGCGATCGCGGCTGCGCCCGCCCAGAAGATCGTAGACCGGCATTCCGGCCATCTTGCCCTTGATATCCCACAGCGCCATGTCGACCGCGGCGATCGCGCGCATCGTTACGGGGCCGCGCCGCCAATAGGCTCCGCGATAGAGATATTGCCAGATGTCCTCGATGCGGCGCGGATCCATGCCGATCAGGCAGGGGATAACGTGATCCTCCAGATAGGATACGACGGCCTTCTCGCGCCCGTTGAGCGTAGCGTCGCCGATTCCGTAGACGCCCTGATCTGTCTCGATCTTGAGAGTCACGAAGTTGCGGCCCGGGCAGGTCACGATGACCCTGGCGCTATGGATAAACATCTGGCGTTCCGGCTCCCTGTTCCGCCCGCCTTGACGGCGCGGTGTCGTTCTGTACAACTTCTCGTATATTGGTCAGGCCAAAAGAGAGCAATATGTCTGAACGTGAAAATGCCTCCGGAGGGCGGCTCTATCAGGAGCTTGCCCGCAAGCTGATGGAGGAACTGGTGGCGGGCCGTTACGTCGTGGGGTCGCGCCTGCCCGCGGAAAGGGACATGTGTACCATCTACGGCGTCAGCCGGCCGATCGTGCGCGAGGCGATCATCGCGCTCGAAGTGCAGGGCTTCGTGGAGACGCGGATTGGATCGGGTGCCTATGTCGTGCGCCTGCCCGGCCATAACGATGTGCCCGGCTTCGATATGACCGCGTTCGAACTGACCGAGGCGCGTCTCATGGTCGAAGGGGAAGTGGCGGCTCTTGCGGCAACCCAGGCGACTGCCGAGGATCTGCGGGAAATTTCATCGCTCGTTGACCAGATTGCCAGCGAGAATTGCGATCCGCTTGGCAAGGAACGCGCGGACCGGGCTTTCCATCTGGCAATCGCAAGGGCGACGCGCAATCGCGCGATGATCGATCTTGTCGAGCGTTTGTGGGACCTTCGCGAGGCTTCGCCCGAAAGCGCCCTCCTGCACGACAAGGCCAGAACGGCCAATGTGAAGCCCGTGGTGGACGAGCATACGGCAGTACTTGCCGCGATCGAGGCGGGCGATGCGGCGGCGGCAAGGGCGGCCATGCGCGGCCATCTGGCATCGGTGCTAGACAGCCTGTTGTTCGCGACGGAGGAAATGGCCGTGGAGGAAGCGCGGCGCGCAACCGAGGCGAAGCGCGCAAGGTACATTCGCACGAACTGAAGACTTCGGCGCGGCAGCAATTTTCCGCTTCCGCGCCAAATCATATGCCGATGGGTCGCCCACAGGCATACGGCGATACCGCGCAAAGCAGGGTCGCGACAAAGAACATAGATCGAATGGGAGAGAGATTATGGAGGATCGACAGGTTCGTTTCGACCGCCGCAAGGCAATGGCTGCGACTGCTGCAATGGTCGCGGGCGCTGCTGGCATCGGCGCATCCGCCGCACTGGCCGCACCGGCTTCGCGCCGGTTTCCCAAAGGCTTTCGCTGGGGCGCTTCGACGGCGGGTTACCAGATCGAAGGCAATAACGTGAACGCGGATCTGTGGCTGATGGAGCACGTCAAGCCGCAGACGTTCGCGGAGTTTTCCGGCGATGCCGACGACAGCTATCACCGTTGGCGGGAAGACATTGCGGTGATGAAGGCGATCGGGCTCAATTCCTATCGCTTTTCCATCGAATGGTCCCGCATCGAGCCGACGAGAGGTCAGTTTTCTCAAGCCGAGATCGACTATTATCGCCGCTTTGCAGAAGCTCTGCGCGAAGCGGGGATCGAGCCCGTCATGACCTTCTATCATGTCGCGGCGCCTCGTTGGTTCGCTGAGGCAGGAGGCTGGCTCAATCCGGATTCGCCGGACCTGTTCGCCAATTATTGTGACCGGGCCGCGCGTCAGCTTGCGTCGATCATCGGCGTTGCCTGCACGATCAACGAGCCGCAGGTCGGCCTCACCTATCGGACCATGCCCCAGTCACAGGCCTACTTCGGAAAGCTGGACGAGGCGCAGGAGGCCGCACACCGGGAGGCTGCGCGCGTGACGGGTAGCGCGCGCTTCGTCACGATGAACCATCCCGATATCAAGGGCATGACGCCGCAACTCATGGCCGCCCATGAAAAATCGGTGCAGGCGATCAAGGCGGCGCGGGGCGATCTTCCGACCGGCGTCACGCTGAACCTCGTCGATTTCCAGCCCGCGAACGAAGGCGCGAAGCACCAGGAACTGCGCAAGGCCGCTTATGGAGACTGGCTGGAGGTTGCCAAGCGCTCTGGAGACTTCGTGGGGGTGCAGACCTATCGGCAGGTTCGGATTCCGGGCGAGGGTGCCAAGCTTCCCGATCTCCCGGACATGCCTTACGTTGATCGCGCGCATCTCGAAGAGATGATCAAGCAGCCGCAGGCGCTGCGCAATACGGTCGAATATGTTCACCAGCAGACCGGAAAGCCGATCTTCGTAACGGAAAACGGCCTCGAAACACCCGATGATCGCAGGCGCGCCTGGTACATTCCGCAGGTCCTGTCCCAGCTTCACGATGCGATGGATGCGGGCGTACCCGTTATGGGCTACATGCACTGGTCGCTGATCGATAACTTCGAGTGGCTTCAAGGTTATAAGCCCCAGTTCGGGCTGGCCGCCGTCGACCGGCAGACCTACGCGCGTAAGCTCAAGCCAAGCGCTGCCGTCTACCGGCAAATCATCCGCGCCAACGCGGTCTGAGGGCGCGGCCCGCGGAACCACGCGAATTTACCGCGATACTGCAACGCCTGGCGCTGCGGTATCGCGGCGCTTGGTATTCAGGCCAGAACCTCCTTCCTTTGAGAAACGAACAAGCGGTTTCTCTCCGGCACGTGCCGATCCCGAATTTGGCGTTGGAAACCGCATTGTCCGAGGCCGCGGACTATTTCTGGCCCGGCAATAAATTCGTTGTAACTCCCCTCGGTCTAAATTATCTACCGATTAGTCGGTAAAAATAATGCCGAAGCTGCCTGCAAGGGCGGCGGATCGGGAGGGAGAACGAAATGATCGGATATCGCGATTTCACGCGCGCACGGTATGTGGCCTGCAGCGTACTGGCGATTGCCTTGTCGGGTTGCAGTACAAGCGACGCCCCGCTGCCGGTTGCTGCCTCAGGGCCGGAGCCCTCTTCGATCAATGACGAGACTTTGGCTGCCGCCTGCAGCGCCGCAGCACTGCAAAACGTCGCATCCGTGCTGGGCCAGGGTGTTACGGTAAAGGCCATTCCCAATGGCGCAACGGTGCCTGGAGGCGCAAGGTTCTACGCTTCGACCGCCACGACGCCTGCATTCTGTCAGGCAGTCGGCAGCTTCGTGACCAACCCTGCAACCGGCAAGACCGCGAATTTCATGGCGACTTTTCCGGCCAACTGGAACGGGAAGTACATGCAGGTCGGCTGTTCGGGGCACTGCGGCCAGTTCTTCGTAAGCGATCCGGCCATGCCGACGATCGTCATTACGAGCCAGGGCAAACCGATGGACGCGATCACAAAGGGATACGCGATCTTCGCGACTGACGAGGGGCACACCGGAATGGCCGGCGGAACCTGGGCGGTGAAGCCGTCGGGCGAAGTGGATGAAGACGCGATAGAGGACTTCTACTACCGGGCAGACAAAGTGCTCTCGAAAATGGGGAAGGACTTCACGAAAGCGTTCTACGGTTCGCTGCGAAACCGGCCGCAATCGATCGCCTATTCCTATTTCAACGGCTGTTCCGGCGGCGGACGCGATGCGCTTGTCGCCGCAAGCCTGTTTCCTGAAGCATTCGACGGCATCATAGCGGGATCGCCCTACAACACGTCAGGTGGGGCGTTCCAATTCGCCGGTGTCCCGATCGCGTCCTTGCGATCACCGGCGGCGCAAGTGACGCCTGCTCTCGTTTCCCTGATCCAGCCCATCGTCATGGCGCAATGCGACAAGCTCGACGGCGTTCAGGATGGGCTGATCCAGAACCCGGCCGCCTGTAATTTCCGACCGGAACGCGATCTGCCGATCTGCAAACCGGGGCAAGCATCGGGCACCTGCTTTACCAAAGAACAGGTCGAGACTGTGAGCACGCTCATCAGTGCAGTCACCGATGAACGCGGCGCGGTCGTGCAGCCGGGCCTTGCCGTCAGTGAATTGCAGGGAACGTCGTTCATTACGCCCAAGCGTCCTGCAGACCTTTCGGCCGCGGAACCTTTTCCGGGCTCGGACAATGGCGATGTCGCGAACAACGGATATTGGCCCCTTGCCGATGCCATGCTCAAGGTCTTCGTCCATGACAACGATCGCAATTTCCATACGCGTTCGGTCGTCAGCTTCGCCAGTGGAGGGACCGGTCAGGTCTCGAACTTCCACATCGTCGTGCCCGGTTCGGAAGTTGCGCTCCTGCGGCGCAAGGCCTTTTCGGGCATTGGGCACCGGCCGGAGGGGTTCGACAATCTGCTCAAGTCCAGGACGCGTCTGCTGATCTGGCACAATCTTTCCGACAACGTACTCACCCCTTACGCTTCGACGAACCTCTACAACCAGCTTGCATCGCGCCATGGCGGTTATGCGAAGGTGCAGCAGAGCGTACGTCTGTTCGGGCTGCCCGGAACGCCGCACTGCAGTATGGGCGGCATTGGCCCGAACACGTTCGATGCCATCGGAGCAATGGAGAAGTGGGTTGAAAACGGCCGGGCTCCCGACGCGCTGATGGCGACGCTCTATCCGGTCAACGGATTTGGCGTGAAGGATTTCTCGAAGGCACCGGGACGGACCATGCCGCTCTGCAAGTATCCGGCAATGGCGCGGTACAAAGGCGCTGGCGATGTCAACGACGGCGCAAACTGGGAATGCCCCGCCAACGATCGCAGAATGCTGGAAATCGGCGAGAGCGGAAGGCAGGCAGGAGTCATCGGCCCGAAAATCTGACCGGCCGGGGAAGGGGGGGCTCTGGAATTCCCCCTCGACTGCGCTTGACTGTTGCTGTGAAAGCCTGCGCGGGCGGCCCGGTTCGCTGAAAGGGGAATGCCCAGGAGGGGGCGGCAGACTGGATGCCTGCGGCCCCCCTTGTCTGGCTTAATCCAGGAAAGCGCGCATGATGCGGGACCGGCTCGGGTGCTTGAGCTTGCGCAGGGCCTTGGCTTCGATCTGGCGGATACGTTCGCGGGTAACCGAGAACTGCTGGCCGACTTCCTCAAGCGTATGGTCGGTGTTCATGCCGATGCCGAAGCGCATGCGCAGCACGCGTTCCTCACGCGGGGTGAGCGAGGCAAGGACGCGGGTCACCGTCTCCTTGAGGTTCGCCTGGATCGCCGCGTCCACCGGGATGATCGCGTTCTTGTCCTCGATGAAGTCACCCAGATGCGAATCTTCCTCGTCGCCGATCGGCGTTTCGAGCGAGATCGGCTCCTTGGCGATCTTCATCACCTTGCGCACCTTTTCGAGCGGCATGGACAGGCGCTCGGCCATTTCTTCCGGCGTGGGTTCGCGGCCCTGCTCGTGAAGGAACTGGCGGCTGGTGCGGACCAGCTTGTTGATCGTCTCGATCATGTGCACCGGGATGCGGATCGTGCGGGCCTGATCCGCGATCGAGCGCGTGATCGCCTGCCTGATCCACCAGGTGGCATATGTCGAGAACTTGTAGCCGCGGCGGTACTCGAACTTGTCGACCGCCTTCATCAGGCCGATGTTGCCTTCCTGGATGAGGTCCAGGAACTGCAGGCCGCGGTTGGTGTACTTCTTGGCGATCGAGATCACCAGACGCAGGTTCGCCTCGACCATTTCCTTCTTGGCGATGCGCGCCTCGCGCTCGCCCTTCTGGACCATGTTGACGATGCGGCGGAACTCGGGAAGCGCCATGCCGGTGGTGGCGGCGATGTCCGAGACTTCCGAGCGGATGCGTTCGACAGGATCGGCCTCGGCCTCGGCGAAGGCGGCCCACTTCTTGTCCTTCTTCGCCATGTCGGCGAGCCAGGTGTCGTCCAGCTCTCGGCCCATGTAGGTTTCGAGGAAGTCTGCGCGCTTGACCTTGTGACGCTCGGCAAGGCGCAGCATCTGGCCGCCCAGCGTGGTGAGGCGCCGGTTGAAGGCATAGAGGTTGTCGACGAGATACTCGATCTTCGACGCGTGGAACTTCACCGATTCGACCTGCGCGGTGAGGTCTTCGCGAAGCTGCTGGTACTGGTCTTCCTTGGCGGCCGGGAAATCGATGCCCAGCGCCAGCGCGTCGAGGCGCTCGGACTGGAGGCGTTCGAAGGCCTGGAACAGCTCGGTGATGAGGATGAACTTCTCAAGCGCTTCGGGCTTGAGGGCCGCTTCCATCTGCGCGAGGCTGAGGGTGTTGTCTTCTTCCTCTTCCTCGGCCTGCCGCTTGGGGATCGGATTGCCGTCCTCGTCGACCTCGGAGGTTTCCTCCTCGACGTCGTCCTCGTCCTTGAAGGAGGGACCGGCGGTCTTTTCGCTGATCTCGCCGTCGTCGTCGCCGTCTTCCGTCAGGCTTTCAGGCGCGGGCTCTTTCGAAAGCATCGCGTCGAGATCGAGGATCTCGCGAAGCTGCATCTCGCCGTTGTTGAGCGCTTCCGACCACTGGATGATGGCGTGGAAGGTGATCGGGCTCTCGCACAGGCCCAGGATCATCATGTCGCGACCGGCTTCGATTCGCTTGGAGATGGCGGCTTCGCCCTCTCGGCTGAGCATCTCCGCCGCGCCCATTTCGCGCAGGTACAGGCGAACCGGATCGTCGCTCCGGCCGAGGGCTTCCGCACTCTTGCTGTCGGCCGCGCGGCGTCGGGTGCCTTCGCCGCTTTCGGCGAAACCGCTGTCTCCGTCGCGATCCTCGTCCGCGTCCAGTTCCGGCTCGGCATCGGCCGCATCGTCATCGTCTTCATTTTCGACGATTTTGACGCCCATTTCCGAGATCGCGGCCATGATGTCCTCGATCTGTTCGGAAGACATCTGGTCCTGCGGCAGCGCAGCGTTCAATTCGCTGACGGATATGACACCGAGGCGCTTGGCCCGCGCGATCAATCGCTCGACCGAGCCCCGGCCGGAATCGATCAGCGGTGCGTCGTTCTCCGCGCCATAATCTTCGTTGCTCATTCTTGTTCGCTTTTTATCCATTGTGCGCCTTCGGCGGCGTTGCTCCGCCAGGACAAAGACGTCGGTCTGAAAGTGCATTGCCTGACACAGCGGCAAAGCGCCAGCGATCTGTCACACGGCAAACCGGCAAGGGCCATTTTGAACGCCGACAGCTTTCCCGTCTCTATCATGGGTATCAAGCAGGCCGCAGGCAATGACGCCCATGCGTTTTCATGTCTCGGGGCATAAAGAAGGCTGTAGTTCGTGATTCCGATCAGCCGCCAGAGCATGGCCTTGGCCGGTGGAAACCGGCCAAGGCCCGCGGACCTCAGCGAAGGACCAGATTGACCGCCGAGGACTTGCCGCGGCGATCGATCTCGATTTCGAACTCGATCTGATCGCCTTCATGCAGGCCGGACAGGCCCGAGCGCTCTACGGCACTGATGTGCACGAAGGCATCGGGCTGGCCGTCATCGCGATTGACGAAGCCAAAGCCCTTGGACGCATTGAAGAACTTGACCGTGCCGCTGGCGCGTTCGCCCGTGGACTGGCGCTGTGCCGGCGCGGATTCCCGCCGAGTGGCGGTGATGACTTCGCCGACGATCGAGAGATTCGTTGCGGAGACCTTGCCGCCACGGTCGACCAGCTGGAACTCAAGCTGCTGACCTTCGGCAAGCGTCGTGAGGCCGGCGTCCTGAACGGCGCTGATGTGAACGAAGGCATCGTCGCCGCCATCTTCGCGCTGGATGAAGCCGAAGCCCTTATCCGCGTTGAAGAACTTGACCACGCCGCTGCCCTCGCCGATGACCTGAGCAGGAGCGCCGCCGCGAGGGCCGCCGCCGCCGAAACCGCCGCTACGCGCACCGCCAAAGCCGCCGCGCTGCCCGCCACCGAAACGGTCGTTGCCGCCGCCGAAGCGGTCGTTACCGCCGCCGAAACGGTCATTGCCGCCGCCGAAACGGTCGTTGCCACCACCGAACCTGTCACGGCCGTTACCGCGATTTCCTCTGTCAAAAGACATGACTAAAACGTACCTTCGTTGCGCTCGGTGAAAAAATGGCCCATGCGCTTGAACGCGGCGCGCCGGGCGTAATAACAATCAGCTTACAATACGAAGTGTTCTGACAGGGCTGTGATACCCTGTGGCTGATTGTCAGATAAAAATTTAATGATGTATATCTATTTCGAAATATTTTGGCACGTAAATGCTGCATTTGCCAAAATCCCGGGCAATTTTGCCTTTGGGTTCGAAAATATTTCCTGCAATTGCAGGTGCATATTGTGGGGCGCGGCGATCGATGTCTTGATTCCTTTAACGGTCATCACGGCGCGTGCATCATGATTGGCGCGCCTTTTTTGGACTTGTCTCGCTGCATCGCTGCCCCATAGCACCGAATTTCCTATCAGACCATCCGAGAGCCTCGTACAGTGAGGTTTTCCGAGATCGGCGCGGCAGTTTACCGGGAATCCTTGAAAAATCCGGCTGAATCGGGCTCGGCGGGGCAGGAAATACGATACCTGCAACACTCCGTCGCTTCGCATCGCGGTGAAAATCTTGGTGTGGCGAGCCATGGTGCCAGCTTGCGCTTGCGGGGCGAAGGGAATCGCAGCCGCCCGGATTCTGTCTTGAGAATGAGAAAAGGACGGGCAAGGCGTGGCTCGGCGGACTTTGATCGATCGGATCGATGGTCAGGCCTTGCCATGCGGCAGGGCACGTCGGGGGATGCCTGTGATGCGAACCCATATTGAATGGCTATGCAGGATTTCCAATCGCCACCGGTGAATGGGCGGATTTCCGCGGTTTTCCCGGCAGGAGAATGAATGCCGCGGATCCTGAATTCCGATGATTCCCGTGTACGGTGAAGGAGGGGCGGCCGAACGGGCAAGTCCAAGTGTCTATAACGGCGGGATATATAGGCGTTCGGTGAAGCGCTCGTTCTCCCCCCGGCCCGAGGAATTTACCTTGCTCGATTTTCTGAACAATTGGCGGCTTTCTAAAAAGCTGCTGGCAGCCTTCAGCCTGCTCATCGCGCTTCTGAGCGTAGTGGGTATCAATGGCCTTGTTTCGACAAGGACCATGAACTCTATCGCCCAAAGCCACGTCGATCACGGCATCGCCAGCATGTCGGCGCTGGAAGCGGTGATCAGCAATGCGCAGGCGCTTCGCTCGCTGGTCTATGCCAGCTACATCGCGAAAGACGCCGGCGAAGCGCGCGATCTCAAGCAGCGCTATGACACCGCGCGGGCCGATCTCAACAAGGCGGTGGAAGAATACAGCCAGGTAGCCGATGTCAGTCTGGCAGGCGACCTTACCCGGCTCAAGAGCGGGATCGATAGCCTCTATGCAGTGAACGAGCGCACGCTGAACCTGCGAAGCGCGGGCGATCTCGAGGGCGCGCTGGCGTTGATGAACACCGATGGTCGCGCTGCCTCGCGCGATGTGACGACGCGCACGGATGCTCTGGTGGACAAGGTTCGCGAGCTTTCGAGCCGCCGAGCCGAGCAGGGGCAAGCCACTGCCGAACTGACGACCTGGCTCTCCGCCGGCCTTGCCGTGATCGGTATCGCTGGGATTCTGCTCATCTGGCGCGTGCTCGTGCGCACCGTCGCCGCGCCGATGAGCCGGATCACCGAGGTCACCACCTCGCTTGCCGAAGGCGGCCACCAGGCGGTGCCCTATCGTGAGCGTCGTGATGAAATCGGAGAGATAGCGCAAGCCGTCGAGCAGTTCCGTGTCGCCTCCGAAGCCCGTGCCGAGATCGATGCGCGCCACGCCAAGGAGCAGGAAGTCGTCACCTCGACGCTGCGAGCCAGCCTTCAGGCCATCAGCGAAGGCGACCTGACGCGGTCGATCAACGCCGATTTTCCGCCGGCCTATGGCGAACTCAAGAACAACTTCAATTCGGCTGTGGGAGCGCTGCGCGATCTCATCGGTGCGGTCGCTGAAAGCGCCGTTACGATCCGCACCGGCTCCAGCGAGATCGCCCAGGCATCCGAGGACCTGGCCCGCCGCACCGAAAGCAATGCGGCAAGCCTCGAAGAAACCTCGGCGGCCATCACCCAGATGGATCAGCGCCTTCGCGCCACCGCCGAATCCGCCGGTCGCACCGTACAGCGGGCCGATGGGGCCATGGGTGTGGTTCAGACCGGCCGCTCGATCGCCGATGAGGCCGTGCAGGCTATGGGCCGCGTCAGCGAGAGCGCCAAGGGTATCGATTCGGTGATCGAGGGGCTCGACAAGATCGCCTTCCAGACCCGGGTTCTTGCCATGAACGCTGCCGTAGAGGCAGGCCGCGCAGGCGATGCAGGGCGCGGTTTCGCGGTGGTGGCCGATCTCGTCTCCGCGCTCGCCATGCGCTCGGAAGAGGAAGCCAAGCGAGCCCGGGAGCAATTGACGGCGACGCAGACCGATATCGGTACTGCTGTCGGAGCGGTGCAGCGCGTGGACGGCGCGCTCCAGAACATCTCGGGCGACGTGACCGAGGTGCATACACTGCTGAGCGACATCGCGGCTGACAATCAGGTGCAGTCATCGACGATCACGCAGATCAGCGCAGCGATCGGCACGATGGACCAGGCGACGCAGCAGAACGCGGCGATGGTGGAGCAAACCTCGGCAGCGGCGCGCACTCTCAACAGCGAAGTCACCGCTCTTTCGGACCGCGCTGCAATGTTCCGCACCGGAAATGGTGGCGTGTCCCATTCCCCGCGCTCGTTTCCTGCCGCTACGCCGCGCGGCGCAGGGGCGGCGATCCCTTCCATCTCAGTTCGAAGCCCCAAGGTGGCCGCGTTGGCAACCGGGCAGGACGATGACTGGATGGATTTCTAACCGGGATGTGAGGGCGCGAAGAAGGCGCGGATCGGAGGGTTGCCGTTCTTTGGACGGGCGGTAACCTCCATCAAACTTGTGCCTGTCGCAGGTTCTCCCGGATTTGTGCGATAGCCGATAATCAATTATGTGAATGAAAAATCATCATATCTATTGATTTTTGATATGAGGTGCGATGCCGCAATCCCGAGGAAACAGCGCAAGATAGTGCGCGGTTATTCAAAGGGAGAGACTAGGCTCAGGACCCATTGATTGACGGAGGTCGATGTGATTCAGGCTCCGCAAGGAGACTGAGCATGAGCGGCCTGCCAATCAATGGGTCCTGAGGCTGCAATGAGTGCTAAGGGGACCCGCCTCGCTGCGCCAGAATCTGCTATCGCGGGCTAACCTGCGGAAGGGTCGATCAGGAACTTCTCGCCTGTGGCCTTGCGCTCGTATGCTTGCAGGACGTCCGGCTCCAGGGCTTCCGCCAATCCGATCACGCGGGTGTATTTGCTGGCGAATGTCGTTGTCAGTTCGTCGATCACGCGGCGGCGCAGGCGGGCTACGACTTCGGGGCCGGCTTTCTGGAGGAACGGGAACAGCAGCCAGCCCGACACGCCCCACTGGAAGCCGAAAGCCAGCCGATTGAGGATCGTCGGCGAAGTGTCCAGTGCGCCGTAGATGTAGAGCTGTTTGAACACGGGTGAGCCGTAGCGGTTGTATTCGGGCATCGCGCGGACCTGCGCCTGTTCCATGGCCTGCATGATGTCGCTGCCCAGCGTCCCGCCGCCGATGGCGTCGAAGGCTAGGGTTGCGCCGGTTTGCTCCACGGCTTCCGCAAGCCGGGCGGCGAAGTCGTCGTCCTTGCTGTTGATCACGTGCGCGGCGCCGATCTCGTTCAGAATGTCGGCCTGCTGCGTAGAACGGACGATGTTGACCAGCGGTATGCCGTCCCGCAGGCATACCTTCTGCAGCATCTGCCCGAGGTTCGATGCGGCGGCGGTATGGATGATCGCCTTGTGCCCCTCGCGCCGCGCAGTTTCGACGAAGCCGAGCGCGGTGAGCGGGTTGACGAACATCGAAGCGCCGCTTGCCGCCGTCGCGCCTTCGGGCAGCGGGATCACCTCGCTCGCCTTGATACGGCGATAGTCGGCATACATCCCTCCGCCGATCATCCCGACCCGCCTGCCTTCCAGCGCGGCGGCGTTCCGTCCGGCTGCGACGACGGTTCCGGCGCCTTCGTTGCCCACGGGCATCGACTGGCCAAGCCGCGCCGCGACACCGGCCAGACGGGCCGGCGGAATATCGAAAGTCAGGCTTCCGTCTCCGCCATCGCGCCGTTCGAGTGTCGCGATATCGGCAGGGCCGAGCAGCAGTCCCAGGTCGCTCGGGTTGATCGGCGCGGCTTCCACGCGGACGACGATCTCGTCGTCCGCGGGATCGTCGATCCGCACCTGTTCCAGCGACAGTGTCAGCTTGCCGTCATCGATCGTGGATCGCAGTTCGCGTCCTGTGAAGCCCATGACCTTCTCCGCTTGTTTGGCCGCGGCCGAAATTGCCGCCAGTCGGCGGAACATAGGCAGCGCGCCGGCCCGCGCAAGGATCGGGCAAGAAAACGGCCTGCTTCCAACAATAACATTGCCTTGCAGTTTGCCGAGGTCATAGTTGGCGCCAACGAGAAGATGGGAAGGGTAGAGGACGTGCAGAACGAAGCCGATACGACCACGTCGTTGTCCGCGATTGCCTCCGATCCGCGTTACCGCAAGTTGGTGGCAAGCCGGTCTCGCCTTGGCTGGCAATTGGCGGGAATAATGCTGGCGGTCTTCTTCGGCTTCATTCTCGTGATAGCCTTTCGCAAGGACCTGCTGGCGGAACCGATCGGCCAGGCGACCACGACTTGGGGCATCCCGGTGGGTCTCGGGGTGATCCTCGTAGGGATCGCGCTCACCGGCTTTTACGTCTTCCGCGCAAATCGCGATTTCGATCCGCTGCTCGAAGCCATTCGCAAGGATGCCGCGAAGTGAGCGGCCGCCTTGCCGCAGTGCGCTCCGGATCGGTTCTGGCTGTGCTTGGCATGGCTGTTCCCGTGCCGGCATTCGCCGACGCCCTGACCGGGCAGACGCAGCAGCAGCCGACGAACTGGCCTGCGATCCTCATGTTCGGGGTGTTCGTGCTGGCAACTCTCGGGATTACCCGCTGGGCGGCACGAAAGACCCGTACGACGGCGGATTTCTACACGGCGGGAGGCGGTATCACGGGATTCCAGAACGGATTGGCGATTGCCGGCGATTACATGTCGGCGGCATCGTTCCTGGGGATCTCCGCCCAGATTTTCGCCGACGGCTACGATGGGCTGATCTACTCGACGGGCTTTCTGGTGGGCTGGCCGATCATTCTCTTCCTGCTTGCGGAACGCCTTCGCAATCTCGGCCGCTACACGTTCGCGGACGTGGCATCCTTCCGTTTCGCCCAGACCCCGGTCCGTCTCTTTGCCGCTTCCAGCACGCTCGCCGTCGTGCTGTTCTACCTCATCGCCCAGATGGTCGGCGCGGGGCAGTTGATCAAGCTGCTGTTCGGGCTGCCCTATTCCTATGCCGTGGTGATCGTGGGCGTGCTGATGACGTTCTATGTCCTGTTCGGGGGCATGATCGCGACCACATGGGTCCAGATCATCAAGGCGGTACTGCTCCTGGGCTGCGCCACGCTCATGGCTTTCGCCGTGCTTGCCAGCTTCGGCTTCTCGCCCGATGCCCTCTTCGCGCGCGCGGTAGAAGTGAAGGCGGCGCTGGCACTCGATGCCGGCGCCGACCCGGCGACGGCGGCGGCCAAGGGGCGGTCGATCATGGGGCCGGGCAATTTCATCAAGGACCCGGTTTCCGCGATTTCCTTCGGCATGGCGCTCATGTTCGGGACAGCGGGCCTGCCGCATATCCTGATGCGCTTCTTCACCGTTCCCGACGCCCGGGCCGCGCGCAAGTCCGTACTCTGGGCCACCGGCTGGATCGGCTATTTCTACATCCTGACTTTCATCATCGGCTTCGGCGCGATCGTGATGGTCGCGACCGAGCCGGCCTTCCTCGATCCGGCGACGGGCGCCTTGCGAGGCGGCGGTAACATGGCCGCGCTTCACCTGGCTGATGCGGTTGGTGGCAACCTGTTCCTCGGCTTCGTCTGCGCGGTCGCCTTCGCCACGATCCTTGCGGTCGTTGCCGGGCTGACCCTGGCCGGTGCGTCGGCCGTCAGCCATGATCTCTATGCGTCGGTGCTGCGCAAGGGAGAGGCGAGTTCCGAGGATGAACTGCGCGTATCGCGGCGAACGGTGGTGGTCCTCGCGCTCGTCGCGATTCTGCTGGGCATCCTGTTCGAGAACCAGAACGTCGCGTTCATGGTCAGTCTGGCTTTCGCGCTGGCCGCCTCGGGCAATTTTCCGGTGCTGCTGCTGTCCGTGCTGTGGAAAGGCTGCACCACGCGCGGGATTGTGTGGGGCGGGTCGATCGGCCTTGCGCTGGCGCTTGTCCTGACGATCCTGTCACCCGCGGTCTGGGTCTCGGTGCTTGGCCATGCCGACCCGGTGTTCCCCTTCACTTCGCCGACGCTGTTTTCGATGCCACTGGCGTTCTTCACGATCTGGATCGTTTCCCGGCTTGACAGGAGCGGCCGCGCGGCGGTGGATCGTGCAGGCTATCTTGCGCAGCGTGTCCGTTCCGAGACCGGGATCGGTGCCGCCGGGGCAAGCGCGCACTGATCTCCCCGGCTCCTTCGGAAAACCGGAAGCGTCGTCTGGACTGGGCCGGGGACGACGATATGAAGTGCCGGAATGAAATCTCGAAGCGATATCACAGGCCTCCTCGATGCTGCCCGGACGGTGATTGCGGCCAGGGGCATCTCGGGCATGAGCCTGCGCACCGTCGCAGAGGAAGCGCAGATTTCGGTCGGCTCGATCAGCTATCGTATCGGTGACCGCGCGGCGCTGATCGCCGCCGTTCTCGATCGCGAAGTCGAACTCATGGCCGAAGCGCGCCGTGAATGGCGTGAGCGGGTGGGGGATCACGACCCTTTCGGCGCCGGGAGCCTGGCCGATCTCATCTGCGAATGGCTGGACCAGGGCGCGCATTCCCGGCGCACGTCCGCGATCGTCACGTGCGAACTGGCCTTGCTGGCCAGCCGCGAGCCGCAATCGCTTCGCGCGATCGACGCGCTGCTGGATGAGGGGCAGGGGCTCTGGCGAGACGTGCTGCCCCTCACCCCGCTGGGCGGGCGACTGGCCCATTTCATCGCCAGCTACTGTCTGGACGAACAGGTCTTCTCCATTCTCCTGGCCGATGAGACCGATTACCGGCTGCTGCGCCATTCGACCGTGCGTGCGATGCTGCGCGGCAGCGGGGCGTCCGGCGATCCCGCCGGTTCGCGGTGGCACATGGCGCTGGTGGAACGGCTCGCGGTGCCGGCCTCGGCCGCTTATGACGAAACCGCGGTTCCGCCGCAGGGCGCCAAGGGTGCCATTGCGGAGAATATTGCCGATATCATCGTGGAGCAGGGGGTGGGTGCCTTGTCCCACCGCACCGTGGCGCAGGCGGCGGGCGTTGCGACCTCCAGCGCCGCTCACCACTTTCCGACGCACCGCGATATCCTGTTCGCAGGGGTGGAGGCCGTCTATCGCCGCCTGCGCAGCCGCATCCATGCCAGCGGTGCGAAGCTGGGCAGCAGCGACATCATCCGTCTTACGCACGAATGCGCGCTGGCGGCGCTGGGCGATCCGGCATTCCGGCCTTTCGCGATCGACATGCGGCGCAGGCGGGCGGAAAATGTCCATGGCCAATATGCGCAATGGCTGGGAATTCCCACGGACAGCGACCGGGCGCGCATCCAGGCGATTGTCATGGCTTCCATCGGAAACGGCCTGCGCAGCCTGGCGACCGAGGCGGAATGGCAGGCCGCGCCGGATCTCGTTCACGCTTTCACTGGCGGCAGTACGAGTGTTTTAATTGAACGAAAAATGAAGTGAAATAACCAATACGATTGTCCTGAAAGAGTCATGAAGCGCGCTTAGAGGCGCGTCCTGAAGACCCGTGGTCAACAGGACGGAGCCCCTATGTCTGCCTTCAAGCGCAATCGCAGTATCCACCTTCTCTCGACCATTCTGGCAGGTGCGATCGCGCCGTGCTGGGCGATGACGGCGCAGGCCGCCGAAGCCCCCGTCAGCGATGACGCGCTGCCCGAAATCACCGTCACGGCCGAGCGCCGCGCGGAAAGCAGCCAGAAGGTGCCGCTGGCGATCCAGTCCATCGACGGCGAGACGCTGGCCAAGACCGGCTACACTTCGGTCACCGATCTGCAGTACACGATGCCGGGGGTGCAGTTCGACCCGACCCAGGGCGCCGCGTTCCAGATCCGCGGCGTCGGCAGCACCTCTTTCGACTTCTCGAACGCCAAGTCGGTCAGCGTGGTCGTGGACGACGTGGTCATGGACGGCCAGCGTGCCAACGGCCTTACCGGGCTGGTCGATATCGACCGGGTGGACGTGCTGATGGGGCCGCAGGGTACGCTGTTCGGCAAGAACGCCACCTCGGGCGTGATTGCGGTGACCACCACAAAGCCGAAGATCGGCGAATGGTTGCTGCGCGGCAGCGCCAGCTTTGGCGAGCATGACGAGCGCATCCTGAACGCTACCGTGAACGTGCCGCTCGGCCCCATCGCCGCGCTGCGCGTCTCCGGGTTCGACCAGGCCTTCGACGGGTTCGGCCGCAACGTGACGCTGAACCGCAAGGTGGGATCGCAGCACGAGTACGGCGGCCGGGCGCGGCTCTATCTGGAACCGTCGGACAGCTTCAACCTGACGCTTTCGGGCGACTATGCCTACCACTGGGACAGCAGCGTGCGCACGCCGGTTTCCGGCCAGTCGGCGGAAGTGACCGCGATCCTCAAGGAATTGGGCGTCGTTCCCGGACCGAAGAGCGCCGATACCGCGGATTCCTCGTTCGGCCAGATCATCACCGAGGAATACGGCACCTCGCTGCGTGCCAATGCGAAGCTGGGTGACCACGAGCTGACCTCCATCACCGCCTACCGCGCGACCCGCTATGACAACTGGACGCCCGCCAGCCTCACGCCCTACGATCGCTACGCCTACATCCCGTTCAATCTCGGCCAGCTCGATACCGACAAGTTCAGCCAGGAAATCCACCTGGCCTCGCCGACCGGCGGCTTCGTGGAATATCTGGTCGGCGCGTTCTACAACCGGCTTCATGCTCGCCAGACACAGCTTCAGTGGTCGACCGGCGGGCAGCCGCTCTACGATGCCGCCGGCACGCCGCTGCCCACGCTGATCGCGCTGACGGGGGCGATCGGCAAGGATGGAAACGCCTCTCTGTTCGATTCCGTGAACGAAACCGTGGCCGCGTTCGGCCAGCTCAAGTTCAATTTCACCCCGCACCTCAGCCTGACCCTGGGCGGCCGTTACACGCACGACAATAATTCGCAGAGCATCGATTACGTCTATGTAAACCCGCAGGCGATTGCCGGGTACACGCCGAACTTCGTGGCTTCCAGCGCGGCTCCGGCTTATGATTTCGGCCGCGTGAAGGGAGACAACTTCTCCTTCCGCATCGCGCCGACCTATCAGCTTGCCGACAATGTCATGGTCTACGCGACATATTCCACCGGCTACAAGCCGGCCGGGATCGCCTTCGTCGGCAACAAGTACGCGCCTTACGAGGACGAGACGGTCAAGGCATGGGAAGCCGGCATCAAGTCCGAATGGTTCGGACGCCGCCTGCGCTTCAACCTCGACGTGTTCCGTTCGGACTTCAAGGACTTCCAGGCCACGATCCTGACGCAGATACCCGATGGATCGGGCGGCACGATCAACGCCACGGTCATCGGCAATGCCGGCGGCCTGCGCACGCAGGGCGTGGAAGGGAACCTTGTGGTCCAGCCGATGCGCGGCCTGCAATTGTCCGGCGCGGTGACTTACACCGATGCCAAGTTCACGGACTACGTCTACAATGCGACCACCAACTACACCGGCTCGCGCCTGACGAATTCGCCCGAATGGTCCGGCACGGCAGCGGTCGACTACGATCACGAGTTCGGCTCCGGCCTCGGCCTGCGCGCCCATGCCGACTATGCCTATCGCAGCGAATACTGGACCGTGGTGGGCCAGCCTGCCTATTCGCATGTGCCGGGCTACGGACTGGTCAACGGCCGGGTGAGCGTGAAGCTGCCCGATCGCCCGGTGGAGATCGGCGTCTACGCCCGCAACCTGTTCGACAAGTACTTCTCCACCGGCTGGCAGCAGTACGGCGTGCTGGGCCTGTTGCACTACACGTCGCCCAATGCGCGCCGCACGGTCGGCGGCTTCGTCAACGTCAGCTTCTGACCCGCGCGAACCCGAGGGAGCACGCATGAAACGGATGAAACCGGCCATGGCGATCGCCGCCATGGCCGCGCTCTGGGCCAGCGCGGCCATGGTCAGCGCGGACGAAGCCGGCCCGCTCGGCACGCCGCCGGTAAACGCACCGGCCGCCGAAGGGGAAAGGCTGCCGATCAACGCGCTGCAGGTGGTGGGCACGCACAACAGCTATGCGCTTCCGGCCGACCCGCGCGCGATGGCGGTAATGGCCCCGCGCCTCAGTGCGCTCATGCAGGCGATGACCGGCGGCATGAGCGCCGAGCAGCGCGCCGCCATGGAGGACGAGCATCCCGGCGGCCTCGGCGGGATGGCGCAGGCGCTCGACTATGTGCAGATGCCGCTTCAGGCCCAGCTTCGCAGCGGCGTGCGCAGCGTGGAGATCGATCTCCAGCCCGATCCGCAGGGCGGGGCCTATGCCGATCCGCTGCCCTATCGCGAACTGCGGGCCCGGGGCGTGACCGATCTTGCGCCGATCTACCGTGACGAACTGGCCCGGCCCGGCCTGAAAGTGCTGCATCTGGCGGACCTCGACTTCCGCAGCCAGTGCCCCACCTTCCGGTCCTGCCTGACGCTGCTGCGCCAGTGGTCGGACGCGGAACCGAACCACAGCCCTGTCTTCGTCCTGCTTGAACCCAAGCTTTCCGGACTGGACCGCGTCATTCCGGGCGCCACCCGGGTACCGCCGTTCGACAAGGCGCAGTTCGAGGAAGTGGACGCGGCGATCCGCGAGGTTCTCGGCCGGGAACGTGATCGCGCCCGACGACGTGCGCGGCGCGATGCCGCGGCTGGAAGACGCCGTGCTCGCCGGGCGCTGGCCAACGCTGGGCGAGGCGCGGGGCAAGTTCGTCTTCCTGTTCCTGGTGCCCGCGATGAACCTGGCGGCGTTCAGGCCCTATCTCGATGGTCGGCCCTCGCTGGAAGGACGAATGGCCTTCGTGCAGGGCAAGCCGGGCATGGCCCATGCCGCGTTCATGCTTTACGATAACGCGCTGACGCATGGCGCCGAAATCCGAGATGCCGTGCGCAAGGGCTATCTCGTCCGCACCCGTGCCGATATCGACACCGGCGATGCCCGCCGCGACGACGCCGGCCGCCGGGATGCGGCACTGGCCAGTGGCGCGCAGATCGTGTCGACCGATTATCTCACGGCGCCCAACATTTACGGCAATGGCTATCACCTTGCCCCGTCGGCGCGCGGCTGGCGATGCAATCCGGTCGTGACCGGTTGTCCCCGCCCCTGAATATCCGGATTCATTGGAGAACATCATGACCACGCGCAGGGCGCTTCTTGTCGGTGCTCCGACGACCTTGCTGGCCGCTCCGTCCGCTTTCGCGCAGGCGCTTGGCGAAGCCGGTGTTTCGGGCGGCGACCTGTCCGCGCTCGAACGGCTCATGGCGCAGACGCTGAAGGGCGAGCTGGGCGACGAGGCCCTGGCCCATGAGCTTGCCGCTCATGTCGCCGATGCCGGTTTCCGCTGGGGCTATCCGATGTTTCCGGTTCGCGCGGCGGACAGCGTCGTGGCCTACAGTTTCGGCTATCGTTCGGCGACGGGGAAGGTGAATCCCGATACCGGCCTTACCGACGGCGAGGAAGCGCCTGAACCGGGGCCGATCAATGCGATGCTGGCCGATGCCGTGCAGGCCATTCGGCGGTTGCGCAAGGTGCGGGTCTACGCGCAATGGGAAATCGCGCAAGTCCTCGCCGACAGGCACGGCATGAAGGATGTCGTGCCGATCTACCCCGCCAAGGGCGAGGATGGCCGCAAGACCTACCTCAGCACCGATGGGGTCGCGCGCGGCGTGATCGCTCATGCCGGCACGGCGCAGGCACTGGGCAAGGTCGCCGTCGTCGGGCACCGCGATCATGTGAAGCGCTGCATCCTGGTCTCTCGCGCCAACGGCATGGCGGCCGCCGCCGCCCGCGAGGTGCCGCTTCCGGTGGATTACGACCCTCGCTCCGCCCAGCCCTGGACCCGGCGGCGTGACGCCTACCTGCTCAGCGATGTGATCGCCCAGCTCACGATGGCGCGGGCGCGGATATTGTCCGACCTGCCGGGCTGAGCACGCGGACACCGCTCATGCGGCTGGGCCGCTGTTTCCACGGCGTCAAAAAAGCGAAGCCAATCGCGGCTAGGGCAACCTGCATGGCCACCGCGTTCGAATCCTCCATCCCGCCGCCAGCGCGGCCCGGCGCGGCCACGGCGATGAGGCTTGGTTACAGCAGCGGCAACATGGGCAAGAGCCTTGTCTGGAGCAGCTTCGAAAGCGTGCTGCTCTATTTCCTGGTGCTGCATGGCGGGGTTCCCGTCACTCATGCCGGTGTGTTGCTGACCTTGCTCATGGTGTGGGACGGGCTGGCCGATCTCGCCATAGCCTACCGTACCGACCGGACCGGGAGGCAGGACGGACTGGCACGGCTGATCGGCATCGGGGCACCGCTTTGCGGCGCCTGCTTCGCGCTGATTTTCGCCGCGCCGGTGCTGGGCGGCACGGCGTTTTCGCGAACGGCCATCGTGGTGGCCGCCGTGATCGGCAGCAGGATCGGCTATACGCTTTGCGATGTCGGCCACAACACGCTGATGGTCCGCATGGCGGCGAGCGAACGGGACAGTTCCGGAATTTCGGCGCTGCGCCTGATATTCAGTGCCCTCGGCGCGGGATGCACCGGGCTGGCATTGGCGCAAGTGCTGGCGATCCACGATCCTTCGGACCAGCGCCGCGCTTTCGTTGCGTTCGGCGTGGCGGGGGGAACGATCTATCTTTCAACTCTGCTCATCGCCCGCGGGGTGACGCGGCATCTCCCAGCTACCGGGCGCGAACCCTCACGAGGCGGCGCGGTACGGATGGTACGCAGCCTGCTTGCAGACAGCGGCTATCGGCAGATACTGGGTATCGTCGCCGTTCAGGGCGCGCTGGTGCCGTTCTTCATGCGCGCATTGCCGTTCCTGGGGCGCGCCACCATGAGCGAGCCCGCATGGCCGGGATGGGCCTTGTTCGCGATCACGCTTGGCCACGGCGTCTCGCTTCCGCTCTGGATGAGCGCCGCGCGGTGGCGCTCATCGCGGGACATCCTCGCGCTGGCACATCTCGGCTTCATCGCGGCCATGGCCGGGTTCGCCCTCGCTTTCCGGCAGCCCGCCGCCACGGCGTGCCTGTTCCTGCTTGGCGCGAGCCTGGCGGGCATGAGCATGGCGGTCTGGGCGCTTCTGGCCTCCCATGTGCAGTCCGGCCGGTTTTCGGGCGCCGGAGGAG
The DNA here is from genome assembly GCF_035658495.1 of Novosphingobium sp. RL4. Taxonomy (NCBI): domain Bacteria; kingdom Pseudomonadati; phylum Pseudomonadota; class Alphaproteobacteria; order Sphingomonadales; family Sphingomonadaceae; genus Novosphingobium; species Novosphingobium sp. RL4. The sequence goes on along the minus strand of NZ_CP141945.1, from coordinate 575,826 downwards.
AAGCGCTGCCGGTGGGGCTGTTTCTCGCCACGCTCAAAGTCGCCTCCGGCATCGGCACCATGCTGCTGGCGGCCGTCCTTTCCGCGTGCGAGGGCGCGGCAGCGGGTGCGGGCGCAGGGAACCCGGTGCTGGCGGCCTCTATCGGCCTTCCCGCTATCGGCTCTGCCTGCCTGTTGCTCGTCCACTGCCTTGGCCGGTCCCCGGGCCGACCGGCATAAGGGCCGCAGCGGCGGCTTCCGGTCAGTCCTGCGGCATTTCGGCCATGATCTCTCGGCGGATCGCCGCGATCCCCATGGGGCTTTTCCAGCGCATGCCGATGTCGCGGGCCGGTGCGCCGGGGCCGCTGGAGGACAGCTCGGCGAAACGCGAATCCTGCGCCCGGAACACTTGCGTCATCGTGCCGTCGCGGGCGGTGCCGTTCATTTCGGTCCAGTGGTCGGGATGGATGTGGCGATCCATGAAGCAATCGACGAACAGCGCCTGCCCGACCGCTTGCGGATCGGCATAGCGGCCGTCGGCGAAGCGGGTGGTGGGGTGCCACGGGCGGGCCAGCGCCACGGCATGGTCGGGCACGCCCGCCTCGCGCGTCAGGCGGCAGCGGTGGAAGACGATGCCGTGGGCCTGCGACAGCGGCGTTGATGGCGCGGCCACAAAGGACTGGAATTCGCCGGGGGTATAGGGTGCTGCACGCGTGCGGGTGCGGATTTCGCTATCCTCGATCAGCAATTGTCCGTTGCCGAAGATGAAATCGACATTGCCGGCGATCAGGCTCTTGCGGATCAGCGCGCGGCCGCCATTGGCGAACAGCGTGTCCTGATAGCCGAGCAGAGCTACCCGGTCGAGGCGCACGCGGTCGCTCGCGATGTCGAGCAGCAGGGCGGCGGCTTGCGGGTTTCCGATCTTGCTCTCGGCGCCATCAGGCAGGCGGTCGTTGGCGAGGTAGTCGTAAGTGTTCTCGATGGTGAGGTCGCGGACGGCGATCTCCCGCGCATTGATGGTGAGCGTGGCCGATCCCGGCGTGCCCCAGCCGTTGCGGTGATAGGCCTTGGCGGTCTGCGCGACGGCGCCGAAATGGATGCGGGTGTTCTCGCGCCCGCTGCCCACGAGGCGGATGCGGTCGCGGGCGATGACGGGCTTTTCCGCATAGTCGCCCGCGCTGACGCGGATCGTGATCCAGCGCCCGCTCGTATCGCGCGCTGCGGCACCGAGCGCCATGCCGATGGAGGTGTAGCAGGGCGCGGCGCTTCCCGTGCAATCGCGGCGCACCGCCAGTTCGGTGGCGGGGGCCTCCGCCGCTGCGGGATGTGCGATCGCCGCGAGGAGCGGCAGCGCGAGAAAGCGGAGGCGTGTCATTTCGGGCTCCCGGCAGCGGCGAGGGGGCGGAGGAAGGTGTCGATCTCCCCGGCGGTGCGGGAGAGCCAGGGATCGAACAGCCAGAAGTCGTGCGGAGCGCCGGCGAAGGCGAATTCGCGGTGCGCCACGTGGTTCCGGTCAAGCGCGGCGATCACCCGGTCCTTGCCCACCGTGAAGCGGGCAATGCCGCTGCCGACGATCAGGGTGGGCGGCGATTGCGGCCCCACATGGCTGGCGGCGCTGGCCTCGCGCCAGCGCTGCGGCATCGCCTCGAAGCTGCCGCCCAGCAAGCGGGCGAAGGGAGAATCGGGGCCTGCCGCATTCTCGAAGCGCAGGGCTTCGGGGTCGGCCATGTCGAGCACGCCGTCGAGGTCGATGAGGGCGTTGGGCCTTGTCTTGCGCGTCTCTCCGTAAAGGCCGCCCGGCCCCGCATAGGCAAGCAGCGCGGCCATCTGTCCGCCCGAAGAGGCACCGCCCAGTGCGATGCGATCGGCGCTGATGCCGAATTCGCCGGCATGGCTCTTTGCCCATGCCAGTGCGTCCGCCACGTCCTCCATCCCGGCGGGGTAGGGCGCTTCGACCGAGAGGCGGAACTCGGGCAGGAACACGGTATAGCCCCGCTGCGCGAGCAGGTTGGCAAGCGCGTAGAAATGCGTCTTCGCGCCAGAACGCCATGCGCCGCCATGGACCAGCACGATGCCCTGTCCGTTGGCTGTCGCCGGCCCGAAGATGTCAAGATGGAGCGTCCGCGCTGCCAGGGTCTTGTAAGGGCGATCGAACAGCACCGATTGCCCTTCGCGCCATGTCACGGCGGGCCATGCGATGCCGGGGTAGATGTCGCGATACTGTGCGAAACGCTGGTCCACGGTATAGCTCTCGTCCACCTCGCGCGCCGAGCCCGGCAGGGCGATCAGCGCCATCGCGAACGTCAGGCCGGATCGGAACAGCTTGGGCATCGCGCATCCTTCAGCTTCTCGAATTTGGAAAAAGGGGGCCGCCGTCCGGGGGAGGACGGCGGCCCAGGGAGCAACTTTTGCAGCGTCAGAACTGGTATCTGGCGCCCACGAACCACTGCGCGCCGGTGCGGGAGAATTCGCGCGTGAGATACTGCGTGCCGTCTCCGGTGCCGTAGATCCGCTCGCGCTCGTTGGTGATGTTGATACCCTGCACGTTGAGGCTGAGCCGCTCGGTCAGGTTGTAGTAGGCCGAGAGATCGACTTGCGTCGGGCCGTACTTGCGCTCCTGCACATGGCCGTTGCCGCCCGGTTCGCTCAGCAGATAGTCGTCGCGCTTGTTGACCGAGACGCGCAGGCCCAGCTTGCCGGTGTCGAAATAGCCGGTGAAGTTGTAGGAATTGGGCGAAAGCCCGGTGGAATCGTGCGCCGTGACATGGGTGTAGTTCGACGCGATGCCGAAGTTGGAGAAGACTCCCGGCAGGAACGTGAACGGCAGGTTCAGCGTCACTTCCACGCCCTTCACCTTGTCCCCGTCGGAGGAATTGACCGCTGTGTAGAAAGTGTAGGGCACCTGGGCGGGATCGGCGTTGTAGGAAGGATCGTAGCGCGGGTCGGCATAGATCGCTGCCCAGTATTCCTGCGGCACCATCTGTTCGATCACCGAGGTCTTGAGAGAGCGGATGATGTTCTTCTGGAACAGCCCTACCGCGAACAGGCCGCTTTTGCTGAAGTACCATTCGAGGCCGAGGTCGAAGTCGTCCGACAGGTAGGGCTTGAGGTCGGGGCTGCCGAGGTTGCTCACCGTGCGCGTGGTATATTCGAACACCGGGCTGGCGATGTTGAGTGAGGCAAGGCCGGGCCGGGTCATAGAGCGGGCATAGGCGAAGCGGGCGACGAGCTCGGGCGTCAGGTTGAGCGCGGCGTTGAACGAAGGCAGCAGGTTGTCGTAATGGCGCTTCACCTCCACCGGCGAACCGGCGATGACCGCGCTGGATTCCACGTCGGTGCGGACATAGCGAAGCCCGGCATCGAGGCGCAGGGTCATCGAACCGATGTCGAAATCGCCCATCACCTCGCCATAACCGCCCGTGGTCTTTTCCACGACCTTCCAGCCCGCCGCGACATTGGCGGTGTAGCCGTCGTTGAACAGGCCCGAGCCGGCGATGGCGTCGAAATCGACCACGGCGAAGGTGGGCAGCCCGCCCGAGACCACGCCGTCGCCGAAGTGGCCGATCGGGAAATCGGTCATGTAGGCCTGGGGCTCGAAGCTCGGCAGCGCGCCCTGCGCTTCGGAATAGCGCACCATGCGGCGGCTGTAGGCGACGCCGGCCAGCGCGGTGAAGCGGCCCTGCTGGAATTTCGCGTTGGCCTTGGTCGTGAAATTGTCCTTCACCACCTTGTTCAGCCGGTTGGCCGCGGTCAGCGCGTTGATGTAGTTTTCCGGATCGTTGGGGTCGTAGTCGCCATAGTCCACCACCGCCACGTCGCGGCTGCCGGTATAGTCATAGGAATAGTAGTGCGGGATCGAACGCGCGTAGAAGCGCAGTTCGTTGCGGTCGGCACTGTCGCGGGCCTTGCCGATCATGCCGTCGAAGGTGAGGTTGTCGCTCGCCTCGTATTCGCCCGAGAAGACGAACTGGGTGAACTTCGAGGTCGAGGTCTGGTGGCGGCTCTCGTACCATGAGGTGACGTCATCGAACGCGGCGGCGACCAGTTGCTTGCCATCGGGGGCAATCGTGAACGAAAGCGGGGTCTGCCCGACATAGTTGCCCGCAGACCCGTGCGTGAGCAGCCATTCCATCGAGTTGTAGCTGTAGCGATCGTTGTCGAGCTGCGAATAGAGCGCGTCGAACGTGAGCTTCAGCCCGTCGAGCGGGCGGGCCTGGATCGAGCCGCCAAGGCCGAGCCGCTTCTGGTCGTTGCCGAAGAAGTCGGCGCGAGGCAGGCGCGGGGCCCAGAGGCAGTCGAGCGAATCCGCCGCGCCGCAGTTCTCGGGGGTGCCCGAGACTTCGGGATCGGTATCAGCCCAGCTATCGCCGTTGACGAAGGGCGAGGTCCAGCGGACGCTGGAAAAGCCCTCCTGATAGACGGTGCGCTTGGAATAGCTCGCAGAAAGCAGCACGCCGATGGTGTCGTCCGCGAACGTGTCGGAGATCATGACCGTGGCGCGGGGATCGACCTTCCGCGAGACCGTGTTGTAGCCGGCCTGGCCCGAGGCGACGACGTGGAAGCCGGGGGAATCGAACGGCTTTGCCGAATAGAGATCGACCGTGCCGGCGATGCCGCCTTCCTCGATCGAGGCGCGCTGGGTCTTCTGCACGTCGATGCGGTTGAACAGTTCGGAGGCGAAGACGTGGAAGTCGAACGCGCGGCCTGCGTTGATCGTGAAGCCGCCGGAATCGAGCCCGTCGCTGCTGGCGGGCACTTCCATGCCGTTGAGCGTGGTGCGCGTGAAGTCCGGCGAGAAGCCGCGCAGGGTGATGTTGCGCCCTTCGCCGCCCTCGCGCGAGATGGTCACGCCAGGCAGGCGCTGGATCGATTCCGAGAGGTTGAGGTCGGGCATCTTGGCCATGTCCTCGGCCATGATGCTCTCGGTCACGTTGATCGCCTGGCGCTTGACGTCCTGGGCCCGCTGGAGGCTGCCGCGAAAGCCGGTGACGATGATTTCCTCGGCGGTCGGCATGGCTTCGGCGGCGGGGGCGGCATCCGTGCTGGCGGAGAGCGCGACACGCGGCTCGGCCGAAAGCGCGGGTGCAAGAGCCACTGGAACGGTCGCCACGGTCATGCGGGCGGGATTGCCGGCAGGCATTCGGCTGCCGGCAACGATGGCGTAGGACGCCGGGCCAGTGCGCCGTGCCGAAAGCCCCGTTCCCGCGAGCAGCCGAGCAAGCGCCTGGTCTACGGTCATCTCGCCGCGCACGGCATTGGTGCGGATTTCGTGGGTCAGCCGGCGGGCGGCGATGATCTGGATGTCTCCCTGCCGGCCAAGCTGGGTAATGGCGGTTTCGGCAGGCTGGGCTTCAATGACGAACTCTCTGGTCTGCGCCGCGGCCTGCGCCGGGGATGCGATCGTGCAGACGATGGCCGTAGTCGCGAACAGCGCATTACGCGCTTTGTTTTTGTGCATTATTATCCACCCCAAATATATATTGCGGGTTTCTTCGAACCCGTATTGTCAGAGAGTCATTACTCCGAAAAATCCTTCCCCTGAATTTGTTTTTAATCCGAAGAATTGAGAGAAATTCTGATGAGGTCGGGATTGCTGGTATCCAGCGTTATCCCAAGGCTGGCCTTCACGGCTTCGGCGAAGCCTTCCGGGTCGTTGATGCGGAACAGGCCGTCGAACTGTTCGCGGGCGATGCGCGGGTCGGCGATCACGATCTGGCGGGCGTTGTAACGGTTGAATTCGTTCGCGGCTTCGTAAAGCGAGCGCCCGTCAAGATCGATCATGCCGCTGCGCCAGGCCAGCGAACGGTCGACCGAGGTGGGAATGCCCGCTTCATAGTCGATCACGGCATGGGCGCTGAGCGTGGCGCGGTCGCCCGCTTCAAGGCGCATGTGCAGATCGGGCCCGCCCGCCGGGGCCGCGCTCCAGGTTTCGACCACGCCCTCGGTGACGAGCACTTCCACACCGGTTTCGCGCCGCCGTACCGAGAAGGCGGTGCCGACCGCGCGCACGCGCACGTCGCCCGCCGCCACCACGAAGGGCCGTTTGGCGTCCTTGGCGACCTCGAACCAGGCCTCCCCTTGCGCAAGTTCTATGTCCCGGCTGCGCCCGGCCATGTCGACGACCAGCTCGCTGCCCGAATTCATCGTCATGACCGAACCATCGGCCAGCGGCAGGCGGCGGATTTCGCCGAGCTTCGTTTCGTAGACGGCAGGCGCGCTGCTCCAGCGCACGCCGGTCACGGCAACCGCGGCCGAGGCGGCGATGCCCGCCAGCAGCCCGCGCCGCGCCAGCAGCGCAGGGCGGGCAGGCGCGGCTTCCTCGCCGTCCTGTGCGGGCGGAGCAGATTCTTCTTCCGGCACGGCGGCGGGCGTGAGGGCATACCACTGGGACTGCACCTGCAGCAGCAGTCCCTGGCGAAGCGGGTCTTCGGCCAGCCAGGCCTGAAGCTGCGCCTCGTCCGCTTCGCTCCACGCATCGCCGTCCATGCGCGCCACGAAGGCGGCGGCGGCATCGCGCGCCGCCTCCCGCTCGCGGGATCGGGGATCGTGCGTGCTCACCATGGGCGGGCCTCCCGGCGCTCCGCACCCGTGAGGCGTTGCTCGTTCTCCGCCTCTGCCGCGTCCCAGGCGGCGCGGATCGCGCGAACGCCCGACCAGACCTGCTTTTCCACGGCCTTCTCGGTCATCCCGAGATGCGCGGCGATTTCCTTCTGCGACCAGCCTTCGATCTTGCGCAGTTCCACCACGCGGCGGCAACGCTCGGGCAGGCGGGCGATGATCTGCAGCACGCGGGCGTAGTTCATGCGGCTGGACGCCTGATCCTCGGGAGAGGGGGCTTCATCGTCATACCAGCTTTCGACATCGCTGAAGGCTTCCAGAACGACCACCTGCTGGCGCTTCATCCGGCGCAGCATGAGATTGCGGGTGATCGCGAACATGTAGGACAGCGGCCGGTCGATGTGATCGACCGAAGGGAGCATGGCTATGCGGCAATAGGCTTCCTGCATCACCTCGTCGACATCCTCTGGCGAGAGGCGCGAACGGGCCAGCCAGCGCCGGACCCGCGCCTCGTGGGGCACGATTTCGCGCGCGACCCAGACCGCGATGCGGCGCCTGCGCGCGAACTCCTTTTCAGCCTCCCCTGGCGTAACGCCCTCCCCAACCGAATATCGAATTTGCCGAGATTGGATTCCCGTTCTGCCACGTAAGAGACACGGCGCGTGATATTCCTTCCGGCCACGGAAAATAATTCTGGTGACGGGCAGGCAGGGCGACCGCTTTGCGTGCAGTTGCGAATTGATCGCAATAAAGCTAGGGGGCGCGGGTGACGACCAACGCCCTGTCCCTTTTCCGGCTGCTGCTGCGCGAACGTCCGTCGTTACTGCGCCATTTGCAGGGACTGGTCGGACACGAGGGCGCAGAAGATGTGGCGCAGGCGCTCTGGCTGAAGATCCACGCCGTCCACGATCATCCGCCGATCGCCAACAAGAAGGCGTTCCTTTACCGCATGGCCCGCAATGTCGCGATCGACATGGTGCGCTCGGACAAGCGGCGCAGCAGACACATCACCAGCGGCGATGAACTGCCCGGAGACATCGCGGCGCCCGTGCCCTCTGCGGAAACCGCCATGCTCGACCGCGAGGCGCTGGTCCGGCTGACCGCGGCGCTGGCCGAACTTTCGCCGCGCTGCCAGCAGATCATCAGGATGAACCGGATAGACGGTGTGTCGATCACGGACATTGCGGCAAGGCTGGGGATCAGCCGCCAGATGGTCGGGCGCTACATCGCGCAGGGCATGGCCCATTGCTGCGAGCGGCTGGACGATGAAAACTGGAAGGGGCGGGTTTCGGAAGTGCTGCCGCAGACGTCGGACGGTGTAGGGATGCGCCGCGGGCAGGATGCTCTGGAACCGGATGATGACGAACGTGCCTGAAACGACGATCACGCCGGAAATGCGGCAGGAAGCCGCCCGCCTTTTCGGTGACCATGTCGCGGGTGTCATGTCCGCAGCCGACGAGGCGCGTCTGGCGCAGTGGCTGGCCGAGGACCCGCGCCATGCCCGCGCCTTCGCCGCCGTGGAGCGGACATGGCGGGCGATCGACGAAACGACGATGCCGCCGGCCCCGGTGCGCGGCACGGCGCCGTGGAGCAGGCGCTTCGCACGCTGGCGCCCGGCCGGGACGCAGCACGGCGTTTCCGCGCCGGTGCACAAGGCATCGGGATGGGCGCGGGGGCTCGTTGCCGCCAGCGTCCTGCTGCTGATCGCCACGCAATCGGCGGACATTGCACTGCGCCTGCGTGCCGATGCCATCACGAACACCGGGGAGCGGCGCAGCTTTGCGCTGCCCGATGGTTCGATTGCCCTGCTCAATACCGACAGTGCCGTCGCCGTGGACTTCGCCGATGGCCGCCGCATCCGTCTGCTTCGCGGCGAGGCGGCCTTCACGGTGGCGCCGGATCCGGCGCGCCCCTTCGTGGTCGAAGCAGGCCGGGGTACCGTCACGGCGCTGGGTACGCGCTTCCTCGTCAGGCTGGACGGCGATGAGACCCGCGTGGCCGTGACAGAGCACAGCGTGCGCATCGACCTGAACGCCGTCTCGCGTCTCGTCCGCGAGGGCGAGGAGGCGGGATATGGCCGGGACCGGATCTCGCCCCTCGCGGGCCAGTCGGTCCACGATACCGACGGCTGGACTCGCGGCGTGATCCGCGTGGTGAACCGCCCGCTAGCAGATGTCGTGCGCGAGATTGGCCGCTATCGCAGCGGCTACATCCTCGTGCTGGGGGACGGCCTTTCGCAGCGGCGGGTCAACGGGGTGTTCCGGCTCGACGATCCCGATCGTTCGATCGATGCGATTGGCCGGTCGCTGGGCATCCGCAGCACCCGCATCGGCGGGATGGTGACCATCCTGCACGACTAGGTCGTAAACTCATAAACGGCACCATCGAGGCGCCCAAATGGCGAACAGCTCGGGCCGAAGGTGCCGCCGGGCGGGCTGGTTGCCCGTCCAAGGCAGCTTCGGCCCGAGATGGAAGCCATTTGGACGTCCCTTCGGGATTTGACCAAAATGGCCCATCGCTGCGTCGGGAAGGCTTGAAATATCGACATATTCCATCGCCTTACCTTCTTGCGCTGAGCCATTTTGCCTCAAACCTCGATGGTGCCGTTTATGAGTTTACGACCTAATCCTGCAGGCCGCGAATTTTTTTGAACGTTCGAGGTTTCCTATCGCGCGCCGCCTTCGTCTTCATTTGTGAATATGCGTCGCAATAGCGATTGCCGGGTGAATGAAGGGGGCAATGACGATGGACAATTCCAAAGCGCGCCGTGCGCGCAAGGGCGAAATGCGGACACTGGTCCAGGCCGTGCTGCTGGCTTCGGCCGGTCTCTCCGGCGTCTTTGCCGCGAGCACGCCTGCGGCGGCGCAGTCCGCCCGCAGCTATGACGTTGCGGCGGGCAGCCTCGCCGATGCGCTGAACGATTTCGCGGAGCAGAGCGGGGTCGAACTCGTCTACGACAGTGCGCTCGTGGCAGGCCGCACCAGCGGGGGCATCAAGGGGCGCCACAACCCGGCCGCTGCGCTTTCGCGCCTGCTCGCCGGGAGCGGCCTGACCGCACGGCGGACGAGCGCCAACACCTTCACGGTCGAGCGGGCGCTTCAGGCGGAGGCCGGTGTGGTCCAGCTCGGCACGCTGCGTGTCGAGGGCGCCTCGGGATCGGCTGGTGGGGGAAACGGCGACGGTGCTAGCGGCGGCAATGGCAGGGTGGCCGGATGGGATGGTACGGCAGGCACCGTCTATTCCACGCCCGGCTCGGTCAGCGTCATCACCCGCGAGACGCTGGAGGCCTATCCCGGCCAGTCGCCAGCCGACATGCTGCGCGGCGCGACCGGCGTGATCTCCGGAGAGGCGCGCACCAGCGGCGGACTGGACGTGAACATCCGCGGCCTTCAGGGGCAGGGCCGTGTGCCGGTGACAGTGGACGGCGCGATCAACGGCACGACGGTCTATCGCGGATATCAGGGCACCAGCAATCGCAGTTTCGTGGACCCCGATTTCATCAGCCACGTCGCTATCGAGAAGGGCCCCTCAATGGGCAATCCGATTGCCGGCGGCATCGGTGGGTCGGTCAGCATGACGACTCTTTCCGCCGACGACATCGTTCCCGAAGGCGAGACCGTGGGCCTTCGCATCAAGGCCTCGCTGTCGAACAACAGCACCGAGCCCGGCTCGAACATGACTCGCTCGCTGCTGGCGCCCTCGTCCTACAACGGCGATACGCTGGCGGCCACGCGGGAACGCAACCGGCCAGGTTTCTTCTCGCCCACGGGCGGCGCCGGCAGTCTGGTCTTCGCGCGCAAGGGCGATTTCGTGGACCTGGTGGCGGGCTATTCGTTCCGGCGCACCGGTAACTACCATGCCGGCGCCAACGGCAAGCATGCGCCCGAGGCGACCGGCACGCCTTCTGCGTTCTGCGCCGCAGGGGCAGCTTCCGGCAGCCTCGCCTCGCTCTGCGAGCGTGCGGTGCAGTTCTACGACCGCTACGGCTCGACGCCTTTCGTTGGCGGCGAGGAAGTGCTCAACACCTCTACCGATGCGGAATCGGTGCTGCTCAAGGCCACCTTGCGCCCGGCCGCAGACCATGTGCTCGAACTGGGCTACGGCGGTTACTGGAGCGACTTCGGCGAGAATTATCCCGGTTCCACGGGCTCCGCCTCCGGCACGGTCCTGCAAACCTATCCGCTCTCGCACACCGGCCTCGACCGCGTGACCGCGCGCTATCGCTGGAACCCGGCGACCGACCTGGTGGACCTGAAGCTGAATGGCTGGATATCGAACCTTCGCGAAAGCGCGGCCTCGTTGCTCCAGACCGACCAGACGCGCCGCTTCGTGAACGGGCTTGGCGTGGACATCGGCAACGGTTCACGCGTGTTGACGCCGCTGGGCCTGCTCTCGGCCGACTATGGCGCCTCGTTCCTGCGGGAGCGGACCGGCCCAGTGGATGGCTGGAATAACAACGGTTCGCTCGCACCCGGGCGTGAAGGCACGCGGCGGGAAACGAGCGTGTTCGGGCAGGCTGCGCTGGAGCCCATGACCTGGCTGCGCCTCGATGCGGGCCTGCGCTACCAGAAGTACAAGTTGCAGGACGAACAGTCTGGCACCACTTACCACACCGATATCTTCGATCGCAGCGAGGACGCGGTGAGTTTCTCGCTGGGTGCCACGCTCATGCCGGTGGACGGGCTGCAGCTCTTCGCCAGCTACAAGCAGGCCGCGCGTCTGCCCTCGCTGATGGAGGCGACCACCGGCTTCTTCATGATCGCCAACCCCGACCTGCACAAGGAAGAGGCCCATAACTGGGAAGCGGGCATGAACTACTCGCGCAAGGGCGTTCTTGCGGACGGTGACGAACTGGGCGTCAAGCTGGCATGGTTCGACAACGACATCGACGGCTATATCGCCCGGCGATACATTTCGGCGTTCTTCGCGATGCAGATGTTCAACATCGACCGCGCGCAGTTCCGGGGCGTGGAAGGCAGCCTGAGCTACCGTACCGGCGGCCTCTCGGTGGATGCGGGAGCGACCTATTACGATCATATCGCCTTTTGCAAGGACGCGGCCACGGGCTGCGTGGAAAGCTCGCTCGCCTCGGACTATGCCACAAACTACATCCCGCCCCGGTGGTCGGCCAATCTCGCGGTCAGTCAGAAGTTCCTGGCCGAGCGCGCCATGCTGGGCGGGCGCCTGACTTACACGGGCAAGCGCGCGGTCGGCGCGCAAGTCCCGCAGAGCGGCTACATGCCGCTGATCTCGGCGATCGCGTGGAACCCCTATGTGCTGCTGGACCTGACCGGGCAGTTCAAGGTGACGGACGCGCTCTCGCTCGACTGGAGCCTCGATAACGTCACCGACCGCTATTACACCGAGGCCATGAGCCTGGGCTATATCCCGGCGCCGGGACGGACCTTCCGTATCGGCCTTACCGGAAAGCTCGGCTCGAAAACGGCGCTGTGGCCGGCGAACTGGTTCAGCGGATGGGCCAACGAGGATGCTGCCGACTGGACCGGGCCCTATATCGGCGCCGACTTCGGCTACGGCCTCGGCAAGACCGGCGGCAGCGTGACCGACAGCATGGGCCAAGCCGCCGACATCGAGAACGGCAGCCGCATCGACCAGAAGATGCGCAACGTGCTGGGCGGGCTTCATGCCGGTTACAACTACCAGTTGCCCGGCAACCTCGTGCTGGGCGTGGAGGCCGACATTTCGGCGGGCAACCTCGGTAGTTGGTCCGGCGTGCTGGTTTCGGAGGAAAGCACCGCGACCCAGTGGTTGCGCAACAACCACCAGCTCGAATCGGACACGCGCTACAACTGGGATCGCATGATCACCCTGCGCGGCAAGCTGGGCTATTCGCTCGGCCGCACGCTGATCTACGGCACCGGCGGCATCGGCTGGCTGCGCGAAACGCAGACCCGCAACCAGTATCGTTCCGTCGACGCGCAGAACCGCGGCATCGGCAGCGCGCTGGAGCATCTCTTCGCCGAAGAGGATCGCAAGAACCGGCAAGGGTTCGTGCTGGGCGGCGGGGTGGAGCGGGCGATCGGCGATCACTGGTCGGTCCGCGCGGAATACAGTTACGCCCGCTTCGAGCGGAAGACCTTCAGCTTCGCAAAGGCCCGCGAAGGCGTGAGTATCGCCTACAGCGACTTCGACGTCACCTGGCACGACGACGGGACCGTATCCTGGGAATATGTCAACGGCCCGGGCAGCTCGAACATCGCCAACGGCCGCAAGGTGCGCTCGGACGCGGACCTTCACCATATCCGCCTCGGCGTCAGCTACCGCTTCTGATCGAAGGACATGCCCATGACCACCAGAACCCTTGAAGATACCCGCGCCGCCCGGCTCAAAGGCGCAACCCATGCCACGCATGACAGGCTGGATCGTTCGATCATGGAAGCGGCCTCTTTCGCCAGCCTCGACGGTTACATTCGCTTCGCGACGATGCAGTATGGCTTTCACCGCGATATCGATGCGCTTTACGATGTCCCCCGGCTGCGCGTGCTGCTGCCGGGGCTGGACGGTCGGCGGCGGCTGGCGCTGATCGCGGCGGACCTGCATGACCTGAAGGTTCCGCTCCCCCGGGCAGAGGCGCCGCCGGTCTTCCTTCCGGATGCAGAGCCGGACGTGCCCACCGCGCTGGGCTGGCTCTATGTTGCCGAGGGTTCGAACATGGGGGCGGCGCTGCTGCGCAAGGAGGCGGCAAGGCTGGGGATGTCGGATACACACGGGGCACTCCATCTTGCGCCCGCGCCGGAGGGCCCCGCCGCACATTGGCGCGCCTTCACGGCCGCGCTGAATGCCGTTGAACTCTCCGAAGCGGAAGAGGCGCGCACCATTGCCGGAGCCAATGCAGCCTTCGCCCGGGTGCAGGCCCTAGCCGATGCCAGCTTCGCCTGAGATACGGGACGACTGCGGCCACCGGGAGCCGCGCGGGGCAAGAGCCTGCGCGCCGGCGGAGGAATCTTACCGCACGCCGGGGCGAACGCGCTATGCGGACCTGCCGCCGGACCGGCTGACCCGGTGCATGGGGCTTGGCAGCACGACTTTCCTGATCCTTGCCGCGCTGGCGCTCGGTTCCGTGTTCTGGCGGATCGTGCCCACGGCGGCGGAATCCTCCCGGCCGCTGCTGCTCGAATTCAAGCCTCCCGCCGCTCCGCCCGAGCCGGACATGCAAGTGCCGGAAGGTCCGAGGAAGGTGGAGCAGAAAGCGCAGGCGCAACCGGAAAGCAGTGAGGCCCCGCCGCCGCTGGAGCCGGAAAGCGATCCTTCGGTCCCCTCATCGCCGGCCCGGCCCCCGGCCGAACCTGCCTCGGTGGCGGAGGCCGTTCCGGAAACCACCGCCCCGCGATCGCTTCCCGCACCGCCTGCCGAACGGGCGGCGAATGACGCGAAGGTGACGTGGGAAGCCCTGCTGCTCTCCCATATGGAAAGATATCGCCGCTATCCGGCGACGGCGCGATCTCGCGGAGAGCAGGGGATCGTCTATGTCCAGTTCACCATGAACCGCGAGGGGCGCGTGCTTTCGGCGAGAATCGGCCGATCGTCCGGTTCGGCTTTGCTGGACGGCGCAGCCCTTGCCACGATCCGCCGGGCTCAGCCCTTGCCTGCGATACCCGCGGACAGACCCGATCCGCAGAGGCTTACGGTTCCGGTGGAATTTTTCACGCAATAAGGCCGGAAATGGCGGCAGGCGCGGCACCTGTAAGCGCCGCGACCCTCGGTCAGGCCGCGAAGCCGCCGTCGATTGTGTAGAGCCCGGCGGTGACGAAACCGGCTTCCTCGCTCGCCAGCCATGCGACGAGGTTCGCGATTTCGTCCGGCTTGCCGTGGCGGGGCAGCGCCATGAAGCCGTGGAGAGCCTCTGCGATGCCGCCGTCGGCAGGGTTCATCTCGGTATCGACCGGGCCGGGCTGGACGACGTTGACGGTAATGCCGCGCGGGCCGAAATCGCGGGCAAGACCGCGCGCCATGCCCTGGATCGCCGACTTGGTGAGCGCATAGGCCGCGCCTCCGGCAAACGGCATGCGGTCTCCGTTGGTCGAACCGATCACGATGATGCGCCCACCTTCGGGCATGGACCGCGCCGCCTCGACCGAGGCGAAGTAGGGCGCTCGTACATTCACGTCGATCATGCGGTCGATGGCGTCGGGATCGAGTTCGAGCGGATCGCCGATGACCAGAAGACCGGCGCTGACGACGAGGATGTCGATCGCGCCCGCCTCGCTGACAGTGGCGATCAGCGCATCGCGGTCGGAAGCGTCGGATCGTACGGCGGTGGAGCCGGTTTCCGCGGCCAGTGCCTCGGCCGCGTCCCGCGATCCGGCGTAAGTGAATGTCACCGATGCGCCTTCCCCGGCCAGGCGTTGGACGATCGAGGCGCCGATGCCGCGGCTGCCGCCGATGACGAGCGCCTTCTTTCCAGTGAAGCGAGCCATTACGAAATTCCTTTCGAGTGGGATGGGATGCTTTGGTTCCGGGGAAGAGCCGCAAGATAAGGGGCTTGGAAATCCATTCCGTTAACACAAGAACGCGCCAGTCTGCTACATCTTCGGCAGGCTGCGCTTGCGCCGGTCGTGCGACACTGCGGTGGCGATGGCGATGTCTCCCACCACGTTGACCATCGTGCGGAACATGTCGAGCAGCCGGTCCACTCCGATGACAAGGCCGATGCCTTCTGCCGGGAGGCCGGTGAGCGCGAGGACGGCGGCGACGGTCGGCAGCGAGCCGGCAGGGACGCCGATCGTGCCCATGCCCGCCAGGGCGGCGACCACCAGTACAAGGCCCTGCCGTCCGAGCGAAAGGTCCATGCCGAAGAACTGGGCGATGAAAAGGACCGTCACGGCCGTGTAGATCGCGGTGCCGCCCTGGTTCGCGATGGTTCCGGTGCCCAGCACCAGCCGGGCAACGCGCGGGGGCAGGCGCAAGTCAAGTTCGGCGGCCCGCAGCGCGCTCGGCAGGGTGGCGTTGGAGGAGGATGTGCAGAAGGCGATGACGGCTGGCTCCTGCACGCCGCGCAGGAACGCCAGCGGCGTCACTTCGCCGCGCATCCAGACCACGGCGAAGAATGTCAGCGCGATCTGCAGCAGGAGTGCCGCCACCACCACCGCAACATAGGCGCTGAGGTACAGCAGCAAATGCCAGCCGAACACGAGCGTCAGGTCGAACATGAAGCAGGTGACCGCAACGGGCGCGAGCCGCGCCACATGGGCGAGCACGTGCATACCGGCATCGAACACCCGCTCGCTGGTCGCCAGAACGTGGCCGGTCCGCCGCGTGCGCAGGAAGGTCAGGACCATGCCGGCCAGTACCGATGCGATGATGACGATCTTTATGGGCCGCTCGACCGCGGCGTAGGAGAACAGCGTGTCGATCATGCCCGGCGAAGCGGGGGCATGGCTTGCCGCCAGAAGTTGCTGGCCGATCTCGGCGGGCACCACGTCGCCCGGGCGAAAGAGGTTGGCCATGGCCAGCCCGATGAGCGCGGCGGCGACGGACGCGGCCAGCATGTGCGCCAGCGTCGACACCAGCAGTTGCCGCATTCCCGCCATGTTGCGGATTCGCGCTATGCCGCTGACGATCGCGGATACGAGCAGCGGCACGATCAGCAGGAACAGCGCGAAAAGGAACGCCTGCTCCACCGGCCTGACGAACCAGTGCATCAGCAGCGCCGTGGCGGGCGAATCTCCGGCGAACAGCCCGGCCAGCGTGCCGCCGCCCATGCCGAGGAGGAAGCCGCCCAGCAGCCACACCTGCAGATGCGGTTTGAACCGGCTGCGCGGCCGGGTGCCGGAGGGCGGGAGGGACGGGTTGGCTGTCTCGATCATCGGGTTGATCGAAGGAGGTTTTGCGGACATCGGTGATCCTGTTGCCGCGCCCGGAAGCGCTTGGCTCATGGCGCTGATGCTGGAGCGAAAACCCTGTCAGCAAGCTGTCGCGAGGGCGAAGTGTTGCGCTTCCTGTTCGATTTCGGTGGCTGCGGATGCCGGCGCGCGCGCGAAGTCTATGCTCGCCAGTACGCCGCGTCCGCCCGCTCCCGGTTCAAGCTGGACATGCGCGCCCATGCGCTCCGCAAGGGCGCGCACGATGGAAAGGCCAAGGCCGCTGCCGGTCGCCCCGTTCTCTGTCGGCGCGCGATAGAAGCGTTCGAACACGCGCTCCCGGTCCTGCCGGGCAATGCCGGGGCCATCGTCCTCCACCTCGACGCGGGCGCGCCCCGCGCGGCGCAGCACGCGCACGGTAACGGTGCCGTCGGGGCGGTTGTAGCGCACGGCGTTGTCCAGCAGGTTGCCGATCATCTCGGCCGCGAGCACGGGATGGCCGGCTGCGCGGAGAGGGCCGTCATCAGCCCCCTCGAAGCCGATGTCGAGACTGGCTGCTCCCGGCTGCGCGACCCGGGCCGCGACGAGATCGGCGGCGACGGCGGCAAGATCGAAGCTCGCGTCCTCGGCAATGCCCTGTTCCTCGGTGCGGGCAAGCGCGATGAGCTGCATCAGCAGGCGCTCCAGCGAAAGCACGGCATTGCCGATATCCTGAAGCGCGGTCGCCCCGCGCGGCGAACCGGGGCCGTAGCGTTCCAGCACGTCGAGATGGATGCGGACCACCGCGAGCGGGGTGCGCATCTGGTGCGAGGCATTGGCAGTGAACTGGCGCAGCGAATCCACGGCGCGCTCGGTGCGGGCAAGGAGGGCGTTGAACGAATTCGCCAGCAAACGGGCTTCGCGCGGGGCGTTCTCCTCCAGCCTGAGCCGGAACTGCGGCGGTGGTTCGCGGCGCGCGGTCTCGATCTGCCCGGCAAGTGAGGCGAAGGGCCTGAGCCCCCATGTGATCGCCCAGTAGAACAGCAGCACCGCCGTCATCGCGATCAGCACGCCCGCGCCCAGCACGCGCAAGAAGTAGGTCTGCTGGTAGGCCCAGCGATCGTCCACGAAGTCGGCCACCTGAACCACCACCGCGCGACCGTTGCGGTGGAGGCGGCGGATTTCGGTGGCGATGCGTACGGGCTTGTCGCGCAGGCGGCCGTCACGAAGGTAGGCGGGCTGGATCACGCCGCCGGCATCGCGCGGGTCGACATAGCCGCCGGTAAGCGGGGTATTGCGGTACGTGCGCGGGAAGCTGGCGGCGGGCAGGCGTCTGGTCGTGCTGCCGGTGCGGGTATCGTACTGAGGCGGGGGCGCCAGGTCGCGTTCCCCGGCAAGCAGCCGGTCGCCGTCCCAGATGCTGTAGTGAGTGACGGGGGCGGAGCGGCGTTGCAGCAGATGGACCGCAAGCGGCAGCAACCGATCGCGCAAGGTATCGTCTGCATCGGTGGCCCGGCTGAGGACGCGTACCGAACCGACGAGGATGCGATCGGAGGTCATCGCCCCGGAACGCTGGATCATCCAGCAGGTTATGCCGCCGAAGGTCACCGCCAGAGCCAGCAGCGGCACCATGACCGCTGCGGTGAGACGGGATCGCAGAGAGGCCATCAGGCCTCCAACATGTAGCCGAGGCCGCGGATCGTGCGAATGGTCGGGCCGTCCGGCATGAGCTTGCGGCGCAGACGGCCCACGTAGACTTCCAGTGCGTTGGGCGCGACCGCATCGGCGAAGTTGAATACCTCGGAATTGAGCCGCTGCTTGGTGACGACCTTGCCGGGGCGGCCCATCAGGGTTTCCAGGACGGCCAGTTCGCGCCGCCGCAGGTCCACCACGGCGCTCCTGAGTTCGACCACGCGGGTCGAACGGTCGAGGCTGAGGCCGCCGACGCGCAGCACCGGGTCCGCCGTGCCCTGGCTGCGCCGGATCAGCGCGCGAAGGCGCGATTCCAGTTCGCGCGGATGGAACGGCTTGGACAGATAATCGTCCGCGCCCCGGTCCAGCCCGGCGATGCGGTCGCTCACGGCGTCGCGCGCGGTGAGGATGAGGACCGGCGTGGCATTGCCGCTTCGCCGCAGCGACTGGAGCACCTCCAGCCCGTCCAGGTCCGGCAGGCCGAGGTCGAGGATGGTCGCGTTGTAGGTTTCGGCGGCCAGCACATCGAGCGCTTCCTCGCCGCTGCCGACAACGTCGACGACAAATCCCGCCGCACTCATCGAGGCATCCATCCCACGCGCCAGACGCTCGTCGTCTTCCACGATCAATATACGCAACAACTCACTCCCTCGTACGAGTTGCAGCATCCTCTTCCGGTTGGCCGTCTTGTTGTCATGGGCGCCGGCCCTGATCCGGCGCAACTTTCTTCCGTTTGATTCGGCACTCTGTGAACCGAACCTGTCATCAACCTGTCGCGATGGGCAAGATTCTTTTTGCAGCGCAGCATGCAATGACAGCTTCGTGACAGGTGGGTGCCGTCAGCTTCCCTGTGTCGGGAGGGGAAACCTCGACAACGAACCGGATCCAGTCCGTTCCGCGCAGAAGATCGCCCATTACCGGCGACGGCGCGGGCGGGGCATGGATCGGCTGCAACAGGGGGCAATCATGGCCACTCACTACGGTCGCGCTGCATTTTTCCTATCTGTTTCCGCCTTGGCGCTGCCGGGTGTTGCCAAGGCGCGGGGGGCGGATGCCGCGGCGCCCCAGCAGGCTGCGCCCGAAGGGGTGGGCGATATCGTCGTCACCGCCCTGCGCCGCGCCTCGCGCGTGCAGGACACTCCGATCGCCATCACCGCGCTATCGGAAAAGTCGCTTCAGAACCTCGGCGCCACCGGCATTGCCGACATTGTGCGACAGGTTCCCGGTCTCAACCTCATCGCCGGCGAATCCGGCCGCACGCGCATCTCGATCCGCGGCATCCAGACTGCCGGCGAAAGCACGGTCGGCCTCTACTATGGCGAGACGCCGCTGACCGGACCGTCGGGCACCAGTTCCGATCCTTCGGGCGTAACGCCCAACCTCAACCTCTTCGACGTGGAGCGGGTGGAGGTGCTGCGCGGGCCGCAGGGAACGCTTTACGGGTCGGGTTCGATGGGCGGGACGCTGCGGGTGATCTTCAAGAAGCCCGATCTCGCCAAGTACGAGGGCGCTGCCGAGATGGGAGCCGAAGCGGTAGAGCACGGCGAGTTCGGCTATTCGCTGAAAGGCGCGGTCAACGTACCTATCGTGAACGACGTGCTGGCCGCACGGCTGGTGCTCTATCGCCAGCAGAATCCGGGCTATGTCGACGATCCGACGATCGGCCGCAAGGACCTCAACCGCTCGGTGCTCGAAGGCGGGCGTTTCCAGTTGGGCTTCCAGCCCACCGGCAACCTGAGCATGAACTTCATGACGATCCTGCAAACGCAGAAGTTCGGCGGGACTTCGCAGTGGGCACCCTCGGAGGGCGCGTTCATCTCGGCGCAGAAGGTGGCTTCGCCGGCTTACGACAAGTTGCAGCTCTATGCGCTGGAAACGAAGTGGGAAACGCCTGTGGGCACCCTGGCGCTGAACAATTCGTTCTATCGCTGGGATGTGCGGCAGACCAACGACAATTCGGACAACTATGCCAGCATCGCCGCTTCCAACCGCTACTGCGGCCTGTTCCAGAACACATACGCCGGCTCGCTGCTGCAAGGCACGAGCGCCGGGGCGACGACCAGCTCCGGCACATGCGCGGCCGATGCCGGCGGGCTGACATCGGCGCAGCTACGGCAGGACTACCAGAACTGGGCGGCCGCACAGCAGCCGATCGGCAATTACCAGCCGCGTTTCGTGCGCAACTTCGTGAATGAGCTGCGGCTCAGCTCCAGCGGGAAGGGGCCGTTCAGCTATACCGTCGGCCTGTTCCGGGAGGACCGCAACGACCGCGTCGACACGCTGGTGTTCGCGGGCATCCCCGCCACGGGCGAGCCGCAGCAGCCGGTCGTCGATCTCGGCTCGCGCTATGTGACGGACGAAGTGAAGCAGTCCGCCGTCTATGGCGAAATCAGCTACCGGATCTTCGAGCCGCTGACGGTGACGGCGGGCCTGCGATATTACGACTACAAGAAGACCGTTGGCGGCGAGAACCTGGGCTACAACTACTTCAACGGCCAGGCGCCCAGCGCCTATCGGGAAGTTACTGCCGACGCCAATGGCCTTATCAAGAAGTTCAACGTCGACCTGAAGATCACGCCGGACATCATGTTATACGCTACCGCTTCGCAGGGGTTCCGCCCCGGCGGCGCGAACCTGACGCCGGGCATCCCGGAATCGGCGCAGACTTACGCGGCGGATTCCCTGTGGAACTACGAGGCGGGCTTCAAGACCCAGTGGTTCGGTCGCAGGCTGACCTTCAATATCGACGGTTACCGGATCGACTGGAATAACCTGCAAACCTCGGTCCAGGCGACGTACGGCAACTTCTCCTATATCGGCAACGTCGGTTCGGCACGCATCGAAGGCGTCGAGGTGGAAGCGAGCGCAACGCCGTTCGCCGGCCTCTACCTCAATGCCGCGTTCCATTATCTCAAGCCGCGCCTGACCGCCGACCAGATCAGTGCCGAGGTGACGGCCGCGGGCCGGAAGGGCGATATCCTGCCGCTGATCCCGCGCACCACGGCCAGCGCCGGCGCCGAATACAGCTTCCCGGCCTTCAACGACTTCACGGGGCTGCTGCGCGCCGACTGGACCTATACCGGCAAGATGACCTCGCAGATCCGGCCTACCAATGCGCTCTACCGGGAGTTCGGGAAATATTCGATGGTGAACCTGCGCGTCGGCGTGCAGAACGACCGGCTGGGCATGTTCCTCTATGTGCGCAACCTGTTCGACAAGATCGGCGTGAACACGATCTCCAGCGCGTCGGGCGTGCCCGACTACTGGGCGACCACCGCACCGCGCACGATGGGCGCGACGATATACAGCAACTTCTAATCCAGGGGACTTGGGATGCGTATCACATTGCTGGCGGCAACTGCCGCGCTCGCGCTGGCCACACCGGGGGCTCACGCGGCCACCGCGGAGGACAAGGCTGCCGCCACGCTGCTCGGCGGGGCGAAATTCGCCAAGGCCAGGGCCTCGCTCGAGGCCGACTACGACAGGATCATCCAGGACATCATTACCCTGACCGAGATCGAAGCGCCGCCGTTCAAGGAGGACGCGCGCGGCGCCGCCTACATGGCGATGCTCAAGGCCGAGGGCCTGGCCGACGTGGAGCGTGACGAGGTCGGGAATGTCATGGGTTTGCGCAAGGGGACGGGTGGCGGTCCGCTGATCGTCGTCACCGCGCATCTCGATACCGTGTTCCCCGGCGGCACGAACGTGAAAGTGCGGCGCGAGGGCAATGGTCTTTACGCACCCGGTATCGGCGACGATACTTCCAGCCTGCCGGTCCTGCTCGCCTTCATTCGCGCGATGAAGCACGCCGACTACGCCACCAGGGCCGACATCCTGTTCATGGGCAACGTGGGCGAGGAAGGGCCCGGCGACCTGCGCGGATCGCGCTATCTTTTCCAGAAGGGCAAGTACAAGGACAGGATCAAGTACTTCATCTCGTTCGAGCCGGGCGAACCCGGCCGTATCACCAATGCCGGCACCGGGTCGCGCCGCTACAAGGTGACGTTCAACGGTCCCGGCGGGCATTCGATGGGGGACTTCGGGATCGTCAGCCCAGCCTTCGCGATGGCCAATGCCATGGTCGCGTTCGGCAAGATCAAGGCGCCGGTGGAGCCCAAGACCGTCTACAACGTCGGCATCCTGGAGGGCGGCACTTCGGTCAACTCGATCCCCTTCGCCACCGCCATGACCATCGACATGCGATCCAACGGAAAACCTGAACTGGATGCGGAGGAAAAGCAGTTCCTGGCCTTGTTGCAGCCTGCAGTGGATGCGGAGAATGCCGCGCGCTCGGTTGCGAAGGGCAAGATATCCTATGACGCCAAGCTGATCGGGGACCGCCCGGTCGGTACCACCGCGCAGGACGCCCGGATCGTGAAGATCGCCGCTGCCGTCGCCCGGGGTTCGGGGGTGGAGCCGCGATACGGCGCCGGGTCAACGGACAGCAACATCCCGATGAGCATGGGGATCGAGGCGGTGACGCTCGGTTCCGGGTTCGAGACTTTCCGCGCCCACTCGCTGGAGGAGGGCATGAAGATGAACCCGCCCGAGGACCTGAAGAACATGGCGGTCGGTCTGGCAACGGTCCTGGCCCTCGCCGAAGCACGCTGACCCATCCTGACGGGGCGGGCCTTTTCCAGAGGCCCGCCCCGGCTTTTTCCCTCATTCGCGCAGATTTCGAAACCCGCTCGGGCCGCGCTTCTCGAAGCGCCGCCGCCCCTTGCCTGCTCACCGATCCGGAGTAACGCCATGTCCCGTCGCAACCTGTTGCTTGCCGCCACGTGTCTTTCGCTCCCGCTCGTGCTTTCGGGGCCGGTTCTGGCTCAGGATGCGCCGCCGACGAGTGCTGCCGTCACCGCGCCCGAGAAAGTCGTGGGCGGAACGGTGGGCGCCGACTACTTCCTGGCCGACTACACCAGGATTTCCGCCTGGCTCATGCAGGTCGCCCGGGAAAGCGATCGCATCAAGCTTGTATCCATTGGCAAGACTGCCGAGGGGCGCGAGCAGTACATGGCGGTCGTTTCCGCGCCGGACAACATCCGCAATCTCGACAAGTACCGCCGCATCGCGCAGCAGCTGGCGCTGGCCAAGGGCCTTGACGACGAAGCGGCGAAGACGCTTGCCGCAGAGGGCAAAGCGATGGTGTGGATGGACGCCGGGCTCCACGCCAGCGAGATCGTCAACGCGCAGAGCCATGTCCAGATCATCCACGAGATGCTGACGCGCAACGATCCCGAGACGCTGCGCCTGCTGGGCGACGACATCATGCTGTTCGTCTTTGCCAACCCCGACGGGCTGGAGCTCGTCGCCGACTGGTACATGGCCGATCCGCACAAGCTGACGACGGACTCGATCCCGGTGCTTTACCAGAAGTATATCGGCCACGATAACAACCGCGACAGCTTCGCCTCGACCCAGCCCGAGACGACCAACATGAACCGCGCCGGCTATCGCGAGTGGTTCCCGCAGATCCTCTACAACCAGCACCAGACAGGCCCGCTGGGCGCGGTGGTGTTCATTCCGCCGTTCCGCGATCCCTACAACTTCAACAACGAGCCGCTGGTCATCAACCAGACCGACGTGGTCGGCCAGATGATGCATGCGCGGTTGGTGGCGAAGGGCATGGGCGGCTCGGCGATGCGTTCCGCCGCGCCCTATTCGACCTGGTTCAACGGCGGCATCCGCACCATCGGCTACTTCCACAACCAGATCGGCATCCTGACCGAGATCATCGGCAATCCCACCCCGATGAAGATCCCGCTGGTTCCCGAAAACCAGTTGCCAAGGCAGGACGAGGTTCTGCCGATCGCCCCGCAGGACTGGCACTTCCAGCAATCGCTGGACTACGTGAAGGAGATGGACCGGGCGATACTCGACTATGCCTCGCGCTATCGGGAGACGATCCAGTACAACCGCTATGTCATGGGCCGGAACCAGATCGCCAAGGGCAGCACCGACAGTTGGGTCGTCACCCCCCGGCGGCTGGATGCAGTACGGGAAGCAGCCAGGACGATGCCGCCGCCGGGGGCGGACGAGATCGGCAGCTATGGCTGGGGCAATGAGAAGGTCGTGCCTGCCAGCCTTTACAAGACCGTGCTCAACGCCCCCGACAAACGCGCGCCGCGCGCCTACATCATACCGGCGGACCGGCAGCAGGACATGCCGACGACGGTGCGTTTCCTCAATGCGCTCATCAAGACCGGGATCGAGGTGCAGCAGGCGCCGTCCGCCTTCACCTTCGAGGGCAGGAGCTATCCTGCGGGCAGCTATGTCGTGCGCAGCGATCAGGCGTTCCGTCCGCATGTGCTCGACATGTTCGAGCCGCAGGACCATCCGCAGGACTTCGCCTATGCCGGCGGCCCGCCGATCAAGCCCTATGACATCACCGGCTATACCCTGGCCCTGCAGATGAACGTCGCGTTCGATCGCGTGCTGGATGCGCCGCCGCCCGCGTTCCCGCTCGTGCCGGAAGAGATCGCCGCACCGCCACCGGGCCGGGTGCTGGGCTCGGGCGGGGCGGGCTGGATCGTCGATCACGGGGTGAACAACAGCTTCACGCTCACCAATCGTCTGCTGAAGGCAGGGTTGCCGGTGTTCTGGATGAAGGAGGGCCTGAGCGTGGACGGGCAGACGCTCGCCCCGGGTGCCTTGTGGATTCCCGCATCGGCCGGCGCGAAGGCCATCGTCTCCGCCGCTGTCGCCCCGCTCGGGCTCGATGCCCATGCCGTCGCGGCCAGGCCAGGGGGAGAGGCGGTTGCGATCAGGCCGGTGAAGATCGGGCTCGTCGATATATACGGCGGCTCGATGGCCTCGGGCTGGACGCGCTGGATTTTCGAGCAGTACGAATTCCCTTACGAGCTGGTCTACCCACAGGCGCTCGACAAGGGTGGGCTGAAAGCGAAATACGATGTGCTCGTCTTCCAGAGCGACGTGCTCGGCCGGGAGGAAGGTCCCGTGCGCCCGCAGCCCGATGCCGAAACCATCCCGACAGCCTATCGCAAGATGCTCGGCACGATCACGCCGGAGAAGACCTTCCCGCAAGTCGCCACTTTCGCAAGGGCGGGCGGCACCGTCATCGCGGTAGGCAATGCCACGCGCATGGGCGAGCAGATCGGCGTTCCCGTCACGAACCTGCTTGCCCCGCGCGGGAGCGACGGCAAGCCGAAGAGGGTGTCCGCCAATACGTTCTACGTCCCGGGATCGATCCTGAGCGCGCAAGTCGACAGCGGCGATCCTCTGGCCTTCGGTGTCGCGCCCACGGTCAACCTCTTCTATAACAACAACCCGGTGTTCCGCGCCGACGGGCCCGCCGTGCGCAAGGTGAGCTGGTTCGACAAGGACGACCCGCTCGTTTCCGGCTGGGCCTGGGGCCAGAAGCTGCTCAACGGCGGGGCGGGCATCGTCGAGGCCGGGCTCGGCAAGGGGCGGGTCTTCCTGATGGGCCCGGAAGTGACCCAGCGAGGTCAGCCTTTCGCAACCTTCAAGTTCCTGTTCAATGGCGTGCTGCTGTCGGGCAGCGATGCTGGGCCGGTTCCGGGGAACTGACCCCGGCCGCGCAGTTCATGCGGATTTGCGGCTTGCGGGCTTCGCTTGTGCCATCGGTTTGCGCTATGGCGGGCGAGGTTTGGAGAATATGATGAACAGTCCGTCGAAGGCATGGGATGGCGAACGGGTCCGCAAATGGCTGGAGCGCCGGTTCGAGGCTTCGAAGCTGGATCAGGCTGCGGCGGACAGGCGCGGCTACGAGGCGCAGGACGACTATGACAAGGCTGCTGCCGAGGAATGGGTCTGCCGTGCCCTGAAGGGGGCGGATTGCACGAACGAGCAGGCCGCGTTCGCGCAGCGGCTGAAGGAACTGATCGCTCAGGACGAGTACCGGGTCACTGGCATCTACGACGATGCCCGGTTCGAGCGGCATGTTCGCGGGCAACTGCGAAAGCTGGCCAGGATGACCAAGGCCAACGAGGGTTTCGAGAAGACCCTGCGCTATCAGTGATCGCTGCCCAGGGGGATGAAAAACCTGCTGCACCGCTCAGGAAAAATTCTATGATATCAACGAGATATAGAAGTACACCGGCACCCGGGACGTGATCCGGGGCACGGCTCCACGCCGACCCCGCGATGGCCCATATTGCCATTCAGGAATCGCCGGTCCTCAGGAAACGGCATGACCATCCGGCAATGGCGGGCCGCGCGGCGCTAGCCGTGCATCAGGGCTTCGAGTTCCTGTGGCGATTCCAGTACCGAGCCTTGGCCGAAGTGGTGCCGCCAAAGCCGGGCTCCCAGCGCGGCGGACCGGTCCAGCGAGGATCCGACCGTCAGCCACTTCAGCATCGTGGGATGCAGGCCGGCGTCGAACAACATGAAGCCCGCGGCAAGGCAGCAGGTATCCGCCTGGATGCCGCACACCAGCACGCGCTCGACCCCTTCGTCTTTCAGATGGCGGATCAGTTCCGGCGGCGGCGAGTAGCCGTGCTTTACGAATAGTCTGCCGGTTTCGACCAGCGATTGATCATCGGGCGCCGGTTTCCATCCCAACTGTTTCCAGAACGGCGTGACGGTTTCGTCATGCCGCTCGACCGTCGCTACGGAGCGCATGGTGCGCGCGAGTTGCGCTGCGCCTTCGACCAGCCATTGGGGCGGGTTGAAGCTTGGCTGTATGTCGATGACGAGAAGGGCCTGTTCCATGAACCGGATTAACGGGCGCCGCGCAAAAAAGCTACCCTAGTTCCCGTCGGCGTCGACCACGAAGACCATCGGTTTTCCTCGGGATTCCGGCTCCCATCCGGCCATCAGGGCAGCGCGGATTCCCCGTGTGACGATCGCGTCGCTGATCTGGAGACGACCCCGTTGCAGGCCTTTGAGAAGGCGCTTCGGCGGCGGAAATTCCAGCAGTGCGCCGCGCTGGGTGTTCTTCTGTAGCAGGGACACGGTCATGCCCCTCCAGCCGTCGAAATCGCTCCACTGCGGCTCGCGTCGGAGTTCCCAGTCATATTGAAGCCCGTCAACGATGACCGAACCGGCAAGCCTGTTGTTGTGAAGCATTTCGAGGCCTCTAGCATGGTTACGGCCGAACACCATCACGCTAATCGGGCGAAGCGGAACTCGTCCACGCCGCCGAGGTCGTAAGCCTAGAACGCGCGGGTCATTCCGATCCTGATCGTGCGGGGGCGCAGCGGCGTGATCTGGTCTCGTTGCCCGACGCCGAACGGGTTGCCATAACTGAAGGTGTTGCCGTGCGAATCCGTGACGTTGGCGATCGTCAGCGACAGGCCCAGCCTGTCGTGGTCAAGGCGTGCGGCAAGGTCGCCGGCCAGATAATCGCCCTGGGGAATGTCGAGGTAGGAGCCGACGCCAAGCCGCGAGGGGCCGACGTAGCGGAACGCCGCTTCCAGCCTCAGCCCGGTCCGCGATCCCCAGGTCGTTTCCCATGAGGCCGAGATACGGCCGCCCCGGCTGGGCACATTGGGGAGCGAGGCCTGCGCGTCGATACCGTTTGTGGCGAACCCGCCGGCCGGTTCGCGCAGGCGGCTTCGGTTCAGGAAGGCGGAGGCGCTCAGGGTGATCGAGGAAACCGGCCGAACCGCCAGTTCGACATCGAGCCCGTGCACCAGGCCCCTGCCGATGTTCGTCGTGTAGGGGATCGCATATGGCCCCACGAGGTCCGCCTGGATGTTGTGCCAGTCAACGGAAAACAGGGTGGCTTCCAGACGCAAGGGGCTACCGTCGTATTGGCCCCACCGGAACCCGAGTTCGAACATCCTGAGATCGTCGGGAAGATACCTCTTCGTCAGCACGGCATCGTCGGTGCCGTTGTTCTGCAATGTGAAGCCGAAGCCCCCGGGGCGATATCCGTGGCGATAATCGGCGAATATCGAAAGTGCCGGACCGGCCTCCCACACCAGCCCCAGGGTGCCCGAGAACCTTTGCGTCGTGCCGGTGCTGCCGCCTATTTCCCCGGCCTCCGGCTCGACGTTGATCCCCCTGCGGCTGCTGCGTGCGATCGTCAGCCGCGAGCCCGCGGTTGCCGTGAGCGAAGGCAGCAGGGGATACGAGGCTTGTGCGAAGATCGCGCCTTCGAACTGGTCGTCCTGCAGCCCGGCGCTCCGGTCCCAGCTATCCGCGCCGCCGATGGCCAGTGACCGGCGGTTCGCGCTCCGCGTCATCGCCAGGCCCGCGATCCAGGGAGAACGGGAACCGCCCCCGGCAAGGCGTGTCTCGTGGGAGATCAGCGTTACCTGCTGCTCCTCGCCCAGCCGTGTCACCGCAGGCGCGCCGACATAGCCCGTCGCATCGAAAACGGTCGAGAGGTCCTGCCGTGCCAGCGAAGTCACCGTGGTCAGTTCGGCATTGCCGATCGGGCGGCGTGCGGTGACGAACAGCAGGCGGTAATTGTTCCGGAACGGCTGGGGCACCGATCCCGAGCGGGTGAACGGCGGGTCCTGCCGGAGCACGTATTGCCCGTCGCCGCTTTGGAAGTTCTGGAACACGTTGCCGACCTCGATGGTCCATGCCCCGACGTTCTCGAAGCGTGCGGTGAGCCGTTGCCCGTAGCTGGCGGTGTCGTTGATATTGTTCCGGCCCTGTGTCGGCGCATCGATATAGCCGCCGGCGCGCCCCGCGAATACCACCCAGCGCACCGCCGCATGGTCGTTCAGCGGGACATTGATCATCCCTGCCGCATCGGTGCTGGCCGCGCCGTGCCGGGTGGCGCCTATCCCCATGCTCGCGCTGCCGTAAAGGTCGGCCATGTCGGGGGCGTTCGGAACGAGGCGGAGGATGCCGCCCAGCGCGCTTGGCCCGTAAAGCGTGCCCTGCGGGCCGACGAGCACCTCGAACTTCTGCATGTCGTAGAGGTTGAGGTCGGGGTCGGGGCCATTGTAGGTCAGCCGCACGTCGCCAAGGTATTCGCCCGTCGTCGCCTGGGTCGGGCCGCTGAAGCTGCTGTCGGCGATTCCGCGAATGAACAGCTTGTTTCGCCCGTTGCCGAGGTTGGTCGAACCGAGCAGCGGGGTCATCCGGGTGATCGCGGAACTGCCGTCGGCCGCCTGTGAGGAGAACCAGCCGCCGTCTATCCGTACGACCTTCACCGATCCGGGGTAGGTGCCAAGCGACATGCCCTGTTTGCTGGCGGTGACGAGGATGTCTTGCGGCGGCTCCGGGTCGTCGTTTCCGGCAGGTTCGGGTGCGACCGTTGAGGCGGGCGGCTTGGCCGCTTCGGGCATCCTGCCTTTCGTGATCCGCACGGTCCGGGGGGCGATGAACACGGCCTCGCCGCCGGTTCCCCGCAGGGCCCGCCTGAGCGCGGCAGGCAGGGGCAGGCTGGCGTCCACACCCGGCGAGCGGACGCGGGCAAGGTCGCGATCGGCGAGGATCACCGTCGCCCCGGCCTGCTGCCCCAGCGCGGCCATCACATCTTCCAATGGCCCTGCCGGAACCCGGAAAGTCTCGGCCTTGCCCGGGGCCGGGGCGCCTGCGGCAAGGAGGGCCGCCGCAAGGTGAATGCGGCGGCTTCTAGCGTCGATCATCGCCCCTGGGTTTCATTACCTTGCCGTTTCCTTCGGGCACGGCGACGACATCGAGCGCCGTCATGAGATCGCCGAGCTGCGAAGGATCGCCGCGCCGCACGGCGATGGTGCCGAAATAGGGGCGCGACGCGACCGAGGCATCGGCCCGGATCTTCACCCCCAGCGCACGGGAAAGATCGCCGGCGATGAGCGAGAGCGGGGCGCCGGAATAGGTCAGCTGCCCCTTTCGCCAGGTACCGATCACGGCGCTGTCGGCCGGGGATACGGTGATTTTCCCTTGTCCGCCAGTCGCTTCGAGGGCTTCCCCGGCGCCGAGAGCCGTCTGCGCCGAACCGGGGTCGTAGACGACCTTGCCTTCCGCCACCGCCACCCGGATCGCATCTTTCTCGTAGGCGACGTTGAACACCGTCCCCGCGTCCTCGACGATCTTGCCGCCCACTTCCAGCCGGAACGGACGGGCAGGATCGTGGCGAACCTCGAAAAGGGCTTCGCCCGAGGCCAGGGCCGCAAAGCGGGCATCCTTCCTGTCGAACGTCATCCGGCTGTCGCCATTGAGCGTGACGCGCGTGCCCGCATCCAGCGTGACGACCCGGATTTCGCCAGGCCGGGAATAGACGTCGTACCGGTCCGAGGTCAGCCGCGGCGCCATGGTCAGGGAGAGTACCAGGGCTGCGGCGATGGCGCCGCCCACCAGCCACCGGCGGCGCGAGGGAGAGGCAACGGGCGGCTCGTCGTCGTCGTTCGCCGCTTCCTGGAAATCGACGTCGCCTATCACCGGATCGAGGTCCAGATCGATATCCTCGATCCGGTGAAACGCGGCGACATGGGCCGAGTCTTCGGCAAGCCAGGCTTCGAACGCGAACCAATCGTCGTCGCCGCCATCCTTCAGACGGACGAACCATGCGATCGCCTTTTGCCGAACCGTTTCGTCCATCTCACTTTCCACGAAGGGTCTCCTCGTTCCTGAGATGCCGTGGCCCTGCCGCCGCCTCATCCATGCGGCGTCTTTTTGCGGCGATGGCTTCATAGGCGCGCGCCAGATGCTTCTCGACGGCGCTGACGCTGATCCCGGTTTCGGCCGCGATGTGGCGTTGGGGGACGCCATCTATGCGAAAGCGGCGGAAGATCGTCCGCGTGCGTTCGGGCAGGCGGTCCAGCGTTGCCTGGAGCATGGCCAGTTGTTCGCGGGCGATCATCCTGGTCTCGACCGAGGGCGTCTCGTCGATCTCGGGCGGATCGCCGGTATTCGCGCCGACCCACGCCTCGTCCCGGCGCGCCCTGCGGCCGGCGCTGCGCCGATGCAGGATGAAGTGGTTCTGGACCATCCTGTAGAGGTAGGCCCTGGGCTGTTCCACGCCGTCAGGTTGCCGGTCGGATATCTTGAGGCTTATGTCCTGAAGGATATCCTCCGCCTCGTCGGGCGTGGCCCCCTGGAT
The DNA here is from genome assembly GCF_035658495.1 of Novosphingobium sp. RL4. Taxonomy (NCBI): domain Bacteria; kingdom Pseudomonadati; phylum Pseudomonadota; class Alphaproteobacteria; order Sphingomonadales; family Sphingomonadaceae; genus Novosphingobium; species Novosphingobium sp. RL4. The sequence continues at coordinate 544,834 of NZ_CP141945.1, read as the reverse complement.
CGCGAGATGACGCATCAGGGCGGCCCGAAAGGCCAGAAAGGCCTCGATCAGACCGTTGTTTTCCATGATGTCGTGGGTCGTTCCCGGAGGCTCAATGGCGACGAGCCTAGCGCCGCGCAGATTGCCCCACAACCGTTTTCCAATCATCCCGTAATGCGTGCAGGGGCCATGCCCTCGCCGGGGAAGGAACTTTCCGGTGAGGAATGCCAAGGGCGCGGCATCTAAGTCAAGGGACCGCCGAAACGGCACGCCCGAACACGTTTGTCGCAAGTTCATGATGGAAGTCTCTGATGATTCTGGAAATCCGTTCACTCGGCCTGGCCGCCGGCCTTTCCGCGGCCCTGTCGGCCGTGCCCGTGCTGGCGCAGGATAACGAAAGCCCGCCGCCCTACAGCGCCGATCACATCATCGTCGGGATGGGCGCTGCCGTGGTGCCGGTCTATCAGGGGGCCGACAAGTACCGCGTGCTGCCGCTGCCGGCTCTCGACATCGCCTCCGGCCGCTTCTTCGCGAACCTCAGGGACGGGATCGGCGCCACGGCGATCGAAACGCGGGACGTCAGCATCGGGGCCAGCATCGCGATGATGCCCGGCTATCGGCGGCGCGATGTGCCGGAGGGCGTGCGCGGGGTGGATTACGGCGCGGGGGCGAGGATCTTCGCCAGGGTCAGGGCAGGCGGTTTCGTCGCCACGCTGGGCGGAACCCAGGGTTTCGTGGGCGGCACTCGCGGCGTCGTTGCCGATGCCAGCCTGGCCTATCCCGTGAACCTGTCCCGGCGGGTGGCCGTGATCCCGGCAGTCGTCACCACTTGGGGCGATCGCAAGCACAACGACCGCTATTTCGGCATCACCGAGCGTGAGTCCCAGGCTTCCGGGGTCGAGGCCTATCGCGCCGGCAGCGGTTTCAAGGATGCCGCCGCGACGGTCACCGTGATCTATCGATTGACCGATCGCATTGCCGCCAGCGCTTCGGGCGGGCTCGTCACGCTGCTGGGTGACGCGAAGGACAGCCCGCTGGTGGCGCATCGAACCCAGCCGTCCGGCTTCTTCTCTCTGACCTATCGTTTCGGCCGGAATTGAACCCCGTCCGCTCCCCGGCTCGCGGAAAAAGTCGGGGGGTATGGATTTTTCCGTGAGGATGAAGCTCTCCGGCGGTGTCTCTGGGGTGAAGGTGCATGAGCACGTCAGCGATAGTCCGAGGCCTTGCTCCCCGCTCCACCACCGAGCCTTCCGGGTCGCAGCGGACCAAGGTCCGCCCGGAAGGTCTGGACGGTTCGCAACGGAGAGGGCCGTGCTCGCGCGGCCCGCTCGTGCACCTTCACCCCGGCGCTTCGATTTTCAGGATTATGCGATGAACCGATTCAAGATCCTTTCGTGCGCCGCCATGCTCGGACTGGGTTTCGCAGCGCCCGGCGCGCAGGCGCAGGGCTGGAACCCGCAGGATGATGCCCGGCACGGCCGCACGGAGAACCTTGATCGCGGTTGGCACGGCGATCGCCGCGACTGGGAGCCGTCCAGGGCCTATGCCCCGGTGAAGACCGGCGAACGCCGCCTCTCGCGCCGCGATACCGTGTTCAGGGGCCGTGACGGCCGCGCCTACTGCCGCCGCAGTGATGGCACTACGGGTCTGGTCGTGGGCGCCGTGGGCGGTGCGATCCTCGCCAAGCTGGCCGGCGGCCGGACGCTTGAATCGCTGGCCGCTGCGGGCGGCGGTGCATTGCTGGGCAGGGAGCTGGACCGCGGCAATGTGACGTGCCGCTAGGAAAACGGGTCACATGCCGAGTTCGGCAAGGCTCATGTGTTCATCCGGCCGCCTGCCGAGCGGCCAGCGGAACCGGCGGTCGGCCTCGGAGATCGGAGCGTCGTTGATGCAGGCGAAGCGCTTTTGCATCAGCCCGCCTTCGCCGAACTCCCAATTCTCGTTGCCGTAGGACCGGAACCAGTTGCCGCTGTCGTCATGCCATTCATAGGCGAAGCGCACGGCGATGCGATTATCGCGAAAGGCCCATAGTTCCTTGATGAGCCGATAGTCGAGCTCACGCTGCCACTTGCGGGCCAGGAACGCGACAATGGCCGCGCGGCCGTTCACGAATTCGGCGCGATTGCGCCACACGCTGTCGGGCGTATAAGCCAGCGCGACCTTGCCGGGGTCACGGCTGGTCCAGCCGTCTTCGGCAAGGCGTACCTTTTCTGTCGCGGTTTCGAGCGTGAAAGGCGGCAGCGGCGGGCGGGGTTGTGCGAGGGTATCGTCCATTATGCTTCTCCTTGCTCTTCGAGCCTGCCGCGCAGGGCGGCATTCTCCGCTTCCAGCTCGGCCATGCGCTCATGCAGCGGCCTCAGCGCCTGTTCGATTTCCTGTTCGGTAAAGCGCGGGGTGATGTGCTGCGGGCAATTCCAGTCGAACGCTTCCAGCCGCAGCCGGAAAATCCGTTCCGGCCGCGCCTTGTAGCCGGGGTCCAGCACGAGATCGGTCAGCGCCGCATCCGCGTCAAGCGACAGCTTTTCGACGTGCGCGTAGATCTTGAGTCTCATGCGCCTGGGGTAGTCCATCAGGATCAGGCAGGCCCGGTCGTTCGCGGCGAGATTGCCCGTGCTGATATACTGGCGGTTGCCGCGATAGTCGGCGAATGCCAGCGTCCGTTCGTCCACCATCTTGAGGAACCCGGCGGGGCCGCCGCGATGCTGGACATAGGGCCAGCCGTCTTCCGACACCGATCCCATGTAGAAGCTGTCGCGCGCGGCGATGAAGGCGGCCTCGTTCCTGGTGAAGCGGTCGAATTCGCGGTCGCCTTCGAAGTGGGCCCACTGCCGGTCGGCACCCATTTCCGCCTGGGCCGCGCGGACGCTGGGCGTCATGGCTTTATCCAGAAATCCGTAAGACATGATGTGTCTCCGATGTGAGGGCGGTCAGCGGGGCGCAACCTTGCGGTCGAGGAAGTTGCGGATGAGCGGGGCCATCTCGTCCAGCTTGTCCTCGAGAGCGAAATGCCCGGTGTCGAAAAGGTGGAGTTCCGCCTCGGGCAGATCGCGCAAGTAGGGATGGGCGCCCGGCTCGGGGAAGATCGTGTCGTTCTTGCCCCAGACGATCAGCGTCGGCGGCTTGCGCTCGCGGAAGAACTGCTGGAACTGCGGATAGAGCGGCACATTGGTGCGATAGTCGTAGAACAGGTCGAGCTGGATATCCTTGTTGCCCGGGCGGTCGAGCAGGGCCTGGTCGTGCACCCAGTTGTCCGGGCTGATGCGCGACAGGTCGCTGACGCCGTCGGTGTACTGGAATATGGTCGCTTTCTGCGTCACCAGCCAGGCCTGCGCTGCGCGGTCCTTGGCCGATCCGCTCTTCCAATAGGCCTTGATCGGGTCCCAGAAGGCGCCGAGCCCTTCGTCATAGGCATTGCCGTTCTGGATGATCAGCCCGCTGACCCGCTCGGGATGCTTGATCGCCAGCCGGTAGCCGACCGGCGCGCCATAATCCATGACGTACATGGCATAGCGCTGCGCACCGAGCTGCCCCATCAGCGCATCCACCATCTCGGCGTAATGGCCGAAGCTGTAGGTGAACTGCTCGTGATCGGGCGCATCGCTCTGTCCGAAGCCGGGATAGTCAGGCGCGATCACATGGTAGCGATCGGCGAGCAGCGGGATGAGGTTGCGGAACATGTGCGAGCTGGTGGGGAAACCGTGCAGCAACAGCACGACCGGTCCATCGGCTGGACCGGCTTCCCGGTACGCCATCTTCACCCCGTCGATGGTCGCCGAGCGGTAGTGGACGGTTGCCGGCGCGATGCTCGTCGCCGCGATATCCCGCGTGGGGGCAGCCATCGCGCTTGCCGGCGCGGCGATACCGGCAGTCGCCAGCATCAGGGAAAGGATCAGTCGCTTGGTCATGTCTTCCACCTTGTTCAGTGCCGCTGCGCGATCTGCGTCAGCCTCTGGTGAAAGATGTAATTGCTGCGATCACCCGCGTTAATTCGCTGGATTTGGAAGTCATTATTTCATGATTCGGAACAATCGGATCAGAGAAGAAGGCTGTTGCTGCGCAGTCTCTCGACTGCGAGATCGACGAAGGCCCGCACTTTGGCGGTGGCGTGTCGGCCTGCGGCATGAACGACGTGAACGGGGATCGGGCTTTCCAGATGGTCTTCGAGTACCGGTTGCAAACGGCCTGCCGCCAGTGCCGGAGCGACCTGGTAGGACAGCACGCGGGTAATTCCCCATCCCTGTTCTGCCGCCGTAATGGCGGCTTCGTTAGTGTTGCAGAGCAGGCGCGGGTGGACGGTGACGCTGGTGCGGCTATCCGCACCGAAGTGCCATTCGGGGGATACCCAGGCACCGGTCGGCATGATGACCCGGTGATGCGCAAGATCGGCCGGGGAGCGGGGGACGCCATGCCTTTCGAAATAGGACGGGGCTCCGCAAATCGTCCGGCGGACCCAACCGACCCGCGTGGCGCTCAGGCCCGAGTCCGGAAGGTTGCCGATCCTGATCGCGACATCGATGCCTTCCTCCACGATGTTCACCGGGCGGTCTACGAACAGGGTCTGCCCGGTCACGCTTGGAAAGCGGTCGAGATATTCGAGCAGGATGGGCAGCACGTGCATCCGCCCGAACATGACCGGCCCGGTGACGATGAGCGCGCCCGTGGGATTGCCGTGCGAACCGGCGGCGGAGGCTTCGGCATCGGCAATGTCGGCAAGGATGCGGCGGCAGTCTTCGAAGTATCGCCGTCCTGCCTCGGTCATCTTTACCGAGCGTGTCGTCCGCGCGAGCAGCCTGACCCCGATCTGGTCTTCCAGGCTGGATATCGCCCGCGTGACCGCGGGTGGGCTGATGCGCAACTGCCGGGCGGCCTCCGCAAAGCTTTCCGCTTCCGCCACCCTGACGAAGATCTTCATGGCCTGCCAGCGGTCCAACCCATCCCCCCTTTGGAAAAGAGCAGGACGTTGCGCGGAAATGGCCTTTACGGTCAATGCCGCGTGCAAGACTGGATAGGTGCGCCCCCCGGATATGTATGTCCGGTCGGCAACCTCTCCGTTGTCTAATACTGCTGGCGGATGATAAGGGGTAATTTCCAATTAGGACAAAATGCGCCTAGATGGGCTTTTGAGCGGGAGCGATTTGGATGGCAGGCGGTCGTAGAAGCTTGGGCGCGGTAATCGCCGACTTGCGCACGCGGAATGGCTGGACTCTCAAGGAAATGAGCGAGCTTTGCGGCATTCCCGTTTCCACCCTGTCCAAGGTGGAGCACGACCGCCTCTCGCTGACTTACGACAAGCTCCAGCAATTAGGCGAGCGGCTGAACATCAGCATCGCCGACCTCTTCGCCGAGGGAGAAGGCGCGCCGGCAACGATCATGGGGCGTCGCAGCGTGGGAACGCTGGACCGGGCTGTGCGGGTCGATACGCCCAACTACGAATACTACTACCTCTGCACCGAACTGCGCCAGAAACGGATGGTGCCGGTGATCTCCCGCATCCATGCGCAGTCTCTTGGCGAATTCGGCCAATTGCTGCGGCATTCGGGCGAGGAGTTCATCTTCGTCGTCGATGGTGCGATCACTGTCCACACCGAGTTCTACGAGCCGCTAGAACTGAAGGCGGGAGAATCGATCTACATCGATTCCGGCATGGGCCACGCCTATGTCTGCGCGCCGGGGCACAAGGAGACGACGATCGTCAGTGTCATGTCCAGCGCCGAGGAGGACTTGTCCAGCCTGATCCACGAGGCGCAGCGCAAAACGGCTTCCGGCGATGAAACGGCGCAGAAAAAGCGGGCCTCGCGCAAGGAATGAGGCGCCGGCCTGAACCGTAAACTCATGAGCGGCGCTATTCGGGGCGTCGCTTCGGCACTTACAAAAATGGCCTAAGTTGCGACGATTGGCCTTGAAATATAGGCATATTCCAGCGCCCTCAGTTCATGCGCCAAGCTATTTGCCGCAAGCCTCGATTATGCCGGCCGTATCTCCGGGGAACAGCAGACAGGCCGGGGGATGACGAGGGGGCGCCTGTCGATGTCCTGGGTCTATTCGGGACATACTCTCATGCATCCGTCGGGCCTCCCGTGCGGTGTTCCTCTGCGACGCGGCGAACGGCCGGGTCGAGCAGGCGAAGCAGCACTGCGGCGATCACGGCGATCACGGCGAGCAGGGCAAAGTAGGTGCCATGGCCCATGCGGCTCCACAGCGTTCCCACCAGACCTGCGCCAAGGCTGCCGGCGAAGATCGCGAGGTACCAAGCCGCCACGGTGGTCGCCCCGAGGCGCGGCGGGGCGAGGCGCGCGAACAGGCCGAGGCCGGTCGGCAGGATGAACAGTTCGCCCGCCGTGAACAGCGCGAAGAACAGCACCAGCCAAAGCCAGTCCGCCTTCCCGCTGCCCGCCTGCCAGGCAACGGCCGCGAGCAGGGCATAGGCCATGGCGACTATCAACGCGCCCTGCATCATGCGCCGTGCTGGCGCTGTGTCTCGGCCGTGCTCTGCCCGCCGCCGCCACATCGAGAGCAACGGCGGCGTCAGCATCATGACCAGCAGGGGATTGAGCGACTGGAACCATGTCATCGGAATGGTCAGGCTGCCGAGGCGACGGTCGATCCCGCTGTCGGCCCAGAGCGCAACGGTATTGCCTACCTGTTCGTAGGCGCCGCGAAATACGGTCACGCAAAGGCCCACGGCGGCCAGGACCAACCATGTGCGGCGATAGTCGGCCGGCCCGGTTACGGTCTCGCTCTCGTCTGCTCCGGCTTGCGGTGACCGCTCGGGCGGCAGGTGGCGCTGGCCTGCGAGGTAGATGAGCAGGCCCACGAACATACCGATCCCGGCCGCGCCGAAGCCGTAGTGCCAGCCGTAGATCTCGCCCAGCGTGCCGCAGATCAATGGCGCCAGAAAGCCGCCGATATTGATGCCGAGGTAATAGACGTTGTAGGCCCAGCCGCGCCGGGGATCGCCGGATGCGTAGAGGTCGTTGATCTGGCTGGGCAGGCTGGGCAGGAACAGGCCGTTGCCCAGCGCGATCGTTGCCAGCGCCACGTAGAACAGCGGTTCGAACGCCATCATGAAATGCCCGGTCGCCATGATCGTGGCACCCAGCGTGACTGCGCGGCGCTTGCCCAGCCAGCGGTCCGCGATCATCCCGCCCACGATGGGCGTGAAATAAGCGCAGGCCGTATAGGCGCCGTAGACGAACGAGGCCTGCCCCTGGCTCAGCATGAGTTGCCGGGTCATGTAGTAGACCAGCAGTGCGCGCATGCCGAAGTAGGAGAACTGCTCCCACATGTTGGTGAGGAACAGGACGGTCAGCCCCGGCGGCTGGCCGAACCAGTTGCGCGTCGCCGCCGTGAGTGCAGGTTTTCCGTGCATGACCTTACCAGTCGGCGCCGAAGCTTATCAGGTGGATCGCCACGGCCAGCCAGAGAATGGTCAGCGCGGAAAGGAGGAGCAGCACGCTCCACGTTTTCGGGAACCAGCCCCGCTTCCCTTTCCAGACGAGGAGCATGTTCCAGGCGGTGAGGGCAGCGAAACCGAGGAACAGCGGCGCGCCGACGATCTGGTTGAACAGGATCAGTGCACCAGGGGTGACGAGTTTGGTCACGCGGGCGATCACGAAGCCCCAGCTTCCGAGCAGAAGCGGAACCAGCCACGCACCGGCTGCGACGGCGCGGCAGGCGATGAGGTCGCGGCCTGCCAGCGTCTGCTTTGCGCCATGGCGCTTGCGGGCGATGGCGCCGATCGGCCAGGCGAGGGCGGTGAGCAGGATGATCGCCAGCGCGGCGCCGGAAAGCGGCAGAAGCCATGCGCTGTCGCGATACCAGGGAACCGGGTCCCAGACCATGAACGGCGCGACCGGTTCGTAGAATACGCGCGTGACCTTGCCGTTTTCCACCCGCGCGGCAAAGCTTTCGCCGTCTTCGGCGGCCTGCCAGACGAAGGGGGCCACTTCGATCCAGTGGCGCGCCGCGCCGCCGATGGACTTGAACGCCGGGACCGAGAGCTTGCCGTCCCTGTCCGTGCCGACCCTGATCTGGGTTGCGAAGCCGATCATCGCGGCCCAGTTGTCCACCGGGGTGCGGGTCGTCGCATAAGTGCCTGCAACAAGTGCCGCGTGCTGTCGGGAGGTCGGGAGATCTCTGGGCGCCCGCGCGGGCGGTGCCGGGAAGTAGCGATCGGCGAATTGCCTGACCACGGCATTGCGGACAACGCCGGCCGCCGCGTCCTTGCCCATGGCGTTCAGGGAAACGAAGATGCCGACACGCTCTGTGGGAAACAGCACAAGGTTAGAATGGAACCATTGCAGGTCGCCGGCATGGGCGATGGCACTGCGGCCGTTGATCTTCTGTTCGTAGAAGCCGAGCATCATGCGGTTGATGCCGGGCAGGGGTTCGTTGGCGGGCGAATGCATCAGTTTCGCCGTTGCGGGCCGGAGCAGGGGGCCGCCCTGATCGAGGTGTGCGATCATGAACTTCGCCATCTCGCCGCCGCTGATGGAGGCGGCGCCGGGCGGGGTCATCGATACGGTCTCGAACCGCTTGGGATCGCCCGATGCCAGGTCGTAGCCTGTCGCCATGAAGGGCTTGAGCGCGGCAGGCAGCGGTTCGCGGAACGTGGCGTACTTCATGCCGAGGCGCCGGAAGATGTTCTGCTCGATATAGTCTTCGAACGGCATTCCCGACACGCGCTGCACGATGTACCCAGCCAGCGCCGCGCCGTAGTTCGAGTAGGCAGGCGTCGATCCGGGAGCATAGACCCGGTGCGGCGTCCAGCGCTTGATGACGGTTTCGAGCGGCAGGATCGCATCGTCCGCGAGGATCTGGCCGCGCCCTGCCTCTTCGAAGCCCGAAGTGTGGGTCATCAGGTTGCGCAGGGTGATCGGCTTCCCTTCGAAGGGCGGAATCCTGAAGTCGAGATAGCGGTTGATGTCCGCGTCGAGATCCAGCCGTCCAGCTTCGACCTGCTGCATCACGGCGGTCCAGGTGTAGAGCTTTGACACGGAGCCGGGCCTGAACAGGGTTCTTGCCGGATCCACCGACCTGCGCGAGGCGATGTCGGCAAAACCGAAGCCGCGCTGGGTCAGCACGGCGCCGTCTTTCACGACGACGACGACCGCGCCTGCCAGATCTCCCCGTGCGAGTGCATAGGGCATGAAACCGTCGAGCCAGGCGTCAGCGTCCGCTCGCGTGAGGACGTGCCCGCCATCGATGCGCGAGCCGCCGACGGGCGCCGTTTCGACCGGCGGCGCGACCCGCGCGGTTTCGGCCATGGTCACGCCGCCTGCAAGCGCGAGTGCGCCGGCGGCCAGATACTTCATCATTCGCACGATCTTGCGCCCCTTGGTTGTCGCTTCGTTGGCTCGCGCCCTGTTTCAGAAGTTCAGTCGCACTCCGCCGGAGAAATAGCGGCCGATCACGTCATAGTTGGGATTGCTGTATTGCGTTCTCGGCGGATCGCGGTCGAACAGGTTGTTTATGTTGCCGAAAAGCGTGAAGGTTCCGACCTTGAAGCGCAATCCGAGATCGACGTAGGCGCGGCTGGCGATCCGGTTGCCCAGAGGCAGTTCGCCGTTCGGGCCGGTGACATTGGTATATCGACCGCCGCTGACATAGCGCAGGCGAAGGTCGGCGCCGAAACGGTCGTCGTCATAGCCTGCCGATGTGGTCACGCGCCACTTCGGTGTCGAGAACGTGGTATCGCCTCCGACGATGCCGGCGCGATCGGTCACGGAGACGCCGTCGTCGATCAGTAGTTCCATGACATGGGTCGCGAGCGCGCGCAGGGTCACGCGGCCATCGCCCAGCGGCACCTGATAGGCGGCCTCCATGTCGAGGCCCTTGGTCCTGTATTGCGCGAGATTGCGGAAGCTGCGCTGTACCGATGCCAGGCTGCCATTGGCGTTGCGGGTGATCAGCCCGCCGCACAGGGCATCGTCAGGATGCTGCGCGGCGCAGAGATTGAGCACGTCCTGCGTCTGGAGGGTCACGATCACATCGTCGATCTTGATGTGATAATAATCCAGCGAGAGCCGCAGTCCCGGTGCGAAGCGGGGGGAATAGGAACCGCCCAGGGTCAGCGTGCGCGCGACTTCGGGCTGAAGGCTGGGATCGCCGCCGGTATAGCTGACGACGTTCTGCGCCACCGTGTTACCGTTGTAGGGATCGAGCGCGGAACTGATGTTGGTGGCCCGGTTCAGGTAGTACTCGCTGATGCTGGGCGAGCGGATATCGCGCGAATAGACCGCGCGCAGCAGCAGGTCGTTCATCAGCCGCAGCGTGCCGCCGGTCTTCCAGCTCCAGATTCCGCCGCTGGTGCTGTAGTCGGAATAGCGTGCCGCGCCGTTGACTTCGAGCCGGGCGGTTTCGGCCAGGTCGAGCAGCGGCACGTTGATCTCGCCGAAGAACTCCCGCACATCGAACCTGCCGTTCGTCGCGGCATAGTTCAGTGTCGAGAATGCGCCAGCCAGAGACAGGGCATCGGTTGAATTCGTGACGAATTTCTCCCAGCGGAAATCCGCCCCCAGCGCGATATCCACCGGGCCTGCCCAGGTCGAGAACGGCTGTCCGCCCAGGCTGACGCCCGCCGTATCGAGTTTCGTCGTGGTGATCTGCGAAGCGGCACCGAAGGCATAGGCGACGCCGGCCTCGGTGATCTTGCCGTTGCCGAGGATATCGATCGGCACGCAGGCTGCATCGTCGTTGGCGGTCGCAGAATCGGCATTGACCCGGCAGGTCGCGGTGCCGTTCACCAGAACCGCATCGATGGCCTTGGCGAAGTTCGCGGTAATGCGCTGGTTGGAAAGCGTCTGCGTGCTGCGCAGTTCGCCGTGGTCGTAATAGGCCCGGTAGCTCCATCCGTTGCCGAACTTTCCATCGAGACCTATCGCGCCTTCCAGGTTGCGGCGGGTATAGCCGAAAGTCAGCATGCGGTCCTTGCCGACGTCATCAAGGATGCGGCCGAGCACGAAGGGCGTGGATACGCCCGCGGCGGAGAGTTGCGCCCTGGCGGTGTCGGTGAGGAAGGCGTTGTCGGGCATCACCACCGAAACCGAGGTTTCCGGGAAGAAGGCGTAGTTCGCCGCCATCCGGTTGTAGCTGCCGTTGATCCAGACCGTCAGGTCGTCGGTCAGATCGTAGTTGGCGCGAGCGAAAAGGTTCGTTCGCTTGTAGGGCGCGCTGACGGCCATGTAGTCGTAGAGGCTCTGCCCGCCGCCGCCTGTCGTCTGCTGGCCGTAAGTCTCGCTGCCGAGCGGAAGTGGTCCGATCGAACCGTCAGGATTGAACACCAGGTTGTAGGGCGCCGCGGTGAGGCCCAGGATCGAACCGCCGCGGTTGAGCACAGTCAGGTTGACGTCGTTTGCAAGCACGAGCTGACCATCGGCGCGCTGGAACAGCCCGGCGTTGAGGTTGGGCCGCGAGGCGCGGTCGAACGCGCCCTTGCTCTCGAGATATTCACCGCCGACCATGACGTGCCCGCGCCCGCCCGCGAATTTCGTCCCCCAGGCAATGTCGCCGCCATAGCGGTAACCGTCCCCGCGCGAGGATATGCCCTGGTTCATGCCCATCTTCACGCCGGTCAGGTCGTCGTCGAGGATGAGGTTGACGACCCCGGCGACAGCGCCCGAACCCCATGCGGCCGAAGCGCCTCCGGTCACGACATCGACGCGCTTGACGAGGTTCTGCGGCACGCTGTTGAGGTCCGCGCTGCCGGTGAAGCGGTGGCCGTCCAGCAGTGTGAGCGTGCGGACCGGCCCCAGCCCGCGCAAGTCGGCGGGAGAGGCGGCGGACGTGGCGTTGGCGGTGGTCGTTTCCGGGGTCTGGGTCGGGCGGAATTGCGGAATGTCGTTGAGTGCCTGCGCCAGGCTGGGCCGGTCGCCCTGCCGCAGCTCCTCGGCGCTGAGCACGGTCGTGGGTGTGGGGGCATCGAAGCCCTGGCGCTGGATGCGCGAACCCGTGACGATGATATCCGACTGGCCGTCCTGTCGCGCTTCTTCCGCCCACGACGGCGATGCACCTGCCAGTCCCGCCAACGCGGTGCCGGCAAGCCAGATCAATTTTCCGGACCTCATGCTCAAACCCCCTTTTTGGACGTGTCGAAGGGTGCATCCGGCGAGCCGGTATGCGCGTGTCCGCCATTGTTTGATGTGCGCGACCGAACCCTTCGATTCACTGGATGGATATGAACACCTCATAAAGGACATTGCAATCCTAAATGAGACATAAATGTCATTTCAGAGAAATTGATGGCTCCAGAAGGGCGGCGTCATCGCACGCCGCCCCAGACGGCCTCGTCGCATCGGATCGTGCCGTCTTCGTAAATGGCGCCGGGCTGGCGGTCCTGCTTCAGGAACAGGGGGCCATCGAGATCGACCAGGTCGCAGAGTTGCCCCAGCAGGAAACCCGGCGCGGTTCCGAGGCTGGTACAGACCATGCAGCCGACCATGACGCCAAGCCCCGCCTCGCGCGCGGCGGCGGCCATCAGCAGGCCCTCTGTCAGGCCTCCGCACTTGTCCAGCTTGATGTTGATCACGTCGAACCTGCCTTTCAGCCCCGGCACATCCGCGAGGGTCAGCGCGCTTTCGTCCGCCGCGATCGGGATCGGCGAACGATACCCGTCGAGGTCTGCCTCTCGCCCGCGGGCGAGAGGCTGTTCGATCAGGGAGACCCGCGCCTCCACCATTGCCGCAACCAGCGCGTCCATGTCCCCGATGGAAAATCCCTGGTTTGCATCGACACCGAGCCAGACGTCAGGCCGCACCTCCCGGATCGCCCTGATCCGGGCGATATCGAGCGGCAACTCTCCGGTGAGCTTGACCTTGATGGCGCGCGCATGGGTATAGGCCTTTGCGCGCACGGCCATTTCCGCCGGTTCGTCGGCGCCTATGGTGAAGGTCGTCTGCAACGGAGCGGGCCTGGCAAGCCCGGCCAGCTGCCATGCAGGCATGCCCGATCGCTGTGCTTCCAGATCCCACAACGCAGCATCCACGGCATTGCGTGCGCCGCCTGCCGGCAGGATCGAGCGCAGCGCTTCGCGTCCGGGATGCGCCTCGATGGCGGCGCGCGCCTGTTCGAGTGCGGCCAGCATTTGCGGAATCTCGTCCCCCATATAGTAGACGCCGGTGGCCTCGCCCCGGCCTTGATGTCGGCCGTCGTCGAGAGTGATGACGATTACGTCGGCGCTGTCGATCTCGCGGCCGGAGATGCGGAAGGGTTCGGCGAGGCGGAGCGTTTCAACCGAAACGCCGAGCTTGAGGGGATGCATCAGATAGTCTCCATGATTTCGAAAACCACGCCGTCCCGCCGGGCCATGCAGGCGCGACAAACCGTTCGCGCCCGGATAGTCCGGGCACGTCGCAGGGAGTGGCGGGGCTGGATCGGGGCGAACTTGCCCGCGCGGAACGCGGGCGGCGTCAGGTCATCGCGCGGACACGGCCAATCCGGAGGCGGGCAACGCCGCCACGATCGGAGCCAGATACTTGTCGTAATCGAAGGACTGCCCTTCTGGCGTCCAGCCCAGCCGGACGATCACGGTATCGTGTGAGGGGATCACCATGATCATCTGGCTGTTGTGGCCCATCGCCATGAAGGCATCGCCGGGAAGGTTCCTGAAATAGGTGCTTTTCGGGCCGTTCTCGTCGCTGCGGTTGAGCCAGAACTGCCCGGCGTAGAATTGGCGCGCGCCATCCGAAGGCGTTCTGGCGAACCGGACCCAGTCGCGGGATAGCAGCCGCTTGCCGTTCGCCTTTCCGTCGTTCAGGTAAAGCAGGCCGAACCGGGCCCAATCGCGCGCGGTAGCATAGCCATAGGAACTGCCGACCATCACGCCGCTTTCGTCCGGTTCGATCAGGAAGCTGGTCATTCCGGCCCGATCGAACAGACGCTCGCGGGCGAAGCGCGTCATGCCTTCCAGCGTGCCGCCGGTGGCGCGGAAGACGATTTCGGAGAGGATGTTGCTGGTGCCGGAGGAATAGCTCCAGTTCGATCCCGGAGCATGTTCGGCGGGGCGGGCGAGGGCGACGGATGCCATGTTTCCGGCCTGGAACAACATGCGAATGGAATCGCTGCCGGGCCGATAGGGCTCCTCGAAGGCCAGGCCGCTGGTCATGTTGAGCAACTGGCGCAAGGTGATGGCGGCGCGGGGATCGCCGGGCTTCTGCCATTCCGCGATGGGGGCCGGCGCGTCGAGGCGGAGCTTGCCTTCATCGACCAGGATGCCGACCAGCGTGCCCATGACGCTTTTCGTGGCCGACCATCCGAGGAAGCGGGTGTTGCGGTCGAACCCCGGTGCATAGCGCTCGGCGAGGATGCGGCCGTGCTGGATCACGACGACGGCCCGGGTGTCGGGATAGCCGCCGGTGTTCGCGCCGTCGAATGCGGCGGCAACGGCGCTTTCCAGCGCGCCGCCGACCATCTTCGCGGGCGCGGCCTTGGGCTGCGGCCATGGTCCTTCAGTGCCGGTCCATGCCGCACCCAGCCTGGCCGTCTGGGCATCGAGCGCGGCGGGCGATAGGTCCCTGGTCAGCAAGGTGCAGCCTGCCGCCGGGCGATAGAAGGCCGTGCGCGGCGCGCCGCCGCTGGTGCTTGCCGTTACCGTTCTTGCCTCGCGGTCGACCGCCAGCGAGATGCCCTGCGTGAAGGGTGCGAGCGCGCGAACATCGTCGCGCAGGACATCGGCTTCGGCGCGGCCGGACACAAAAATCCCTGCGCAGGCGACTTGTGCCGAGACTGCAGTGCCGAGGTCTGCCGGTCCCGTAATCGGCGGCGCAGCCGCGAAAGCCGGCGTGGCCAGCAGCAGGGCAAGGCCGGTAAGCGCGGAATGGTGTGGGAAGCGGATCATCAAGTAACACCCCCTTGAAGCGGGCGCGCGGCTTGGCTTGCGTCATCCCCTTCCAGTTGTACCGAGCCTCGCTCCGCGCGTCCTGCGCACGGAACGAGACTCGACATGGTGGGTGGATAATATTCTCTAATTAGAGAAATTCAACTCATTTGGAAATTATGTGCTCAGGATTCGCAGGATTGGCTAGCTCCAGCATCCAGGCCTCCCCCTGCACGGGTTCGCCGAATTCATGATGCACCTCGGTGGAGATGCAGGTGAATCCAAGCCGGGCGTATATGCGCCGAGCGGATTCCAGGCTGGTCTGGGTCCAGAGGTTGATCCGCGAATAGCCCTTCTCCCGCGCGAACCCGATGCATCCGCGCACCAGCGCATCGCCGATGCCGCGTCGCCGCGCGAACGGTTCGACATGGAGCAGGCGCAACCGCGCAATGCCGCTGCCTTCATCGGTCAGGAAGACGGCTCCGGCCATGACTCCGTCAATATCAGCGACCCAGCATTGCTCGCGCCCCGGCTTGAAATTGCGCAGGAAAGCCGCGGCGGTGTCAACGACCAGGCTTTCGAACTGATGCTTCCAGCCGTGGCTCTGCGCATAGAGAACCGACTGCCGCGCCGCGATCTGGCTCACTTCCCCGGTGCGGAACGGCCGTATCGTGAACGTGTCCGCTGCCTTGTCGTCCAGCAGCAGCCGGGCATGGGAGAGCGCCACGGCGAGATCGCCCTGTTCCATCGTGCTCAGCCGCTCCAGATCCTCCCCGATCGCCGAGCGCTGCTTTTCGTCGATCAGGTCGAACGCGGCGCGGCCGGAAGCGGTCAGGCTTATCGGGCGAGCGCGCGCATCGGCTTCCGTGCGGTGTCGCGCGATCCAGCCCCGTTCCTCGAACCGGCCGAGCATCCTGCTCAGATACCCGCGATCGAGGCGGAGCGCGTCCTGAAGCTGGTTTGCCAGAACGGGTTCGCGGCGGGCGATCTCGAACAGCAGGCGGGCTTCGGGAAGGTTCGTCTCCGTGCCCAGGAAGCGCTCGTCGATGGCGCCGACGTGGCGGGTGAAAAAGCGATTGAAGGTGCGAACGGTTTCGATTGTGTTGCCCATGAACGCAGGTATCGCCATAATGTTGACTGAGTCAACTATGGCCGGTCGCGATGCTCATCGGGCCAGGAAGAACTCCACCGGGACAACGAGTTCGATGGTGGCACCTTTCCTTTCCTCGGGAGGTTTGGGCAGGGGCTGGGCGCGCTTCGGGAGCGACACGGCTTCCTCGTCGAGCGATCTCATGCCCGATGATCGTTCGAGCGCGGATGACAGCACCTTGCCGTTCCGGTCGATCGCGAAGCGAATATAGGGAACGCCCTGCTGGCGGCGGAACTGTGCTTCTCGCGGATAGCGTTTGACCTTGTTCAACGCTGCCAGAATCAGGCCTTCCCAGGCGGCTTTATCGTTGCTCGCCTGCTGGGCCGGCGGCGCGGGGCGCACTTCTGGGGCGGTGGTCCTTTCCACAGGGGGCGCGGGATCCGAAACATCGGCAGGCTTCTCGGCAGGCAGCGGGCGAGGCGCCGGGATCTGGATTTCGGGCGGCGGCAGATCGGGAACCGCGTCGATCGCGGGCTTTTCCTTCGCCTCGACCTGTTCGGGGCCGGGCGGCACTTCGCGCGGCTGTTCCGGCGGCGAGGCCGGGGGAGCCACGTTGAATGCGCTCAGGCTGACCGGCGGTACGGGCCGGGTGCGTGCGTGCCACTGGGCGAAGAACAGGCCGAGCAGGACGACGTAGACCATGATGGTCATCAGCAGGCCCTTGGTCCGGCTGCCACCCTGCCAGCTTTCATGTGGATTTCGGATCGTTGGCATCACAGTCCCCGGGAAAGGCAGAAAGCGGCAAGGGCCAGCGGGACCGACGAAACACCGACGGGCACGAGGAGGCGCGGGCGATAGGCGAGTATGATGGCAATCAGCAGGGCCGCGAGCGTGGTCGTGCCGAACCAGAAGGCGATGCCGATCGATATCCCCGTGCCTATCGTCAAGGGCACGGGTGACAAGGAGAGCAGCGCCCAACCAAGCCCTTTCAGGCTGCGTTCGCGCCGTGGGGCAGGCGTCGTGCCGAGCACGTCCCGGTGGTGGCGCGGCAGGGACATTGCCAGTACCGCGAAGGCCGCAAGGCAGAGAAGCAGGCTTGCAACGGGCATCATCGCAGCACCGGCCCGGTCATGATCCACAACAGTGCGCCGATGGGGGCTGCAGCGCCTGCCAGCCATGCCCAGGCCCGCGCGGCGCTTCTGGCGTGGAAAACCGCACAGACCATCGCCGCATAGACGAGAAAGGCGGGAATGGTGGCGGCCAGCACAGCTTCCGCTGGGCCGATACCCGCGCGTAGCAGCATCTGGGCGGCCAGCATCACCATGATCGCCGTCAGGGTGTATGCGCCGGGGACGGCTGCCGCTACGCGGCTTGCGACGGACAGGCGGTGCCGGGTCGAGGCTCTCGATGCGACTTCTTTCACTCGCTCGCTCATTTTCATGCAGTCCATTCACGCTGCCTCCGGTCGGGCGGCCTTGTCTTCGACGGCAGGTCGAGCGATGCGGGCTACCGGCAGGCGGTGGCTTACGCGGCGCGCCGTCGCTGCCAGCACGATGCCGATGGCCAGCATGGTCAGGTCGACGCCGGCCAGCGCCCAGTCACCGGAGGGCAGCGTGACGCCGAGATGACGCTCGGTGGTGAGGGCGTTCAGCACCGGAAGCAGGAGGTATGCGGCCGCGCAGGTCCACAGGCCTTCGGCCCACGCCTTGCCGGATTTGCGGACAGAGGCCCAGAACAGCATCGCGCCGATCGCGAGGAACAGGCTGTGGAACTCCCATGCCACGCGTTCGGGCATGGCGGCAGGCAGCAGGCGATTGGCCCAGAAATAGGCGGCGATGCTAAGCGGCAGGCCAAGGATCGCCGCGATGTTGAGGCATTCGACGAGGCGAAATCCGAAATCCGTCCGTCCGGCCCTGATCTGTTTCTGCCGCCGCTTGACCGTCCAGAGCACCAGTCCGGTGCCGACCATGCCGCAGCCGAGCAGCCCGGACAGGAAGTAGAGCCAGCGCATGACAGGTCCGGCAAACAGGCCTTCGTGCAGGGCGATCATGCTGTCCTGAACCTGCCATGTCCTCCGTGCGCGCTCCGGCGGCCCGCGAAGCAGCGCGCCGGTGATGCCGTCGAACGTCAGACGGTCGTCGCGGCCGGTGGTGAGGCCGATTGCGGCACGCGTGATCTCCACGCGCGCATTGCGGTCTCCCGGGTGGGTGACGGTGACGTTTTCGATCCGGTCCCGGCCCCATCGCGCCTCCGCCTTCATGACCAGATCGGACAGATCGGCGAGCGGCGCGGGAATCCCGCTGGCGGGGATGGACGGTCCGCGCCGTTCGCCGCCTGCGCCTGGCTGAAACTGCCCATTGGCGCGCGGGTTGAGCGGATTGGTGTAGCCGTCGTTCTCCCACTGCCGGTCGGAACCATAGGCAAGGTTCATGGCCGCCGGCATGTAGGCGTACATGAAGAACATGAGGCCCGTATACGTGATCATCAGGAAGAACGGCAGCGCGGTAACGCTGATGACATTGTGGATGTCCAGCCAGCTGCGCTGACCCTTCCCGGGGCGGAAGGTAAAGAAATCCTTGAAGATCTTCTTGTGGGTAATGACCCCGCTCAGCACCGCGAGCAACATCATCATCGTGCAGGCCCCCACGATCAGGATGGCGCTGGCGTGGGACACGTAATGAAGCTGGTAGTGGAGGCGATAGAGCCCGACGCCGCCGCCGGTCTCGCGGCCCATGGCGCCGGACAACACCGGCACCGCGCTTCCCGCCTGGGGGTCGAACACCAGGCGCTGGTTCCTGCCGCCTCTTTCGCCGTGTTCCCCGCGCGTGCTTCGCTGCGGGCGCGTCTTGTCCCTGTCTCCGCCGGCCTTGGGCCAGGACAGGGTCCAAGCCGTTTCCCCGCGTCCGCCCGGCAGGCCGATCGACCAGCGCTGCGCGCCGGGTGCCTTGCTTTCGAGAAATGCCTGGGCTCTCGCTACGCCCTGGGCCTGTGGCACGTAGGCGGAAACCGTGGCCAGCGGTCGCTCCGGCTGCATCCACCGGGTGATCTCATCGTCGAAGTAGCCGGTCGTGCCGGTCATGAACACGAAGAACAGCACCCAGCCGACCAGCAGGCCGGTCCAGGTATGCAGCCAGGCCATCGACTGGCGAAAGCCTTCCTTCATCGTCCCGCCTCCGGGGTGCATGACCGGCGTTCCGGCATCAGTAGGTGAACCGGGCGTTGAACAGGACCGAGCGGGGTTCGCCATAGCGGTTGTCGGAGGCCAGCGTGCCGATGCGCTGGTAATAGCGCTTGTCGAACACGTTGTTGGCATTGACGGCGAGCTTCACGTGCTCGTTGACGTCGAACGCGACCCGCGCACTGACGAGGGCATAGGCCTTCTGCTCGATCGTGTAGATGCCGGACAGGCGGTAGATGCGGCTCTGCGCGTTGACGCCGCCGCCCACGGTCAGCCGGTCCAGCTTGCCCGGCAGGGTATAGGTCGACCAGACCCGAAGCAGGTGTTTCGGGGTGGTGGTGTTGAACGCGAGCCCCTCGTTTGCGCTTGGCGCGCCGGTTGCAGTGCGATCGCGCAGGTATTTCGTGTCGGTATAGGTATAGCCTGCGATGACCTGGAGACCGGGAACGACTTCGCCTGAAATCTCGGTTTCGAAGCCCTGTCCGCGCACTTTGCCATCGGCGACATAACAGGCATCCCCCGTCGGCGAACCGGCGCAGGGTGCCGGGTTGTCCGGGTCCTGCTGCGAGCGGTTGCTCTCGACGATGCGGAATAGCGCGAAAGAGGTGTTCAGCTTGCCGCCGTAGAACTCGCCCTTGACGCCGAACTCGTAATTCGCGCCCACAGCGGGCTCCAGCGTCGTGCCATCCGCGGTGTAGAGGGTGTTCTGGACCCGGAAGATATCGGCGTAACTGGCATAGACCGACCAGTTGCGGCTTACGTCGAGAATGATCCCGCCATAAGGGGTGAAGACGTTGCTCTCCTTGGTCAGCGCATGGGCCGAGGTCAGGTTGGCGCGCGTATCGGTCTTGTAGGTGCTCAGTCGCCCGCCGAGGATGATCTTCAGCGGATCAGCGATGTTCAGCCGGGCCACGCCGTAGATGCCAGTCTCTTCGGTCTTGCTATACCGACCGGTGGGCGTGGGTTCGGGGAAGTCCGGTTCCGGCGTCGCCCAGGGATCGGCATCGAAGATGGATTGCACCACCGGGACGACGGTTCCCACCGCCGTCTTCGGTTTCTTGACAGTCTCGCTGGCATAGGACGCGCCCAGCATGACCTCGTGCGATCGGCCGAACAGCCGGACATCGCCGCTGACCTGACCGTCGAAGCCCAGGCGGTCGCGCGGGTTGTAGATCTTCGAGATGCTGCTGGTCAGGCGCGGACCGATTCCGGTGACGGGATCGATTGCGGCATTGATGTTCGGCGAGACGTAGACCTGCATCCAGTGCTGCTTGTTCGCCGAAACCCTGGCTTTCCATGCGCCGCCGAGTTGCTGTTCGACGCTGCCGAAGATGTTGCTCGCCTCGACATCGAAGAAGTTCCATCCGGGAGCGAGCCCGCGTGAGGAGCGCGGCAGATGGGGGTCGGTACCGTCGGAATAGAGCGGCAGGCCGCTGTTGAAGAAGCTGTCGGTCCGGTTCTCCTCATAGCTTGCGCCCAGGGTCACAAGCGTGGTCGAGGTCGCATCGACCTCGGCGATGCCGTAGAACAGCGGCCGCTTGGCGTGTTGCAGGTCCACGAAGAACTTGCGGTCCTCGTAAGCCGCGACCCCGCGCACGCGAAGCCAGTCGGTTACCGGGACACTGATGTCCGCTTCGGCGCGAAACTGGTTCCAGCTGCCGGCGTGAAGGACGAGCCCGTATCGCTGTTCTTCCAGCGGACGCTTGCGCACGAGGTTGACGACGCCGCCGGGGTTGCCCGTGCCCGTGACCAGCCCCGCCGCGCCTCGCACGATTTCGATCCGGTCGAACATCGCGGAATTGGGCGTGTATCCGCCCGTCGTTCCGCCCGCGCCGGGGATACCGTCGATCTGGGTTGCGCCGACCGAGAAACCGCGCGCGTTGAAGGTGTTCGAACCGAGGTTGGCCGTGGTGGCGGACATCCCGGTTGCCGCCTCGACCGCGTCGTCGATCGTCATGAAGTTGCGGTCTTCGATCTGCTGGCGGGTGATGACCGTGACCGATTGCGGCGTTTCCCGAAGCGTCAGCGGCAGTTTGGAGGACGTGACGGCTCCGCGGGCCGTATAGGAGCGCGACCCTTCCGACGAGAGCATGTCCGATGCGGAACTGGCGGCAAGTCCGGTTGCGGCGTCTCCGGCGCCCTCGACACGGACCGGACCGAGTTGCACCGCGCCGTCGCCCGATTTCGGCGCGGGTTCGATCTGGACCCGGTTGCCGTTGAGGAAGCGGAACGTCAGGCCGGTTCCCGACAGCAGCCGCGAGAGCGCCTCTGCCGGCGCGAAATTGCCGCGAACGGCCGTGCTCTGCTTTCCGGAGACCTTTTCCAGGTCGTAGAAAATCTGGAGCCCGGCCTTGTCGGTAAGCGTGAGCAGCGCTCTGTTCAGGTCCTGCGCCGGAATGTCGAACGCGACCTGTCCCTGCCGCGCAGCGACCGGGGCCTGCGCACCCGCTGCCACGGGAAGCGCGAAGCCCCCGGCAAGCAGCGCCAGAACGCTTGCCGTTGCAAGACTCGCGGCCCGGTACCCGCCGTTTGCGGTCCCCATGTAACCAACCCCCATTCGATCATTCCCTTGCCAGATTGAATTGCGCGAATGACATGCATTAGCGTCTCTCAAGGGGAAGGACGGGGGAGTGGGGCAGGTCCGGTAAAAATATTCGAGAAATTCGTCAGGCGCGGAAAAAAGAGAACCTCAGTAGAGAAGCGTCAGGAGCGGACCCACCCGCATGGTCCGGAGTTTGAGCTCGCCTGCGATCGTCGCCACTGCGCCCTGGATGTCGTTGGTATCGAAGACGCCGCTGACCTTGCGCGTTGCCAGCGCGGACCGCGCCACCACTATGCGGCCGTGACGGTAACGGTTGAACCGGGCGACCGCATCTCCCAGTGGCGCCGCATTGACGATCAGGCGTCCGCGCTGCCAACTCAGGGCCTGATCCACGTCGATCCGCCGCGTTACTCTGAGACCGCCTGCGCCATATTCGACCTGCTGTCCGGGCGACAGGACGGCCGCGCGGGCCGTCGATCCGCCGCTCGCCGAAACGCGGACCTGGTGCTGCGCCACGGTCACGCTCACCGATCCGGGAACGCGGTCCACGATGAAGCGGGTGCCCAGGGCGCGTGCCTCGCCGTTGGCGGCCGACACGATGAAGGGACGATTCCCCGCCCGTGCTTTCGGAACGGCTGCAAAGGCTGCGACCCCCGCCAGAAGATCGACGCGGCGTTCCGTTCCGCTGAACCGCGCGGCTATGGCGCTGTCCGGGCCTAGTTGCACGCGCGATCCGTCCGCCAGCGTCACCATCCGGGTTTCTCCGGTTCCGGTGCGATAGTCGGCCCGCAACATGGTCAGCGGATCGCCGTACCACAGCGAGCCCGTGCCGATGAGGAGGGCCGCGCAGGCGGCGATGGCACCCGCGCTCACGATCCGGTGCAAGGCGCGGTTCCGCAAGCTGGGAGCCACCGCGTGAGCTGCGGGGGGCAAGTCTTCCAGCAGGCGGCCGGGATGTTCGGCAAGGGCGCCGAGACTGGCCCAGGTCGATCTGGCGTGGGCAAAGGCCGCCGCATGGCGACGATCTGCCTGGAGCCAGGCATCTAGCGCCTGCTTTTCATGCTCGCCGAGAGGTTCGCCGCCGAGCCGGATGATCCATTCCACCGCGATATCGTCGATCCGCTGCCCGTCGGCAGGTGTTTCGCTGTTCATTATCGCCCGCCCCTGACGGATGATCGCTTCGTGCGATCACCATGGAGGACGGTCGGCGCGTCCATCGGGAGTAAATTTCGCTGCATCGCCATGTCTATTGGAGCTTCAGGCGCTTGATCGCATGGGCCAGCGCCATACGCAGGTGCTTTTGCACGGAACTCTCCGAAATGCCGAGGCGGTCTGCCGTCTCGGCATAGCTGAGGCCCTCGATCTTGTTCAGCACGAACACATGCCGGGTTCGTTCCGGTAACTCGCCTACTACGTCATGCAGGCGTTCCAGCGTTTGCCGGGCCGCGACGGTGTCGTCCACCGCGGGGATGTCTTCGGGGACATTGGCAATACGCTCGTCATCCGCGTGTTCGGTGTAGCGCCGTTCCGGCTTGCGGACGTGGTCTATCGCGAGGTTGTGCGCGGTGCGATAGAGATAGGACCGGGCATTGCCGATCGTATCCAGCCGTCCGCTCTCCGCGATCCGCACGAAAGCATCCTGAGTGAGGTCTGCGGCCAGAACCGGGTCTCGCAGCTTCCGTGTAAGATAATCCTGCACCGAGCGCTTATGCGTCAGATACAGGCGTTTCAGCGCCCGATCCGCCAAGACTCGCCACCCGTTCAAGCATTACAGAGAGATAGCCGCTAGGGCATTTGCGACCGGTTCGCAACAGTGTTGCCGGCCTTAGGCTGCGTGGAAACTTCGCCGCCTAGCGCAGTGCCATCCGGTCCATCTTCTTGAGCAGGCCTACCCGGGAGAGGCCCAGTTCACGCGCGGTATGCGTGTGATTGTGGCCCGTGCGTTCCAGCGCTTCGGTGATGCGCCGCCGTTCCAGTTCCATCACTTCCTCCTGCAACGACTGGCGGGAGGAAGGCGGCGGGCTTTCGGCGACGGCCGTTGCGGCATCCTCTCCCATGGCGAAGGCGAGGTCGGCGATGCCGATGACCCTGCCACCGGGGCTCTGGGGGGCCAGCGCGGCGGCGCATTCGACTACCGAACGCAGTTCGCGCACGTTTCCGGGCCAGCCATGGCCTTCCAGCCATTCCAGTGCGCCGGGCGCAAAATGGGCGGGAGCACCATCGATGCGCCGCAGGAACACCCTGGCCAGCAGCGCCACGTCTCCGGCTCGGTCCTCAAGGGCCGGCACCTTGAGGACGACGCCTTTCAACCGGTAGTAGAGATCCTCGCGGAAGCTGCCCTCGGCCACGGCGGCGGCAAGGTCGCGGTGCGTGGCGGCAATTATCCGGACATTCGCATGACGAACGTCCCGTGCGCCGACCGGCTGGTAGCTGCCATCGGCGAGAAAGCGCAGCAGCTTGACCTGCATCGCCGCCGGCATCTCACCGATTTCGTCAAGGAACAGGGTTCCGTGCGACGCGGTTTCGACAAGCCCGGGTCGGTCGGCGTGGGCCCCGGTGAAGCTGCCCTTGAGGTGGCCGAACAATTCGCTTTCGAGCAGGTCCGCCGGAACCGCGCCGCAATGGACCGGGACCAGCGTGCGCGCCGCGCGCGGCGAGGCAGCGTGTATCGCCCGCGCCACGAGTTCCTTGCCGGTGCCGCTCGGCCCCAGCACCATGACCGGCAAGGCAGTGGGGGCCACGCGGCGGATCAGGTCGCGCAAGGACACCATGGCCTGCGATTGGCCGATAAGGCCCATGTCTTCGGCGGCATGTTCGCGGGCCTGGGCCGCGGCGAGTTCCCGGGCCAGACGCGCGCGTTCCAGCGCGCGTTCGACGACGACCTTGAGCATGTCCGGGTCGACTGGCTTGGCGAGGAAATCCCATGCACCCGCCTCGATCGCCTTGAGCGCGAGGGGCTGGTCCGCGTGGCCTGTCATCACCACGACCGGAGAGGGCGCGAATTGGCGGATCAGGGCGAGACCGGCTTCGGGATCGTGGTGAGGCGGCATTGCGAGGTCCAGCAGGACCACGTCGGCTCCATGGGCCTCGAAGGCGGACCGCGCCGTGTCGCCGTCACCTGCGGTGATCACCTCGTGTCCCAGCGAGCGCAGCCATCCGGCGGTCAGGCGCTGGAATGCGGGTTCGTCATCGGCCAGCAGGATCATAGGGCTCTCTCGAAAGTCAGGCGAAAGCAGGTTGACCAGCCGGGGCGGTCGGCGAGTGTCACGGTGCCGCCGTGTGCCTCCATGATCCGCCGGACGATGGCGAGGCCAAGGCCCGTCCCTCCCGGACGGCGAGACACGAAGGGGCGGAACAGGTTTGCCGCGATTTCGGGCGCGATGCCCGGGCCATCATCGCAGACGTCGATGGTGACGGCGCGACCATCCTCGGCGATCACCGATACCTGTGTCCCCATGGCGCGGGCATTGTCGATCAGGTTCGTCAGTGCCCTGACCAGGGCCATCCGGTCCGCCATCACTTCTAGGTCCGGCGGCACCTGGGTATCCACCCCGAACGAGGTGAGCAGTTCACTCAGACGCAGCGGCCGGGGGGCGATCGTCCAGGCGCGGGCATAGTCGAGAATATCGGTGACGAGCGCGTTCATCCGCGCCACCTGCTCGCCGATTTCGGCGCGGACGCCGGGCGGTGCGGCTGTGGCGGCCATCTGGACGATGCCCAGCGGGTTTCGCAGATCGTGCGCCACCGTTGCCGCAAGAGCGCCCAGTTCGGCAAGGCGCGCTTCGCGTTCCGCATCGACGAGGCGGCGTGCGGAGGACAGGCGCCTTGCGCTTTCGGCGGCAATCTCGGCGAAGCGCTCGGCAGCGTGGCGGGTGGCTGCGGGGGCATCTTCCCAACCGCGCAGGGAGACGGAATCCCCGTCTATCCGAAGGTCGGGCCCCCCTGCAGGAAGCGCAAGGTGTCGTTGCAGCAGCTCATTGGCCATGGCCGTCAGTTCTGTCTCGTCGGAAGCCTGTGCCAGAAGGTCGCGCCATCCCGCGATGTCCGCTTCTTCGATCCGCGCGCCGGGAAAGACGAAGCGATCGGCCATGCGCTTGAGCGGAGTGAGGATCGCCAGTCCCAGCATGAGCGTGGCGGCCAGTGCGGTCCAGGTCGCGAGGAAACCCACCGGACGATCCGCAAGGGCCAGCGGCAATGCGGCGATGAACACGCTTGCCCCTCCGGCCCCCGCGATGAGCAGCAGCCAGACCAGGGCGCGGCGTGCCCAGACATCGGCCAGCATGAAGTTGTGGCGCACGATGCCGTAGACGAGCGCAACCGAATAGAGGGGCAGGAGCAGTACCGGCCATGGGTAGGCATCGATCCCGAACGCGGGAAAGGCAAAGCCGGAGAGAGCCGCGAGGCCAAGCAGGCTGGAGACGAATACGGCGCCGGCCTGTTGTCCCTGCAGCCCGGCCTGCCGCCGCCAGACCCGGAGGAGCCGCAGATGTCCCGCGACCGACAGGATGGCCGCCACGCCCAGCACACCCCATCCCACCGGCGAAGGGACGAAGAAGCCCGCAAACCCGTGCCAGGGTATGACCTCGCCGACCCCGAAGAGGAGCCCGACCAAGGCGGCGAAGCTTGCCAGGGCATAGCTTGCCAGCGCGACAGGGCGCAACGATCCGCATAGCGCGAATGCAAAGACAAGGTGAACGAAGGCAGCAGCGGGCAGGGGCGAGAGAGCGATGAGGGGGACGGTGAACGGCCCGGCCCGCAGGCCGATGACGGCCGGCGCCACTTGCGCGATGCTCCAGATGCCCACTCCGGCAAGGAAGGCGGCGAGCAGTGACGATCCCGGCAGCTTTCGGGCGCGCATCAGCACGAAGCCTCCCAGCAGGAAGCTGGCAATCGCTGTCAGCGTGAGCGCGCCGACGTAGGCAGTGATGCCGATCGCTGTATCCATCGTTGACGGCTCTATCATCGTTTTCCGTTCACGTCGTTAACATCTGCGCGGGCCGGGCCCTCGAAAAAGCTCGGATTCCGGGCATTCACGGAATGATCGAGCAATTGGCATGCCACTTGCGAATGGGTTGCCGACGCCGCGCCAAGCCGGAGCGGCGATTCCGAAGGAAACTGCCATGTTGATACCGATTGCCGCCCTTCTGCTGACTTATGCGCTGACTGCGCTGATCGCGACGCTTGCTGCGGTAGTGCTGTGGCGACCGCTCTCGATCCTGCTGGCCGAACTGTGCGGGACGGAGCAGCGCTCGCGGTTCTGGGCAGTCTGGTCGGTGGTGATGATGGTGGCCACGCCGCTGCTGTTCGTTTCGCTGAGAGGCGTCGCAACCGATCCGACCGAGCTTGTGCAGGGCACCATGACGAGCGCTCTCATGGGTGTGCTTCTGGCGCTCGTCGGCATGGGCTTCGCGGTATGGAGCCGCACCCCCCGCCACGCTTTCCATGACGCCTGAGGAGGAAGGGATGCGGGTACTCGTCGTCGGAGCCGGAGGCTTCATCGGGCGGCATCTGGTAGGACGGCTGGTAGTCGAAGGACTGCAGGTCGTCGCTGCCGGGCGCGAACCGAAGAGCCTGTCGCGCAGGCTTGCAGGTGTGGAAACCATCGCCTGCGATCTCGCCCGCGACGATCGCGCGCAATGGGCCGAAAGGCTGCGCGGGGTCGACGCGATCGTGAACTGCGCCGGGATCATCGGACGGGGAGCCGACTATGCCGGCGTGCACGAACACGGTGCCACAGCGCTGTTCGACGCGGCTCTCGCGGCAGGGGTCGGCAGGGTGATCCAGGTTTCGGCGCTGGGGGCTGACCACACCGGCGTCACGCCTTACCATCGCAGCAAGCGCGCGGCGGACGATTATCTCGCGCGGCTCGGAGCGGATGGGACAGTGATGGGCTGGGCGGTCGTGCGGCCGTCGCTGGTGCTCGGCAGGGGGGGCGCGAGCATGGCGTTGTTCGCGGCGCTCGCCGCCTTGCCCATCGTTCCGCGTCTCGGAACCGGGCAATGGCAGGTGCAGCCGATCCATGTCGACGATCTCGTCGATATCCTGCTGCGTCTGCTTCGAGCGCCTGCCCCGCTGCATCATCGCCTCGATGCCGTTGGGCCTGAGCCGATGACCACCGATGAACTGACCGCCGTCATCCGGCGCTGGCTGGGCCGGGGCAGGGCGCCGCAGCTTGCTGTCCCCCGCAATCTGCTGGCGCTGGCCGCTCGCCTCGGGATCGGTCCGGCGACACCGGAGAGCCTGGCAATGCTGGAGGCGGGGAATACCGCGCCGATGGCGCACCTTCTTGAAGCGACGGAGGGCAGGCCCAGCCCCGTCGAGCAGATGCTTGCATTGCATCCGGCGACGGCGGCCGACGTGGCGGCAGCCCGGCTGGCGCCGGTGATCCCGGTGGCGCGGTGGTTGCTGGCGCTGGTCTGGCTCGCAGGGGGACTGGTCTCGATCGGAGCGGCGCCGGGCTTCGCGATCGATGCCTGGCTCGCAAAGCTGGGATTGGGCGGCGCGGCTGCTTTCGCCGTGCTCTGGGCCGGATCGCTGGCCGACATTGCGGTGGGACTGGCCATTGCGGCCCGGCGGCACGGTGCCGCGCTTGCGGGCGTGGCGCTGATGGGCGTCTATACCGCGATCCTCACCACGATCGCCCCCGAACTCTGGGCGGACCCGTTCGGGCCGCTCGTCAAGAACCTTGCCGTGCTCGGCCTTTCGCTGGTCGTGCATGTTCTGGAGATGCGCCGTGGATGATTACCTGCTTCTCAAGCTGATCCATATTCTCAGTTCCACGCTGCTGTTCGGGACCGGCCTCGGCACCGCGTTCCACGGCTGGATGGTGAACCGGAGCGGACCGCTGGCCGCGCGTCGGGCGGTGAACCGCAATGTGGTTCTGGCAGACTGGCTGTTCACGACACCCGCCGTTATCGTCCAACCGGTGACGGGCGTGTGGCTGGCGCGGATCGCGGGCTTTCCGCTGACGAGCGGCTGGCTGGTGCTGGCCATGGCGCTCTATGTCGTTGTGGGGGCCTGCTGGGTACCGGTGGTCTTCATCCAGATCGCGATGCGCCGGATCGCCGACGAGACCCCTGATGGCGAAGCGCTGCCGGCGTGCTACTTGCGTCTCTCGCGCTGGTGGTTCGCGCTCGGCTGGCCGGCATTCGCCGGGGTGATCGTCATCTTCTGGCTGATGGTAGCCAAACCGGAGATCGTGTTGTGAGCCCGCCGTTGTTTCGCCAGTTGCTCGGAAAAGAGATGGATGCACTGCCGCCGCTGCTGCAGGAGGCGCATGACGCTTCCGACAGACAGCGTTGGGAGGGGCTTGCCGACATCACGGTCAGCCGTAATCCCGCCGCTTGGCTGCTGTGCCGAGTGATGAATCTGCCTGCGCGGGGCCGGGGCGTGCCGGTTATGGTGATCTTCGAGAGAAGTGAGGGCCATGAGAACTGGCTGCGGACATTCGCTGGCCGCAGCTATCGAAGTGATCTCTCCGTCAAAGGCGGGCGCGTGGTGGAGCGGATGGGACCGGCCACAAATGTTTTCCGGCTGTCGGTGAAGGACGGACGGTTGCTGCTGGACCTTGAGGAATTCCGGTTTCTCGGCCTGGCCCTGCCTTCCTGGATGCGGCCTCGCTGCCACGCCAGCGAGCGGGAGGAGCGGGGGCGCTACATATTCGACGTGCCGGTCAGTCTTCCTTGGCTGGGCCGTGTCATTCGCTACACGGGCAGCATGGAACGGCGCGATGCCTGAAGGTCACCCAATCATCCTGTTCGACGGGAACTGCGTACTTTGCTCCGCCAATGCGCAGTTCGTCCTGAAGCACGACCGGGCGCGGCGGTACCTTCTGGCGCCGATGCAGGGCGAGATCGGGGCCGCGCTGTTCCGGCAGCACGGCGTCGATCCTCTCGACCCTGACACGATTCTGGTGATCGACGGTAAGAAGGTGCTTCGGGACAGCGATGCCGTCATTTCCATCTACGCGGGATTGGGATGGCCGTGGCGCATCGCCGGCGCGGCCCGCTTCGTCCCTCGTTTCGTGCGGGACCGCGCCTATCGCCTGATCGCGCGCAACCGCTATCGGATCTTCGGCCGCCGGGAGACGTGCTGGTTGCCCCTGCCGGAGGATGCGGATCGCATGCTCTGACAGCCGCCCGGATACGGTACGGCGCTCTGCCTACAATTCGCGTCCGATGGGATAGAGCCCTGCGCGGTCGTCGCCGAACGGCGTATGGGCAACAAGCCAGGCAAGGCGGGCATCGGCATCGTTCGCGAATTGCGCGTCCTGCGCCAGCCTGCTCTCGAATTGGGCGCGAACCTGGGGGTCGGCTCGGAGCAGTTCTTCCGCCACGGACAGGCTGGCAAGGCGGTCAGGTGTATCCGGCATCTGGATAATGCCGGGAAAGAAGCCCCAGGCGAGAAACGAATCCACTGCTTCGGGTTCCAGCAATTCGGCGGCAAGCAGCCCGCGCGGCTGATCCCGCGGAATGCGCAGGGAGCCTGAAGGCATCGTTTCCCGGCGGGTCTCGTGAATCATCTCGCCGCCTACCGTCATGCGTCCTTCGCTCACCGGGCCGGGCCGGGCGTGGATCAGCCGCACCATGTCGAGATCCAGGGTGCGCGGAGCCTCGATGCGTTCATAGGCGATGCCGTGCAGGTCTAGCCGCCGGATCACTTCGGTGGCGCCCGCAGGAACCCACCAGGCTTCGGGCAGGGTGACGGTCAGCACGGGCTTCTGCCCGAACACCGGTATTCGCAGTTGGTGGGGCCTGGCGAGGTAGCGCAGTTCCATCTCGCCCGTGGCCGGGGAGCGATAGGTCTCGTGCGCCACGCCGGAAAACGTGATCCATTCCAGCGGACTGTCATCCCGCTGCCAGCGCAGGGCGAGCGTTTCGGGACGCTCGGCACGGTCGCGGGAAATGGCTCCCTGCAAGTGCGGCAGGTCCCGGGCGGTCTGGCGCAGTGCGGCTTCCATCATCGCATAGGCGCCCAGCACCCGCTGGCGGTAGGGCTTGAGGTTGTGCATTTCGACAAGGACCGTCGGTATGCGCGCGAAGTCGCCATAGCCGGTCGAATAGCGCGGTCCTTCGGCGGCGATGCGCAGGCCCTTGTCGAGATCGCGGTCGTCATTGGCGCTCGGATAGAAATGGGGGTTGTGTCCCATCCCGCGCAGGAAGGCATCCACGCCGCTGCGAAACGGGCCGTTCAGCCATTCTGTTATCGCCTGCGACTGGAAATGCCGCCCCCAGCCTGCCGAAGTGTACGTCACGTCATAGGCGTGGTCGAAGCCTTCCGAGACGTGCATGTCAATGTAGAGAACTGGGTCCAGCCGGCGCAAGAGAGACAGCATCGCCTGCGTTTCCGGTGCATCGGCCTTGGCATAGTCGCGATTGAGATTGAGACCTTGCGCCGTGGCGACCGTGCCCGGATTGTCGGGGCCGCGCAGGTGCGGGAAGTTTCGCGGGCTGGCGCGCTCGTGGCCGTCGGCATTGTATATCGGAACGAAAACAAGATCGACCTTGTCGAGCAGGTCTGCCTTGCCGCGCAGCGCAATGTCGCGCAGCAGCATGAGACCGGCGTCCTTGCCGTCGATCTCGCCAGCGTGGATGCCTGCCTGTATCAGCACGACCGGCCTGTTGCTGCCGCTGCTGGCGCGGACGTGATAGAGATCCCGGCCTTCGGCGCTCTTGCCGAAGTTCTCCAGCGCCAGCAGCGGCGAGGCGGCGACCAGTTTCTCCAGCCAGGCCCGCGTTTCCTCGTGACTGGGCGTTTTCCGGAAGCCGGCCCATTCGGCGGGGGTGATCCAGGGATCGTCCATCCGGGCGATCGACCTTTCGCTTTTCCCCGACCAGGGCAGCACCGGCGGGAGCGCAGGACGCTCCTGCGCGGCTGCGGGGCCGATGGCAAGGAGCAGGCCGATCACGCCCGTTGCCGCCCCTCTCAGGGAGCGAGACGGGCATCGCAGGCGTCGCGATGGGGTAGACGATTTGTGCACGGCGATTTCGGCCTTTTTGATCTTGCGTAGCTCGGCGCCGGCTTTATGTGACAATATATCATTACGCAATTGCTCCCGCCGAAAATCGGCCGCGGGCAACACTTTGTCAGAAAGCGCTTCGACCATGCGGACCCCGCAAATGCCCGATCGTCCGGTTTCCAACGTGCTTGGTGCCGCTCTCATGCTTGGTGCTGCCACGGCGCCTCTCCCGGTCCTTGCCGCCGAAACCGATCGCGAAGAGACGCGTGCCCGGGAAGAGGATCGCGATCACGACCACGCCTCGGTGGACGAGATCGTGGTGCTTGGTCGCAGCCGGATCGACCGGGTAAACGGTTCAGACCTCGTGACCGAGCGCATGTCGCAGGCGAGCATTGCCCTCGACCGGACGATCCTTGACGATTACGGCGTCCGCCGCCTCGCCGATGCGCTGGAACTGGTGAGCGGCATTTCCCAGCAGAACAATCTCGGCGGGCTGCGGGACAATTACGCGATCCGCGGATTTCTAGGCACGCCCGATACGGGCGCGGAGTATTTCGTGGACGGCTTTCTTGCCAATCGCGGCTTTGGCCCGCCGCGCGATCCCGCGAATGTCGAGCGGATCGAGGTGCTGAAAGGCCCGGTGGGGGCGGTGTTCGGTTCGGTGGACCCGGCCGGCGCGGTCAACGTGGTGACCAAGAAGCCGCAATTCGAGCAGGGCGGCACGATGACCGCGAGCGCGGGCTCCTTCGCCACCTGGCGGCTGGAGGGCGACGTGGAATCGCTGCTTGCCGCAAACCTTGCCATCCGGCTGGTCGGCGCGATCGAGAACAGCGACGGTTTCCGAGACCATGTGGATTTGCGCCGCCGTCTCTTCGCGCCCTCGATCGGTTGGCGCCTCGCGCCGGGCACGACCCTGATCTACCAGGGCGAGTACATCGCCTTCCGCTCCCCCTTTGACCGGGGCATCCCGGCTATCGGCACGGATACCGAAGCGGTGCCGCGTGACCGTTTTCTCGGCGAGCCTGGCGACGGACGTGTCTCATCGACCAACTGGCGGCATCAACTCACCGTCGAGCAGGATCTGGGGCAGGGCTGGTCGCTGGTCGGCGGGGGTGCCTACCGCGATGCGCGCATCCACGGCTTCTCCTCGGAAGCCTCGACGCTGCTTGCCGATGGTACGGTGCGCCGCCAGCGCCGTTTGCGTGACTGGAATCTTGAAGACCGGTCCGCGCGGGCGGAGCTTCGCGGTGTGTTCGAGGCATTCGGCACGCATCGGCCCAGCCTGGGGGTGACGTGGTACGATCTCGACTTCGACACCTGGCAGGCCCGCTTCCGCCCCACTGCCGACAATTCCTATCCGATCGATGTCTGGAACCCCGTCTATGGCGGCGCGGCAGGATTGCTGACGCCTTTCACTTCGACACTGGAGCACCGGCAGGCCAGCGCCATCTACGCACAGGATATGTGGGAGGCGACCGACAGTCTCAGTTTCGTGGCGGGCATGCGTTACGAGCGTCTTTCGCAGAGCATAGACAACCGGCTGACCGGGCAGTCCAGCAGGATGAAGCGCAAGCCGCTGGAGTTTCGCGGAGGTGTGCGTTTCCGGCCCGATCGTCGCATTGCGTTTCACGCCAACTGGGGTGAGGGCTTCCGGCCCAACTCCAGCGTGGGCAGGGACGGCAACGCCTTCGCGCCGGAAACGGGGAAGGGCTATGAGATCGGCGCAAAGCTGGTGTTTACCGCCTTCCGCGCCGGTGTAAGCTGGTTCAGTGTGTCGAAGCGCAATATCCTGGCGGCCGATCCCGCCGATGCAAACTATCTCGCCACGGTGGGCCGCATCCGTTCGCGAGGGGTGGAGTTCGATGGTGAGATCGATCTTACGTCCCGCATCCGGCTGATCGGCAACTACGCCTACACCGATGCTGAGGCGCGCGATCCGGCGTTTCCCGGCAGCGACGTGCTCAACGTTCCGCGTCATTCCGGAACCGTGCAGCTTTTCGCGAAGCTGCCTCTGGCCGGACGCGACCTCGATCTGAGCGCGGGCGGCACTTATGTCGGGCCGCGCGCGGCGGCGCTCGACGGCGGCGACTTGAGGCTGGACGGCTACCTCAAGGCCAAGGCAAGCCTTGCTTACCCGATTACGCGGCAGCTTACGGCACGGATCGAGGTGGACAACATTCTCGACCAGACTTACGCGCAGAGCAGCTACAGCGCCTTGTGGATCTACCCGGGGGCACCGCGTTCCGTCACCGGATCGTTGGCGATGCGCTTTTGAGGAAACGCGGTTAGTGCTTCTTGCGGGCGCGTCCCTGTTCCTTTCGGGACAGTCGCGCGCCCGCTTGCAGGTTACGGGTTACAGCTTGCCGCGCAGGGTCACCGTGACGTTGCGCGGCATGCCGTAGCGGGCGCTGCCGAGGAAGAGGCCCGAATAATACGTCTTGTCGAAGACGTTATCGAGGTGGACCGCAAGCGACAGGCGCTGCGAGAAGCGATAGCTAGCCAGCAGGTCGACGACCGCAAGGCTGCCTTGCGTGTAGACTTCGCCGTTGGGCCCTTCACCTTCCGCCGTGGTTTTGCCCTGCCAGCGCAAGTTGCCGCCCAGGGTCAGTCCTTCCAGGTTTCCTGGCAGGCGGTAGGAGGTGAACATCTTAAAGCTGTCCTTGGCGATTTGCGGCAACTGGCGCACGCCGTCGCGGTCCTTCGCCTTTGCATTGGCGAAGCCGCCCGCGACCAGCCAGCCGGGCAGTATCTCGCCGTTCACTTCCAGTTCGAAGCCGGTCGACTTCATGCCCGACACCGCGTGATAGGCGGCGCTGCCGTCGGGTGCGAAGATGCCGGGGCCATCGGCCATGGCATAGTTGTCCTGCTTCATGCGGAAGACCGCCGCGCTGGCGCTCAGCTTGCCGTCGAGGAAATCCGCCTTGAGACCCGCTTCGTAAGTATTGCCTTCGAGCGGGGCGATCACGTTGCCGTCGACGGTGCGCTGGGTCTGCGGCTCAAAGACGCTCGCATAGCTTACATATGCCGAAATGGTCTTGCTGAAGTCCAGCACGAGCCCCGCATAAGGCGTGAAGACGGCCTTTTCATCCGTTTCCCGCGTCCAGGTGCGGATGCCTGACGTGTCCTCGGCATAGCTGTCGCCCTTCCACCAGGTAAGTCGGCCGCCCGCGATCACGGAGAGCGGGGCGATCGGCTTGAGGCGGGCGACACCGGCAGCGGCGCTGGTCCGGATGCGATTGCCGGCAAGGTCGCCGGTGGGCGTCAGGTCGGGCTTGAAGGTCTCGCCGTTCTCGAAGAATTCGAAGGCGTTGACCGATTTCATGTAGTCGCCGCCATACCACCAGCCGGGGTAGGGGGTCTGGTCGTCGTCGAACTGGGCGTGGCTGAGCGACAGCGCGACATGCTGTTCCTGTCCGAATGCCTCGAAGGTGCCGCGAAGGTTGGCATATACCGCATCGAGCGTGAGGTCGGATGCCCACCGGGTGGAATAGAGCGTGCCGCCAAGGCCGGTGTCCTTGTCGATCGCGGTGCCGAAGAAATATCCGATCGTCTCGTCGTAGGAACCGGACTTGTGCTCGGCATCGACCTGCAGGTGCCAGTTCGGGCTGAAATCGTGCGCCACCGAGGCGAACAGGTTCACGCTCTTGCGGCTGAAGTCGGACCAGTTCGCGCCGCCGTTGGTGGAGCGCGAGAAGTGCGTCCGGGTGCCGTCCGTGAAGTAGAGCGGAACGCCTCCGCGTGAAGCGCCCTCGTTGCGGAAGTTCTGGTATTCCACCCCCGCGGTCAGCAGCGTGTTCGGGCCGAGGTCCGCTTCGACCACGCCATAGAGCGCCTGCCGCTTGGCGTGTTCGCGATCGATGAAGGTCTGGTTGTCCTGCCATGCCCCGGCAACGCGGGCGCGGACGTGTCCATCGGATGTCACCGCGCCGCCAAGATCGCCTTCGAGCCGGTACATGTCCCACGAGCCGAGCGTTGCCGAGACGCTGGCGCGGGTGGTTTCACCGGGGCGCTTGCGGATCATGTTGATCGCGGCGGAAGGCTGGCCGGTGCCGGTCATCATGCCGGCGGAACCGCGGATGACCTCGATCCGCTCGTAGGCGATCATGTCGGCGGTGTCTTCGGTGAAGCCGTAGAGGTTGCTCGGGCGCGCAACGCCGTCCACCAGGTAGTTCTTCACCTCGAAACCGCGCGCGGTGTAGTTCGTGCCGTCCGTACCCAGCGCGCTGGATCGGTTCGTCTGGATGCCGACGATCTGCTCCAGCACTTCGGAGATATCGTAGAGCCCCTGTTCCTGCATCCGCTCGCTGTCGATGACCGTGACCGACTGCGGCGTCTCGCGCGAGGAAAGGCTGAGGCCCGTCGTTTCGGTGGCGCCGGTAACGACGATCGCGTCAGGGTCAGGCCCTTCGGTAACGGCTGCGTCAGGGGCGGTTTCTTCGGTGGCGGCTGCGGCATGGGCATTGGCAGCCGTCAACAGGCTGATCGCGAGCACGGATGAAAGGGAACAACACGCGCGGATCTTGGCTCTGACGGACATTCTGGGTTCCCCTCATGGCGATGTCCGGAGAACCCGGCATCAGTTGGGGGCGGCCACTAATGAGAATGCTTCTCACATGCAATATACTGGCAATGTTCGATTGGACGAACAGCAATTTATCGGCCGGATTATGCTATGTTGTTGCAAATAGGTCGCAGTATCGCTTCAAGGGCGACCGTCAGCCCGCGCTGAAGCGTAGCGCGGCGCCGTTCATGCAATAGCGCAGGCCCGTGGGCGGCGGTCCGTCGTCGAAGACATGGCCGAGGTGCCCCGCGCAACGCGCGCAGCGAACTTCCTTGCGGATCATTCCCAGGCTGCGGTCCTGCCGCAAGGTGATCGCGCCGGGAAGATGATCCTGGAAGCTGGGCCAGCCCGTGCCGCTGTCGAACTTGGTTTGCGATGAAAACAGCGGCAGGGCGCAGCCGGCGCAGAGGAACCGGCCCTTGCGGTGTTCGCCGAGGAGCGGGCTCGAATAGGCACGTTCCGTGGCGCCCCGGCGCAGGACGGCGAAGGCCGGCGGCGGCAGGCGGGCCCGCCATCGGGCGTCCGACAGCGAGAGCCACGGCTCTGACGCCGCGCCGAGGCATGGGGCCGAGCAGAGGGCCGCGGCGATGAAGCCGCAACCGGCAAGGAATGCGCGGCGGCTGGGCCCTTGATCCTTGGGGTCTTGATCCTGGGTGTTCATCGGCCGTCATCCTGAAGGATTGCGGAGGCCGTCCACGGGAAGTCGGCTTCCGCCGGAATCCCGTGGATGAGCCGGTTCATCATCTCACGGCATCAGCACCGTGTCGACGACATGGATCACGCCGTTGGACTGCATGACGTCCGCGATGGTGATCCTGGCCTTGCCGCCCTTGGCATCGGTCAGCCACCATGCGCCTGCCTTGTCCTTCCACGCGGTCAGCATTTCGCCTTGCACGGTGGTAAGCATGGCCTTTCCGCCGTGAGCCTTGGCATTCGCGGCGATATCGGCGGCGCTCATCCGTCCCGGCACCACGTGATAGGTCAGTATGCCAGTAAGCATGGCCTTGTTCTCGGGCTTCAGGAGCATATCTACCGTGCCCGCCGGAAGTTTGGAAAACGCGGCATTGGTCGGGGCGAACACCGTGAACGGCCCCGCGCTCTTGAGCGTGTCGACAAGCCCGGCCGCCTTTACCGCGGCGACAAGGGTGGTGTGGTCCCTGGAATTGACGGCATTGTCGATGATGTCCTTGTTCGCATACATCGCGGCCCCGCCGACCATGGGGTCCTTAGCTTCGACGGCCGCCGCGCCGGTCATGAGAACGGCGGTGGCGATGAGGGCTGCTAGTGTTCTGGATCGCACTTTCATCTGAGGCATCCTTCTTCCCGCACTCCATTCTTCTGGAATGCGCGGAAGATACGGAGCCGAAGCGGCGATGGACGCAGCGGCCTTCAGATAGTGGTGATTTTTCCGGTGAGGATCGGCGCGGTGCTGGGTGCCTTGTGCGGCGCGCCGGCGCTGTCTTCCAGCGTGATCGCCAGCGTCGCCCCGTCCGTCAGCATCGGGCGCATGTCGGGCGATATCGCCAGGACCGCCGATTGCATGACCCCCAGCGAACGCGGCACGCCGTCCTCCGGGATGACCCATAGTTCCGGGCTCTTGCCGTTGCCGCCCAGCGAATGGGGGCTGAGGTGGAGCATTCCGGCTTTGGGATCGTAAGCGACCGCCATGGTGGCGGAGCCTTCGGCCCCCGCCAGTTGCGAAACCGACATGGGCATCTTCGTGCGATCTTCGGCCGGACGGACGAGGATGAACAGGGCCAGGCAGGCGGCGATGGAAGCGGCGAAAATCGCGCCCGCGCGCCAGGCACGCAGACGGCGGATGAGCGCCGGTTCCGGGTTCCGGGGCGCGCCGGAATCGATGCGGGCGGCAACCTTGTCCCAGAGGTGTGCTGGAGGTTCTGCCGCAGGGATCGCCGCCAGCAGGGGTGACAGGCGCGCGGCCCATGCATCCACTTCGCCCGCGAAGACCGGATCGGACAGGCGCAGGCGCTGTGCGGCGGCGCGGTCCTCGCCTTCGAGCAGGCCGAGAGCCAGTTCCGCCGCCACATCACTGCGGCCGAAGGGATCGGCGGGGTCAGCCATCGCTTAGGCAGTCCTTCAGTCTCTGCATTCCGCGCCTGATCCAGCTCTTGATCGTCCCGAGCGGCGTTTGCAACTGGTCGGCGAGCTGCTGGTAGGTCAGGCCATCGAGAAAGGCGCGTTGGATCGCGTTGGACTGGTGGCTGTCGAGCCCTTCCAGGCAGCCGAGCAACCGCCGATTTTCCTGCTCATCGGCAAACACGGCATCCGCCAGGGGCGCTTCGTCAGGGATGGCCGCCAGAATTTCTTCCGACACCGCGACATGCCGATGCTGAGACCGGCGCCAGTCGATCGCGCTGTTGTGTGCGATCGCCGCGAGCCAGCTTATCGGGCTGGCGCGCTCCGCATCGAATGCGCCTGCACGGCGCCAGACCTTTACATAGACATCCTGCAAGACATCCTCCGCGGCCCCCCGGTCGCCGCAGATACGCAGGCAGATGCCGAATAGTTTCGGCGCGGTCATTTCGTAGACGGCGCGCAGGCCGGAGGGTTCGCTGGCCGCGGCAAGATGGAGCGCGGCGACGAGCCTTGCCCGCTCCTCCGTTGGTTTAGCGCTGCTCCCGTTTCGCACTGCCAGCTTCTCCGATGCGGCGATCCTGCCCGTTCGCCGCGAGGAGATCAACGATTGTCGCTCGCCGCCTGCCGGCTCACGGCCGGACAAGGACGGGCGTCCTGCGATAGAGCGCGGGGAAGGCCCTTTTGAGCGCGGCGATCTTGGGCTGGTCGTTCGCGCGGATATAGGCGGAATCGGGGTGGAGCGTCAGGAAATCCTGATGATAGGCTTCGGCGGGGTAGAAGCCCTTGAACGGTTCGATGCGCGTGACGATCGGCCGCTTCCAGACGCCTGCGGCCGCAAGCTGGTCGATATAGCGCCGGGCGATCTCCTGCTGCCGGGGGGACTGCGGGAAAATGGCGGTTCGATATTGCGTGCCGTGGTCCGGTCCCTGAAAATCGCGCGTGGTCGGGTCGGCGGCCACGGTGAAGAAGATCTGCAGCAGCTTGCCGTAGCTGACCTGTGCCGGATCGAAAGTGATCCGCACCGCTTCGGCATGTCCGGTCCGCCCGCTTGCGACGGCGGCGTAGCTTGCGTTCGTGCGGTCGCCGCCCGAATATCCCGAAACGGCGCTGCGCACGCCCTTGACGTGCTGGTACACGCCCTGGATTCCCCAGAAGCATCCACCGGCAATAACGGCGGTTTCGCTTCCTGCAGGGTTGGGACTGTCGTGGAGAGGGGCGGGAACCTGCACGGCTGCGCGCTGCGGGGCCGCAGTGGAGCGGCTCTCCAGAACGGGCGCCGCGACGGCGAGGCCGCAGGCAAGGAATACGAGGCTGCAAGGAAAAGCCTTCAT
Source organism: Novosphingobium sp. RL4 (assembly GCF_035658495.1). NCBI lineage: Bacteria > Pseudomonadati > Pseudomonadota > Alphaproteobacteria > Sphingomonadales > Sphingomonadaceae > Novosphingobium > Novosphingobium sp. RL4. Next base: position 505,286 of record NZ_CP141945.1, on the reverse strand, counting down.
TTCGTCCTCCCGGCAAAGTTCGAGTACCGGAAGATACGTCCCGGAAAGCCGGAAAGATGCAGGCGCGAAAATATAGTTTCCGATGCGATCGCGGACAGCGCAGGTTCATGCGCCGATGCGCCTGATCGGCAGGCTTCATGTTGGAGGAAACAGCCGATGATCCTCTTTGTCCTTTCCTATCTGGGCGGTGTGCTGACCATCATTAGTCCGTGCATCCTGCCGGTTCTGCCCTTCGTCTTCGCGCGGGCCGATCAGCCGTTCCTGCGCAGCGGATTGCCCATGCTGATCGGCATGGCGGTGACATTCGCGGGCGTTGCCACACTGGCGGCCGTGGGCGGGGGCTGGGCGGTTCAGGCCAACGGCCTGGGGCGGATCGTGGCTCTGGTGGTGCTTGCGCTGTTCGGCCTGCTGCTGCTTTTCCCGTCGCTGGCCGATCGCGCGACCCGGCCGCTGGTGGCGATGGGCGCGCGGCTGTCCCGTTCGGCGGAAGGAGACATGGGTGGCTCCTCCGCCACGTTCTCCGCGTCGCTCCTGCTCGGGGTTGCCACCGGGCTGCTCTGGGCGCCTTGCGCGGGACCGGTGCTCGGTCTTGTCCTGACAGGAGCGGCGCTGAACGGCGCCAGTGCGCATACCTCCCTGTTGCTGCTCTCCTATGCGCTGGGCGCGGCAACTTCGCTGGCGCTGGCGCTGCTGGTGGGCGGGAAGGTGTTCGCCGCGATGAAGCGATCCATCGGCCTTGGCAACGGTGTTCGCCGCGTGCTGGGCTTGGCGGTGCTCGCCGGGGTGGCCGCGATCGCGCTGGGGCTGGATACCGGCCTTCTCACCCGCCTTTCGCTTTCGGGCACGGCGCAAGTCGAAGAGAGGCTGCTCGCCAAGTTCCGCCCCGGTACGCCTGCCGCTTCGGCCATGCGCGCCGGCCGGGCCGAATTGGGAGACGAAGGCGCGTTTCCGTCTTTGGCAGGGGCGAGCGAATGGATGAATTCGCCGCCGCTCACCGCCGAGGCGCTGCGTGGGAAAGTGGTCCTCGTCGATTTCTGGACCTACAGCTGCATCAACTGCCTGCGCTCGCTTCCCTATGTTCGTGCATGGGCGGAAAAGTACAAGGATCAGGGTCTCGTCGTCATCGGCGTTCACGCGCCCGAATTCGCCTTCGAGAAGAACCCGGCGAACGTGAGCCGGGCGATACGCGATCTCGGCATTTCCTATCCAGTGGCGCTCGATAACGATCGCGCGATCTGGCGCGCCTTCCAGAACCTCTATTGGCCCGCGCATTACTTCATCGATGGCAAGGGACGGATCCGCTACCATCATTTCGGCGAGGGGGATTACGCGGAATCCGAAAGGGTCATCCAGCGCCTGCTGGCCGAGAGCGGCAATGCCCCGCCCAGCCTGGAGGTCGTGGCGGTCAAGGGCTCCGGCGTGGGCGAGGCGCCGCAGAAGGCCACCAATCGCTCGCCCGAAACCTATCTGGGCTATTCACGAGGCGAACGTTTCGCTTCGGCGGGCGGTTATGTGCCGGACCGGCCCCACAGCTATGTGCTGGGGCAGTTGCCCGGCCGCAATGACTGGGGAATTGCGGGATCGTGGACCGCCGGGCCGGAGTTCGTCTCGCTGGATGCGGCGGGCGGGCGTATCGCTTTCCGCTTCCATGCCCGCGATCTTCATCTCGTGCTGGGGCCGGGGCCGCAAGGACGCCCGGTCCGCTTCCGCGTCACCGTGGACGGCAAGGCTCCGGGCGGCGATCACGGCATGGACGCGGACGCGGCCGGGCAAGGCACCGTGACCACGCAGCGGCTCTATCAACTGGTTCGCCAGCAGGGCACCGTGACCGACCGGACCTTCACCATCGAGTTCCTCGATCCGGGCGTGCAGGCCTTCGCCTTCACGTTCGGCTGAGGAGGCGGCGCGCCGTTTCGGCCCGTCATGCGGGGCTCAGCCGTAGGAAGGGTCTTCCAGCGCGTTCATCCAGGCGGGACATTCGTTCTCCACGCCGCCACGGAACGAAGCGCTGTTGAAGGACAGGAAATCGTGCGCGGCGTCGCGCGCGGTCATCGATGCGGGGATACGATAGCTGGCGGCAACCGCATCGCCGCAGGTTGCCGTCCATCCGGCGATATCCCGTTCGCGCTGCATCCACAGCTGGACGAGCCAGAGGAAGTCGTGTCGCTTGTCCTGTATCGTGGGCATCCCTCGGTCCTTCAAGGTTTCGGATGCCCTAGGTTGCACAACGGCTTTATTCCCGCAATATCCGCCACTTGCGGCACAGGCCGGAAAGGGCGCCGCCCCGCCTCGTTATCCGGGAACTGCCGAAGGGCTTGCATGGCCGCTGTCTTGCCGCCAATCGGTCCGGATGCGTATTGCTCTATTCGAACCCGAAATTGCCGGAAACGTCGGCGCCGTGCTGAGGCTTGGCGCGTGCCTGGGCGCGAGCGTGGATATTATCGAGCCGATGGGCTTCGTATGGGACGATCGGCGCGTAAGGCGGGCTGCCATGGACTATATCGACCATGTCACGATTACACGGCACGCCAGCTTCGATGCCTTCAGGGCCGATATCGGGCTGAGCAGGCTGGTGCTGTTCACGACCAGGAGCAGCCATTCGGCCTATGAATTCGGATTCAGGGCAGACGATGTCCTGCTCTTCGGAAAGGAGAGCGCAGGGGTGCCCCCCTCAGTGGCGGATGTCTGTGATGCGCGCGTGCGCATACCGCTGCGGCCGGAGGTGCGCTCGCTGAATCTCGCCACGTCGGCCGCGCTCGCGCTTGGCGAAGCCCTTCGCCAGACCGCGACTTTGCCGGGGTGACGGCTACCCGGCCCGCTTTCCCGGCGCGGCGGGCGAAAGCATCGCCGTAACAATACCTCACCTGCCAATACACTCTTGAACACATTTCTTGCGTGGGTTAGCGGACTGCAACCGTTTCCTTCTTTCGAAGGCGGCGGGCAAGATCGCGCCGGTGCCTCGAAAGAGGCTTAATAGGGAACGCGGTGAGAGGGCTTCGGCCTTCGAATCCGAGGCTGTCCCTGCAACTGTAAGCGGTGAGCGCGATGCATATCGCGGCAGGCCAAGGAGCCTGGCCGCAGCCACTGGGCCGGACGCTAAATCCTGCGAGGCCTGGGAAGGCCGTGCATCAAGCGATGACCCGCAAGCCAGGAGACCTGCCGGCGTCTGGTCGCTCTCGCTTTGGTCCAGGGGATGGCCGAGGCCCGGTAATTTTTCCGTCTGAGCGACGAACGAGCGGTGGAAGCCGCATCGGTTCGTGTCGCGGTCGCCTCGGGCGTCCGGCCGATGGCGCGTGCCGACCGTCTTGGACGGCACGCTTCCACCCCCAGTCGCAGGCGCCGGGGGAATTGTTATGCAAATCAACACAAAGGCGGCATTCGCCCGCCTCGCCATGGGCGGGATCGTCGCGCTTGCCTCCGTTCCGGCTCTTGCCGGCGAAGTGGCTTCGGACGGGTCGGCTTCGGATGGCGGCAACAGCGAAATCCTGGTTTTCGGACGGGGAGAGACCAACATCGGCGAAGCCCATGCCGCCAGCGAAGGCAGCGTGGCAGGCTCCGACCTGCTGGTCCGTCCGCTGCTGCGCGTGGCCGAACTTCTCGAGGCTATTCCCGGCATGGTCGCCGCCCAGCATTCGGGCAGCGGCAAGGCGAACCAGTATTTCCTGCGCGGGTTCAACCTCGATCATGGTAGCGATTTCACGACCTATATCGACGGCGTGCAGATGAACCTGCGGACCCATGGTCATGGGCAGGGGTATCTCGATCTCAACGGTTTGATCCCGGAGATCGTTGCGCGTGAAGACTTCCGCAAAGGGCCTTATCGCGCGGACGGCGGCGATTTCGCCTTGGCGGGCACGGCCTACATGACGACGATCGCCGGCTTCGACCGCCCGTGGGTTTCGCTTGAGGGGGGCTCCTACAACACCGGCCGTCTTGCGGCGGGCGGCACGATCAAAGGGCTTGGTTCCGGCGATCTTACGGTGGTGGGGCAGGCGAAGCGCTATGACGGGCCGTGGCAGCAGGAGGAACACCTGCGCCATTATGCGGGCTTTGCGAAGTACAGCATGCCGCTGGGCGAAGGTGCGCTCCAGGCTTCGCTTCATGCCTACCACGCAACATGGCGTCCAACCGAGCAGATTCCCGAGCGGATCGTCGGTTCCGACATATGCGCTGACGTGTTCTGTTCGCCCGACCCGACGGCGCGCGGCCGGACCACGCGGTTCGTCGGCAATGTGGGGATCACGCAGGCGAGCTGGAGCGCCAACGTCTACGCCCAGTATTACGACTGGAACATGTATTCAAACCCGACTTATGCCGATCCCGACGGGACCAGCGGCCAGATCGACCAGTTCGACAAGCGCTGGGTTACCGGCCTCACGGCACGCAAGCACTGGAATCCGGCGCCGGAACTGGAACTCTCCATCGGCACCGAGAACCGCTTCGACCATATCGGCAGCGTTGGCGTGAATCGCACGGAAAGTCGCGAATTCCTGTACTCGCTGGGCCGTTATCACGTCGAGGAACTTTCCGGTGCGATCCATGGCGAGGCAACCTGGCAGCCGTTGGCGGGCCTGCGCCTGACGGGCGGTCTGCGGGGCGACTACTATCACTATTCCGTGCGCGCCAGAAACGCAGCGGCGGAAGAGCTTGGTGAGGGAAGCGGGCACGATTCGATCGTTTCGCCCAAGTTCTCGGCGGCCTATGAAGTTACCCGGCAGTTCGAACTCTATGCCAACTGGGGGCGCGGATTCCACTCCAACGATGTGCGAGGGGCGGTGAATGCCGAAACGCCGGTGCCTGTTCTGGTACGCGGCACCGGCAAGGAGCTGGGCGCCCGTTTCCAGACGGACGGTTTCTCGCTGACAGGAACCTACTGGTGGCTCGACGTTGGAAGCGAACTGCGTTTCGTCGGTGATTCCAACGCGGTCGAGCCGACCGGCGCCAGCAAGCGTCATGGCTACGAACTTGTCGCTTTCTGGCGGCCGCTGCCCTGGCTTGCGCTTGATGGCAACTATACCGCCAGCCGTTCGCGATACGACAATGGCGACCGCATTCCCAACGCCTTCGAGAATGCAGCGTCAGCGGGGGCGTCCATCGTGCTGGACCCGTGGGAGACGAGCATCCGCATTCGCCATCTCGGCCCGTACCCCCTGGTCGAGGACAACAGCGTGCGGGACAGCGGCAGCACCGTAGTCAATGCCCGTGCCGCCTGGAAGGGAGGCCGGATCGAGATATATGGTGAAGTGCTCAACATCCTCGACAGCCGCGACAAGGACATTGCCTATTATTACGAATCCTACATTCCGGCTTACGATGCGGCAGGTCCCGTCGATGGGCGCCTGAGCAGGGTGATTGAGCCGCGCACTGTCAAGATCGGCGCGCGGTACACCTTCTGAGGACAGGGCGTGCCGCGGCCCTCATGCGCCGCGGCACTACTTGGTGGTTCTAGGTGGTGCTTCCGGGACCGATTGCGGTCATTCGAAGAAGGTGTAAGAGCGCCGCGAGTGCAGTGAATCAGGAACAAGAGACATGCTGGCGGCAATCGAACCGGGCGCGACCTTCAAGGACAATCTTCAGCTATTGCCGCCGATTGACGGCCTGGAACGCATCGACCTGGTCGATGATGCGGGGAACGTGGCGGCCTCCATCGCCAACCAGCCGGGCAAGCAGGGTTCGCTCGCCGTCTACAACTACCTGAAGCAGCGGTTCGACCACCTGGATGCGGCTGCCGCCGAGCATGGCCTTGTGGTGTTCGCCGAACATACCGCGGATGCACGCGAGCGTCCCGGTGCGCATCCGAATGTCGACCTTCTGCTGGATATCGCCGCACGCGGCGGCCGGCTGGGCATCGAGGTCATTCCGGCCGGGCATTGATCGCAGGTACGGGCGGGGGTTGGACCTGACGTCACCCTTTGCGTACGAATTATTCAGTAAAAATTGTTAATCTTACGGATGGGATCTTAAGTATAGTTCCCATTCGATCGCGCGTTTACTGTTGTCTGCCCGCGTTGGAAATGTCACTCATTGTCGTGTGCGAAGCGGGGGCTTTGCAGATTGTCATTTCATGACAGCTATCGGGGGGCAGGAATGTGTCCAGCGCACCTACCGGAGAAGAAATCGCGCCGGAACGGCGTGCCGATGCGGCTGCGCCGCTTGCCGAACCCAAGCGGATCGTCGTGTTCTCGGACGGCACGGGCAACAGCAGCCGCGCGTTGTTCCGCACGAACGTCTATCGCCTCTATGATGCGCTCGATCTGGGATCGAGGCCCGGCGGCCCCGATCAGATTGCCTATTACGACAATGGCGTAGGCACTTCGAGTTTTCGTTTCCTGGCGGTTCTGGGCGGCATTTTCGGCTTCGGGCTGAAGCGCAATCTTCTGCGGCTCTACGAATATGTCTGCCGCAACTACAATGGCCAGTATCCCGGCACGGACAAGGGCGACACGATCTATGCCTTCGGGTTCAGCCGGGGCGCGTTCACGATCCGGCTTCTCGTGGCGCTCATCTGCACGCAGGGCATCGTTCCTTATGAGGACGAGCGCGAACTGAAGCGCAATTGCGCCGATGCGGTGCGGCGCTTTCTGGGCGAGAATGCGCCGGACCTGTTCCCCTGGCTCTTCCAGACCGTCCGCTGGTTCAGGGACAGGATCATACAAGGCTGGCGCCGGTTGCGGGGGCAGGCTTTCAACCGCGAGGCGGAGAGTTTCCCGGACATCGAGTTCGTGGGCGTATGGGATACCGTGGCCGCCTATGGCGGGCCCATCGTGGAGATCACGCGCGGTATCGATCAGTACGTCTGGCCGCTAACCATGACCGATTACGAGCTGCATCGCCGGGTCAAGGTGGCACGGCATGCGCTGGCGCTCGATGATGAGCGGGACAGCTTCTGGCCGCTGCTCTGGGATGAAATCGCCGATCAGCGGGCGCATGCCGGCATCAACAAGGAGTGCAGGGACTGGAATGCGGCGGAGCGTCTGCGGGCCGGTTCGCGGTTGAAGCAGGTATGGTTCGCCGGCATGCATTCGGACGTGGGAGGAGGTTATCCCGATGACAGCCTCGCCTATGTGTCGCTCAAGTGGATGATCGACGAGATCAACGCCCTCGGGCCTGACCGGCTGGCGCTGATCCAGAGCGAGGAAGCCCGCATCCGCGCCTTTGCGAACCCGCTGGGGCCGATGCATGATTCCCGAAGCGGGCTTGCCGGATACTATCGCTACCAGCCGCGCAAGATCGCAGCCATGCTTCATCGCAGCATTGCCGATACCGTTGGCATGAACCAGACGCGGGTCCTGCGCGATCCGATCATTGGGGAAAAGCGCCATCGCCCGCAGGGCCTGTTGACAGCGTGCCATGTCCATCGCAGCGTGATCGAGCGGATCTGTCTCGGCAACGACAACTATGCGCCGATCGTGCTGCCCCGCAAGTTCGAGATCGAGCCCCCCTATGCCCCTGCGGACAAGTCCGCGCTGGCCGCCGCGAGCCGCACTTTGCAGGAGCGGGACCCGGCAAAGGGGCGAGGCGAAATCCAGGAAAATGCCTGGGACAATGTCTGGCTGCGGCGGACCTGCTATTTCGCCGTTGTCCTGCTGACCGCGTTCCTGGCGCTCGCTCCGTTCTGGGGGGACGGGTCGGGCTTCACGCCGGGAATGGATTCGCGATGGGTGCTGAGCGACATTTTCGTGCTGGGGCGCAAGTTCGTGCCTTCCTGGCTCCTGGCATGGTACGATCCCTGGACCGCCAACTGGGCCTTGAGCCTTGTGATCCTGGGGCTCATCGGGCTGATAGCCAATGCGATGCGGGCGCTGGAGGCCGACCTCAGGGACCGTGTCCGTATTGCCTGGTGGGACGCGCTGGCCGGGCAGACACTCGAACGGTTCGAGCCCACCGCCCTGCGCGCGCTTCGCAACAGCCTCGGCTATCAGGCAGTGATGCAGTTCTGGAAATGGCGGGTCCTGCCGTTCCTGTTCGGTGTTTCGATCCTCCTGTGCGTACCCTGGCTCGTTCTCGTACTCTGGACGCAGACGAGCCTGATCGGGCTGGAACGCGGCGTGGCCTTCTGCAAGGAATCCGCCGAAAACGATACCCCGGCAGCCGTACTCAAAACGCGATCCGCTCCGCTGGCACTCGATCCCAAAAACCCCTGCCTGCCGTTCGCGCCGCTTGCAGCCGGGCGGGGGCAAGCATCGCCCGCGATACAAAGCAAGGCGGCAGTGGCGGCGCACGGCACCGTCGTCAAAGGGCAGCGCTATTATGTCATCCTGACCTGGCCCGAACGGGGCGATCCGTGGCGGGACAAGACTCACCCTGTGGCTGCGGCAGGGCGCAACACTTTCGATTTTCCGTTTCCTGCGAATGTCGTGATGGCGGGCGGGGCGCCGCTGCGGCGCGTGGTCCTCGCGCGCTGGCTTGAGCCGCTGGTCGAGATCCGAGACCCGAAACCTGACCTGTCGCCCAGTGGCTATCGCCGCACGATCATGATCCAGCGGCTGACGCCTGTAGCGCCGGTCATCAAGGAAGCAGACGAGAGCGACAAGGGCCAGCGCAAACCGCCCGCAATCCGCTGGATGGGTTCCTTCGTTCCCACCATGAGCGGAACGGCCTGGATATTCCTCAACGACGCCGCGCTGCCGGAAGGCACGGGAGGCGCGACCTACTTCTATGCCAACAACAAGCGTACCTTCGACAATTCGCCCTCGGCAGGGGCCACGCTGTGGAAAGGGCCGGACTTCGAGCAGACCGCCCGCCAGTGCGAGGCGGCACTCGGAGATTTCGCGAAGATATCCGAATGCCTGAGACGTAAAGGCATCGACCTGAGGCCCACCGCTACAGGCGACCCCGGCTAGCGCCAGAATGTCATCCCCGGCCGGAGAGGCGAAATGTGGCCCAGATCGTGAAGGCGGCCTCTACCGCAGCGGTGCCGAGGGCTTTCCGAAGATCATGAAGCTGGCCCACATCTTCGGATCGTTGGCATAGGGTCTTTCGCCTTTTGCGTTTCGGGCATTCATCGTGGCGAACTGGGCCTTCTGCATGGCGATTTCCGGTACGTCCCCGGCCTTCAGCCGCTCGACGAACCGGGTCATCAGGATTGCGGTGGCCTGATCGCTCACATTCCAGAGGCTGGCCACGACCTGTCCCGCGCCTGCTGTAGTCCAGCTGCGGGCAACGCCGAAGCCGCCGCCGTCGAACACGCGGCCCAGCGCGGTCTGGCAGGCGCTGATGACGACCAGCGGGTGGTGCCGCTTCCAGTCCGGGAAACGGGCCTGCCGGATATCTCCGGCATAATAGTGCCCCTCCTTGCCCGACATGGCGATGAACCCGCGGGTAAGAGGGTTCCTGGGGTCGGACACCGCGTGTGTCGCCAGATAGACCAGTCCGGCGTCCGGCCGTGCTGCGATGGCTCGTGTCAGGTTGCCGCGCGTGGCCTGTGTTCCCGTCATCAGCACCGTGGCGGGATCGTCCAGTTCCCTGGAGACCATGACAGCCTCTCGCTGTGCGCCGGGAAGCGGCGCCCAATCGAACTTCCTATCGCTCGACAAGTCCGGGTTGCCCACGACAATGGCCTTGCCGATGTCGAGCGCGCGATAGTCGAACGTGGGATCGGCGCCTGTCAGCGTGTCGACATCGGGAAGGATCACGAAAGACCAGTGCGACACTGCAGTCCCATTGCGAAGCGGCAGCGCGGCATAGGGGGCGGTTCCCGTGTCCATCGCCGGGATCACGAGAAGCCGGCCGCTCCGCGTTCCCAGCGCATCGCCCACCGCGCCGGGCAGCAGCATTTCGCGGGTGCGCTCCAGTGTTTCTCCGCGCAGTTGCACGGCCTCGGGGGAGCGGTCCCGGATCAGGTTGCCGCGTTCGACATCGGGCGGCGGGGGCGGCGTGCCTTTGGGCCGGTTGCCGCGCGTGGCGGCGAGACGGCGCACGCCCAGTCCGTCAACCATCAGCGACAGTCCGGTGTAGTCCCGATCGTAGAACCCGTGCGCCACGGCCCCGTCGGGGCCGATGAGCCAGGCGTTCATCGCCGCGCCGCCGCGCAAGGTGTGGATCAGCGCGAAGGTCGGCATGCCATCGCCGGAAAGTGCTGCCAGCCGTTCGCGAATGGTGGCAAGGTCGCGTTCGGCCTTGGCCAGATCGCGCTCCTTTCCAGGCGCCACGACTTTTCCGGTGCGCTCCTTGTTGCGCAGGACCCTGGCGAACAGTTCGGAGCCCGCGATGGCTTCCAGAAGCAGCGCGCGATCCCCGGGGGTAAGCTCCGCAGGCATCGGTGCGGGGGGCGGCGCGGCAGAAGCTGGCGGGGCGGGGGAAGCGGCCTTGCTCTCGCTGCTTGCCGCGCGGTCGGCAGGCGGCTTTCGCGGCTCGGCGTTGCAGCCGGAAAGAACCAGCGCAGACAGGGCGAGGACGGCGACCGGGATCTGGCGCGGTCGCTTCATACCGGAACCGTGATCTGCTTTCCGGCGAAGACCGCCTGCCAGCTTTCGATCTCGGACACGACGATGGAATCCATGTCATGCGCAAGCTGCGCCACCACGGCATAGTCGATCCGCGCCTCATCGTCGGCGGCGAGAATTTCGATACGGCGGTCCAGCCCGTCGAGGCGTTCGGCGGTGATCCGGGAGATTGCGGAAAAGCGCTCGAAATCGCCGAAGTAGCGGATACCCGCGATGGCCGCGCCGAAGGTGGGGAAGCATACGCCGAGGAAAGTGAAGACCTTCGATGCGGCGTGCGGGAACCCCTCGGCAAGCAGGCCCGTGGCCGCGGCGATTTCGATCAGCAGGTAGATTGATACGGAAACCACTGCGAGAATGAACAGCGTCTCGGAAATACGGTCGAGGCTGTGATGGACATGCCGCAACCTCCGTGCCTTGCCGATGTGATAGTCCCGCTGCTCGGCGACGTGGGGGCTGAGCAGGCGCGTCATCGCGGTGCGCAGGTATTCATGCGTCATCGGTGCGGCGGGCAGGCCGACCTCGCGCAAGGCGGCACGTGCATAGTATTCCGGCCAACTGGTGTAGATCCCCTGGGGCCAGCGGCCCGGCGGGCGCGCTACGCCAAGGGCGAGCAGGATCGGGGCGTGACGCAGGTATTCGGCGACCCGGCGGGTGGTGAACCAGCGGCTGTGCCAGCGCCGCCGCACGCCCTGCCAGGTAATCAGGATGATGGCGATCAGCAGCAGGAATTCGATTCCGGCGAAGAACCACTTCTGCGCGCCGAGAGGCTGATAGGCGATGCCGGCGGCGATCGCGAGCGAGGAAAGCACGAAGTTCGCCACCATGCCGCCGCGATAAGCATCGGACAGGTGCGTCGATATCCCGTCCGCCCAGGCGAAGCGGCGTAGCAGGGATCGCTCCACGTTGCCGACAAAGTCGCCGTCCAGTCCTGGAAGGGCACGTATGTCGGCCAGGAGCGGCGCGCCGCTGCCGCTGGCGAAGGCCTCGGGCGGTTCATAGCGCAGGGCCAGCGGGCGGAACGGCCTGCCGTCGCCGGAAAACATCGCCTCGATCCGGCGGTATCCGCCTGAAAGCGGGTGACTGCGGGAGGGCCAGGCCTCGTCCCCGAGGCTGGCGACGCCTGCCGGAAGCTGGGCATCGCTTTCCGGGCGCAAGGCGGATCGGATGAGCCGGCGCAGCACGGCGTCGCGGCCTTCCGCCGGTGGACGCGTGACGAGCGCTTCGGGAGACTGCATGATCCGCCAGTCCGAAGGCGCGGCGGGATCGATGCAGATCACGGCGCCGTTCTGTTGGAGCGTCCTTGCGATGGTATGCCCGGTACCGCCTACAAGGCTCCGGGTCGCGCCGTCCCACACCGCGATCACGATGTCCGCCTGTTCGATCATCACCCGCCCCGCCAGCGCCACCCGCTCCGAACAGCAGGCGGAGAAGGTCTGGGTCTTGGCGGCACAGCCGGGATCGTCCAGCATGGCGAGAAGAGCGTTCGACACTTCGCTGTCACGTTCGGCCAGTTCGAACAGCCGGACCGTCTCGAAAATTCGATCCAGCGCGAGCGCGCGTTCCAGCACTTGCGGATCGGCGGGAGGACGCCCTTCAAGCAAGGCGCGCGCGTCAGCCCCGGTGGCTGTGTGGCTGGCCACGGCCCGGTAAAGCGCCCGGCCGAACGGCAATGGGGCGATCACTTCCCAGCCGAGCGCCAGTGCCATCGCGGCGACCATCTGGTCGGTTCCGTCAGCCAGCAGGCCGTAGAGGCGCACCGGTTCGATCGGCCCCAGCGCCAGCGCCAGCGCTTCGCCCGCGAGGCCGGACTGGATCGTATCGCAAATCTCGGCAAGCACGGCGGCAACGGCGTGGCGGTGGGCGGCGAAGGAGGGATTGTCTTCCCGGTGGCCGGTAACGCCCAGGGTCAGGCGAAGGGCAGGCAGCGGCGGAACTTGAACCATCTGGCGGCATCCCCCGGATTGCATGGAAACATATCCCGAATTGCCGCCGGTGACGGTAGTGCAAAGTTCCGCGTGTTCATGTTAACAGTCAAGCTATCCTAACGTCTAATACGATAAGGGCGGCGTTCTGCTCAAATTCGGGGGAAGCATGGAAAATTCCTCGCCCGATGAAATAGTTGTCCGGACGATATTCCTCAGCTACTCGCGCGATGATCGCGATCGCGTGTTGCCGATCATTGCTGCGCTGGAAAAGCGCGGCCTGATCGTGTGGTGGGACGGTTTGCTGGCGGGCGGGCAACGCTTTGCCCACACCACCGAAAGCGCGCTGGAAAGTGCCGACGTGGTCGTGGTGGTGTGGACGGCCCGCTCCATCCAGTCCCATTGGGTTCGCGATGAAGCCACGCGCGGCCGGGATCGTGGCCGCATGGTCTCTGTCACGCTGGACGGCGCCGAACCGCCGCTGGGCTTTCGGCAGGTGCAGTACATCGATCTCGGCAATTGGGGAAAGCGGACGGCATCCCCGGCATTCCGGGAGCTGCTGCGCGCGATCGAGGCGGTTGCGGCGGACCCCGGAAACTCTCTCAGCGTCGAGCGGCCCGTTCCGGCCGCGCGAGAGGGCGGGACGAAGCTGTCACGGCGGCGGGCATTGATCGCGGGCGGGGCCTGCATCGCGGTGCTGGGCGGCGGGCTTGCGGCATGGCGGCTTGGCGTGCTGTCGCCTAAGGCGGATGGCAACAGCATTGCCGTCCTGCCGTTCGAAAACCTCAGCGACGATCCCGAGCAGACCTATTTCTCCGACGGCCTCTCGGAAGAACTGCGCGCCGCGCTCAGCCTCAATCCGCGGCTTTCCGTTGCCGCGTTGACATCGTCCGACGCCTTTCGCACCGGTGCCCGAACGATTGCCCAGATCGCGCGTGCGCTGGGCGTGGCTTTCGTGCTGGAGGGGAGCGTGCGTCGGGCCGGGGAAAGCCTGCGGGTGACCGCGCGGCTGGTCAACGGGGCGACGGGGTTCCAGTCCTGGTCGGAGACTTTCGATCGCAAGCTGGCCAACGTGCTCGACGTGCAGAACGAGATTGCGGCCAATGTCGTCGATTCCCTGATCGTCTCGCTCGGCGGCAGCGGAGACGGGGCGAGCGGCAAGCAGAGGATCGGAGGCACGTCCAGCGTCGCCGCGTTCGACAGCTATCTGCACGGCATGGCGCTTTACAATCTGGCGGCGGACGAACCCTCCGACCGGGGGGCGCTGGCGGCGTTCGACCGGGCGTTATCCCTCGATCCGGGCTATGCCGCAGCGCAAGCGGCGCGGTCCCGCGCGCTGACGGTGATCGGCAGCAGCTATGCAAGCGGCAAGGAACTGGCCGGGTACTTCGACAAGGCTATCGCCGCGGCCCGCGAGGCGATCGAACTGGCGCCCGGACTGGCGGAGGGCCATTCCGCACTGGGCTTCGTGCTCTCCAACGGGCGGCTCGATCTTGCGGGGGCGCGGCAGCCTTATGAGAAGAGCTTCGAGCTGGGCTATGGCAATGCCGCCATCCTGGGCAGTTTCGCGCTTTATGCCGCTTTCACCGGGTCCTTTGCCGATGCCCGCAAGGCCGTGGCCCGGGCGCTGCGGCTGGATCCGCTCAATGCCTCGGTGCTGCGGACCGAGGCTATCGCCGAGTTCTGTGCGCGCGCTTACGACGCCGCGCAGCAGGCCGTTCGCGGTGCGCTCTCGCTCAATCCCAAGGTCAACAACGTCCATCGCATCCTTGGCGACATTGCCCTGGTGCAGGGCGATTATGGGGCGGCACGCGGCTATTTCGAAGCGGAAACCAGCCCGTTGTCCCGCATTCGCGGGCTGGCGATTGCCGACGCGCGCCTATCAGGCGAAGCCGCCGGACAACGCCATCTGGCGGAAATGGAACGGGAATACGGGGATAATTGCCTTTACCAGCAGGCGCTGGTCTTCGCGCAATGGGGCCGCAAGGACGATGCGCTCGCGGCGCTGGAACGCGGCCTCGCTATCGGAGACGCGGGCCTCGTGCTTGCCAATACCGATCCGCTGCTGGACCCGATTAGACAGGAACCCCGCTTTCAGACAGTCTTGCATCAGATAGGAATCGACCATGATCGAGTCGTTTGAAGGGGAGATGCCATGACAAGGACCTGGATAGCCGCATTGATGGGAACGGCCGTGCTCGCGCTCGCCGCTTGCAGCCCCTCGCCGGATACGACGGTGGTGCCCGATCATACCGAAACCCCGACCTCGCAGCCCACGGCGACTTTCGCGCCGCTGCCGACCGGCGAGCCGACCGCAGACGATGCAGGAGCGATGGTCGACGATGCCGTGCCGGATAACGAGCGTGGCAACGACACGGGACGCAGGCCCTGAGCGGCTGCCGGCTCTTTCGTCAGAGAGCTTCGACTTTGGCGCGTTCTTCCGCAAGGTCGGCAGAGTCCAGCGGGAGATAGCCGTTTTCCTCCCTGCTGTGGCGGGCGATGATGGACTGGCCCTGGTCCGAAAGCAGAAAGCGCAGCAGCGCCTTGGCTTCGGGCGCTGTGCGGCTGCCTGACCCCGGTTCGGGCCGGGCGTCGACGTAGACGTTGAAGAAGTAGGAGATCGGCCATTCGCCCCGGTGGCCATCGGCTGCTGGAAGAACGTAAGGGCTGCCCTGCCGTTTCGACAAGGGAAGCACGCGCACGCCCGCAGGCGCATCTCCCGCATCCATCCACGTTGCATAGCCGATGGCAAGCGGGTCTGCGGCAACGGCGGCGAGGATCGCCTTGCCGCTCGCCATGCTGCGATAGCGGGCGCTGAAGGGCAGGCCGTCCAGCTTCGAGAGGCGCATAGCGGTGCCGAAGCCGCCGTCATCGCGGGCGCCGTAGACGTGGATCGGTGCGGACCGGTCCGAATGCGGGGCGCCTTGCAACTGTCCCCAGTCCGCGATGTCCCCGCCATCGGCACCCGCCGCGAAGATGCGGCGGACCTGCTCCATGGTCAGACCGGAAACAGGATTGCTCGCATTGACGTAGATCGCGGGCGGGGTCTTGCCGTCGGGCCGGGGGCCATGGCTGGCGTAAGCGATGCGGATGCGGGTGGGGGCGTAGCCTTTTACCTGCCGGAATGCATCGATATCGTTCTGCCATGCCTCCCGCCCCATCGGCGCGATCAGCGATGTTCCCGCCGAAAGCGCGGGCATCGCCGTAGAGGAGCCGCGCAAGTCGGTCGTGAACCGAACGTCCGGCGCGCGGCGGGCATAGGCCTGCAGGATGTCCGGTAGCAGTTCGGTAAGCGTGTCACTGCCGACGATCGCGAGGGTGCCGTCCTTGGCCCTATATCCAGAACCGGCCTCTGCGTAAGTCGCGCCGGGAAGGGCGGAAAGAGCTTGCAGGGCCTCGTCCAGCTTTTCAGGAGAGAGCGGCTTGTAGGCGGGCAGAGAGCGGGTCAGTGCCGTCTGGCCGCCGGGCGCGAGCAGGGACGCCGCGATCGGCAGGGCGCGTGCGTCGACCGTGCCCGCCGCGTCGCGGCGAAGATGGGCGTAAAGCCCCTGCATCAGCGGCAGCGTGAACGGCACTCCGCCGGAGAAACGCCGTACCGCGGCGCTTTCCATGGCTGTCAATGTGCGCGGCAGGATCGCCAGCATGACCGTGCCCTGCGTGAGCAGCGGCACTGCGCCGTCAGGGCCGGATATCCGGGCCGTCAGCTTGCCTGCCGCCGCGCCTGCCACCTGTTCGGCCTCCGGCCCGCCGCCGATCGTCAGTCGCCCGTCCTCGGCGCGATACCGCGCAACGAGAGGTTTGGGTTCGGGGATCGCCCCTTCCTGCGCGAAAGCGGCAAGGGGAACGAGGGCCGCCGCCAGCAAGGCTGCATATCGCCCGGCCTTCATTTCTTGGCTCCGCAGCTTTTGCGTCCCGATGCCGCCCATGCGATCGCGGCGTCGAACAACTTTCGGCCGGTATCGGTCATCCGGGCGAAGCTGTTGTTCTCCATGCCGATGAACACGCGCCGCGCCGGGGCGAGGTGATCGTGGTCCATCGTTACCCCCGCCTCGTAGCCGAACAGCGTCGCCTTGTCCGGTTCGCCCGGCCAGGTCATGATGATGTCGGCGCCGAGGCCGGGCTTGCCCCAACCGGCGGGCGTGCGGGCCTCGGTCCAGGTTCCCAGCCCGGCAGGAACGCCTGCCGCCAGAGGATGCGGCGCGCGGACCAGCCAGATGTAGTGCCCGGTTTCCAGCTCGCCGAAATCGGTATCGCGGCGCAGCCCGGTCATCCACAAGTCGTCGAGCAGGTCGTTCTCCCAGGTCACCAGCGGTACGCCCATGTCGCGCAGCCGCGTGATGACGGTGCGATCGGCGGTGAACTGGTTGGACCGCACCGTGGACGACATCACCACGAGATCGAACCCGCAGGGATCGGGCATAGCGGGCAAGCCTTCGCTCGCGGTCACCCGGTAGCCGAGCTGCTCCAGATGCGCCTTCACTTGCGGATCGGCCGAGCCGCCCGGAGGGTCCGCGCGCATCAGGAACAGGATGCGTCCCGCATCCGCCGCCTGGACGGATGCAGGAAGGACGGCGCCTGCGAGCAGCAGGGCAGCGGCAAACGCCCCCCGCATCGTCAGAAGCTCCCGCTCAGTCCGACGAGGAAGCTGCGGCCTTCACCCGGCACGACCTGCGAGCGCGAAACCGAAGATTCCATGTAGTAGTCGTTGGTGATGTTCTTGACGTTGAGCGTCAGGCGCACCTTGTCGGCCAGCTTGTACCACAGGCTGCTGTCGAGCCGCGTATAGCCGCCGATCGAGAAGGTGTTTTCGAGGTTGCCCTGCCGGTTGCTGGCCGCAAACACGCCGCCGCCCACGCCGAAGTCACGCAGCGGGCCGTCGACCGGCTCCCAGGTCAGCCACACGCTGCCGCTCCACTTGGGCACGCCGATCAGCTGGTTGCCCTTGGCATAGTCGGTCGATTCCCGCACCGTCGCGTCGGTATAGGCGCCGTTGGCGATCACCTTCACGCTGGGGCTGATCGATCCCGACATGTCCAGTTCCACACCGCGAGAGCGCTGGACGCCGGCGTTGATGTTGTAGCCGACGTTGTTGGGGTCCTGCTGCGTCACGTTCTCGCGGGTGAGTTCATAGACCGCCAGGGTGGTGCCGAGCCTGCCGCCGAATAGTTCGGCCTTGATCCCGGCTTCGTACTGCTTGCCCTTCTCGGGATCGATCGGCTTGCCGTCGATCGTCGGTTCGGGCTTGGACTGGAACGAGCGGGTGAAATCGGCGAACAGCGATACGTTCTCGATCGGCTTGTAGACCACGCCGACGCGCGGCGACCAGGCCTTGTCGTTCGACGCATATTGCGTGGTGCCGAAGTCGGACTGCTTCGCATGGT
Organism: Novosphingobium sp. RL4; assembly: GCF_035658495.1. Taxonomy (NCBI): domain Bacteria; kingdom Pseudomonadati; phylum Pseudomonadota; class Alphaproteobacteria; order Sphingomonadales; family Sphingomonadaceae; genus Novosphingobium; species Novosphingobium sp. RL4. The sequence continues at coordinate 487,538 of NZ_CP141945.1, read as the reverse complement.
CGTAGCGCACGCCTGCCAGCAGGTTGAAGTGATCGCCGATGTCGATCTGGTCCTGGAAGTAGGCCGAATAGGACTTGGCCTGCACCTTGCGGTCGGCCGCGGGGACGAAAGTGCCGGGCTCGGCGCCGTAGACCGGGTTGTCGATGTCGATGGCCGCCAGCGTGGCGCGGGCGAACGTGCGGAAGCGGTAGGACTTCACATATTCGCCGCCGACGACGACAGTGTGGCCGATGCCGCCGGTGCTGAAGCGCGCGACCATGTCGGCCTGCGCGTCGTAGTTGTGGTTGTTCTCGTGCTGCTCGACGGCGGTGCGCGTGATCGTGCGGGCGCCGGTGGTGGCGTTCACGGCCACGCTGTTGCCGTAGTTGATGCCGAACAGGTCGAGCTTGCCTTCGTCGTAGTGGCCGATCTGGCGGATCGTCAGCCAGTCGGTCAGTTCGCGCTCTATGCGGTAGTTGAACTCGTAGCGTTCGGATTCCGTGGTCGCCCAGCGTTCGCCGAGGAACCGCGTACGCGGGAGATTGACCACCAGATCGCCGTCGGCGTCCGGGGTGGCGACGATGCCGCGGTCCGTCTGGTTATGCTGGTGCGCGTACGTGAGGCTGGCGATCACGCGGGTCTTGTCGTCCGGCTCCCACAGCACCGATCCGGACAGGAACTGGCGGCGGTAGGGCTGGAAGATGTCACGGAAGGTGTCGCCTGTCTGGGCGGCGGCTATGAAGCGCACGGCAAGCGTCTTGGCGGCATCGACCGGGCCGGTCACATCGAGCTGGCCGCGCGCGAAGTCGTTGCTGCCGGCCTGGACCGAGAAGTTCATGCCCCGCTCGAAGCGCGGCTGCTTGGTCACGATATTGATGAGGCCGCCCGGATCGCCGCGACCGTAAAGCACGGAGGCGGGCCCCTTGAGCACTTCGATGCGCTCGATGTTGGCCATGTCGCGGTAGCTGTCGTTGGTCTCGATCGCGGGGCTCAGCATGATCGAGTCGACGGCGTAATAGGATGAACGGAACCCGCGGATCGTGAAGCTTTCCGAACGGTTGCCGGCATTGGTCCCGGCCTGGATGCCGCTGACATTGCGCAGCGCGCTGGTGAGATCGAGGACCTGCTGGTCGTCTATCACATCGCGCGGCACGAACTGGATCGATTGCGGCACGTCCATGATGTCGGTGCCGGTGCGGGTTGCGGTGGTGAGCTGCTCGACCTTGTAGTCCTCGCTGCGCTGTCCCAGCACGGTGATTTCGGACGACTTGACCTGATCCGGCGCGGCCTCGGCTTCATCGGCATGGGCGGCTTGCGGCAGCGAGGCAGCAAGCGCGAGCGTCCAGGCGAGCGTGAGCGAGCAGGCACGGCGGCCCACGGCAAAATCTGACATTCGAAGGTTTCCCTGTTCGACCCTTGTTGGCCGCCAACTATTAAAACTGCGAGTCATTTGCAATAGCAACGATTGCATTTCACGTTCGCTACAGGAAACCGCCTGGTTTCAGGGGCGGTTCTGGTATCGCAGGGCGCGAGAGGCGGTGCCTTTTCGTTATCTTTGCAGTGTGCCTTCGGCGGCGCCGGGCGTTGTCAGATCGCTGGAAACGCGGATTTTTTTCGAGTCGCTATTGCTCCGCAGGCGCAGGAAGCAGCGTCTCGATCACGTCCTCCATCGTGGCGCCAGATTTGATCAGATGGACGGTTCCTGGTTCGCTCGCCCTGACCAGGCAGATTGCGTGCTTCGGACAGATATCCAGGCAGGAGACCGGCACCACCTTGTAGCGGCCCTTCGTCTTCAGTTCGGACTTGAGCGCTTTTTCAAGCCGCTGTTCGCCCTTCTTGCCGAAACCGCCGGGGAATTTCCTGCTGCACTTGCGGCAAACCAGCAGCACTTCGTCCCACTTCGCCGAAATCTCGCGAATGTGGCTGTTCCCCTTGGCGGCCATTTTCTGGTTCCCTGCATGATCGAGAATGCCACCCTGACACTTCGGCATGGAACCGGCGAATGCGAACTTTCGCTTTGTGAAAACGGGCGGGACGATCAAGCCTGCCGGGAGGCAGGCCCGCCCGTCCGGATTTCAGGCGTTCTGGGCGGTTGAAACCTGATCGCGCATGGCACGGGCGAGCGCGGAGGAGCCGAGCGCGTCCACGATTTCGCCGAATGTCTGCGGGGTTTCGTCCTGCCCCAGTTTGAAGCGCGCATGGCTGGATACCACGCTTGCCCGGAACGCAACGACATGGCGTGCGAGTTCGCCGAACCTGCTGCCCATGCGGGACACGTCCCAGGCGGTGCCTTCCATGGCGAAGACCAGTTCGCGGATCGCTTCCGGCGCGCGTTCCTCCTCAAGCCGGATATCCACTTCGAACTGCGCGAAACGGTAGTTCCAGGTCGGCCCCCAACCGGGCGCGGAAACCATCGAGGGGGAGATGTAGCCATGCGGCCCCAGGAAGGTCACGAGTGCGCGCGGTGTCTGGCGAACCCGCTCGCAATGCGGGTTCGCGCGGGCGAAGTGGCCGACGAAGCCGGTCACCGCGCCGTCTTCGTCGATTTCCGCAAGCAGGGGCAGCGGCGTCGCCAGATAGCCGAGGTCGTCGTGCGTCGTCACCAGGCCGAGCACTTCCTCCGCCACGAGCCGGGCCACGTCTTCAGGGCCGCGCGGGTCGAACAGTCCCATGTCAGTTGGCCAGAGCCGCGAGATCGCCGTGCACCGGCGCGCCCTTGAACAGCGTGACCATGACTTTGGCCGTGCCGATCTGGCGGGCCGGAAGGCGGAAGATATCCTTGTCCAGGACCACGAAATCGGCGCTCTTGCCGGGCACGATGGAGCCGGTTTCCTGGTCGAGGTGGTTCACATAGGCAACGTCCAGCGTATAGGATCGCACTGCCTGCGCGAGGGTCACGGCTTCGGAGGCGCCCAGCGGCGCGCGATCCTCGCCGGGGGCGATGCGGGTGAGGGCGACTTCGATGCCCAGCAGCGGATCGGCTGAGGCAACCGACCAGTCCGCGCCGTAAGCCACGCGGCCACCGAACTTCTCGATGCTGCCCACCGGATAGATGTACTGCGAGCGGACCGGGCCGATGCGCTCCTTGGTAAGATCCATGTAGGGTTCGTTGCAGGTCCAGAGCGGCTGGAAGATCGCGGTTACGCCGAGGCGTGCGAAGCGCGGCTGGTCGGCCGGGTCGATCACGTTCATGTGCGAGATCATCGGCCGGGTATCGGCGGTGCCGTCGAACTTGCGGGCGGTGGCAACGGCGTCGAGCGCCTCGCGCACGGCGGCATCGCCGATGGTGTGGTAGTGCGACTGGATGCCCGCTTCGTCGAGCGCGGTCGTGGCGGCGGCCAGCACGGACGGCTGGATCTGTGGCTTGCCCACTTCCTGCGTGCCTTCATAAGGCTTGAGCATGTAGGCGGTTTGCTGGGGGATCACGCCGTCGATGTAGAACTTCACGCTGCGCGCGGTGATGCCGAGCGTGCGGGCGCGCTCGGAAGCGCGCAGCAGGCCGGGAAGCTGTTCCAGTCCCTTGTCGTTCTTCCACTTGAGGTCGATGGCGACATCGACGGTCAGTGCGCCCTTGTCGGCAACGGCCTTGTAGGCGTCGATCACCGCGCTGGAGCCGTCGTCCTCCCACTCGATCCCGGCATCGTGCCAGCTCGTGATCCCGAGCGAATTGAAGTGGCGCACGGTGTAGGCGATGGCATCCTGGAGATCCTGTGCAGTGGTTTCCGGCATGATCCCGTCGACCAGCGCCTGCGCGGCTTCCTGGAGGCCGCCGACCGGTTCGCCGGTCTTCGGGTCGCGGTCGATCTTGCCGTTCACCGGGTCGGGCGTGGCTTTGGTGATACCGGCAAGCTGGAGCGCTCTGGAATTCACCCAGAGGCTGTGCCCGCCGACCGAGCGGAAGATCAGCGGGCGGGTGGTGGACAGCGCATCGAGGATGTCCTTGGTGGGAACGCCGTTTGGCGGGAACAGGCCGTCTTCCCAGCCGACCCCGAAGATGACCCCACCGTTCGGGCCGGTTTCGGGATTTTCGGCGATGCACCGGGCGATGATGCGGCGATAGTCGTCGATCGACTTGCCCGCGTGAAGCGAACAGCGGGCATGGCTCATGCCGCCGAACACGGGATGGTTGTGCGCATCGCCAAAGGAGGGCAGCAGCAGGCGTCCCTTGAGGTCCACCACGCGGGTCTGCGCATTCTTCTGGGCCGCCACTTCCTTCGCGGTGCCCACGGCGATGATCCGCCCGTCCCGGACGGCCACGGCTTCGGCCCAGGGATGCGCTTCGTCCACCGTGTAGATGCGTCCGTTCGTGAGGATGAGATCGGCCATGCCCTCGGCCATCGCCATGGCCGGCGCGGGCGCCAGCGCGGTGAGCGCGGTCGTCGAGGCTGCCGCCAGCGAAAGCGTTGCAATCGCGCGGCGCATGGCGATGCGGAAGGGGGCGTGCTCGGAGCGGATCATGCGCGGGAAGTCCTTGAATTCGGTACGCCGTCAGGCGGAAAAGCGGGAGCCGGTGAGGGCCGGCTCCCGCAGGCAGGGTGGATTGTCAGAACGAGCGGCGCAGCGTCGCCATTACGGTGCGGTCCTTGCCGAGGTAGCAGTAGCCCTCGGTCGCGCTGGGATCGTAGTTGCACAAGGTGTAGGTCTGAACGTCGAAGATGTTGCTGGCGTTCAGGCCGAGCGACCACTTGCCGTAAGTGACCTCGAACATGGCATCGACCAGCGTGTAAGACGGCGTCGTGAAGTTCTCGAAGCTGTCCACTTTCTCGCCGGTATAGCGCACGCCGCCGCCGATGCGGGCGCCGATGTCCTGCGTGAGGGCGAAGTTCTTCGAAGCCCAGATCGAGGCGGCATGTTTCGGCAGGTTGGCGACCTGGAAACCTTCCCGGCCGGTGGTGTCTTCAAGCACCTTGGCGTCGAGATAGGTGTAGGCGGCCGAGACCTGCACGTCGCCGGGCATGCGCAGCGTGCCTTCCAGTTCGATGCCCTTCGAACCGACCTTGCCCGTCTGGATCTGGTTCTGGATGTTGTCCGGGTCGCTGGTGACGCCGTTCTTCTCCGTGATATCGAACACCGAAGCGGTAAGCAGCGCGCCCCGGAAGGGCTGCCACTTGACGCCGGCCTCGTACTGGCGGCCGGTGCGCGGAACGAAGTTCACGCCTTCCACGTTGCGGCCGAACACCGGCAGGAACGATTCCGAATAGCTGACATAGGGCGAGATCGTGTCGGTGAGGTCCGCGACGAGACCCGCGCGGAAGGTCCAGGCGCTGTTGGTCGGCAGCTTCTCGCCGTTGAGTTTCGACGTGGCCCGGTCATGCCGTCCGCCCAGCACGAGCGAGACGCGGTCCCAGGCGCGCATCTGGTCCTGGAAATAGACGCCGAGCTGGGTGTTGGTGGTGCGCGTGAAGTAGAACAGCGAGGCGTCGATTTCCTGGCCGTAGACGGGGTCGTAGATGTCGAACGGCGGAAGGTCATACGCCCAGCCTTCGTCGCTGGACTGCTTGAAGCGGGTATAGTCGATGCCGACCAGCAACTGGTGCTCGATCGGGCCGGTGTTGACCTTCACCAGCAGCCGGTTGTCGGTGCCGATGCCCTTGTCATGCTCAAGCCGCTTGTACCATGCGCGGGCGACCTGGGTGCGTTCCGCGTCGTAGTAGCTGGCGAGCCCATAGACTTCCGCATAGTCGACATCGGTGTCGAAGTAGCGGGTGCTGCTGCTGAAGGTCACGTTCGGGCCGAAGCGCTGGGTGAGCAGCACCGTGCCGGCCTTGTAGTCGGTATCGGTGTGGTTGAAGCCCGGTTCGCCTAGGAACGTGTCGGACGAGATCTTCTCGCTGTCGTTGTCCGCGCCGATGGTCTTGCTGATGGGCAGGTAGGTCTGGCTGCCGAGGCGGTCCTTCTGGTAGAGGCCGATCAGCGTGATCTCGGTATCCGGGCCCGGCTTGAAGGTCACGGCAGGCATCGCCAGCAGGCGGTCGTTGCGCTGGCCGGGCTGCTGAAGCTCCGCATCGCGCGCCACGCCCACGAAGCGGGCGGATATGCCATCGGTGATCGGGCCGGTGACGTCGAGATTGAACTGCTTCATCGAATCGGTGCCGACGATCACATCGGCCTCGCCGCCGAAGGTCTCCTGCGGACGCTTCGAAACGCCGTTGAACAGGCCGCCGGCACCGCCCGCGCCGTAAAGCACCGAGGACGGTCCGCGCAGTACCTCGGCGCGTTCCAGCGTGAAGATGTCGAGGCGGCCGCCGTAGACGAAGCTGGGCATCCGGTTCACGCCGTCGAGATACTGGACGGTGGCGAAACCGCGCGCCGCGAAGAAGTCGCCGCGGGTATCCACGCCCTGCGTCTCGGTGGAGACACCGGCGCTGTAGCGGAACACATCCTGGAAGTTCACGGACGCGCGGTCGGTGAATTCCTCGGTGGTGATGACGCTGACCGACTGCGGCAGCTGCATGATGTCGGTGTCGGTCTTGGTGCCGGTGTTGGAGCGGCCGGTGGTGACGATGATGTCGGACTTCGGATCGGCCTCGGCCTGCTGGGCCAGTACCGCGGACGGCAGGAGCGCGACGCCGCAGCAGGCGGACATGACGGTGAGGCGAAGGCGCGCCATGCGGACGCGACCTCGCGAGCTGTACGGGATGCCCATGTTATTCCCCTTGTTCAAAGACGTGGAACCAGATCCCGTGGCTGTTGTTCTGGCCTCCGGGAGGATCCTCCTGCTGAGCCCGCATTCAACAACAGGGCGGCCCGGGAACCACGTCATAATCAGGGTAATCGGGGTGTTTCGACGGGTAAGGTCGCGGCCTGGAGAGGGTCAGGCACCGGTTGGAGGCAGTAAATCCGCCTCTTCGGCGGGAGCGCTCCCGCCCGGAAGCAGGCCCCGCTCATGCGAGACGCGCACCGCGTCGCGGCGCTTGTCGACGCCGATCTTGCGGAAGATCGACTTCAATCGATACTTCACCGTATCGGGCGACATGCCGATCAGCCGGGCGATCTCCTTGTTGGAGTAGCCATGGCTGAGATGAAGGAGGATTTCCGCTTCGGCTTCGTTGAGCACGCCGTCGTCCGGGGGCTGCGCCTGACATGACAAGGCACGCGCCAGTCCGCCAAGGAACTGCGCGCGATAGCGGTTTCCTTCGCCTGCTCCGCCGCCCGCATGATCCAGCGCGCCCTGCACGAAGCCGCGCCAGTCCACGAACGGACGCACCAGCGACTGGAACATGGCATTGCCTACGGCCTCGTCGAAAGCGGCGCGGGAATCGCTTTCTTCTCCCGCTTCGCGCAAGGCGTGGGACTGAAGGATGAGGATATCGACCAAGGCGCGGCCGGCGCCGTGTCGTTCCGCCCAGCGCCGGAGCACTGCGATATCCGCAAGCGCGCCTGCATGATCGCCCGCCGCCAGCCTGAGTGCCGCGCGGCACTTCGCGGCGGCGGTGGCGACCGGGCGGTAATGCGGCGATTCCAGCGCCATCTGGTCCGCCAGTCCGTCCAGCCCGATGGCGCCGGCGGCGTCTATTGCCGTTTCGAGCGGGCCCTGCGCCGCGATCGTGATTTCGAGCCTGCACAGGGCGGCAAGCAGGGCGAGCTGCCGGAACCGGCGGGCCGCGGCGACGGCCTGCGCGCGTTCCAGGATCGCGAAGGCCTCCTCCGGCGCATGGCGTGCGGCCGCGCAGCGCGCGGCGGTGAGGTAGGCGGCGGCATAGACGTCCACCCAGCCGTCGGACTGCTCCATGTGCGGCAGCGCCCAGGCCAGCAGCGCGCCCGCATCCTCGATCCGGTTCTGCTCGTAGAGGATCTCCGCCTCGAAGGCCGCGCAATTGGCGGCAAGGTCGGAACGGGGGCCGAAATGGGCCTCGATCAGCGTGCGGGCCGAGGCGATGATTGCGGCGGCATCGTTGATGCGCCCCTGGGCATGGCGGATACGCGCTTCGAGGAAGTGAGTGAAGACCTCGCTATAAGGCGATCCCAGCGCCTGATAATGCCCGCGCGCGTTGAGCACCGGTTCCAGCGCACGCTCCAGCCAGCCACCTTCGAGGTACTTGGCGGCGAGGGTCTCGGTGAAGTTGGCAAGCACGAGATGATCGTCGGCGGGGAGGGTGCGCAGCAGGGCCTCGCGCGCCAGCAGGTCATCCAGCGTGACCGGCAGGTTTTCGTAATCGGCCAGAGTGTCACCCACCACGCGCAGTTCGGTGCGCAGGTCCGCCGGCACTTCGCCGTCCATGGCCTCGGCGGCTAGCCTGTCATAGGCTTCTCGTGCGGCGGCCAGTTCGCCGTGCTTGATCTGGAGGTAGATCGCCGCGAGCCCCAGCCTTGCGCTGGCCGAGATCTGGTGAGGGGATATCCGCCCGAGTGCCGTTTCGATCATGGCCTGATGGCCCTGCGGGATCAGGCGCCAGCCGCCGCTCTCTTCCAGGATCGTGCCGACCAGTTCGCGGTCCTCGGCAAGCAGGGCATGCTCGACCGCCGCGGAAATCGCGCCGGAATCGGCGAAATGGCGCGCGGCGCGCCCATGCAGCAGCCGAAACCGGGCAAGATCCTGCCGCGCCAGCCGGTCGCGCAGATATTCGGCGAAAAGCTGGTGGTAGCGATAGGATTCGCGAGCCTCGCTGGCGGGGGCAAGGAAGACGCCCTGTTGCTCCAGCCGTTCGAGCACGAGCCAGCCGTCGGTCCGGTCGCACAGTGCATTCACCGCCTCTCCCGTCAGCCGGTCGAGCAGGGCGGTGCGGATCACCAGATCCTGCGTTTCCGGCGGCAGCGATGTGAGCACCTGCTCCGACAGGTAGCGGGCAAGATCGGAACTGGAGCCGCTGAAGCGCTCCATCAACTTGATGTGATCGATCCCGCGCTTGAGCGAGAGGGAGGTGAGTTGCAGCGCGATCGGCCAGCCTTCGGAACGTTCCACGAGGCGTTGCAGCACGTCGTCCGGCAGTGGCGGCACGTCCGCGCGGTCCAGCAGGGCTTCGGCTTCGGACCGGTTGAACTTTAGATCGTCGCTGGTCAGTTCGATCAGCTGTTCCTCGGCGGCGAGCATCGACTGGCCCAGCCAGGGATAATCGCGCGAGGCGATGACGAAGTGGCAGTTGCCGGGCGCGAGCCGGATCAGGGACTGGAGGAAGGCATTGACCTCGCTGCCCTCCGCGCGATGGAAATCGTCGAAGATGAGGACGACCGGGCGAGGTTCGCGCGCGATACGGTTGACGATCGCGGAAAGGGCGGAGCGGGGCGGCAGGTCGGCCGCCGTGTTTTCGCCGTCCTCCCCGGCGGATTGCCCCGCCGCTTCGTCCAGCGCGAGCAGGATGTAGCGCGGCAGGCGCTGGAGGTCCGAATCCTCCCGTTCCAGGGTAAGCCATGCGGTGACGATGGCGCCATGTTCATGGCGGCTGCGCCACTGCGAAAGCAGGCTGGTCTTGCCGTATCCGGCCGGAGCATGGATCACCGTCAGCCGCCGGGACAGGGCGCCGTCCAGCCGTTCGAGCAGGATGTCCCTGCGGATCTGGCTCCCCAGCCAGATTGGAGGGGCTACCTTTGTGCGGATCAACTCATGCACGCGTCATCGTCCTGTCGCGAAACCCGATTATACTGTTTTCAGGCGTGCTCTCCCTTCGCGGAGCCTATGTCACGCAGCGGGGATGCTCAAGGGGCGATGCTTGCCGCCTGCGGTCGCTACCCGCGCCGGTGTGCCCGATTACCCGTTTTGTCACGAACCGCACCCGTCTTGCGCGTTGCCGCCGACCCGGCCAGCCTCCTACCCCGTTGGCATTGCTTTCCCGTGGTGCTGCAAGGAGGTTCGTGTGCGGATTGGCGTCGATGTCGGGGGTACGAACACCGACGCGGTACTGATGGACGGCGGGCGCGTGCTCGCCTGGACCAAGCAGCCGACCTCGGCCGATGTGGAGGGCGGCGTTACCGCCGCGATCCGCGCGGTGCTGGAGGATTTCGGCACGAGCGCGGCCCATGTCTCGTCCGTGATGATCGGCACCACGCATTTCGTGAATGCCCTGGTGGAGCGGCGCGAACTGGACCGTGTCGGCGTGCTGCGGCTTGCGAGCCCGTCGGGAGAGGCGCTGCCGCCCTTGACCGGCTGGCCGGAAGACCTCGCCGCCTGCATCGGCCGTCACTATCACCTGCTTCCCGGCGGCTACGAGGTGGACGGGCGGGAAATGGCGCCGCTTGACGAAGTGCGGCTGCGGGATGCCGCGCTGGACCTGAAGGCGCGCGGCATCGCCGCGATCGCCGTGAGCTGCGCCTTCTCGCCGATCAATGCGGCGATGGAACAGCGCGCCGCTGCGCTTCTAAGCGAGGTCTGGCCGGAGGCCGCCATCACCCTTTCGAGCGAGATCGGCCGGATCGGTTTCATCGAGCGCGAGAATTCCGCGATCCTCAATGCGGCGCTCACCAGTCTGGCCACGCGGGTTGTCCGCTCGTTCGGCCGCGCCGTGGCGGCTCTCGGGATCGAGGCGCCGCTGTTCATCTCGCAGAACGACGGTACGCTGGTTTCCGCCGCGCAGGCGGAAGCCTATCCGGTGATGACGATGGGCTCCGGGCCGACGAATTCGATGCGCGGCGCCGCGTTCCTCAGCGGCGTGGCCGATGCGATCGTCATGGACGTGGGCGGCACCACGACCGACATCGGAGTGCTGGCTTCCGGCTATCCGCGCGAATCCTCGATTTCGGTGGATATCGGCGGTGCGCGGACCAATTTCCGCATGCCGGACATTCTGGCCATCGGTCTCGGCGGCGGCACGCGCATTCACCTCGATCCCGCGCTTTACGAAGCCGGGGAACCGGCCGGGGCGGCGCTGCGTGTCGGCCCGGATTCGGTGGGCTACCGGCTCGCGCAGGAGGGGATGTTGTTCGGCGGCCAGACCCTGACGGCCAGCGACATCGCGCTGCGCACCGGGCAGGCCGATTTCGGCGATCCCGCACTGCTCCCGGCCATGTCCGACGCGGTCGTGGCGGCGGTTGACGGACGCATCCGCGCCATCCTCGAGGAGGGGCTGGACCGCATGAAGACCGGCCGTGACAAGGTGACGATCCTTGCCGTGGGCGGCGGAAATTTCCTCATTCCCGACAGCCTCGGCGGTGCCGCGCAAGTGATCCGCCCGCCTCATGCCGTGGTGGCCAATGCAGTGGGCGCGGCCATCGCGCAGGTCGGCGCGCAGGTCGAGCGGGTCGTCAGTTACGATGCCCTGGCCCGCGAGGAGGCGATCGAGCAGGTTGCCGCGCTCGCACGGGAGCAAGTGCTGGCGGCGGGCGGCGATCCGGCGAGCCTGACCCTTGCTGATGTCGAGGAAACCTATCTCAGCTACTTGCCGGGCCGCGCCGTGCAGATAAGGGTTCGCGCAGTTGCGGACCTTGCCTTTGAGGCTCCTGCGGGCGGCGAAGCGGCAGCCATCGGAGTTCCTCATGAAGCTTGACCGTCAAGCCCTCGGCGACCTTGCACGCGGCGCCGCCTTCCTCGGATCGGGCGGCGGCGGCGATCCCTACTACGCGCAGCTCCTTGCCGAAGCGGAATTCGAGCGGCGCGGCCCCTTCGAGGTGATCGGCCTCGATGCGCTGGCCGACGATGCCCTCGTGGTGCCCTGCGGCTGGATCGGCGCGCCGACCGTCTCGGTCGAGAAACTGCCCAACGGCCGTGAGGCGGTGGACGGGCTGAAGCGGCTGGAGCAGATCGTCGGGCGCCGGATCGACGCGGTGATCCCCATCGAGATCGGCGGCAGCAACGGCCTGGCACCCCTGTTCGCCGCCGCGCAGTTCGGCGTTCCAGTTCTGGACTGCGACGGCATGGGCCGCGCTTTCCCGGAATCGCAGATGGCGATCTTCAACATTCGCGGCCTGTCCGCCTGCCCCTCTATCCTGACTTCGGCCTGCGGCGCGCTCAGCCTGATCGAGACGGACGACAATCTCATGCACGAACGGCTCGCCCGCGCGCTTTCGGTGGCGGTGGGGGGGATCGCGCACCTCGTCGAATATCCGCTGACCGGGCGGCAGGCGAAGGACCATGCCATCCACGGCACGATCAGCGCGGCACGGGCCGCCGGCGCCGCGATCCGCGAGGCGCGCGAGAGCGGGCAGGATCCCTTCGCCGCGATGTTCGCTGCACTGGCTGCCACCGGGCTCTATCCCCATGCGGGCGTACTGTTCGACGGCAAGATCGTGGATATCGAGCGCGAGACGCGAGGCGGTTTCTCGGTAGGCCAGGTCTCGTTCGAGAGTTTCGACGGCACGAGCCGCATGGAACTGGATTTCCAGAACGAGAACCTCATCGCCCGCCGCGACGGGCGGGTGGTGGCGATGGTGCCCGATATCCTGACGGTGATGGACCGGGAAACTGCCGACAGCATCACCACCGAGCGGCTGAAGTACGGCCAGCGCGTCAAGGTGGTGGGGGCGGCGGCGCCGGCCGCCCTGCGCGAACAGCGGGCGCTGGACTTCGTCGGTCCGCGCGCGTTCGGTTTTGCCGAAGACTATGTACCCATCGAGGAGATCGACGCTTGGCTGAAACCGTGAGCGGGCCTGCAGGCGGCCCGGACGCCCATCACGAACCGGGCGACCAGTACGCCAATGCCCCGCTGCCGGAGCGACTGACCGTGGGCGGCTGGCGGGTGGCGCTGATCATCGCCAGCTTCTCGATCTCGCTGCCGACGTTCCTGAACGGCGCGCAGACCTCGCTGGCGCTGGGCCTGTGGCCTGCGGTGCTGGCGGCTTTCCTTGCCGGCGCCTGCCTGTGCCTCGGCGGCTGTCTCACCTCGCTGGTGGCGGTCCGTTCGCGGCTCAACACGTATCTGCTGATCCGCCGTTCGTTCGGACGGGGCGGGGCAGGACTGGTGAACGTCATCATCGCGGCGGTGCATTTCTGCTGGTTCGGCGTGAACGTCTCGTTTCTGGGGGACGCCATCGCGGCCGCGGGCGAGGGCTTCGGGTTCGCGCCCGATTTCCCGGTCGTGGTGATCTGCGGCGCGGTGCTGATGGCGCTGACCACCCTGGTCGGTTTCCGGGCGCTGGACCGGCTGGCGATGATCGGCGTGCCGCTTCTGGCGGCGATGATCGTCGCCGTCTGCGTGGCAGCTGCCCGCCGCCACGGGATCGTGCTCGCCGCGCCCGCGCAGAGCGAATTCCACATGACTTTCGGCATAGCGCTTTCGGCGCTGATCGGGGCTGACATGCTGACGATCACTACCCTGCCGGACCTTTCGCGCTATACCCGGACCCCGCGCGGCGCGGTGATGAGCATGGCGCTGTCCTACCCGATCACCGCGCCGCTGCTGATGGCGGGCGCGGGCATCGCCGCCCTGGCGACGGGCGAGACCGACATCATGCGCATGATAACCGGCTTCGGCTTCGGTGCCTGGGCGCTGCTGCTGCTCGTCATGCCGACATGGACGCTGAATTCGCTCAACCTCTATTCCGCCAGTCTCTCGCTTTCCGCGACCTTCCCGCGCGTGCCGCGCTGGGCCTTCATCCTGCTGGGCACGGTGATCGGCACCGGCCTCGCGCTCGCCGGGATCATCGAGGGGTTCATTCCCTTCCTCGTCGTTCTCGGCGTAACGATCCCGCCTTTCGCGGCGATCTATGTGATCGACGGGTTGACGAGGTTCAGGGGCGCCGATTCCGCGCGTTCGATCGAGAACCTCCAGGGCATACACTGGCCGGCGGTGGCGACGTGGGCGATCACCAGCGGTCTGGCCGCGATCGCGTTGCATCATGACTTCTCGATCAGCACGGTGCCCGCGCTTGACGCCACGGTCTTCGCGAGCCTGCTCTACCTCGCCCTGCTTCACCTGGCAGGGCGGCGCCCTTTCGCAGCTGTCCCTGCCTGAACGGGGTTCAGGCAGGGCGGGTGCTTGCAACCTAATCGAGCGCGTCTCCCAGCGGCTGGCCGTCAACGAAGACCTGGCGGCGCGTTACCTCGCGGACTTCCACGCGTCCGGCTTTCAGCGCGGCTTCGATGCGGTCGTGCGCTTCCTTGCCGGTGATAAGCGGGCGGGCCGGACTGGTGCTCCACCTGCCGCCCTCCTGCTTCCACAGGTTGCTTTGCGTGCCGGTGACGATCACGGCCTCCTTGCTCCCCGGCTGGTACAGGACGGTGCAAGCATCGCCGAGCGAGCAGGCGTTGTATTCCAGCAGATGCTCCTGCAGCGCTTTGGGGAGCTGCGTGCCGCGCGGCAGGACGAGCAGCCGCTTCGGGTCTATCACCGGATTGTCCTGTTCTATCGAGACCGGATCGATGGCCCAGCGGCTTTGCGCATCGAGCGCCTTTTTCGCGGCCGCCCGGATGTCCGGCGTAGAGCCGCCAGCGGCAAGCTTCCGTGTGGCCGCTTCGCCCGCGCGGCCGAAGTCGAACCGCAGGGCCCGCCAGTCGAACTTGTCCGGCGAAGTCCGGCCGCTGTTCAGGCGGGCGACCTGATCCTGCGCGGAAAGGGCGCCGAAGTTGATCAGCGGTGTCGACAGGACAAGCGCCAGAAGGCACAGCCCCCCTGCGAGGCGCAGGTTCGCCATGCGCAGGTGCGGCGCGGCCGCCACCCTCCAGCGCAGCAGCACGACGAGGTAGGCCAGTCCGTAAGCGCAGGCGATGCCGGTGAAGACCACGGCCCAGAGCCGGTCCGGCGTCAGGCCGTATTGCTGGATGCGCAGGCCGGTGGAAATCGCGGCGATCACGCCCAGCGGCAGCATGGCGACGCTCAGCGCCGCGACGCTGCCGCGCAGGACCGGGCTGCGCGGCTCATGCGCGGTTTCGTCGCCGATCACGGCATTGGCAAGCGAGAGGGCGCCGATCACGCAGCCGAGCAGGATCGGGCTGGTCGAACGGGTTGCATCCCACAAGGGCGCAAGGCCAGTGAACGGGATCGCCGCAAGGAAAACCAGCAGTCCGATCGCCAGCACCGGGGCAAGGACCGAGAGGATCGTCGTCACCACCCGCTGGAGCAGCCGCAGGATGCCGTCGCGATCGCGCAGCAGCCCGATGCCGGCCCCCAGTGCGGCGCCGGTAAGCAGCAGGATCGCCCAGTTCTTTTCGATCAGGTCGTTAAGGAGGTTGATGCCGATGAGGCGGAACAGCTGCCCGAGCAGCAGCACCATGGCCCAGCTCACCCCTACGAAGACCCAGGCCGCGCACCACAGGACGACATTGGTCCAGGCATGGCCATGAGCCTCGGGATAGGGAATGGCGAAACGCCGCCCTTCATCCGCGCTTTCCGCAGCGGTCCGCGCATCCCGCCAGGCCTGGAACAGCGGGGCGGCAATGACGACGGCCAGCACCGCGCAGACGATCCGCCACGGCTCCTCGCCCCTGGCCGCACCGAAAGGACCGTTCCAGTAGATCGTCAGCGCCACTACCGCCGCACCGATCGCCGCGCTGGCTACGCTCCAGTGAATGCGCGTGCGTTCGACCAGAAACCCGAAGATCAGCGTGCCGATGCCGATGAAGGTGGCCATCGCCATGCGCAGCTGCATGGCGTCAAGATTGCCGGACGCACGGTCCGGCCGGACGATCCAGTGGACCGCGAGACCGGCCAGCCCTCCCAGCAGGGCCAGGCCCCAGGATCGCAAGGGCCAATCGGCGGCAGGTTCGCCGGACGGCAGTGCTTCGGAACTTTCGGGGCTGGTCATCGCCGGTCCTCTCGATCTTGGAAGGTCGCGCTCTAGGTTCGGCAAGCGCTATCGTGTAATTAAGCGATGTTCAATATAAAATTGTACGCTGTACATTTTTTAAGAGGCGATTAGAATCGCCGGCCATGGGAAGACGATCCGACCACAGCCGCCAGGAGCTGGAGCAGATGCTCATCGTCGAAGGCCACAAGCACATGGCCGACGTCGGTTTTTCGCGGTTTTCCGCGCGCGAGGTGGCGAAGCGGATCGGCTACTCGATCGGCACGCTCTACAACGTGATGGGCAATTACGACCAGCTCATCATCGCCATCAATACGCGCACTTTCGTATTGTGGACGGACTACATGCGCGAAGCGCTGGCCGCTTCGGGCGAGGATCGCGTGCGCTGCCTGGTGGAAGGTTATTTCGGTTTTGCGCGGGCCAATCGCAATGCCTGGACGGCGATCTACGACCATCACCTGCCGCCTGACATGGGCCTTCCCGAAGAGCATGACCTGATCCGGGGCAGGCTGACCGATCTCGTGGTGGAGGAAGTGGAGAAAGTCCTCCCTGCGGACCTGCGGGCAAAGGCGCCCCGGCTGGCGCGGTCGCTGGTGGCGA
Source organism: Novosphingobium sp. RL4 (assembly GCF_035658495.1). Taxonomy (NCBI): domain Bacteria; kingdom Pseudomonadati; phylum Pseudomonadota; class Alphaproteobacteria; order Sphingomonadales; family Sphingomonadaceae; genus Novosphingobium; species Novosphingobium sp. RL4. The sequence continues at coordinate 471,350 of NZ_CP141945.1, read as the reverse complement.
CGGTCCATGGCCACTGCGTGTTCGATATCAACGGCAGTTTCGCGCTGATGGGCGAACGGGAGCCGGTGGAAATGGCGCTAGCCCGTGTGCGGGAAAGCCTGGCCGCCGTGCAGGCCGAGGATTGAAGCAGCCGCTTTCCCGCCTTCGCTTCGCATCGGGTTCATCCATAATAGTCACACCTCCGGCGCGCCGCGTGACGCGCCCGATGTGCTAGTCTCCGGCGCCAGCAGCAACTGAAAGAGTCGCTGGAGGGTGCCATGACGGAACCGCTCGACGAGGCGAGGCTTCATGCCTTTGTCGGAAAGATGCTGGGAGATCTCGGCGGCGCGCTCAGCGTGCCTACCGTCAGGATCGGAATACGACTTGGCCTGTTCGATGCGCTGGCGCAGGCACCGGCTTCGGCCGAGGAACTGGCAGGCCGGGCCGGGGGTCTTCACGAACGCTATGTCCGCGAATGGGCGATGGCGCAGGCGGCGAACGGCTATCTGGCCTACGATCCGGCGAGCGGCAGGTTCAGCCTTTCACCCGAGCAGGCGATGGTGTTCGTTCACCGGGACAGTCCGGTCTATCTTGCCGGAGCGTTCGAACTTGCCGCCGCGATGATCGAGGCCGAACCGAAGGTGGAGGCGTGTTTTCGAACCGGGGAAGGGGTGCGCTGGGGCGACCATGCCGGATGCCTGTTCTGTGCCACGGGGGCATTTTTCCGCCCCGGTTACGTCAACAACATCGTGCAGAACTGGATACCCGCACTTCACGGTGTGGAGCAGCGGCTGCGCGCCGGCGCCGCGGTTGCGGACGTGGGCTGCGGCGTGGGATTCTCCACGCTGCTGATGGCAAAGGCTTATCCCGAGAGCCATTTCACCGGATACGATTTCCACGAACCGTCGATCGAGGAAGCGCGTCGCCATGCTGCCGAACATGGCCTTGCCGAACGGGTCGACTTCCGGGTCGCCAAGGCGAAGGACATTGTGGAAACCGGGTTCGACCTCGTGACCATGTACGACTGTCTGCACGACATGGGCGATCCGCGCGGCTGCGCTGCTCACATGAGGCGGATTCTGGTTCAGGGCGGCACCTGGATGATCGTCGAGCCAATCGCGGGAGACCGGCCAGAAGACAATCTCAACCCCGTCGGGCGGCTCTATTACAATGCCTCCACGATGATCTGCGTTCCGACTTCGCTCGATCAGGAGGTGGGTGAGGGGCTCGGGGCGCAGGCCGGGGAAGCGAGGCTGGCGCAAATCCTTCACGACGGCGGTTTCCACGCTGTCAGGCGGGCCACGGAGGGTCCGTTCAACATGGTTCTGGAAGCCCGATAGACCAGTTCTTTAAATACTATTGCGAATCATTAGCATGAATTATAGGCTTCGTCCCCTTACTGGAAGGAGCCGTTCATGCGGATGCAAACCTCGATCCCCGTCCTTTCCGCTGCTTTCGCGTTCCTGCTTCCCGCCACGGCACTGGCGCATCCGGGCCATGAACATAAGGCCAGCTTCATCGAAGGGTTCGTGCATCCGCTGTCAGGGGCCGACCATGTTCTGGCGATGGTGCTGGTGGGTCTGCTCGCCGTGCAACTGGGCGGGCGGGCGATCTGGATTTTGCCGGCGACGTTCCTTGCCGGCATGGCGGCGGGCAGTTCGATCGGCGCTGCGGCGATCGGCGCGTCGGCCGTCGAATTCGGCATCGCTCTATCGGTTATCGCGCTCGGTTTGATCGTCGCGCTGCAGGCGCGCCTGCCGCTGGCGGCAGCGGCAGTGCTTGTCGGAGCCACCGCACTCCTCCACGGCCATGCCCACGGCGCCGAAGCGGACGGGATGGTGTCCAGCCGCTATATCCTCGGCTTCCTTGCCGGCACGCTCGGCCTTCATGCGGCAGGCATCGCGGCGGGCGTGGCCATGGCGGGGCTTGCGCAGGGACGCGCCCGGTCGGCAGCCCGGATCGTCGGCGGTGTCGCGGCCGGGGCCGGGTTGCTGCTGGCGGCGGGCTGATTGCTGTTCGCGCTTTGTCGCCGTTTCGGCAATGTCGCGGTGGATGGAAGCTGTGCCCGCGCGATCGCGCTGCAGTTCATTGACGAGTTTTCTCCCAGACATTGAGGGATTGCCGATGTTCTTCATCAGAAACATGCTCGACCGGATTCCCGGCATCGAGGAAGCCCAGGCCCACTGCGACATTCCCTGCAAGATCTACGATCCCGGCCCGGCGCTGATCGCGGCCGTTTCGGTGGTGCGGATGATGGATATCCTTCACGAGATCGCGGCGAAGGTCGATGCCGATCCGGTGTCCCGGCACAACACCATGTCGCGCAACATCGCGATGAAGGAGATCGAGGCGGAGAAGGTGAAGTCCGAAATCCGCGTTATCTGGGGCGACTATTTCAAGGCGCCCCAGATCGAGAAATATCCCGAGATCCACGACCTGGCGCACCGGATCATGATGGTCGGCAGCGCCTGCAAGCAGGATGTGCACCGGGCCGACGGCGAAAAGCTGGTCGAACTGGTCAATCGCTTTGCCGAGATATTCTGGGTGACCAAGGACATCGAGACGGTGCGCCGTCCCTGTCCCTATCCGCCGTCGATCGAGGTGGTCTACCCGGTGCTGTGAGCGCGGGCTGGTGGCTTGGCTGGATGCTCGTCCGGGTCCGGGGGCGCAGCATGCTCCCGACCTTGCGCGAGGGTGACTACATCCTCCTGCGGCGGCGCGGGCGCTGGTTTTCGCCGGGTGAGGGCGACATCGTCTGTGTGCACCGGTGCGGAGAGCCGATGATGGTCAAGCGGCTCGGCAGGCGGGCGGGTGACGGCACATATGCGCTGTCGGGCGATGGTGCGGCCTCGCAGCCATCGGTCGATCTGGGCCGGGTCTCCCCCGAAGAGGTGGTGGGCCGCGCTGTCGCCTGCCTGTCGGGGGGATCGATCCGTTTGCTGAGGCGCAGGCCGGGCCGCGCAAGTCGATGCCGCTTTACGCGTTGAATCTTGCGCTTCGTGCAACCAAATGCGGTTCGGGTGAATTGCCTTGCGCAGTTTCGCGAGTCTCACGGCATGTCGCGTCCGTTGCGATGCAATGGAGGGCTGAGTTGTTGTCACCGCAAGCGTGCGCCTCAACCCTGATCGGGGCCAATTCGCCGTCGTGATTGCCAAGAGGATGGCAGTCGAACCGGCAGCGGTATCCGCCTGTATCGACATTCAATCCGCAGAAATCGGACGTTTTAAGACATTTCGTAGCGGAAGGCCGCGTCTTGCGTTGGACGTGCAGGGGCACACTTTACGGCTCGGGGAAGGCCAAATCGGTGGGTTGCGCGATTTGCAACCGAAGGCGAGGTGCTTGCATTTGCAGCGAGGGCCATCGGGGATCACATAGCAGACATGTTGCAATGCAGCAGAACGCTGCTTCACGAGGTATCCCGATGTTCTCTCTGATGTCCCTCTATTTCGCCTATCGCCGCGATGTCGTGATGGCCGAACGTCACATGCCCGCTCTTGCGGAAACCGCTGCTGCTGCCGAAGCGCCCGTCGCTGCCGAGCCCGAGACTGTTGCCCGCGAACTGCCGCTGGCTGCCTGAGAGCCAGGGGCGCGCGTGTATCGCACGCACACCCTTGGACTCCTGATGCAGGTTGCCCGTTAGGGGGCCTGCCGCGCGGATGGTCGATTTCGGCCCGCGCCGCCGCCATCGCCAGCGGCCTCTATTCGCAGCGCGCATTCCTGCGGCTGCACTTTTTCCCATTCGCGAGGATCGACGCGCCGGATGGCGCGCGCTGCGAATGTCGGTGCGGGCGGGCGAACCTCAGCGTTTCGCGCTTTCCGCCGTGCTTTCCTGACGCCATCCGCCGCCAAGGGCCTTGAACAGGTCTACCCGATCCGACGAAAGCTGCGTGAGTGCGGCTGCATGGACGGAGCGTGCTTCCAGCATCGCCGATTGCGCCACCAGCAGGTCGAGCAGCGAGATCGAACCCGCGCGGTAGCGCAGGTCGGCAAGGGCCCACGCCCGCTGGGCGCTGGCTTCGGCTTCGGCAAGATCGTCGAGACGGCGCTGGCCCTGGGCCACGCGGGCAAGCGCCTGTTCGACTTCCTTCAGGGCGGTGAGCACGCGGCCGTCGAACGTCGCCAGCGCCACGTCGCCCTGCGCTTCGGCCTGCCGCAACCGCGTGCGTGCGGTCGCCATGTTGGGGAAGCTCCACGAAACCAGCGGGCCGAGCGAGAAGGACAGGGAATCACTGCCCTTCACCGTTTCGCTGCGCAGGAAGCCGCCAAAACCGCCAAGGCTGATCCGGGGATAGAGATCGGCCGTCGCCACCCCGATCCGCGCGGTGTCCGCCGCCAGCCGTCGTTCGGCCTCGCGCAGGTCCGGCCGGCGCCTCAGCAGTGCGGCGCCGTCTCCTATCGGCAGGGGCGGTGCGCCGGCGAGATCGGGCGGGCGGGAGCAGGCCTGCGCCGCAGCGGGGATGGAACGCGGTGTCTCCCCTAGCAGCGCCGCCAGTTCGAACAGCGCGACCTGCCGCTGCGCTTCCAGCGCCGGGATCGCGGCGCGGGAACCGGCCGCGGCGGTTGCGGCGCGCTCGACATCGAAGCGGGCGGCTGAGCCTGCCTTCTCCTGCGCGGAAACCAGATCGCGGCTGCGGGCCGATGCCGCGGCGGATTCGCGGGCGACCTCCAGCGCATGGGCATTGGCGCAGGCGCCGAGATAGGCGCGGGTGGTTTCCGCCGCCACCAGCACGCGCACGCCGTCGCGCGCGGCCTCGACCGCTTGCGTATCTGCCTGCGCGGCCTCGACTGTGCGGCTCACGCGGCCGAACAGGTCGGCTTCCCATGACAGCGATGCGGAAGCGTTTCCGGACCACTGAGCGCCTGCCAGTTGGGCCGATCCGCCCTGTCCACCGCCGAACTGCACGGAATCGCCGTAGCCGCCGCCCGCCGAAAGCGCGGTCGAAGGCAGGTGCCCGGCGCGCGCTTCGGACAGGACCGCGCGTGCCTTGGCGAGGTTGGCGGATGCCGCGCGAAGATCCGTGTTGGCGGCAAAGGCGCGGGCGACGAGATCGTCCAGCACGGGATCGTTGTAGAGCCGCCACCAGTCGTCGGGCAGGGGAGACGCCGGATCGATCCCCTCTGCGCGGGTCACGAAGGCTTCTCCGGCCGAGGCGGGGGCGGCAGGGCGGCGGTAGTCCGGCCCCGCCGCGCAGGCTGCGGCGAGCAGCGTGCAGAGCGCGGCTGCGATCGGGCGCTTACGCATGGGCCAGCCCTCCTTCGCCAGGCGCGCTGTCGGCCTCTGCCAGGGCTTTCGGGCGATGATCTCCGGCAAGCAGCGTATAGATCGTGGGCAGGACGAAGAGCGTGAACAGCGTGCCGATCAGCATCCCCATGACCACCACGATGCCGATGGCAAAGCGGCTGGCCGCGCCCGCGCCGCCCGCGAAGAGCAGGGGAACGAGGCCCGCGACCATCGCCGCCGTCGTCATCAGGATCGGGCGCATGCGCACGGCGGCGGCATGGCGGATCGCTTCGGCGCGGTTCCAGCCGTGGGCGTGCTGCATTTCGTTGGCGAAGGAGACCATGAGAATTCCGTGCTTGGAAATCAGCCCGATCAGGGTGACGAGGCCGATTTGCGTGTAGATGTTGAGCGTGGTGAACCCGAGGTAGAGCGGCACCAGCGCGCCCGAGACCGCGAGCGGCACGGTGACGAGGATGACCAGCGGATCGCGGAAGCTTTCGAACTGGGCGGCCAGCACGAGGAAGATCACCACCAGCGCGAAGGCGAACGAGACGGTGAGCTGGTTGCCCTCGTGCACGTACTGGCGGCTGTTGGACAGCCAGTCGACGGTCATGCCCGGCGGCAGCGGCTGGGCCTTCAGGAAGTCCACCGCCTGCCCCATCGTGACGCCGGGCATCAGCACGGCAGAGATCGTCGCGGAGTTCATCTGGTTGAATTGCGGCAACTTGTTGGGCTGGGGATTGATGGTGATGCTGGCCACGGTGGACAGGGGCACGAGACTGCCGGACCCGGTCTTCACGTAGAAGCCGCCGAGACTGTCCGGCGTCAGGCGCCGGTCCTGCGGGACCTGGGTGATGACGTCGTAGGACCGGTCATGCCAGTTGAACCGGTTGACGTAGTTTTCGCCCACCATCAGCGCCAGCGTATCGGCGATCTCCGCCATCGAGACGCCCAGTTCGCCCGCCTTGGCGCGGTCTATGGCGACGTGGGCTTCCTGGCTGTCGAACGCGAGGTCGGCATCGACGAAGGCGAATAGCCCGCTGCCCCATGCCGCGCCCTTGAGCGCTTCCAGCGTGCGATGGATTTCGGGAAACTCGTCAGACGAGCGGATCACCATCTGCACCGGCAGGCCGCCGCTGCCCGCCGGGAGCGGGCTGTCCTGGAATGCGGCGGTGTAGACCCCGGTGACGGCGGCGGCCGACCCGGCGATCTCGGCCTGAACCTGATCGGCGCTGCGGGTGCGGTCCGCCCATTCCTTCAGGATGATGCCGCCGAAGCCCATGTTGGCGCCGTTCGCGCCGCCCATGTCGAACCAGCTGTCCGCATATTCGGGCACCTTGTGGAACAGCGCCTCGACTTCGGCGCTGAACCGCGCGGTGTAATCGACATTGGCGTATTGCGGGGCCTTGGTCTGGACGAAGACGTAGCCCATGTCCTCCTGCGGGGCGAGTTCGCGGGCCGCGCCGGTGAAGAACACCACGCTGGCGCCCATTATGGCAACGCCCGCCAGAAGCACGGCCCCCCGTGCGGCAAGAGTGCGGCCCAGCAGGCGGTCGTACCGTGCGGTAAGGCCGTGCATGGCGCGCTCCAGCGCCTTTTCCAGCCTGCTCTCGCCCATCTTGGCGTGAAGCAGGCGGCTGCTCATCATCGGCGACAGAGTGAGCGCGATCACGCCCGAGACGATCACCGAACCGGCCAGCGTGAAGGCGAATTCGCGAAACAGCGCGCCGGTCATCCCGCCCATCAGGCCGATGGGGGCATAGACCGCCGCCAGCGTGATGGTCATCGCGATTACCGGGCCGACGATCTCCCGCGCGCCTAGCAGCGCGGCCTCGATCGGGCTGGCGCCGTCCTCGATATGGCGGTGGATGTTCTCCACCACGACGATGGCGTCATCCACCACCAGGCCGATCGCCAGCACCATCGCCAGCAGGGTCAAAAGGTTGAGCGAAAAGCCGAAGGCCAGCATCAGTGCCGCCGTGCCCAGCAGCGAAAGCGGGATGGTGACGACAGGAATGATGACGGCGCGGAACGTGCCGAGGAACAGGAAGATCACGACGATGACGATGGCCACCGCCTCGATCAGCGTATGTTCCACCTCGTCGATCGAGGCTTCCACGAAGTGCGCGGTATCGAACTGGCTGCGGACTTCGAGACCCGGCGGGGCGACGCGCTGCATCTGCGGCAGCAGGGCCTTCACGCCGGCCACGATTTCCAGCGGATTGCCGTCCGGTGTGGGAGCGATCGCCACGGTTACGGACTTGTGCCCCGCCGAAAGTGCCTGCGCGTCGTAGTTCTGGGCGCCGAGTTCGACCGTGGCGACATCGCCAAGCCGCACCAGCCCGCCGGAAGAGCCGCCCTTGACGACCATCTGGCGGAAGGATTCCACATCCCGCAGGTCCGTGCCCGCGGTGATGTTGATCGCGGTGCTCGCGCCCTTGAGCTGTCCGGGGGCGGCCTGGACGTTGTTGGCGCGCAGGGCCGCGCCGATATCGCCGGCGGTAAGGCCGCGTCCGCCGAGTTTGACGGGATCGACCCAGATGCGCATCGCGGGCGGCGCGCCGCCGCTGATCTCGGCCGAGGCGACGCCCGGCACCGAAGTGATGAGCGGGCGCGCCACGCGGTTCACGAAGTCCGCGATCTGCGAGGCGGAAAGCCGCTCGCTGGTGAAAGCGACGTACTGGATGGCCGAGGCGCCATCGGTGATCTTGGCGATGGCCGGATCGGTGACGCCTTCCGGCAGCCGGTACTTGACCTGCTGCACCTTGGCGAGAACCTCGGTCATGGCGCGGTCGGCATCGGCGTTGAGCACGAGCTTGGCGGCGATATGGCTCCGCCCCTGCGTGGAGGTGGAGGTGAGGTATTCGATGCCGCCGGCGGTCGCGATGGACTGGGCGATCGGCGTCGTCACGAAGCCTTGCATGACGTCCTGCGTCGCGCCGGGAAGGCCGGTGTCGATGGTGATCGTGGCGCTTTCCATGCGCGGATACTGGCGGATCTGGAGGGCGAAGACCGCGCTCAGGCCGACGAGCAGGATCAGCAGGCTGACCACGATCGCCAGGATCGGGCGGCGGATGAACAGATCGGTGAAGCGCATGTCAGCGGGCCTCCTGCGCGGAAAGCCTGGTGACCCTGACCTGCGCGCCGGGCTGGACGCGAAGCTGGCCTTCGGAAACGATGACGTCTCCCGCGCGGATGCCGTCTGTCACGACCACCGCGTTGCCGATCCGCGTGCCGATCTGCACCGGCACGATCTCCGCCGTGCCGCCCTTGCGGGCATCCCTGCCGCGCACCGCGATCACGCTGTCGCCCTGTGCGGATGTCTGGATCGCGGTGGCGGGCACCACCAGCGCGTCCTTGCGCGGAGGCAGGGCGATTGCGGCGGTGACGTACATGCCGGGTCGCAGCGCGCGATCGGGATTGGCGAGCCGGGCCTGCACCGTGACGTTGCGCGTGTCCTTGCCGATCTGCGGCTCCACGGCATTGACGCGCGCGGTGAAAGTGCGTCCGGGGAAGGCGTCGGTGGAGACGGCGACGCCGGCACCGGGCTTGAGCCGCGCCAGTTCCTGCTGCGGAACCGCAAATTCGACGTAGAGCGCATCGAGCGCCGTCAGCGTGACGACGGGATCGCCGGGGTTGAGATACTGGCCAAGATTGACGCGGCGGATGCCGAGCTGCCCCGCGAAAGGCGCCCGCACCTGCTTCTGCACCAGCCTAGCGTCGATCTGCCTGACCGATGCCAGGCCCTGGTCGCGTTCGGCGCGGCGCTGTTCGAGCAGTTCGCGCGGTTCCGCGCCGGTGGGCGCCAGTCCGTTCGAGCGGGCGAACTGAAGCTGCGAGAACTGCGCCCGGGCCGCCGCCGCCTGCCTGTCGGCGCGTTCCGGCCCGTCGTAGAGTTGCACGAGCAGGTCTCCGGCGGAGACCTGCCGCCCGGCTTCGAACTGGATCGCGGAAACGCGTCCCGCCACTTCCGGCGAAAGCGTGACTTCGCGCACCGCCGTCAAGGCGCCGATGGCCTCGATCGCCTGAGGCACTTCGCGCGGCGTGGCGATCACCGCGGCGACAGGGACGGCCTGCTGCGGCCATTGCTCCTCGGCGCCGCTGCGCAGCCCGCGCCAGAGGAAAAGGCCGCCGAGAAGAGCGGCGAGGGCGACGCCGGTGACCGCTATGGTACGAACCGGCCGGGCGCGCGTTTCGCCTGACGAAGTCTCCTCCATGGCCGTCACCCCGCCATGCCATGGCCGGAGGTGCCGCCATCCGCCTGGGGAAGCGCGGCGGTGCAGGGCGGCGCTTGCCGCCCGGTCCCCATCCGGTGCGCGGCAGACTTGCCGAGCGGCGTACGGATCGCCGGGTTCAAGGGCTCGTAAAACAGGATCATGTCGGCTCCTCTTGGGGATTTCCCATGGGGGGAAGCTTGCGCGGAGCAAGCCGACACGCCTCTTACAACCTCAACTATAGTTAAGGTCAATATCGTATTTTCCGATCAGGATGCCGGTGTTTAGCGATTATGTTCGCGCGGTTTTAACGGCTATACGCGCGTGGAAATCCTGAACCATGATTGAGGAATAGAGGGTGGCGGAAAATAGCCGGTCGCTGACCGTGGGCGAAGTGGCGCAGCGCAGCGGCGTGCCGGTGTCGACGATCCACTTCTACGAGAAGAAGGGCCTGATCGAAGGCTGGCGAACCGAGGGGAACCAGCGGCGCTACGAACGCCGGATATTGCGGCGCGTGGCGATCATCAGGATCGCCCAGCGCGCGGGCCTGCCGCTTTCGCTCATCAAGGAACATCTGGACCGCTTTCCCGCCATGCCGATCACTGCGGCGCAGTGGGACGTCCTGAACCGCGACTGGCGCGCGATGCTGGACGAGCGCATCACCAGCCTGATCCAGCTTCGCAACCAGCTGGATAGTTGCATCGGTTGCGGATGCCTCTCGCTGGAGGATTGTCCGCTGCGCAATCCGGGCGATCAGCTCGCATCCGAAGGTCCGGGCGCCCGGCTGCTTGCTGCTGCCCAGTCGGAAAAGGCGCCGGAGTAAGGCCGCCGCCGTTTTCAGCTTGCGGCGATGCGCTCGTAAAGGCGGATCAGGGCGAGCGAGAGCGAGGCCACCACCGCGCCGAGGATCATGTCGATCAGGTAATGGGTTCCCTCCACCGGGGTGGAGAGCAGCATGGCCGCATTGAGCGCCACGATCGGCCAGCGCAGCGATGCGTTGCGCCAGCCTGCCACGATATAGAGGACGGCGGCGGCCGTGTGGAAGCTGGGCGCGGACACGATGCCGCGCAACTGGCCGAGGTCCACCACATGCACGGCATGGGCACGCAGGGCCGGGATCAGGCCCGATTGCCACAGCTCGCTTTCGGGCATGTAGGCGATCGGCCCGTGCCAGAGGTGCGAGAACGGGCCGACTGCGGGCATGAGGCTGAACACCACCAGCGTGACGATCGCCGCCAGCCAGAACCCGGCGATGAACCGGTAGGCCTCGTCCTGACGACCGCTGCGGGCGGCGGTCCAGAGCAGGAGCACGGGCGTCACGTAGATGCTGCGATAGGCCACCGTTCCCAGGAACTGGAGCGCGGGGTGGGCCGCGACCAGCCGGTACCATGCGAGCCAGTCGAACCCCATGGCCATGTCCATTCGCTGCAGGGCCACGTCGGCATAGCCGTGGGTCAGCGCGGCGACCGGGTAGCTGGCGGTAGCGCCCATGAGCGAGATGAGCGTGAAGAGCGCTGCGTATTCGCTGAATCGGGCCACTGCCTCCGCATGGCGCCAGCTTGTCCGGGGCAGCGCGAAACGCAGCGCGGCGGCCACCAGTCCCGCCGCATAGTACGGCAGGTTGCTGGCGCGCAGCGGATCGATGTGAAGCCGGGCGAAATGCATCAGCACGGACAGGACGACAAGGCTGAGCAGCAGTCCCGCGAGGAAATGCCGCCTGATCGCGGGGCCGCGCACGATGAACGCCTGTGCCGGGCGCGGCGCGGTGGCTGACGGGGCCGTCACCATGCCGGCGGCGCAGGCGGGAACCGGGCCTGCAGGGCCGGGATCGCCGAAAGCCGTGCCGGAAGGAGCTGGCACGGACCAGGATGGCTGCGTCGAAGGCATTGCGTCTTGTCCGAAGGGATGAACGGCGGGCGGGATACGAGAGCGGCGATCAGCCCGAATCGTGCTTAAGGCTCGATGAACCGGACAATCGATGGCGCGCGCCATGGCGTGCGTCCCGTGCAATGTCCACATTTGAAAATCCGGGCGTGGCAGGGCGATAGCGTTGTTGTATGGACGCCCGATGCGTTATCTCACCTTTGCAATCGTTTCCGCTGCCGCAATGGCTTCCCCGGCCCAGGCCTGGGGGCCGATCGGCCATCGCATCACCGGCGCCATCGCGCAGGAGAACCTGAGCGGCATGGCCCGCGCCAATGTCAGGATCCTGCTTGGGACCGAGGATCTGGCCGAAGCCGCGACCTGGCCCGACGACATGAAGTCCGATCCGGCCGAATTCTGGAAGAAGACGGCCAGCCCGTGGCACTACGTCACCGTGCGCGAGGGCGACGCCTACAAGCCGTCCGACGCCCCGCCCGAAGGCGACGCGCTGACCGCGCTTGCGCGTTTCACGGCGACCTTGCGCGATCCGCAGGCCTCGCAGGAAGACCGGCGCACGGCGCTGCGTTTCATCGTCCACATCATCGGCGACCTGCACCAGCCGCTCCATGCCGGTGGCGGAGACGATCGCGGCGGCAACACCGTGAAGGTGACGTGGTTCGGCAATGCCACAAACCTGCATTCGGTGTGGGATTCGGGGCTGATCGAACAGCGATCGCTGTCCTATTCGGAATATGCGGGCTGGCTGTCCCGCGCGATCACGCCCGAGCAGGTCGTGCAATGGAACGAGCGCGACCCGGCCGTCTGGGTGCGAGAGAGCATCGCCCTGCGCAAGACGATCTACCCGGCAGACCCCGCGCTTTCGTGGGACTATGCCTATCAGCACCGCAAGGAGGTGGACGACCGGCTCGAACGGGCGGGCATCCGCATCGCGGCCTATCTCAACTGGATTTTCGACAATCCCGCGCCGGCCCTGCGTCCGGCCAAGCGCAAGTAGCCGCGTGAGCGACGGCGGCGGCGCATATCCGCCGCCATCGCTTCATCTGTCAGCGCGGCGTCAGGCGGGAAGCGCGCCGACCGGGGCGGCAGCGGGTTCGGGCGCACGGGGCATGCTGCTGTCCACCGTGACCGGCTGGTCGCTCCGCACAAGGGCGATCGCCTCGGCCCTGGTCTCCACCGCGGGGGGTGATCCGCGCAGCGGCATCCCGGCGGTTTCCCGGACCAGCAGCATCGTGGCGATGCCGATGGTGGCGGCTGCCATCAGGTAATAGGCGGGTACGAGGGGATCGCCGGTCCGTTCGACCAGCCATGCCGTGACCAGCGGCGTCGTCCCTCCGAACAGCGAGACCGAGAGGTTGAACGCGATCGACAGCGCGCTGTAGCGCACCGGGGTGTAGAACAGCGCCGGCAGGGTCGAGGGCATCGAACTGGTGAAGCAGACCAGCGCCACGCCCAGCGTCATCAGGCCGAGGAAGATCAGCCAGTCGTTGCCGGTGCCGATCAGCAGCATCGAAGGGATCGCCAGCAGGAACAGTGCCGCGCAGGCCCCGATGATCATCGGCCGCCGCCCCAGCCGGTCGCTGAACAGGCCGCCGAGCACGTTGAGCGGCATCATCACCAGCATGACGATGATGATCAGCAACAGCCCCTTGCTCTCCGCATAGCCCATCGTCACGCTCAGGTAATTGGGCATGTAAGTGAGCAGCATGTAATCGGTGACGTTGAACACCAGCACCAGCCCGGCGCACTTCAGAAGCTGGCGCCAGTGGCCCCTGAACAGGGCGCGCAGTCCGGGGCGCTCGCTTTCGCGCTTGTCGGCCTGCTCCGAATAGATGCGGAAGGCGGGCGTTTCCTCCAGCTTCAGGCGCATGTAGAGGCCAAGCAGGCCAAGCGGGCCGGCGATCAGGAACGGGATGCGCCAGCCCCAGGCCAGCATGTCGGCATCGCTCAGCGCGAATTGCAGCGCGGTTACCGTGCCGGCCCCGGCGATGTAGCCGCCCAGCGTGCCGAACTCCAGCCAGCTTCCCATGAGCCCGCGGTTCCGGTCGGTGGAGTATTCGGCGATGAACGTCGCGGCGCCGCCGTACTCCCCGCCGGTCGAGAAACCCTGGACCAGCCGTGCCAGCAGCAGCAGCAGCGGCGCGGCCATGCCGATCTTCGCGTAGGAAGGGATCAGGCCGATGGCGAAGGTGCCCACGGCCATCATCACCATCGTCAGCGCGAGGATCCGGTGGCGGCCGTACCGATCGCCGAGCGGGCCGAACACCAGCCCGCCGAGCGGCCGCACCAGGAAGGCGGCGGCGAACGTCGCCAGCGTGGCGATAAGCTGGACGGCGGGATTGCCGGTGGGGAAGAAGACATGACCCAAGGTGACCGCGATGTAGCCGTAAACGCCGAAATCGAACCATTCCATGGCATTGCCGAGCGCGGCGGCGGCAACCGCGCGATTGAGCTGCGAACGGTCCACCAGCGTGACATCGTCTACGACGAGGTCGCGGCTGGATTTGAACCAGCCGAAATGCGCATGATGCGCATGGGGTTTGGTCATGTACGTCTCCGATGGAACCGGCGCAGGCACGCAAGGGCGCGCCACAATCAGCCGGTGGGAGCGGCCGCAGGGCGGCCGTGAAAGGGTGCGATACCCGTCAGGGCATCAAGCGATGGACCGCCCCCATAGGCACGCCTACCGCAAATGTGGGGCGTTAATGGGCGAGCCGTGCCTCGGCCGGGACGAGGCGCAAGGGGGGCGCCGCGCAAAAATCGCTTTCGTTCGAAAGGTCTCCATCACTTTTTCCGGCTGTCCGCCTTGCCCAGATCGTCGCGCGGCTTGCCCCTGGAGGTGCGCTGCGCGGCGGCTGTCGCCCCGGCGAGGACCGGGCCGCAGGCGGCGGACTTGGCGTCGCCCACGTCCACGAAGGCGAGCAGCCCGGCAACCGGCGTGGCAACCACCGCAAGGCCGAGCCCCACCCCGGCCCGGCCGACCAGCTGCTTGCTGACGATGTCGAGCGAGGGCTTTGCGAAGTGGCCATGAATCCCGACGGGCGACTGGCCGGAGAACAGGCTGAACTTCTTCCCGTCGGCACGGATCGCAAGGTCTACCGCCTCGGTATCGAAGCTGAAGCCACCGCGCCCGGTGATGACGTTCTTGCTGGTGTCGATCAGGATCGGGTCGGCCGCCGCCAGTCCGCCGCGAACGGTGAAGGCCACCAGTCCGCAGTTGATCTCGACCGGCTTCTTGAGCTTGCCCTCGAACATCTTCGACGCGAACGTGCCGAGGTCCAGTTCGGCCAGCTGCACGTTGCGGGTCCAGAACGTGCCTTGCGGCATCACGAAAGCCAGCCGCCCGGATGCGGTGGCGAGGGAATCGTGGATGGTATCGCCGCGCCCCTCCAGCTTGATCCGCCCGCGGATGGTGCCGGAAGTTCCCGCCTCCGCCACGCCGTAGCCCGACAGCAGGCGGCCCATCGGCGTGGGCGAGAGGCGGATATCGTAACTGACGGCGGAAGGGCGCTGGCGGGTGTTGAAAACGAGATCGGCGGACACGTCGCCCCGCGCCATCGAGAATGTCAGCGGCGAAAGCTTGAGCCGGCCCTGTTCAAGCGCAAGCCGCAGTGAGATGTCCTGCACCGGCACATTGCGCGAGCGGACCACGCCGACCTTCCAGTCCAGCCCGGCATCGAAGCGCTGCATCGCCTCCACCGGCAGGGCGGCGTCGGGCAGGACGCGCTGCGCGCCCGCGCCCGTTGCCGCCGCCGCCGCTACCGCGCCTTTCGAGGCGACGATATCGGGATTGTAGCCGATGAACGGAGCGGCATCGACGATGTCCAGCCGCCGCGTGGCGAGGGTGGCGTCAAGCCGCAGGCGCTTGGCGTTGGTCACCGTGAAGCGGCCGGACAGGTCCGACTGGCCGAACGTGCCGGTCATGCCGGTGAAGCGGTAAGTCTCGCCGTCCTTCACCATCTGCGCTTTCAGGGCGTAGCGCCGGGTCTGCGGGATCGCGACGTCGATGATGCCCAGCAGTTCGGAGAGATCGCGGCCCTGCGCGCGCACGCGAAGGGGGACGCGTTCGACATCGGCGATCGAGGGCAGGGTGCCCGATACGTCGATAACGTTGTTCGCCGCCCGGATGTGCGCCTCCAGCGCGTTGCGGCCGCGATTGACCGTGGCATCGGGGGTGAGCAGGCGCGCCTCGACCTGGAACGGGGTGCTGCGCAATGTGCCGGTGCCGCGAACCGCCACGGCCTTGCCGATCCGCGCGTCGGTGGAAACCACGGGATCGACCAGGAGGTCGGCCGTGAGCGGCATCTGCGGGTCGCTGTAGCGGATGCGGGTGCCGGAAACGGCAGCGCGGTCGATGCGCGGGAATTCAAGCGGCTTGCCGGTGCCGGAACTGCCGAAAGTCCAGGTATTGTGCCGGTGTGCGGCATCCCATTCGAGATCGGCCTCGCCCTGCGTCAGGTCAAGGCTGTGAAAGTGCCGGCGGCCGAACAGGAGCGAAAGCGGCGCGATCCGCGCCTCCATGCGGCGGGCGGCGAAGAAGCTGGGCCGTTTGGCCCATTGCGGGTTGGCAACGTCCAGCCCTTCGGCCACGAACTTGATCCGCAGCGGCGCGAAGTAGAGCTGGAAGTCTCCGCTCACGCTGACCTTGCGTTCGGTCATCGATGTGGCGATCCGCTCGAACGAGTGCTTGAGGAAACGGCCCTTGGTCACGAACAGCACCAGCCACACCGCGAAGATCGCGCCGACCAGCACGAGCACGACATTGCGCAGGATGCGCAAGGCGCGCGCCCGGTGTGGATTGCCGGGCGGGGCTTCCCGATCGTCGCTGTGGAGAGGCGCGTCCATGATGCGGCAAAGCGCGCGGGCAGGCCATTTGGTTGCGCCGCCGGGACGCGCCGTGCAACCGATGGGCCGAACTTCGCGCAAATGTGGCGGTTCGCGGGCATGAACGTGCCTTGCCACCTTGTAAGTTTGCCGTAAGCCGAATTGCGGTAGATCGGCATGAGTACCGCAAATGTCCGTTCCGGACGGGCGCGATGGGGGCATGGTCATGGAGAACCGGATGGATTACGAGCTGATCTCCACGACATGCGTGCCCGCTCCGATCGGGTTCTTCATCGTTCATGGAGATGGCGATCCGGCGAAAATGTCGGAGACCAGCCAGATTCTGGCATGGCGGATCGATACTTTCCGGATTCCGGGCCAGATGGTGCCGATGTCGGTGACCTGGCCGGTAACGCTCAACGGCGCGGTCGAGGATTCGGACCTCACGATCCTGCGGCCGGACGGACTTGTCGAATATCCCGACAATGCATCGAGCCGCGAAAGCTCCGATCTCGTGCGCCTGTCCAGCGTCGGGCGCTAGGTCGTAACCGATCGCGAGAGCCTTCGCGCCGGCGATTGCGACAGGGAAATCGTGGGAGGGGCCGGTCTACGGCTTCGACTTGCCGGACAAAATTGATATCTGGGGAAGCAAGCCCGGTCGTGCTTTCGGCCGGAGCAGCATGCCCGGGATCGGTAAGTGACGAAAAAACAGAACGAGAAGAAGAAACCTGCGTCGCGCCGTCCCAATGCCGAGCGGCGCGAGGAATCCATGACGCTGATCCTCGACCATGCCGAGGCGGAATTCGCGTCCAAGGGATACAACGGCACCACGCTGGCGAGCGTGGCGGCCATGGCAGGCGTCGATACCGCGCTGATGCGCTATTATTTCGGCGACAAGGAGCAGCTTTTCGCGGCGGTCTTCCGGCGGCGCGGCCCGCTCATCAATGCCGCCCGATACGAAGCGCTGGAAGCCTATCGCCGGGAATACGGCGACAAGGGAACGCTGGAGGGCCTGATCGACGCCTTTGTCCGCCCCGGTTTCGACATGGCCCAGCGGGACGAGGGGCATCGCAATTACGCGGCGATCGTCGCCTATGTGAACAGTTCGAAGGGCGCGATGCACTCGCTGATGTCCGAGGTGTTCGACGAGGTTTCCCAGGTGCTCATCGCCGACATGCAGCGCCTGATGCCGCAGGCCCCGATCGAGACGCTCTATTGGGGGTATCACTTCCTCACCGGCGCCTTCACGTTCTCGCTCGGGCAGACCGGGCGCATCGACCGGATTTCGAAAGGCGAAGTCCGGTCCTCGGATTTCGCCGGTATCGCCGACCGGCTTCCCGCTTTCGTTGCTGGCGGAATCCGCGCGCTTTGCGCATCGGCGCAGGCTTGCGAAACGGAGCGCTGACGTTCCCGCAAACATCTTTCTTTTTGAGAAAAGAAATATATTGACTCGCGCCGTCCAACGCGAGACTTTCGCCGTCAGGAGATGGATGGGCAGACGGTGCGAAAAGCGCCGCAGACCCACGACTGAAAGGGCGGCGAATGTTTCGAGGGATTCTGCTCGCATCGACATGTGTGCCCGCATTGATCGCGGCGCCGGTCTCGGCTCAGGAAGGAGCGGGTGCGGAAATAGCGCAAGCGGCTGATCGCGCGGCGGCTCCGGCCGATCCGCAGGAGGGCGCCGCCATCGTCGTCACCGGATCGCGCGCCATCCGCGACGGGTCGCAGGCGCCGACGCCGGTGACGGTGATCTCGTCCGATGCGCTCACCAAGGCGCAGCCGGGCCTGATCGCGGAAGGGCTGAACCAGCTTCCCGCCTTCCGCGGCTCCACGCGGCCGACCGGCGGCTTCACCGCCGCTACCGGCCCCGGAACCGGCAGCTACCTGAACTTGCGCAATCTGGGCACGCAGCGCACGCTCGTGCTGGTGGACGGCCGTCGCGCCGCGCCTTCCGCGCGGGATGGCTCCACCGATATCAATCTCCTGCCCGAACCGCTCATAAAGCGGGTCGATGTCGTCACCGGGGGCGCTTCGGCGGCCTACGGGTCCGATGCGGTGGCGGGCGTGGTGAACTTCGTGCTCGACACGCGCTTCACCGGTCTCAAGGCTACATTGCAATCGGGCATTTCCGGGCGGGGCGACGTGCCCACCTACAAGGCCAGCCTCACCGCCGGGCACAGCTTCGCCGAAGGGGGCGGGCGGATCGTCGCCAGCGCGTCCTATTACGATGCCGGCGGCTTGCAGAGCGTCGCCGAGCGGAGCTGGGGGCGGCGGGCCACCGGCTTCCTCAGCAATCCGGCCGTCCCCGGCCAGCTCATCTTCCGCGACGACCTGCGCGCCTCGACCGCGGCGCCCGGCGGGTTGATCCTCAGCGGACCGCTGGCGATGCAGCAGTTCGCGCCGGACGGCACGCTCGTGCCGTTCTCTCGCGGCACCGTGCAATCCGGCCTCATCCAGGTGGGCGGCGACGGCGCGCAAGTGTTCAGCAACCTGTCCGCCGCGATCCGCACGCAAAGCTACTTCGCGCACGGCGAATTCGACGTGACCCCGACGCTGACGCTGTTCGGCGAAGGCAGCCTTGCCCTGGCGCGCAACCACTACAACCAGGTGCAGCAGTTCAACCTCGGCGGCTTCAACGGCTTCACGATCTACAGCGGCAATGCTTTCCTCGATCCCTCCGTGCAGCAGGTGCTGACCGCAACCAACACCCCCGCCTTCGCGATGGGCCGCCTAAACTTCGATTTCGGAGACCCGGCCAACGCCACCGCCAAGGCGCAGACGATGGATTTCAAGGCGGGCTTCCGTTTCACCGGGCCCTCGGACCTGCTGGTCGAAGGGTACTATGGCCACAGCAAGAACCGGACGAAAATCCGGACCGACAACAACGTGGTGCTCGAAAGGCTCTACGCCGCCGCCGATGCCGTGCGCGATCCCGCCAGCGGCCAGATCGTCTGCCGCGTCAGCCTGACCAACCCCGGTCTCTACCCCGGTTGTGTGCCGCTCAACCTCTTCGGTCAGGGCGCGCCTTCGCAGGAGGCGATCGACTATGTGGAAGGCACCGCCGCCTACCGGACGGATTTCACGCAGGACGTGGCCGACATCTCGGTACGGGCGCGGCCGTTCTCGACCTGGGCGGGAGAAGTCTCGCTGGCGGCGGGCGGGCAGTACCGGCGGATCGAGCTCGACCAGGTTTCCGACGACATCGGGCCGAGCGTCAATGATGCTACCGGAATTCGCGGTTTTCCAGCAGCTTACCTCAACCAGCCCGGCGGCTATCTGCTCACCAACGTCTTCCCGGTTTCGGGCGGCTATCACTTGTGGGAGCTCTTTGCCGAAGCCGCCGTGCCGCTGGCGCGCGACCTGCCGTTCCTCCACGCGCTCGATCTCAATGCGGCGGTTCGCTACACCGATTACAGCACCAGCGGCGGGGTGACGACGTGGAAGGCCGGCCTTGTCTGGGAGCCGGTCTCCGGTGTCCGCCTGCGGGGCACGGTTTCGCGCGATATCCGGGCGCCCAACGTGCCCGAACTGTTCGCGGGCACCGTCCAGAACACCGGCTCGGTGATCGAGAACGGCGTCACCGTGCCGATCATCCAGGTCACGCGGGGCAATGCCCAGCTCAAGCCCGAGCGCGCCAGGACCTACACCGCCGGCCTCGTGCTTACCCCCGCTTTCGCGCCGGGACTGACGTTTTCGGCGGATTACTATTCGATCGATCTCGACGGCGTGATTTCCTCGCTGACGCCGCAGATCACGCTCGATCAGTGCCAGGCGGGAGCGACGGCGCTCTGCGCCAATATCACCCGCAACGATGCCGGAGCGATCACGCGCATCGAATCCCCGACGCTCAATCTCAACCGCCTGAAAAGCGCGGGAATCGACTTCGAGATGAGCTACCGCCCCGGCGGCGGGATGCTTGGCGGGGCGACGCAGTTCCGCGTTGTCGCCAGCTATCTCCAGAAACAGCGGCAGGACATCAGCAACGGCACCTCGACCGACCGTGCCGGGGAGGTGGGCCTTACCGCCAACCCGCGCTGGACCGCCACGGGGAACCTCAACTGGACGCGCGGCGCCTTCGATCTTTTCGTGCAGGAGCGCTTCATTGCGGCAGGCCGGTACGACGTGACGCGGCACGAACCGGTGACGATCGAGGACAACACCGTGAAATCGGTCTTCTATACCGACGTTACCGCCTCTTACCGGGTGGGTGAAAAATTCCGTTTCTACGCGACGATCAACAATCTGTTCGATCGCGATCCGCCGCTGGCGCCGAACGGCACGCTGGTGACGTTCATCCCGACGAACCCCCAGCTTTACGACGTTATCGGCCGTCAGTTCACCGCCGGCATCAACCTCACATTCTGATCGCGGAGTATAGACGATGCCGAGTTTCCCGCCTTTGTCACGCCGCGCGGCGCTGGTGGCCGGAGCCATTGCGGCGGCAGGCCTCAACCCCGCCGCACGGGCATTCGCCGCGAAAAATCGTGCGATGGTGCCGCTCCCCGATGCCGAGCGGATCAGGCGAGACTACCAGCAGATGGTGGATTTCGGCCCGCGCCTGCCGGGTAATGCCAATCACTTGCGGTTCGTGGACTGGCTGGGCCGGGAACTCACCGCGGCCGGCCTGCAAACCGGCCCATGCGAGGCTTATGCCTATCACCGATGGGAGCCGAAGCGCTGGGGCCTCGACCTGATCGAAGGCACGGCGCGGCGTGCAGTCGCGAATGTCGCCTACTTCGTCCGGTCGCAGCCGACCGGGCCGGAGGGGGTGACGGGGCCGCTCGTCCATGCCGGTGAACTCGGGCCCAATGGTCCCGCGGATCTGCCCGAATTTGCGAAAGGCAGCGTGCTGGTCTTCGAGGCGCATCTTCCGCGCATGGCGCTGAGCAGCATAGTCCACCCGCATTTTATCCACTTGCGGGGGGAAAGTGCGGCGGACGTGCTGGATACGAATTATCACCGGCTCTGGACGATGCCCTCGTTCCAGATGGACGATCTTGCAGCACGCGGCGCGGCGGGCGTGGCGATCATTCTCGATGCTTCATCGGCAATGATCGCGGGCAATTTCTCGCCCCATGCCTCTCCCTACAAGGCAAAAGTGCCCGCGTTGTTCGTCGGCCAGGACCAGGGGGAAGCCTTGCGTGCCGCGGCCAGGGCGGGGCGCAGCGCGCACCTCACGCTCGATGCGGAATGGGTGGAAGGGCTGGTGCCGCAGATCACCGCGATCCTCCCCGGAAAGAGCGAGGAAGTGGTGATCGTGGACACGCACACCGATGGCCAGAACTTCATCGAGGAAAACGGCTGCATGGCCGTGCTGCAACTCGCGCGTCATTTCGCCAGCCTGCCGGAGGCGCAAAGGCTGCGCCGGACGCTCGTCTTCGCGGGATGGCCCGGGCACATGAGCGGCGACATGCCCGAAGCGCCCGGCTGGGCGCTTGCCCACCCGGATCTGATGAAGCGCGCGGCGGCAGCGTTCACGATCGAGCACCTTGGCGCCAGCGAATGGGCCGACGTTCCCGGCAAGGGCTACGCGGCCACCGGCCACAACGAGTACATGAACTGGCCGGCCACAGCGGGGCCGCTGACCGAGCAGATCGTTGCCGGGATCAGGCGGCACGACCTGCTGAGACATGCCGTGGAACAGGGGCCGGGCTACACTACCGGGCGCGTGTTTCACAACAGCGGCATTCCGCACGTCGCGTGCATTTCCGGGCCGAACTATCTGCTCGGCATCGCCCCCAACGGCCATATGGACAAGCTGGATGCCGACCTCGCGGCCCGGCAGACGGCGATGATAGCGGAAACGATCAAGGCTACCGATCGCTTCTCGCTTGCGGAATTGAAGGGCGGTGACGCCAGCCTCGGGGCCGATCCCGTCTCGGGGCCGGACACCGCACGCCGCGCCGCCTGCCCGAACCCTGCCTGACTTCCCTCCTCTGGAGACCCTCTCTTGAATGTTCCCCGGATATTGAACACCCCGGCGGCCGAGGCCTATTCCTGCCCGCTGCTGATCCGCCACCTGCTTGCTAATGTCGCCGGTCAGAGTTCGGCCGAGATCGTCAGCGGAGACTTGCGGCTGACATATCCCGTTTTCACCCAGCGGGTGGCGCGGCTGGCATCGCTGCTTGCCGGAAAGGGCGTCAGGCCGGGTGACACCGTGGCGGTGATGGACTGGGACAGCCACCGCTATCTCGAATGCTACTTCGCGATCCCGATGATGGGAGCGGTGCTGCAGACGGTCAACGTCCGCCTCTCGCCCGCCCAGATCGCCTTCACGCTGGAGCAGTCGGGAGCGTCGCTCCTGCTTTACAACGCCGACTTTGCGCCGATCTGTGCCGAACTGCTGCGCGGACAGCCTGCCATCAGGGAGGCGATCGTCATGGCAGGCACGACTTGCGACGATTACGAGGTGCTGCTGGCAGACTCCTCACCGGATTTCGTCTTTGCGGATTTCGATGAGAACGCGGTCGCCACCACGTTTCACACGACCGGCACCACCGGCGATCCCAAGCAGGTCTTCTTCACGCACCGGCAACTGGTTCTGCATACGCTGGCGCTGTCAGCAGCCCTGGCCAACCAACCCGATGGCCAGGGCATGCGGCGTTCCGACGTCTATATGCCGATGACGCCGATGTTCCACGTTCACGCCTGGGGCATGCCTTATGTGGCGACGATGCTGGGTTCGAAGCAGGTCTATCCGGGCCGCTACGATCCGGCGCGGCTGCTCGCGCTGAAGCGGCGGGAAGGCGTGACCCTGTCTCACTGCGTGCCGACGATCCTGCGCATGTTGCTCGATGCGAATGGGGCGGAGAGCTCATCGCTGGCGCCGTGGACAGTGGTGATCGGCGGGGCCGCTCTTCCGGAGGCGCTGGCACGGGAGGCCCGGCGTGCCGGGATCACCACGGTGGTCGGTTATGGCATGTCCGAGACGGGGCCGGTCATATCGCTGGCGCGCGGCGAGGATGGCGAGGATACCGGAGCGCTCAGCCGGGCCGGATTCCCCATCCCGTTCGTTCAGGCAAGGATCGAGGACGGAAACGGAGGAGAGCTGGTGCTGCGGGCGCCGTGGCTGACGCAGGGCCACGCCACGCAGGCCGCGTCCGATGCCTTGTGGGCCGGAGGCTGGCTTCATACCGGAGATGTCGCGGCGCGCGATCCCGACGGCGCGCTGCGCATCGTCGACCGGCTCAAGGACGTGATCAAGAGCGGCGGGGAATGGGTTTCCACGGTCGAACTGGAAAATCTGCTCGAAGCGGAGGGGAGCATTGCCGAAGCGGCGGTGATCGGCGTGCCCGACGCGAAGTGGGGCGAGCGTCCGGTTGCCTTCGTGGTTGCGGCGGGTGGTTTCGATCCGGGCGCTGTCTGCGATGTGCTTCAGGGGCATGTCGCATCGGGCAGGTTGAGCCGCTATGCCGTGCCCGAGAAAGTGATCGAGGTCGACAGCCTGCCGCGTACGAGCGTGGGTAAGATCGACAAGAAAGCGCTTCGTGCCCTGCTGGACGAGCGGGCGCGGTAAAGGGATAGAGGTGATCGATGCGACGCCGGGCGATACTTTGGGGCAGTGCGATGGGGGCAGCGGTGCTGGGCGGTCTGGCGCTGGTGCGTCCGCGCCGTGAAACGCCGTTGGCACCATTGGAAAGCACGCCGCGGCTGCCGCCGCGGGACAAGCTGTGGACCTGGATCGAAAGCCTCAACGCCTTCGGCCCCCGGCTGACCGCGAGCCCGGCCCATGGCCTCTGCATTGATTACATCGCCGATGAACTGGCAAGCCTCGGGCTGGAGGTACACCGGCAGACCCACCGCATTCGCCGCTGGACGCCGGGCCATGCCAGCCTCACGCTGGCGGACGGCAGCCGTATTCCCGTGGCCGCGCCCTATCCCTATTCGGGCATGACCGAAACCGGCGGCGTGACCGGGGATCTCGTGTGGTTCGACAAGGCGCCAAAGGACTTTTCGGCGGCAAGAGGCAAGATCGCGGTCGTGCCTGTCGGCCGGCTGGACCTGACCACGCTCACCACGCTCATGCTGTTCGAGCGCAAGGCGAGCCTGCCCGAGGGCAGCGCCGATCTGGCCAACGGCGAAGTCGTTCCGGTTCTCGGCCCCTTGACCAACACGTTTCTGCCAAGAGCGCGCGAAGCCGGCGTGCGCGGGGTGATCTGCCTGTTCGAGGGGCTTTCGGAGGAACTGGCAAGCGATCAGGTGCTGCCGTTCACCACGCCCTATGCGGACTGTCCGGCCCTGTGGGTCGGCGCGGGCCAGCGCGCGCGGCTGAAGGCAGCAGCGAGAGCGGGGAGTTCCGCGACCCTCATTCTGGAAGCGGAACTGGAAGACGCTGAAACGGAAACGCTGCACACGGTCCTGCCGGGGCGCAACCCGCATGAGACGATCATCGTCAACACGCACACCGATGGCCCCAACGCCTGTGAGGAGAACGGTCCTGCCGGCCTTCTCGCGCTGGCACAGGCCCATGCGGGGCGGCAGGATCGCCAGCGATCGATCGTCCTTGTCTTCGCCACCGGCCATTTCCAGATTCCGCAGATCGTTGAAGGCCACGGGCAGGCGACTTCCGCCTGGCTGAAGGCCCATCCCGAACTGTGGGATGGCGGCCCGGGACATGCACGTGCCGTTGCGGGGCTGACGCTGGAACATCTGGGCTGCATGGAGTGGAAGGATCGCGGCGAACCGTCCCGGCCGGAGGCGACCGGAAAGCTCGAACGGGAAATCGTCTACACCACGAACCCCGTGATGGAGCAGGTCTACCGGGCGGCCACGTCAGGCCGTACAAAGCTGCGCAGCCTCACCGTGGCGCCGAGGCTGGGTCACCTCTTCCTTGGCGAGGGTTCTACCCTTTACCAGTGCGGGATACCGTCCATTTCGCTGGTGCCCGGCCCCGACTACCTGTGCCAGATACTGCCGGGTGGCGGCCTGGAACGGCTCGACGCCGATTTCGCCTATCAGCAGGTGGAGACGTTCTCCCGCGCGCTTTCCATGCTGGACAGGCTTTCTGCGGCGAATATCGGCGGAATCTCACCGGCGTGGGACAGTCCTGGGGCGAAACTGCTGTCACTCATCCGGCGCTGACCGGGAAACAGCGCCGTTACGAGGGTCCGAAGCCGAACCGTTCGTAACGGCGCCGTTCGCCTCAACCGTAAGCTTGCTCGACGAGGGCGTGAACACGGCGGAAGGCCGCTTTGGCGCCTTCCATCAGGCGAACCTCTTCCTCCCGGTCAAGGTCCAGGCCGTCCAGCGCGCCGGTGAATTCGCGCCAGTGCTGTGCCCGGCCGTCCGGATGTCCGGCGAGGTGGCGGGCGCCGTGGTTTTCATCCAGGCCAAGCGCTCGTGCCATCTTGAAGAGGAATGCCGCTCCGAGGTTGGAGCCTTCCGCGACATAGAGCCATCCCAGCGCAGTGGGCAGGTCGAAGGTTCCATCGGCAAACTGCGCCTCTCCATCGGCAGCGGGAAGAGCGACCTCCAGGTCCGCGATATCCTGGGCGATGCGTTGCAGGCGTCGGCGTCCTTCCAGATCCGGCAGCAGGGCGTCCAGCGCCGGGCTGGCGTAGAGCGCGTCGATGTCGCGGTGGAACTGGTACTGCACCGCCAGGAAGCGGGCATAGTTCTCCACGCTGGCGAACGGTTCGCCGGCCATGATCCGCTTGTCGAGACGGTCGTGGACTTCGCCGGTAGCGGCTTTCAGGCGCTTGGCGCGGCTTGTTTCGGGCGGAGCTTGGAGTGTGGTGTCCATGGTCGGGGAATGTCTCTTCAGGAAAGGCGCTTGGCGGGAACCGGGCGAAAATCGCCCGCCCGTCAGAATGACAGGATCATCGAGAGCTTGTACGTCCGGCCGGGCTGGCTGTAGTATAATTGCGGCACGGTGGAACTGTCCGGGATATCCAGCGCGTTGTAATAGGTCTTGTCGAGGATGTTGTACACACCGCCTTGCAGGCGCAGGCCCTCGAACAGTCCCGGCTTCACCCAGCCCGTGAAATCGACGATGCCGTAGCTCGGCGTCTTGTTGAGCGTCGAGGAGGGGTTTTCCACCTTGTCGCGCGCAGCGGCTAGCGTTGCCGACAGGTCCGCACCGAAGCGCACCTGCCGGTAACCCAGCCCGAGGATGCCGCGCAGGGGTGGAATGGAGTTGAGGTAGGTATCCTCATCCGTGTCCTTGCCGTGCGAATAGGCGATCGAGCCCCAGACGTGCCACTGCGGGGACAGTGCCCACTGCGCGCTGGCTTCGGCGCCGTAGATCCGCACGTGCGCGCGGTTCACATACTTGAACACCCCGAATGGATAGCTTCCGCTGAGGCCGGCTTCCGATGCGGTGGTGGTGATCGTGTCGATGAAATTGTGGTAGTAATTGTCGTAGACGCTGATCTTCGCGCCGCGTTCGGAATCGCCGAACTTCAGGCCGACCTCGTAGCTGTTGCTGGTTTCCGGCTTGAGGTCGGGATTGCCGATGCTGACGTAGCTGCCGGTGCCGCCGTATGTCAGGTATAGCTCAGTGGCTGATGGCGCGCGGAACGCCTGCGACCACTGGGCATAGGCCGTCAGCCGGGACGCAATGTCGAATTCGGCAAGGATTTTCGGCGAGAACCGGGAATCGCTGGATCGGGCGGGCAGCCCTTCGTAAGCGGCGTTTTCCGTATAGCTCGCGGTTTCCTGAGGGCTGCGGCGATACCAGTCGAACCGGAGACCGGGCGTCAGGTGGAAGGCGCCGAAGGTCATGCGGTCCTGCACGAACAGGCCAAGGTCGATGCCGTCCACATCCGGCATGTCCGACTGGTTCACATGGAGGAACGAGCAGGCGTAGATGGCCGCCGTGCAGTTGTCGACGCCTGCGGCATACTGGGTGGTGCTGGTGGCGTAAACCTCGCCGCCGAGGCTGATGGCGTGCTGGACGGCGCCTGTCGTGGCGGCGGCGATGACCGAGCCGTTCAGGCCATAGGATTCGTCCTGAAGGTCGCTGTCGCGGTCGTATGCGCCGGCCGGGGAGGTCAGGCGGGTGGCCTGCGTATAAGTGCGCAGGTTGAGGCGCTGCCAGTACCCTATCAGGTGGGCTTCGCGGATGAACCCATCGCCTTCCGACTGATAGTCGTAGGTTCCGGCGATGCGCTTGCGCTTGTTCTGTTCGAGCGTGGAATAGGCGGAGTAGGTCGAGTTCACGCTGCTGAGCGTGTTCTCGTCATAGCTGCGCTTGAAGATTTCGCCGCTCAGGCCAAGGCGGTGGCCGTTTCCGAGATACTGGTGGACTTTGACCAGCAGGTTTTCCTGATCGTAGGCGGCGGGGTTTTTCGCGCTGCGGGTGCTGCCGCTGCCGTAGACATTGCCCCGGTTCTCGGTTTCGGCGCCGTTCTGGTAGCCGCCCTGGATCAGGACCATCGTGTCGCCGGTTCGGAAAGCGGCGGCCTGGTTGAGGTAGACACTGTCACTGGCGCTGTCGTAAGTCGCCTTGCCCAAAGCGCCCTGCTTCTTGCCGCCCGAGAGCAGGTCTTCGGGATCGAGCGTTCGCACCGCGAAGACGCCGCCGAGGGCGCCCTGTCCGAAGAAGCTGGAATCGCCGCTCTTGACCACGTCGATGGCGCTCAGCGAGTTGAAGTCGAATGCGGCGACGCCGCCTTCGACACCGCGCGCACCGTCGTTGAGCCAGGGCAGGCGAATGCCGTCCACCGTCGTCAGCACCCGGTTCGCGTCGAGCCCGCGGATATTGATGCTGAGATTGCTGGAGTTGAAATTGACGCCAGCGTCGATGCGGCGGGCATAGTCGGCGATATTGTCGGCCATGCGCAGGCGCAGCGTTTCCGCCGATGTCGTCGTCGTCAGAACCTCGGGCTTGCCGGCGGCGCTGCGGTCATTGATCGGCGTGGGGTCGATAATGGCGGTGTCCTCGACGCGGACCGAGCCGAGCTGGACCGGCTGGTCAGCCGCCGTATCGGCCGTATCGGCGGCGAAGGCCTGACCCGCCGTACAGATCACGGCCACGGCGCCGAGGGCCGAATTCAGTCTCAAGGCATGGACGAGCGCCCGCCGGGTAGGGGAAATCATTTATATCATCCTGCTGCTAATGATTCGCAGGAGCGTTATCTGCCAGATGTCTCTCCCTTATTTCAATCGCCGGAAAGGAAAAGTTTCACAGGGATACAAAAGCGCTCACAAGCCCGGAAAATTCCGTGGATTGCCTCGGGAAAATGCAAATGCCCGGCCGCATCCATCGATGTGGCCGGGCATGATTGCCGCACGATAGAGGCCCGCGTCAGGTCACGCGGATCAGCACCTTGCCGAGGTGATTGCCGGATTTGAGGTATTCGCAGGCAGCCTGCGCTTCGTCGAAGCCGAACACCCGGTCCACCACCGGGGCAAAGGCATTGGCCTCCATGGCGCGAAGCAGGCGCACCAGCATGCCGCGGCTGCCGGCGGCAATGCCCTTGATGGTGAGGTTCTTGCCGATGATCGCGCCGTAATTCGGCAGCGGTCCGTCTGCCGCACCCACACCCACAAGGACGATCCGGGCATTGACCGCACAGGCATTGATCGACTGGGGCAGGGTATGTTGACCGCCGGTTTCAGCGACGATATCGGCCCCGCGCCCGCCGGTCTGCTTCATCAATTCGGCAGCCCAGTCCGGATGCGTGGTGTAGTTCACCGTGAAGTCGGCCCCGGCCTTGCGGGCCTGATCGAGCTTGTCGTCGCTTGACGATGTGATGGCGACGAAGGCGCCGCTGGCCTTGGCGATCTGCAATGCGGCCATGGCGACGCCGCCGGTGCCCAGTGCAAGCACGATGTCGCCGGCCTTGACCTGGCCGACTTCGACCACGGCATGCCAAGCCGTCAACGTTGCGGCGGCAAGAGCCGCGGCCTGTTCGTCGGCCAGGCTGTCAGGCACGCGGACCAGCGCCGAGGCGGGCACCTTGAGGTATTCGGCCATCCAGCCGTCCTGGGTGATGCCCACGTCCGATCCGAAGTAGCGCATGTCGAACGGACCGTCCTGCCAGGCGATGAAGTGCGAAAGCACCGCGCGGTCGCCCACGGCGATCCCGCTGGCGCCTTCGCCCAGCGCGACGACTTCGCCGATGCCTTCGGAGAAGGGCACCCGTTCTTCCGGCTTCCTTGCGCCGTATCGGCCTTCGAGAATCTGGAGGTCGCGATTGTTGAGCGAGACGTAGCGGACCTTGAGTACCGCTTCGCCGGGCCCGGCCACGGGATCGGGGCGGGTAACCGGGGTAAGCGAGGACAGACCGTCCTGCGCGCCGAGTTGATAGGCTTTCACATCTGGCTCCTGAAGCTGTCGAGAATGTCGGATCCGCGCGCGAACCATGTCTGAGGGCGCGCGGCGAGGTCCGCCAGCAGGCGCTCGAAAGCGTCCATGCGGTAAGGCAGGCCGATGATGTAGGGGGTGAGGTGGAGCGGCAGCAGCCGGGCGCCCTGCGTTTGCGCCTCCGCGCTCAACCAGTCGTGCGCGTCGAGGATTTGCGTGGCGTAGCTGTCCACCGATTGCTGCTGGACGTTGAGGATCTGCCGGTCCGAGAGTTCGTGGTTGAGCGGCAGGTTCACCAGGCCATTGGTGAAAGTCCACGGCACTTCGTCGTTGGCCCAGTCGCAGCAGTATTCGATCCCGGCTTCCATCAGCAGATCGGGCGTGGCGAAGCTTTGCGAGCGCGCGATCGAATGCCAGCCGCGCGGAGCCGCACCTGCCACGTCCGACAGCGCGGCGATGCTGTCATGGATGAGCGCGCGCTCGGCGTCCACCGGCAGGGAAGAGGCGATGGTGCCGTTCATGTCGGTGGAATGGGCAATGATCTCGTGCCCGGCATCCACCACGTCACGGATGATCGAGGGATAGCGCTGCGCAATCGCGCCGTTGGCCGCGATCGAGGCTTTCACGCCCGCCTTGGCGAAAGCGTCGAGCAGGCGGTAGAACCCCACCCGCGTGCCATATTCTCGCGCGGTGTAGTGGCGATAGTCCGGATAGGCGGTCTGCATGTGTCCGGGCGCCCGGAACGGCGTGTCGCCCGGCGTGATCGGGAACCATTCGAGGCTGACGACGATCCAGGCCGCCACGCTTTTGCCGTCCGGCCAGGCCAGCGGCTTGCGGCTGGGCAGGGTGCTGAAAGCATAGAGATCGTGGTCGTAGCCGAGGCGGCGCTTCGGATATTCGATATAGCTGGGGTCGAGGGTCATGCGATGGACTCCCGGGCATGAGCGGCTCTCCACGCGTCGGCGATGTCGCCGGAGCGGGTGATCCAGGCGCGGCCGTCCGCGGCGATGTGGCGCAGGACTTCCTCGAAGGCGCCAATGCGGTGGGGCTGGCCGATCAGGTAGGAATGGAGCGGGATGCACATGACCGTGCCGGACGGTTCGTCGGCAAGGCGCTCATATTGCCGGATCAGCGTTTGCGCATATTCGCGCGGGCTCATGTTGTAGATGAAGAAGCCGTAGTGGTCGTTGACTTCGAGGCTGTAGGGCATCGAGATAAGGTCGCCGCTAGCGGTGTTGACGGGCTGGGGCTGGTCGTCGTGATAGAGATCGCAGGTATAGTCGAGCCCGTATTCGGCGATCAGATCCAGCGTGCGCGGCGTATGGGTGAGCGCCGGGGCGAGCCAGCCGCGGATCGTCTGGCCGGTGGCCTCGCGCACGGTGCGGATCGAATCCTCGATGATCGCGCGCTCTTGCGCTTCGTCCATGCCGTAGGAGTAGCGGGTGTTGTAGATGCCGTGGCTGAAGAACTCCCAGCCGCGCGCGTTCGCGTCCGCCACCACTTCGGGATGATGCTGGCACAGCGCTACCGAAAGGCTGACGGAGCCCGGGAAGCCGTGCTTGCTCATGACCTCGGCCATGCGCCAATGCCCGACGCGGTTGGCATGGTCGCGGTGTGCGTAGCCCACGACGTCGGGATGCGGTTTCGCCCATGACTTGCGGTGCGGGTTCGCCGGAGGGTCTATCTCGTAATATTCGAGATTGGGCGAAACCCAGACGGCGACCTTCTTTTCGCCGGGCCATGAGAATGGCGCGCGATCGCGATAGGGCTTGAAGTCGTAAAGGCCGGGATCGGCCTGTCCCTCCTGCATCAGCGCGCCTCCAGCCAGTCGATCACCGTCTGCACCGGCTCCACATCCGCATATTTGAGCTGGAGGTCGGTGAGATTGGCGAAGTGATAGCTCTCGTGCTTGTCGGCACAGGTCTCCACGGGAACGATGGTGCGATAGCCCCTGCTGAGACTGTCCACCGCCGTGGCGCGGATGCAGCCCGAAGTGGAGCCGCCGGTGATCACCACCGTATCGACCTTGTGCCAGACGAGCAGGCTTTGCAGCGGTGTCTCGAAGAACGCCGAGGGCATGCGCTTGGTATAGACCATGTCGGCCGGATCGATCTCGCAGCGCTCGTCGAACGCATGGCGGCGGCTTTCGTACCTGATGTTCTGGAGCGAATCCGGCGTATCCGTGCGCGTGCCCCAGACGCCGGCGTCGCTGGCATCCTCGGCATAGGCGACGTGGGTCCAGATCACGGGCATGCCCTTGGCGCGGGCAAGCGCGGAGATCGTGTTGGTATATTCGATCTGGCGCGGATCGGTCTCATACGCGGTCTTGAATTCGTCGATCCGGGTGTAGGCGTTCTGGAAATCGACATTCACGATCGCCAGCTTCTCTCCGAAGCCGAACTTCGTGCGGGCGGGGTTCGCCATGACTTCTTCGAATATCTGCCGCGCGGTCTTGCCGTCGCTGACCATCCGGGTGCCGACGATGCTCATGGAATATACCTCGTTCAGGAAAAGGGCGCCCCGCGATAGGAGCGCGCCAGCCGCGCGGTGTCCGCTGGGAGAACAGGGCTGTCCGACCTGCGGACACCGCGCGGCCTGGGGTCAGATCTGGAACTTCACGCGCACCGTGTAGCGGCGCGGATCGCCCGGGAAGAGCGAGAGGAAGTTCGCGGTAACCGTTTTCTGGTCGGTCAGGTTGGAGACCTCGAAGGCGATCTTCATCTTCTCGTCCATGGTCGTGTAGCTGACAGCGGCGTCCACGTAGTCCTCGGTCTGCGTGGTCGTGGTGTTCAGCACCGCCACCCAGTAGGGCGAGTTATGGCGCCAGGTCACGGAAGCACCCAGCGAGCCGTCCAGTGCTTCCACCGGCTGGTCATAGGCCGCGCCGCCGCTGAACTGGAAGGTCGGCACGCGCACGGGCTTGTAGGCGGTGGTGAGCGTGGTCGATGTCGGCACGATGTAGGTATATTCGCCGTGCATCAGCGAAGGATTGGCGAAGAGGCTGAAATTGCCGAACTTCGCAGTGCTTTCGATCTCGATGCCGTAGGCTTCGAAAGTGCCGGCATTGAAGGGAAGCTGCGATATCACGCCGGTGATCGGGCTGGTGACGGCGGCAGTGACCTGGAGGTCCCTGGTCTTGGCGTAATAGCCGGTGGCGTTGAAGCGCAACTTGCGGCCGAACAGTTCGGACTTCACCCCGCCTTCGAACGACCACGTCTTCTCGGGATCGAACATCACCGCATTGTACGGCGCGGCCGAACCGCCGTTCCAGCCGCCGGACTTGAAGCCGTTGGTGGCGGAAGCGAAGACCATGACGTCCGGGTTGATCTTGTAGTTGAGCGCCACGCGCGGGGTGAACTTGCGGAATGTCCGCTTCAGCGGAATGCCGTAAGCGGCCACTGCGGCGCTGTCGTATCCAAAGCCCGGGAATTCGTCCGAGGCGAGATAGCCGACCTGCTTGGTCTCGATCGTGTAGCGCCCGCCTGCGGTCAGGGTCAACTGCCGGGTCAGGTCGAAGTCTGCCTGCGCATAGACCGCGCCGGTTTCGGTCTTGGGCAGGAGATGCTGGTCCTGAACGAGATTGAACGCCGTGGTCCCGCCGGAAAAGCTGGTCTGGCGATCGTCCGATTTCTCATTGAGATAGAACAGGCCGGTGACGAGGTGAACGCGGTCGCCGAAGAGATCGGCATTGTACTTCAGCTCGCTCGACCACTGCTCGTGCGTGCCGTTGTCGGTGATGATGTAGCCGGCGTACTTGTTCACCGCGTTGGCGCTATATTCGTTGATGTAGCCCTGATCGAGGTGGCGGTAACCGAAGATCCAGGTCAGCGAACTGCCTTCAAGGTCGTAATTGACGTTGGCGCTGAGTGCGACGTTCTCGGACAGGTTGCAGTTGCCCGCTCCGGTGGAGAGCAGGTTCTGCGCGTTGTTGCCGTTGCAGCGCGTGGTCGGCAGCCCCGAGGCGGTTTCGTAGAAGACCGGGCGGGTGGTGGCGGCGGGCACGTAGGGGTTTTCTCCGGCGACGCTGCGCAGGCCCGCATATGTGCCGGAGTTGCGGGTATATTCGGCGGCAAGATCGATGGTGAGCCGGTCGGTCGGCAAAAGCCGGACATCGCCGCGCAGGCCGTAGCTGCTCTCGCCGTTGAACCAGTCGCCCGTGGTGATGTTCTTCAGATAGCCCCGGTCCTGCACGACATAGCCCGACAGCTTGGTCAGGATCCCGTCGGTCAGGGGCAGGTCGGCGGTTGCCTTGACGGTGTACCGTTCATAGGAGCCCGCGCTCATTTCCATCTTCATGCCGGCGGTGTCGGAAGGCTTGCGCATGATGACGTTGATGGCGCCGCCGGTGGTGTTGCGCCCGAACAGCGTTCCCTGCGGACCGCGCATGACTTCCACGCGCTCGGTATCGAAGAAGGCGTAGTTGTTGGCGTTCTGGCGGGCGACATAGACGTCGTCGACATAAGTGGTGACCGGCGCGTCGAAGGTCGGGGTGGACTGGCTGTTGCCCAGGCCGCGCAAGTAATAGGCATTCGCCGAGGCGAGGCCCGCATTGTGCTGCGAAACCATGCCCGGCACGAACTTAGATGTGGAGATGGCATCCTGGACATTGAGTCGTTCCAGCATGGCTTCGTTGAAGGCGGTGACCGTTACCGGCACGTCCTGCAGCTTTTCCTGGCGGCGCTGCGTGGTAACGACGATTTCTTCGAGCCCGCCGGTCTTCGCGCCGGTTTCTGCGGGTGCTTCCTGCGCCTGAGCCTCGGCCTGAACGGAGGCGAGGCTGAGCGGCATGAGTATCGTGGAAAGGAGCAGTCGGTAATCGGTCATGGCGATTCCCTCATGGAATGGCGACCATTCGCCGAATGATATTGTTATAATGATATATCAATATGTCAAATAATTGACGCAGTATTTCCGGATTCAGCTAAACCGCGGATATCGGCCGAGAAACAGGAAGCCGGCGGCGCTGATCGGGAGGATGATGGCGCAAGCGATGAGGGCAGGGGTGAAATCGTGCGCGGCATCGCGAATCATCCCGAACACGAGCGGCGCGAAACCGGCGCCGATCGTGAAGCAGACGTAGAACAGGCCGTAGATCGCGGCGTAGGATCTCATCCCGAAATATCGTGCCGTCAGATAGGCCACGACATCGAACTCCACGCCCAGCGCAAAGCCGATCAGGAAAATGGCGAAGCCGGCGGTGGCAGGGGCGACATGCCCTCCCGAAAGGATGAGGCAGGAAGCCACAGGCACGCTCAGGATCACGAAGGCGACGGCGGGCGCCCAGAAACGGTCGAGCAGGAAGCCGCCCACCAGCCGTCCGGTGATCGATGCAAGGCCGATCAGCGGGGTCAGCCTCACGATCGTTGCGGCGTCGAGGCCCTTGTCGCTCAGGATGGATTCCAGGTTGGGCGGGGTTCCGGCCAGCGCGAACGACAGCGGAACCAGCAGCAGCGCGATCAGCCAGAACCGCCACTGGCGCAGCGCCTCGCCTCGGGAATATCCTGAAATCGGCGTGATCGGGTCAGTGTTTCCGGTGTCCTGCAGGTCGGCGGGGGAAGGATCACGGAACAGCAGCAGCGTGATCGGCGTGGCGACCAGTAGCGGAAGCGCGCCCAGCACGGCGTAGCCGGTCCGCCAGCCGTAATCGCCGATCACCCAGGCGAGTACGGGCTTGCAGGCGATGCCGAACAGGCCCGTGCCCATCATGGCGATGCCCAGTGCCAGCCCGCGATGACGGTCGAACCAGCGGTTCACGGTGCGGGTGAACGTGATCGGCAGGCTGCCCGCGCCGACGGCCGCGGCGACGCCCCAGGTGACATAGTACTGCGTGAGCGAGCCTCCCAGCGTGGCGAGCGAGATGTAGGACAAGCCGAACAGGGCAAGAGAGGCGGCCGAAACCGTCCTGGCGCCAAAGCGCTCGCACAGCAGCCCGGCGATGGGGGCGGCCACCAGCAGGGCCAGCGTGGTGATCGTCAATCCGCCCATGATCTGGCCCATCGACCATCCGAATTCCTGCGCGAGGTGAGGGGCGAAAATTCCGAAGGTGTAGAAAGGCAGCGATACGAGGCCGCTGCCGATCCCGATCAGCGATGCCAGCAGGATCGTCCAGCCGCGCGCGAATTCGCCGTCGGCGGATGCTCCGGCCGGATCGGGGAAAGCGGCCTGTTCGATCCTGTCTGCCTGCAAGTCTGCCTCCATGAAGTTCTTCAGTCTGGAGGGAACCGCGTCTGGCTCTGCATTCCCAGCACGGGTGCCATTGCATCCGCACAGCGGATAGCGCGCGGTGCGGGCTGGCCGGAGGGCGCGGGATCGAAGGACTGTTCGCGAACAATCCAGCAGGAGTAGATATAATGGCCGCCTGGCTCGTCGTTACCGCCCACCTCAAGGACCGCGAGGCTTTCATGTCCTGCGGCTATGCCCAGGCCGCTGCCGAGGCGCTGGTCAATTATGGAGGAACTTACGTCGTGCGCGCGCCCGGCGGCACCGTGCTTGAGGGCGAGGGCCGGGACGGCGGCTCGGTGGTGGTTTCGGAATGGCCCGATCGCGACGCCGCGCTCGCATTCTGGAACTCGCCCGAATACACCGCCGCCAAGAAACTGCGCGAGGGACTGGCGGAAATCTCCGTCACGCTCGTCGGCGCATGACGTGAACGCCCCTGCCGGTCGGGAGCCGGCAGGGGCGCGGTCGCCCGTCAGATGTCGGGCGCGCCGTCGTTGGACCAGTTCTGCCAGTCGCGGGTCACGAAGACCTCGTCGATCAGGGTGCGCTGGTAGCATTTGCCTTCGCGGAACCACTGCCAGGTGCGGGCGCGATGGGTGCGCTCGTCGTTGTTCTGGATCATCTCGTAGAGATAGATGCCGGGCTCGTTGTGGCGGGTCCAGTTGAGGCAGGTCGAACGGTTGAAGTCGTCCGGCTGCATGGCCGCTGCCCAGCCCTTGATGAGATCGTTGTCCCACCAGATCCGGCCATCCTTGTAGACTGCCGGGAAATCGCGGACTTCCACGCGGCCGTCATCCCAGAAATAATGGTTCGTCTGGTGGTAGTGATCCACGCCGTCCTTCTCGAACAGGCGGCAGATCAGGCGCGAGCGGTGCTGGTCGGTCAATTCGCCGGTCTTGGCGTCGTAATAGCGATACCAGCCTTCCCAGACGCCTTCGTTGGATGCCAGCAGCGGCATCGCCTCGCGCACGCCGGGCGTGTTGATGAGTGTCGTCATGAAACCTCCTTTTCAGCTTACCGGCCGGGAGGTTGCGCCATGATCGTGCGGATTGCCCGAAGGGGAGGCGTTGCTATCCGTCCTGCGGACAGCGGCAGGGGGCGTTGCCGCCTTCGAGCCGGGCGCGGGCGCGGCCTCTCTTTCTGGCGCGGCCCAGCAGCCGCGAACCCAGGAACGTCGCGGTCAGCGCGCATCCCGCCAGCAGGAGGGCGCCGAGCATGAGATGCCCTTCATCGATAGACCACTGCGATCCGAAAGTGCCTGCCGCAAGGTAGCCCGGCGCGAACATCAGCGGCACCCACAAGGTGGCCGAAGCGATGTTGGCGATCTGGAACGGGCGGCCGGGCATGGCCAGCACGCCGGCCACAAGGGGAACCGTCGCGCGGATCGGGCCGAGAAAACGGCCCATGAAGACCGCAGCGAAACCGAACTTGCGGAAGAACAACCGGGTGCGGGCCACCGCGGGGCGATGCCGGTTGAGCGGCCAGCGCCGATAGATGCGGGGGCCTATCCTGTTACCCAGGCCGTAGGAAACCCAGTCCCCCAGGATCGATCCGGCCACGGCCCAGATGAAGATCGGCCATGCGTCCAGCGCGTCGGCGCCGATCAGGCCGCCGATCGCCAGCATGACGGCGGTTGCCGGGACGAACAGACCCACGATCGCAAGGGATTCGCCGAAGCACAGAATGCCCACGACAGGGCCTGCCCACATGCCGTGGGCGGAGACGAACTGGCTGGCCTGATCGATCAGGCCTTCCATGTGCCGTGCCGGATCACGCGTGAGACTGGGAGCGGCCGGCCAATGCCGAAAACGGGCATTCCGGGGGAGGTCATGCCGCGAAGGGGATCGCGGCATCGCCGCGTCCGTCCCACGGCTCCAAACTTCGGCCCAGCACGTCCATGTAGCATTCGAGCACCTGATACGATGCGCCGTCCCAGTCGTAAGTGGCGCTGGCATTGCGGGCATGGGCGCCCATGGCAGCCCGGGCTCTTGCGTTGCGGGTCAATTCGCGCAGCCCGTGCAATGCCGCCTCCATGTCGCCCTGGGGGAAGAGGATGCCCGAGCCTCCCTGAAGCAGGTTGCGCCCGCTGGGCACGTCGATGCAGACGGTGGGCACGCCAGATGCCATGGCTTCCAGCGTCACGTTGCCGAAGGCTTCGGTCGTGCTGGGATTGAGGAAGATATCGGCGCTGGCCACTGCCCGTCCGAGTTCCGGTCCCATGAGGTGGCCGGCGAACCGGGCTTGCGGCAGCTTCTGCTCCATCCATGATCGCTCCGGGCCGCCGCCGACCACGAGCGGCCGGATCGGCAGGCCTTCGCGTATCAGCCGCTCGCACAGTGCGACATATTCGGCGAGCCCCTTCTCGCGAACGAGACGGCCGAAGTGGAGAATGGCGACCTCGCCGTCCGCGATCCCGAGCTTGCGCCGCAAGGCCATGTCGCGGGCGTGAGGGGTGAACTGGCTGCGATCGACGCCTCGCCCCCAGATGCGCGTCCGTTCGCCGAGACCGGCCTCGCCGAACTCGGCGGCGATGGCCGGCGTGGGTACGAGGATGCGGTCGCTGCGGCGATAGAAGCGGGAAAGGTGGCGTTCCATCGCGGGCCGCAGCAGCTTCGCGCCGTAGAAAGCGGCATACTTTTCGAAGCGCGTGTGCAGGCTGGATACCACCGGAATGCCCGCGTCACGGGCGAAATTCTGGGCGGTGGTCCCGGTCCAGTCCGGCGCCGACACATGTATGATATCCGGCGCGAAGGCGGAAAGGTGCGCGCGGATGCGCCGTGGCATGCCCAGGCCAAGGCGATAGTCTTCGCGCCCCGGTATCCGGATCGACGGCACCGGGACAAGCGTTCCTTCGGGCGCGAAGGCGGGCGTCGGCGAAGTGGGCGAATAGACCATGACCGAGCAACCACGCCGTTCGAGATAGCCGACGAGACGG
Source organism: Novosphingobium sp. RL4 (assembly GCF_035658495.1). Taxonomy (NCBI): domain Bacteria; kingdom Pseudomonadati; phylum Pseudomonadota; class Alphaproteobacteria; order Sphingomonadales; family Sphingomonadaceae; genus Novosphingobium; species Novosphingobium sp. RL4. The sequence goes on along the minus strand of NZ_CP141945.1, from coordinate 432,828 downwards.
TTGAGCGCCTGGTTCGCGCCATCGCGAACGTAGTTGTAGTTGCCCGAGAAAAGAGCGACGCGGGGCCGCTGGCGGGACTGGCCGGATCGATGTGATCTCGGCGCTGGATCGATATGCGGCATCACTTCCTGATATTTTTCGATGTTTCGGCTGCCGTTGCCGAGGTTTGTTCGGGCCCTGCGCGACCTTTGCTTACGGCAACCTTACAAGGGCGGACTATTTGCCTCAGAGTTCCCGGATGACGCGCAAGCCCGCCTGGGGCCTCCACCCCAGTTCGCGCTGGTGCGCCGCGCCTATCCCCGCCTGCATCGAAAGGCGAGGCGCGATGTCCTGATGAAGCTGCGGCATGATGAGCAATTGGCGCCCGGCGCCGCTCTGGAGGTTGAATTCGATACCCAGGGTCGTGGCAGGCGATGCGTCGTAGAACGTGGAATGGTTGAGCAGCGCCCTGCTTCGGCCACCTTTGGCAAAAGTGACGTCGCCCGCGCCGGCCATGGCCATCATGCTCCAGCGTGCGTTGAAGCGGTAGCCGACGAGATAAAGCAGGCTGCTTTCCCAGCGGCCGCTTTCCCGATTGTAGAGACCCAGGTACTGGACGCCGTGCACGCCCTTTCCGCCATCGAGCGCGCCGAATGTGCCCTGCAGGCCGAGCTTGTAATCTGTGATATGGCCATCCTCGAATGGCAGTTCCAGTTCGACCGCCAGCCCGTCGGCCACCGCAAGTTCGATTTCCGGCGCCCATTCGACCGCGCGGTCGGGGCCGGACAGGCGGGTCTGGGCCAGGGTGTTGACTTCAAGCTCGCCCGCGCGTGCACCGAGCGGGCGGACCATGTCGAACACCATCGGCTCCGCTATCTCGGGATAGTTCTGAGCCATTGCCGGTGCCGTCTGCAGAAAGGAAATCGCCGCGAGAACAATAAGGGCCGGGCGCATCGATCGGACACTCCTGTTGCGCCATGGCCTCGTCGCCGCGATATGGACGACATGACAGATAACCATGGCAATGTCCGGCTGCCCGCAGCATGGTCCAACTTACCGCGACCTTACTGGAGCCGTTCATGCGACTGCTGATCGTCGAGGATAATCCTGATCTGGCCGAACTGATCGGCACCCGCCTGCGCGAGGCGGGCTTCGTCAACGACATCGTTTCCACCGCGGAAGACGCGCGGCTGCTCGTCGAGGCGGGCCATCACGCGGCCCTGCTGCTCGATCTCGGGTTGCCGGACCAGGACGGGATCGCCTTGCTGAGGAGCCTGCGCGCGGCGGGGCATTTCCTGCCGGTGCTGGTCCTGACAGCGCGCTCTTCGATAGCGGATCGGGTTGCCGGACTGAATGCGGGCGCTGACGACTATCTTCCGAAGCCCTTCGCGGCGGAGGAACTGGTCGCTCGCGTGGCGGCGCTGCTGCGGCGCGCCACGGGGGAGAACGGCGTGGAAATCGCGTGCGGCCGCTTGCGCTACGATGTCTCGTCCCAGACCGTGAGCGTCGATGAACACGCCATCGTCCTGGCCCCGCGCGAGATCCAGTTGCTGGATCTCCTGATGCGGCACCGCGACAAGGTGGTGCGCAAGACCCAGATCGAATCCGCGTTCTTCGGGCTCGGCGATGAATTTTCCTCGAACGCCGCCGAAGTCAGCGTGCACCGTTTGCGCAAGCGGCTTCAATCGCTGGACGCCGGCGCCGAAATCGTGACGGTGCGCGGCCTCGGCTATCTGTTGCGGGCTTCGCCGGAGCACTGATGCATACTCACTCGATCCTGCGGCGCATCCTGCTCCTTCATGCCGCGGCCACGCTGGTGACCGCAGGATTGGTGGCCTTCGGCGCGATGATGCTGTTCAACAGCACCAGCGATCGGCTGCAACGCCAGATCCTCGACGAATATGCCGACAAGATGCAGACCGGGCTTCATCGCAGCGAAAGGGGCTGGAGCATTTCCGACGAAGCGGCATCGGCGCTTCGGGGCGGCGGCAGCAGTTTCAGCTTCTGGATCATCGATCACGACCGTCAGGTCGCCATCGAGAACTTGCGGTCCAATCCTTCGCTGATCGTGCCGACGCGCGCCGGAGTGGTCTATTTCAAGCGGGTGCGCGGCTCCAAGATCTATTCGGGGATGAGCGTTCCGCTTGCGGGCGAATCTGGAACCTGGCTCGTCATCGTCCAGAATCTCGATCATCCTGATGTCATCTTCGATGATCTGCGAACCCAGGTCCTCCTGGCCGGGGCCGGTCTTCTCGCGCTGTTCCTGGTCGGGCTCCTGGCGCTGGAGGCCTATATCGTGCGGCAGTCGCTGCTGCCCGTCAAACGGGCCTCGCGCGAGGTCGAGCGGGTCTCTCCCTATCAATTGCAGCAGCGCGTGGATATCGATGGCATGCCGGCCGAGGTGCTGCCGCTGCTGCGCGCCTTCAATGCGGCGCTTGACCGGGTGGAAGACGCCTATCGCATAGAGCGGAACTTCGCGGCGGATGCCGCGCACGAATTGCGCACGCCGCTCGCCATACTCCGGCTTCTGGTGGAACAGGAGATCACCTCGGGAGGATTGCCGAGGATGCTCCGCCAGATCGACGTGGTGGAGGAAATCGTCGAGCGTCTGCTGCTCGTTGCCGAAGTGGATGCCATGGCGTGCGATCCGGCCGATGCGGTCGATCTGCGTGCGGTGGCCGAAGACCGGGTAGCGGCGATAGCGCCCCTCCTGATCGCGAAGAATCAGGAGATCGAGATTCTCGGCGAAGGTTCGGTGTGGGCTTTCGCCTCGCAGCACCTGGCGGGGCGGGCGCTCGATTCCCTGCTGGAAAACGCGATGAAGCATACGCCGCCCGGTACGCATGTCGCCGTGACCGTGGGCCCGGCACCGGAAATTCTCGTGGCGGATACCGGTTCGGGCCTGCCTGCGGACGATCGCCGCCTGTTCGATCGCTTCGCTTCGGCCCGGCGAGACCTGACCCGCAGTTCCGGGCTCGGTCTGGCGATTGCCGATGAACTGATGGCCAAGGTCGGCGGCGAACTGGTTGTCTGGGCGAATAGCCCTAACGGCGCGGTTTTTCGGCTTCGCTTCTGTCCGGCCGGGCAGAACGCCGAGGAAATCTAGCCCCTCATGCGGCGTGTTGACCACCCGTATCGGCGATCCGAGCCTGTTGGGGCGACCGTGGCCGATAGGACACGATCTCAGGCGAGATATAATATTTAGTATACGGTATTTGACATCCCCGGAAATGTGACGCAAAAATGGCGTCATTCAAAAGGGAGTCAAACCCATGAGGGGTCGTCAAACGAAATTTTATTGCGCTGCCGCGCTGGCCGCGATCGTCGCCGGCACCGCGCACGCACAGGAAGCACCGGCCGGCGAAGGCGCCGCCGCCGACATCGTCGTGACCGGCACGCGCATCAAGCGTCCGGACCTCGAAAGCAACAGCCCGCAGACCGTCGTCGGTTCCGACGAGTTCCGTTACCAGGGCGCCACGACCGTCGAGCAGGTGCTGAACCGCCTGCCGCAGTTCACCGCCGACGCTAACGAGAACGTCTCGAACGGCTCCGACGGTACGTCGAAGATCAACTTGCGCAACCTCGGTTCGCAGCGCGTGCTCGTCCTGATCGACGGCCAGCGCATGCTGCCGCAGCAGGCCGTCAATCTCAACTTCGTGCCGAGCAGCCTGGTCGACCGGGTCGACGTGCTGTCGGGCGGCGCCTCGGCGGTCTACGGTTCGGACGCACTTTCCGGCGTCGTCAACTTCGTGCTCAAGAAGGACCTCGACGGCGTGCGCATCGACGCGCAGGCCGGCTTCGCGCAGCACACCAACAACAACGGCGCGGTTCGCGACATCGTTAGCGGTCGTGGCTACGATCTCGCGCCGAAGTCGGTGATCGACGGCGGCAAGCAGGACATCACGATCTCGGCCGGCAAGAACTTTGCCGACGGTCGGGGCAACATCACCGTCTACGGCGGCTATCGCAGCTTCAGCCCGGTCCGCCAGTCCAGCCGCGACATTTCGTCCTGCGCGCTCGAACAGATCGATCAGGCGGGCACCGGGCTCTATTGCGGCGGCTCCAGCAATACGCCTTATGGCACGATCACGCCGCAGGCCCAGGGCAATCCCTATCTCAACAAGGCGCAGGTCAACAATCCGGACGGTTCGCAGACCTTCCTGCCTTACGGCGACGGCAGCGCCTACGCCTACAACTACGCGCCGGACAACTACTTCCAGCGCTCTGACGAACGCATCACGGCGGGCGGCTTCGCGCACTTCGAAGTGAGCAAGGCGGTCGAGGTCTACGGCAGCTTCATGTACATGCGGGACCATACGTTCTCGCAGGTCGCGCCTTCGGGCATCTGGGCCGGTCGCACGTTCGACATTTCCTGCAACAACCCGCTGGCGAGCGACAGCCAGCTCCAGGTGATCTGCGGCAGCGCCGCCGGAACCAACACGACGGCCCCGGCATTCGTGGCCTATCGCATGACCACCTCACCCCGCCGGGACGACCTGACGTACAACGATTATCGTTACAGCGCGGGTGTTCGCGGCGATATCGGCGGCGGCTTCAGCTACGATGTCAGCTACCTCTATTCGCTGGTGAAGTATCGTGAGAGCTATCTCAACGATGTTGACCAGAACAAGGCGGCAGACGCGCTGAACGTCGTGAACGTCAACGGCGTTCCCACCTGCCGGTCGGTCATCACCGGCACCAACCCGAACTGCGTCCCGATCAACGTGTTCCAGGCCTATGGCGTCACTGCCGATCAGGCCGAGACGCTGTTCTCGACCAGCAACACGTCTTCGCGCAATTCGCAGCGGGTATTCTCCGCCACGCTGAGCGGCGATCTTGGCGAGCAGGGCATCACCGTGCCCTGGGCCAATCGCGGCGTCGGTATCGCTCTGGGTGCCGAACAGCGCCGCGAGACGCTGAACTTCTACGCCGACGAAATGGCGCAGCAGGGCGGTGCGACCAATTCCGACGGCATCATCAACGTGAAGGAAGCCTACGGCGAAATCGAAGTCCCGCTGATCGAGGACAAGCCGTTCTTCCGCTCGCTGACGATCAATGGCGGCATCCGCTACTCGGCCTATGACAACAAGCAGAATTCGACGGGCTTCAAGTCCAGCTTCAACGTCGTCACCTACAAGGGCGAACTGAGCTGGCAGCCGGTTGACGACGTTCGCCTGCGCGGCAGCTACAACCGCGCGATCCGCGCACCGAACATCACCGAACTGTTCGCTTCGCAGTCCGTCGGGAATGTCAGTGGTACAGATCCTTGCGCCGGTGATACGCCTTCGGCTACGTTGGAAGCCTGCCAACTCAGCGGCGTAACGCCTTCGCAATACGGCTTCATCGCCGAATGCCCGGCCGACCAGTGCTCGTCTCTGGGCGGCGGCAACCGCGACCTCAAGCCGGAAACGGCGGACACCTGGACGGCCGGCTTCGTGCTGACGCCCAAGGCGCTGCGCAATTTCTCGCTCTCGGTCGACTATTACACGATCAAGGTGAAGGACTACATCGGCCAGATCGCACCTTCGCTGATCATCAGCCAGTGCATCCAGACCGGCGATCCCTACTACTGCAGCCTCTTCCGCCGTAACCCGACCTCGGGCGTGATCTTCGGACAGAACAGCGGCTACATCGTTTCGACCACGCTCAATACCGGCTCGCTCAAGACCTCCGGCATCGACGTGAACGCCGATTACACGTTCAACGTCGGCAATGCCGGACGCATGAACCTGAGCATGGTCGGCACCTACCTGATCAACCAGATCGCAGAGCCGCTTCCGGGCGCGGGCACTTACGACTGCAAGGGCATGTTCGGCTACACCTGCGGCCAGCCCAATCCGGAATGGCGCCACGTTGCGCGCATGACCTGGATGGCTCCGGGCGATTTCACGGCCTCGCTGTCCTGGCGCTATATCGGCGGCACGAAGCTGTCGAGCCTGTCGGACAATCCGTTCCTGACCGGCACGCCCAGCGTGGTGAACCGCAAGATCGATGCCTATAACTACTTCGATCTGTCGCTGACCCAGGTGATCGACAAGCAGTTCACCCTGCGTGCGGGCGTGAACAACCTCTTCGACAAGGATCCGCCGGTTCTCGCCGCAGGCCTGCTCCAGAGCTTCGGCAACGGCAATACCTATCCGGGTGTCTACGACGCGCTGGGCCGCACGATCTTCGTCGGCTTCACCGCCAACTTCTGATCCAGGAGGGACGGCGACTCCTCCTGTCCCTGGGGTCGCAGTCATCAGGAAGGCCCGTCCGGTCGAAAGACCGGGCGGGCCTTCTGGCGTGCGGGGTCAGATCGCGGCGGCAGGGTCTGAGGAGATGCCGTTGCGGACCACGAGGCGTTCCGTTGGCGGAGCGGCCACGGCGGCTGCGGCATTGGGCGCCCGGATCGCGACGAAATCGGCCCGCGCGCCGGGAAGCAGCCCATGGCCCTCGCGGCCGATAGCGGCGGCGGCTTCCGTCGTGGCCATGGCCAGCGCGATTTCCAGATGTGCGTCCGTGTGGAAGCCCGAACGGTAGCCGATCAGCATTGCCCGCTGCAGCATGTCGCCATTGCCGTAAGGCCACCAGGCATCGCGGATATTGTCGTTTCCGGCAAAAACGCGCACCCCTGCCGCGCGCAGGCGCAGGATCGGCGGAAACGCCCGATCTCCCGGCGCATTGGTCATGATCGCAACGCCGGCATCGGCAAGGGCGCGGGCGGTACTGTCGACCAAGTCGTCCGGAACATCGCCCAGCGCATAGGCGTGGCTGATCACGACCCGGCCGGCCATGCCCAATGCCCGCGTCCGTTCGGCGATGCGCAGGATCTGCCGGATGCCGCCTTCACCCGCTTCGTGGAGATGGATGTCGATCCTGGCTCCGCGCCGCTCGGCGATGCCGAAGACCACGCCGAGATGCCCTTCAGAATCGCCGTCCATGCCGAGCGGGTCGATCCCGCCGATCACTTCGGCCCCCTCCCTGATCGCGGCGTCGAGCACGTCGGCGGTGCCGGGGCAGGTGAGGATGCCCGCCTGCGGAAAGGCCACCAGTTCGATATCCATGTGGCCGCGCCATTTCTCCCGCGCGGCCATCACCGCGTGGAGATGAGATAGGCCGGTGGTGGCATCCACGTCCACATGGCTGCGCATCGCCACGGTGCCGAGGCTGGCGGCCTGGCCGATCAGCACGTCGGCCCGCACCGTCACCGGCCGGACATCGGCAAGCATGGCCTTCTCCACCGCGAGCCGCTCCCGCAGGCTGGCGGCTGGGCGGTGGGGCTGCCATGTCTCACCGAAGAAGCTCTTGTCGAGGTGGATATGGCCATCGACGAAGCCCGGCACCACAAGGCGCCCTTCAAGGTCGATGGTTTCGGCGGCACGTTCGCCCGGCAGGCGAGGGCTGATCTCGATGAACCGTCCGCCCGAAACCGCAAGGTCAGCGGCGCTGCCGTCAGGCAGCAGGGCATTGGTGAAAAGGCGCTCCATCATTGCGCGGCCTGCGCGTTCCATGCTGCGACCTTGGTTTTCGTCTGCACCAGCATGCCGTCAAGAGCGGCCCGGTCATAGACTTTGCCGTCCATCACCACGGCATGGATCGCGCGCGTCGCGGCAATGTCCTTGAGCGGATCGCGATCGAGCAGGACGAGGTCGGCGGCCATTCTCGGCTTTATGGCGCCGTAGCGATCCAGCTGGCCAAACCAGGCGGGGCCGGCCCGCGTCGCCGCCGAAAGCGCCTGAGCCGGGGTCAGGCCTTCGGCCACGAACAGCCCGAGTTCATCATGCAGGCCCTGTCCGGGATAATTGAAGGAGTTGAGAAATCCGGCATCCGTTCCGGCGATGATCGTCACACCTGCCTTTTCCAGCAGCGGGAGAATGGCGGCCATGCGGTTGAAATGCTCGTGCCGCGCGGCGATACCCGCAGCATCGGCCTGCGCCGCGCGCTGGACGCGCCATTCGTAGGTCTTGCGCAGCTTCGGGCCGATGTAGGCGAGGTAGGGATCGTCTGCGTGATCGTCGCTGTCGAGCCAGGCGATCACGCGGCTTCCGTTGAGGGTGGGCGTGACGAACACGCCCTTTGCGGCGAAGTCGCGATAGGCGGCCATGGCGGTGGCGGTATCGAACCCGCTGTCCAGCATGCGGTTCGCTTCGGTACGGTCAATCCGGCCCGCGGCGAAATCCGCGGCGATGCGGGCTTCGTCCTTGACGCCGGCCTTGTATGCATAGTCGAGATGCTCGATCGAACTGATGCCCGCATCCACCGCCTGGCCGACCGTCAGCGCCATGGGTATGTGCCCCGAGGAACGCAGCCCTCGCGCCTTTGCCTGCGAGACGGCGTAAAGGAACAACTGCGGATCGAGCGTGCTGTCTGTGATCTTGACGAAATCGACCTTGTCGCGCTGTTGCAGCCGGGTAAGCGCGGCGTCGACATCGGCCTTGCTGCCGACTTCGATGGTGCCTTTCCAGATCGGAGCGATGCCTTCGATCTTGGCGCCGGAAGTCAGCAGGCGCGGACCGAACAGGTCGCCGCTCGCGATTTCACCGCGCCAGGCCAGGACCTGATCGGGCAGGTCGCCCGAACAGTCGCGTATCGTGGTGATCCCGTTGGCGACATAGAGGGGCAGGAGAGCCTTGTTCTCCTCGACCAGTTCGGGCCCTCCGCCGAAGTGGACGTGCATGTCCCAGAGCCCGGGAATGAGGAAGCGGTCTTTCCCCTCCACCACGTTCTGCGCCTGCCACTGGCGTGCGATTTCCCTGTCCTTGCCCACGGCAACGATTTCTTGCCCGCGCAGGACGACTGCCTGCTCCTTCTCCGCAGCGGCGTGCTCGACATCGATCACGGTGACGTGCCGGATGATGACGTCCCCCTGGCTGACCGCTGCTATCGCCGGGGAGGTGGTGGCCATCAGCGCAGCGACCAGCGGGGCAAGACACTTCATCGAACAACTCCTTTGTGACGCATTGCAATCTACAAATCGGGCGTGATATTCACAAATTAGATGTTGGAATGAATATTATCCATTTCAGGAATGACGCTTGCTCGACCCACGCCTTCTTCGCAGTTTCGTTGCCATTGCCGATGCCGGGCACTTCACGCAGGCGGCCGAACGGCTGGGGATGACGCAGTCCACGATCAGCCAGCAACTTGGACGCCTGGAGGATGCGGCCGGCCATCCCCTGATCGACAGGCATTCCCGGCCAGTGCGCCTGACCGTGATGGGAGAAAGGCTGATCGGCCATGCCCGCCGCATTCTCCAGCTCGACGAGGAAGCGCAGACCCTGCTGCGCGATCCGGCAGGAACGGCCGCGATCTCGATCGGGCTGCCGGAAGATCTGGCTTCGCCTGCGATGACCGAAGCCTTCTCCAGTTTCGCGGGACACAGCAGTCGCACGCGGATCGATGTCACCACCGGTCTTAGCCGCGATCTTGCCGCGCGCTACCGTCAGGGTGAGTTCGATGTCGTCATCGTCAAGGAGGCCCGGGCATCGGCAGATTGCCGTGGCAGCTTCCCGGAGCCGCTGGGCTGGTTCCGCGCCATCGATGATGCGGGCGAAGATGCCGGCCCTTTACCCCTCGTGGCTTTCCCGGCGGGCGGCCTCTACCGGGAGGCGATGTTCGAGCAGCTCGAGGCGGAGGGCCGCCGCTGGTATGTCGCCTTTTCCGGCAGCAGCCTGCAAAGCGTGCTTGCCGCCGTTTCCGCCGGGCTGGGCGTGTCGCTGCTGCCGCTTGCGGTAACGCGCGGAAGCCGGCTGCGGCAGGATGAAAGGTTCGGCGGCGTCGCGCCGATGGTCGTCTCGCTTTATGCGCGCGAGGATCAGGGGCCCGTGGCCGGACTGACCGAGCGCATGATCGCGGTGCTGGCGGCGCGTTAGCCCACTTGCCTGAGGCGGTTGCGGCCTTCGTTCTTGGCCTGATAAAGCGCCCTGTCGGCTTCCGCGAGCAGGCCCTCGCGGTCCATGCCCGCGACATGGTTCGTAAGGCCGATGCTCACCGTTACCCGCTGGAGATCGAGCGGCGCCCAGTCCAGCTGCTCCACACTCCGGCGGACGCGTTCGGCCACGGCGAATGCCATTTCCGTGCTTGTCGCGGGAAGGATGACGACGAATTCCTCTCCCCCGACCCGGCCGACGAAATCCGACCCGCGCAAGGTAACGGCGCACGTCTGCGCCACACGGCGAAGCACCTGATCGCCAACGGCATGGCCGAGACGGTCGTTGATCTGCTTGAAGCGATCTATGTCCAGCGAGGCGACGGCGAGCGGCGTGCCGTGCGCTGCGGCCTGATCCACTGCGGCGTCCAGTACGATCATCGCCTTTCGCCGGTTGGCGATGCCCGTGAGCGGATCGGTTTCGGCAAGCTGCATGGCCTGATCGGCCATGGCTTCGGCACGGGTACGGGCATGGGTGAGTTCCATCGCCGCAAGCACGCGATTGGTCACGTCCTGGAAGATACCGAAGATGGCGACGGGCTTGCCGTCATCCCGCAGTTCCACTTCGCTGCAACTGTAGACGTAGCGGATGGCGCCATCGGCACGGACGATGCGCGCCTCGAAATCGACCGGCTGCAGAGTGTCCAGTGAGCGCGTGAGCGCGTGAGCGCGTTATCGACGAGCACGCGGTCTTCGGGATGATAGAACTCTATCGCATTGTCGAGCGAAGGCGGACGCTCCGGAGGGAGGCCGTGAATGCGATAGACCTCGCTTGACCAGAACAGCCGGCGTTCCAGCAGTTCCAGTCGCCAATGCCCCACTTTGGCGATGCTTTCGGACATTTCCAGCCAGCGCTTGCCGCGTTCCACCTCGCTGAAGCTGCGGTCCCGCGTATTGACGAGCGCGGCCAGCGGCAGGGCGGAAGCGAGCAGCGTGAACAGGTAGAACTGAAAGAACAGCACTTCAGCCGGATGGCTGGCGTGCATCAGGCTGATCGGGCCATGTTCCTGCCAGATAGCCACCGAACCGATCGCTGCGATCATCAGCGTGCTGCAGGTCGCTCCGGTCGGACCGATGAAGTATGTCGCCATGAGGACACTCAGCAGCGGCAGGAACAGCAGCGGATAAGTGGACTGCGCAAAGACCACCGCAGAAGTGACGCCGACGAGCAGGAGCACCGTGGCCGTGCGCGTGGCATCGCGAATGCTCATGCCGGATCGCGGCTGGCCGTCCCCCCGCATGAAATTCATGATGAGCGGCACCACGATCATGATGCCGAGGCTGACGGTCATCAGCCAGGAAATGAACATGTGGCCGAAACCGTCGCCGATGAGCAGACTGGCTATCGTCGCGCTGACGGTGGCCGCAATGAGGGCGGCGCAGCAGAAACGCATAACGGCGGCGATGCGGAACAGCGAGCCGTCCTGTTTCTCGATCCCGTTCATGATCTTGAACGCGATGATCGCTTCGATCACGTTGGCGAAAGTGAAGCCGGCGGCGAGCACGGAATTTCCCTGAGGCGTGAAATTGGCCGCAAAGCTGGCCATGGCGATCGCAAGCACGATCCAGCGTCTCTCGCCCGGTGCGGCCAGCAAAAGCCCTGCAACGCCGACCCCGCTGGACGGCCACACTGTGGCGATCCCGTCCACGCCTTTGGTAAGATGCAAGGCCGCCGCGGCCATGGCAAAGTAAAGAATGCCGATCCCCGCCGCCAGCGGGATCGTCCGACCAAGTTTCCTGCTACCCACGGAAGCGAGGATAGACGCGGGTCCGGATATTTTCGACTCGATATTGACGAGGCTCGAAAAAATATCGCGTTTCCGATCGGCCCAGTCTGTGCGGCGCGGCGGTTCTGCCTGTCTGCGGCATCATATGATCAGCAGAATGATGCCGATAAGGATCGACCACAAGGCCGCCGTAGCGCCAAGGATAAACATGACATCGAGTCTGCGGGCATTGCCCGAAGTGCGGTCCACATTGGTCATGGCTGGCTGCTCCATAACTGCTGCCTGCAACAACCCCACGGATAATTAACTGCAATCTCTCGTTATTGTTCCCCGAACGCATCGATGCGGGCTCATTTGGCCCGTCAGCCCCGACCCGGTACCCGGATCGGGGCTTCGCGAAGCTTACCAGGTATAGGCGATCGTGCCCTGGACCGTGCGACGGTTGCCGTACCAGCACCAGCTATAGTCGGAGAAGCAGCTCGTCAGGTACTTCTTGTCGAAGATGTTGGTGGCGTTGAGGCCCAGCGTCAGACCGGCGAGCCTGGGGCTGACCTTGGCCAGATTGTAGCGGATCAGGCCGTCGAACACCGTATAGGCGGGGGTGTAGATCGAGACGTTGTCATCGTCGCTGCCGGCATAGACGTGATCGACATGCCGCACCGCGCCGCCGATCGAGAAGCCTTCGAGCGAGCCGGACTTGGGAGCCCAGGCGAGGTTGGCCGAAATGCCGCCCTTGCCGACCGTGGCGAGACCCTTGCCGATCTTGTCGGCGTCCACGTCCTTGAGCGTCTTGACGCTCTGCGTGCTGAAGGCGACGCGGAAGTCGAAGTCATAGGGCAGCGAACCGCTGGCCTCCACCTCGACGCCGCGCGAACGCACTTCGCCGGACTGGAAGGCGGCGTACGTCAGCGGGTTGTAGACCACCACGTTGGTCTGGTTGATCTGGAACCAGGCGCCGGTCAGCAGGATGGCGGTGCCGGGAACCTGGTACTTGGCGCCAGCCTCGATCTGCTTGCCGAGCGAGGGCTTGGCAAGTCCGCCCGTTTCCAGCACCGCGGATTGCGGCTCGAACGAGGTCGAGTAGGTTACGTAAGGCGCAACGCCGAATTCCGTTTTGTAGAGAGCGGCAGCGCGCCAGGTGAACTTTTTGTTGTGCTGGACGGAGCCGCCTTGTTCGAGGCGCGCCCAGTCCTGGCGGCCGCTCAGCGTGACATCGAGATCGCCGAGCGAGATGCGATCCTGCGCATAGATGCCCTGCTGGCGCTGTCGCGTCGCGGTATAGCCGACATCGCCGCCCGGCACGTCATAGGCGGTCTGCGGCGTGTCCATCGTGCCGTAGACGGGGTTGTACACGTCGATCGGAGTTGCCGAACCGAAGGCAAAGAGTTCGTTCGAATGTGCGACCTGACGGTCGACCCCCAAGAGCACGCTGTGCTTGAGCGGACCTGTTTCGAAATGGCCGGTCAGCTGGTTGTCCATCGTCCAGCTGTTGAGGTGTTCCTTGGTCGCATAGGACGCGCGGTTGTAAACCGTGCTGCCAGCCGCCACCGGGGTGCCGGATGTGTAGACGATGCCCAGGCTGCTCTTGACGTACTGGTAGCGGCCAGAGGAGCGGAATGCCCAGTCTCCACCGAAGTCATGGCGCAGGATATAGGTTCCTGCGGCCTGCTCGCGCTTGAAGAAGTCGCCCGGCTCGCCGCCGTAGAACTTGGTCGAGATCTGGCCTTCGGGGCCATTGAACAAGGTGCCCACAGCGGGGAACACGCTGTAGTTGCCATTGAACGGATCGTGCGAATAGGCTGCCAGCAGCGTGAGACTGGTCGCGCTGTTCGCGCCGAGCGTCACCGCGCCGGAAACCGTCTGGCGGCGGCGCTTGCCGTAGCGCTGCTGGGCGTCGGCGCCGTTGACGCTACCGTAGACGCGCCAGAGCACGTCTTCGCCGGCCTTGCCGCCGACATCGCCGTCGAGGCGATAGCTGTTGTAATTGCCGTAAGTGCCGGAAACGGCGCCGTAGAAGTCACGATCGATCGGCAGCTTGCTCTGCTCGGCCACGAAACCGCCCGGGCTTGAGGAGCCGTAGAGCGCGGATGCCGGGCCCTTGACCACTTCAATGCGGTCGAGACGGGACATGTCCACCTGCGGGACCGCATAGCCGCTGGCGCTGCCGAACAGCTTGAGGCCATCGAGGTAGGTCGGCGCATCGAATCCGCGCAGCTTGAACTGGTCATAGACCTCGGCCGAAGACCCGCGTGTTTCCGGGGTTACGCCCGCCACGTAACGTAGGCTCTGGTTGAGGTTCTGGATGCCGAGTTCGGCGATCGTCGCGGCATCGATCACCGAGATCGACTGGGGCGTCTCGGCGATGGGCGTATCGCTCTTGGTCCCGGAAGAGGCGACCGTCGAAGAGCGGTCGCCCTTTACCACGATCGTATCGTCGGCATCCGCGGCATGGGCCAGCGAGGGGAGACTGGAGATCGCCATCATGCCAGTGGCCACTCCCACGAGAAGCCGGCTGCGGGCCGTCGTTCGGAACATTGGTTATGCCTTTCGAGAATACGTCGCGATCGCGCCACTAGTGATACTGCGAATTGATCGCAATATTCCTCGAAGGTTTCCTGTCGGCATCGCAATCGTTTCCCATCCCCTGTCACTTGTTGGCAACAGCAGGCGTGCGGGCACGACTCGGGGGCCGCTCCGGCGGCAGGCGAGTTTTCGTTTTGAAACAGTCGCCGCTGCCTTCAGCAGCAGCGTCCGCCGTTCTTTCCGCCGTAACGGGCTTCCTGCCGGTTTCGGAAGAACGTCGTGTGGTCCATGACCGGAAGCTCGGGGTGATGCGCCTGCATATGGCGGCAATAATCCTCGTAATCCGGCACGCCTACCATGAGTCGCGCGGTGCGGCGCAGGGTGTCTGCCAGCGCTTTCATGCTGCTACGGGCTCCGACGGGATCTCGCTCACTGTCGGCACTGCGCTCCGGCGCGCGGCGATGCAGGTGCGCAAGGTGAAGACCATCAGCGACATCACGACCGCGAGGAACACCGCGACCAGAGCGGCGTCCACCCGGTCGTTGAAGACGATGCGCTGCATCTGCTCCACGGTCTTCGCAGGAGCCAGCACGGTGCCGTTTTCCAGCGCTTCGGAGAATTTGGAGGCATGGGCCAGGAAACCCACGGCGGGATCGGACGAGAACAGCTTGAGCCATCCGGCCGAAAGCGTGCAGACCAGCAACCATGCCATCGGCAGCAGCGTGACCCAGGCAAACCGGTCACGTTTCATGCGGAACAGCACAGCCGTCGCCAGCATGAGCGCGATCGCCGCGAGCATCTGGTTCGAGATGCCGAAGACCGGCCAGAGCGTGTTCACGCCGCCCAGCGGGTCCGTCACCCCCTGGTAAAGGAAGAAACCCCAGGCCGCCACGCACAGGCCGGTAGCGACGAGGCCGGGAACGTGGCTTTTGCGGTCGTTGAGGCCGGGTACGGCAAGCGCCATCAGGTCCTGCAGCATGAAGCGCCCGGCGCGCGTTCCGGCGTCCACGGCGGTGAGGATGAACAGCGCCTCGAACAGGATCGCAAAGTGATACCAGAAGGCTTTCATCGCGGGGCCCCCCACGACGTGCGAGAAGATTTCGGCCATTGCCACGGCAAGCGTCGGCGCACCGCCGGCGCGGGATATGATGGTGTGTTCGCCGACCTCGCTGGCAGTCCGTGAGATGGTGTCGGGCGAGATGGGGAAGCCCATCGCGGTCACGGCATGGGCGGCGCTTGCCGCGTCCGTTCCGATCAGCGCGGCGGGGCTGTTCATGGTGAAGTAGATGCCCGGATCGAGGATCGAGGCCCCGACGAGCGCCATGATCGCCACGAAGGCTTCCATCAGCATCGCGCCGTAGCCGATCAGCGGGGCGTCCGCCTCGCTGGCGATAAGCTTGGGCGTGGTACCGCTGGCGATCAGCGCGTGGAAGCCGGATACGGCCCCGCAGGCGATGGTGATGAACAGGAACGGAAACAGCCCGCCCGAGAAGACCGGGCCGCCACCGGCCGCGAAAGCGGTGAGGGCGGGCATCCTGAGCGGCGGCGCCATGATGAAGATGCCGATTGCAAGCGCGGCGATGGCGCCGATCTTGAGGAAGGTCGAAAGATAGTCTCGCGGCGCGAGGAGCAACCATACCGGCAGCACCGATGCCACCGCGCCGTAGCTTATCAGTATCCAGCAAAGCTGTACCGGCGTGAACGTGAACAGCGGTCCCCACACTGGCGACTGGGCCACCGCCTGCCCGTAGACGATCGCAGCCAGCAGGCCGAGCAGGCCGAGGATCGAGACTTCACCGATCCGTCCGGGGCGAATCCACCGGGTATAGGCACCCATCAGCATGGCGAGGGGTACCGTTGCCGCAACCGTGAACATGCCCCAGGGGCTTTCCGCCAGCGCCTTGACGACGATGAGCGCGAGCACGGCCAGGATGATGACCATGATCATGAAAGCGCCGAACAGGGCGATGGTCCCCGCCCACTGCCCCATTTCCATGCGGATCAGTTCGCCGAGCGAGCGTCCGTCGCGTCGCATCGATATGAACAGGACCATGAAGTCCTGAACCGCCCCTGCCAGTACGACGCCGCCGATGATCCAGAGCGTTCCGGGAAGATAGCCCATCTGCGCCGCCAGTACCGGGCCCACCAGCGGCCCGGCGCCGGCGATGGCCGCGAAGTGATGGCCGAACAGCACGGTTCGGTCGGTTGCCACATAGTCAAGCCCGTCGGCCCGGCGGATCGCGGGCGTTGGCCGGGCAGGGTCAAGTTTCATGACGTGGCGGGCAATGAACAGGGAATAGTAGCGATAGGCGACGAGGAAGCAGCATACGGCGGCCATCACGATCCACAGCGCATTCACGGTTTCGCCGCGGGACAGCGCGACGACGGCCAGGGCAATGACGCCGGCAAGCCCGGTCAGAAGCCATGTGAGGTGCCGCGTCATGCCATTCTCTCCTGCCGTGCGTTCTGCCTGTAACGACACGTTCTTTCCCGCCGGGAACCGGCACGGCCTTCGCTGCACGATTATGTTCGCGATGTGAAGCCCGGCTTTCCTGTTCGCCTGCCCGTGGCAACACTTCGCAATGGCACTTGACAAGGAACCCGTTTTCCATTTGTTAGCGCTATCAAAGAAAGTAATCGGGAGTAGGGAGGGATATGTCGAATCCCGTGATATCATGCCGCTGATGCCGTCTGACTGGGCGCAGGGAACGTTCGTGGGCCGCGCGGACTTTGGGGAGGGGCCTAGCCCGATCCTGGTGCTGCGCGGCGAACTGATCGACATGTCGGGCGTGGTGCCCACGGTTTCGGCGCTGGTCGAGGCGGGCGATTTCTCGGGCGCGGGCGGGGTGCGGCTGGGCGCCTTCGATGCGGCGGCGGTGAACCTGCTCAGCCCGGTCGATCTCCAGTGCGTCAAGGCCTGCGGCGTGACTTTCGCCACTTCCGCGATCGAGCGGGTGATCGAGGAGCGCGCGCGGGGTGACTGGAGCGCGGCGGCCGCCATTCGCGAGCGGCTGGAAGCGCGTATCGGCGGGCAGATCCGCTCGGTGGTGCCCGGTTCCGACAGCGCCGCCCAGCTCAAGGCCGCGCTGATCGAGGACGGGCTGTGGTCGCAGTATCTCGAAGTCGCCATCGGGCCGGACGCGGAAGTGTTCACCAAGTCGCCGGTGCTTTCCACCATGGGCGTGGGCGCCGAGATCGGCGTGCGCTCGGATTCGAGCTGGAACAACCCCGAGCCCGAGATCGCCCTGCTGGTCGGCAGCGACGGCAAGGCCGTGGGCGCGACGCTCGGCAACGACGTGAACCTGCGCGATTTCGAGGGGCGCTCGGCGCTGCTGCTGGGCAAGGCCAAGGACAACAACGCCTCCTGCGCGCTCGGTCCGCTGGTGCGCCTGTTCGACGAGAGCTTCACCATCGACCATGTGCGCGATGCCGAAGTGCGGCTCTCGATCACCGGCGAGGACGGCTTCGTGCTGAGCGGCAAGAGCAACATGGCCGAGATCAGCCGCGATCCGCTCGACCTCGTGCGCCAGACGCTGAGCGAGCACCAGTATCCCGACGGCTTCGTGCTGTTCCTGGGCACACTGTTCGCGCCGGTGCAGGACCGCGACGAGGAAGGCCGCGGCTTCACGCACAAGGTCGGCGACGTGGTGACGATCGAGAGCGACCGGCTGGGCCAGCTCACCAACCGCGTCGTCACCTCGCGCGATGCGGCGCCGTGGAGCACCGGAATCGGGGCGTTTTACGCCAACCTGCTGTCGCGCGGACTGCTCAAGGCATGAAGATCACATCCATGACGAACCATTCGGCCATCTATCCCAGCCTCAAGGGCAAGCGGGTGCTCATCACCGGCGGCGGCACCGGCATCGGCGCGGGCCTTGTCGAGGCGTTTGCCGGGCAGGGCGCCCATGTCGGCTTCCTCGACATCAATGCCCCTGCCGGAGAGGCGCTGTCCGCGGCGCTGCCGGGCACGCATTTCCGCGCCTGCGATCTGCGCGATCTCGATGCGACGGCCGCGGTCCTGGCCGAGCTGGCCGAGGCGATCGGCGGTGTCGACGTGCTGCTCAACAATGCCGCGAGCGATGACCGGCACGGCATCGACGAAGTGACGCCGGCCTACTGGGACGAGCGCATGGCGACGAACCTGCGCCACCAGTTCTTCGCGGCGCAGGCGGTGGTGCCGGGCATGAAGGCGCAGGGCGGGGGCGTGATCCTGAACTTCGGTTCGATCAGCTGGCACCTCGGCCTGCCCGATCTCGTGCTCTACCAGACCGCCAAGGCGGCGGTGGAAGGCATGACCCGGGCCATGGCGCGCGACCTTGGCGCCGACAACATCCGCGTCAACACGATCGTGCCGGGCAATGTCGACACCCCGCGCCAGAAACAGTGGTACACCCCCGAGGGCGAGGCCGAGATCATGGCCGCACAGTGCCTCAAGGCCCGCATCCAGCCCGCCGACGTCGCCGCCCTCTGCCTCTTCCTCGCCTCAGACGACGGCGCCATGTGCACCGGGCACGACTACTTCGTCG
This sequence comes from Novosphingobium sp. RL4, assembly GCF_035658495.1. Classification (NCBI taxonomy): domain Bacteria; kingdom Pseudomonadati; phylum Pseudomonadota; class Alphaproteobacteria; order Sphingomonadales; family Sphingomonadaceae; genus Novosphingobium; species Novosphingobium sp. RL4. Next base: position 414,163 of record NZ_CP141945.1, on the reverse strand, counting down.
ATGCAGGTTGGAGGTGACATGACGCCTGAATCCATTCTCAACGTCGGCGCCACGCTGGGCGAAGGTCCGGTCTGGACAGGCGATCGCCTGTGGTTCGTGGACATCAAGGAGCATCGCCTCTACCGCCACGACCCGGCCAGCGGCATGCTCGACATGTGGCACGCGCCCGACCAGATCGGCTGGGCACTGCCGACCGCACGCGGCGACATGATCGTCGGGGTCAAGACCGGCCTGCACCGTTTCAGCCCGGAAACCGGCGACTTCGCGCTGCTGCACAATCCCGAGCCGACCCGTCCGGGCAACCGGCTGAACGACGCTGCCACCGACCCTTCCGGGCGCATCTGGCTGGGCTCCATGGACGACAGCGAGACCGAGGCGTCTGGCGCGCTCTACCGGCTCGACAAGGGGCACTGTGCGCATGCGGGACTGCCGGAGGTGGTCATCACCAATGGCCCGGCGATCAGCGCTGACGGGCGGACGCTCTGGCACACCGATACGCTGGCCAAGACCATCTGGCGCGTTGCGGTGGACGAGGACGGCGCGCTCGGGAAACCGGAACTGTTCGTCACTATCGAGGACGGCGCCGGATGGCCGGATGGCTGCGTGATCGATGCCGAAGGCTGCCTCTGGACCGGCCTTTTCGGCGGCTGGGCCGTCAGGCGCTATGATCCGGCGGGCAAGTTGATGGCTACGGTCAGATTCCCGGTGGCAAACGTCACCAAGATCGCCTTCGGTGGCCCCGACCTCCGCACTGCCTTCGCCACCACCGCACGCAAGGGCTTGTCCGCTTCCGAACTGGAGGCACAGCCGCTTGCCGGCAATCTGTTTATGTTCGATGCCGGGGTTTCCGGATTGCCGGTTCATCTGGCCAACAGCTAGGTTCACGACCTGGGGTCGCATCCAGACACACAGAATATCGAATGATATCGATCAAGGGGAATAGAGGAATGACTGCGGCGCAGACCGGGGGCGAAGCCCGGATCAACATGGCGTTCATTATCGCCATCGTGGCCGTTGCCACGATCGGCGGGTTCATGTTCGGCTACGATTCCGGCGTTATCAACGGCACCCAAAAGGGGCTCGAAGCCGCCTTCGACCTTGGCAAGCTGGGCATCGGCTTCAATGTCGGGGCGATCCTGGTCGGCTCGTCGATCGGTGCGTTCGCGGCGGGCCGCATGGCCGACATCATCGGCCGGCGCGGCGTGATGATGCTGGCGGCGGTGCTCTTCTTCTTCAGCGCGCTCATGGCAGGCGCGGCCGGTTCCTCGGTGATCTTCATCATCGCGCGCATCATCGGCGGCCTCGGCGTCGGTGCGGCCAGCGTGATTTCGCCGGTCTACATCTCGGAAGTGACGCCCGCAGCGATCCGTGGCCGGCTTTCCAGCGTGCAGCAGGTCATGATCATCACCGGCCTTACCGGCGCCTTCGTCGCCAATTTCGTGCTGGCCCGGTTTGCCGGTGGCTCCACCGAGTCGCTCTGGCTTGACCTGCCGGCCTGGCGCTGGATGTTCTGGTTGCAGTCCATCCCGGCCGCGATCTACTTCTTTGCCCTGCTGATCATCCCGGAAAGCCCGCGCTACCTCGTCGTCAAGGGTCACGAACAGCGCGCTCACGCCGTGCTTACCCGCCTGTTCGGCACTGCCGAGGCAGACCGCAAGGTCTCTGAAATCCGGGCCAGCCTTGCTGCGGACCATCACAAGCCCAAGCTTTCCGACCTGATCGACCGTGCCAGCGGCCGGGTTCGCCCGATCGTCTGGGCTGGTATCGGCCTGGCGGTATTCCAGCAGCTCGTCGGCATCAACGTGGTGTTCTACTACGGCGCCACCTTGTGGGAAGCGGTGGGCTTCTCGGAAGACTACGCGCTCCAGACCAATATCCTCTCGGGCGTGCTCTCGATCGGCGCCTGCCTTGCAACCATTGCCATGGTCGACCGCATCGGCCGCAAGCCGCTGTTGCTGATCGGCTCGGCGGGCATGGCGGCCACGCTCGCGACCGTCGCCTACGCTTTCTCCACCGCCGTGACCGGCGCCGACGGCGCGGTTTCGCTCCCCGGCCACAACGGGGTGATCGCGCTCGTCGCCGCCAACCTCTACGTGATCTTCTTCAATATGAGCTGGGGCCCGATCATGTGGGTCATGCTTGGCGAGATGTTCCCCAACCAGATCCGTGGTTCCGGCCTTGCGGTTGCGGGCTTCGCGCAGTGGATCGCCAATGCGGCGGTTTCGGTAAGCTTCCCGGCACTGGCCGTGAGCCCCGGCCTCGCGGTGACCTATACCGGCTATGCCTTCTTCGCCGCCGTTTCGTTCTTCTTCGTCCGGGCCATGGTCAATGAGACCAAGGGCCGCGAACTGGAGCAGATGGAAGGTTGAGTAATCCCAGGGCCGCCGCGCTCCACCGCGGCGGCCCTGGGACTCCGGCATGAATATCCGTTTCGTCGGATCGGAGGGGCGACCGGTCGCGTCGCGCGGCAGCCCCGGTGGCCCTTGGCGGTTTTGATGGTCACAGACCGGATGTGGCCGCCAAAAGGAACGCTGTGCGACAAGCAAACCTCTGGAATGCCTGCGAAGAGCGGGACAATCGTCTGCCGGACAATCTGAACCACGGGGCTCGCCGGTCTCAGGCTATCTCGATCGCGCGCGTGATCTGTATTCTCGGCGTGGTCTACGTCCATGCCTGGACCGGCCTCAGCGGATATGATCTGGAACTCGCACGGGGTAGCGTGCAGGAAGATCTCCGCTGGGTGCTGATGGAAATCTTCGGGCACAGCGCCGTGCCGCTGCTCGGGTTGATTTCAGGCTGGCTGGTGGCCGGATCGCGCACCACGCTGCAGTGGCGCATCCACCTGCGGCGCAAGGCCAGGACGATCCTCGTGCCCATGGTCCTGTGGAATGCGCTTGCGGTGCTGCTGGTTTCCGGTTCCGCATGGTTGTGGCACCTTCCGGCGCCGACGCCGGATTCCGTGCGCTGGGTGGTGGAGGAAATCTTCATCGTCACGCGAAATCCCGACATCAACGTCCAGATGCCTTTCCTGCGCGATCTTTTCCTGTGCATGGTCCTGGCGCCGCTGTTGGTGAGGATGCCGAGCCGCGCACTGGCGGTTCTGGCGATGGGCGCGGCATTCTGCCAGATTTTCGGCTTCGGGCCGCCGGTCTTCATGCGCGCGGCCATTCCGTTCTTCTTCATCCTCGGCATTCTTGCACAGCGCGGCGGCATGGCGGAGCGTGTGGCGAAGGCCCCCCTTGCGTGGAGCGTCTTGCCGTTTGCGCTCGTGATGCCGGTGCAGCTCTATCTTTCGCTGCGGCTTGACGGGCGGCCGGTCGATCTCCGCACTTCGGCGCTGGACCTTGCGGTGCGTGTCGCTGCTGCGGCGGCCTATTGGCGGTTGTCCTGGGCCCTGGCCGGAAGTGTCGCCAAGGGCGCGCTTCTGAAGATGGAGCCTTATGTTTTCCTGCTGTTCTGTTCGCACCTGATCCTGATCTGGCTGGGCGGGCCGGTGCTCGGGGCCCTGTTCGGAAAATTGGGTGCGCCGCTCTATCCGGTGTACCTGGTTGCGCAGCCGCTGATCGTTCTGGGCGCGGTGGTTGTAGTGGGCACCTTGCTTGCGCGGACAGTGCCCGGACCGGCGCGGCTCCTGAGCGGGGGCAGGCTCAGGGCGGCCTGATCCCCTTTCGGCCGGGCCTCTCTGGAATCGCGCCGTTCCCAATGCCGCGATTCCGCGCTATGGGCGCGCCATGCATACTGGTCGTGTCGAAACGGAAGCCTCGGGCGGAGCGGTGAAGCCGTTGCCGCTAAGCGTGGCCGCGCTCTATCAATTCACGCCTTTCGCGGATTGCGACAGCGTGCGCACGCCGCTTTTGCGGCTTTGCGAGGAGCAGGGGATCAAGGGCACCCTGCTGGTGGCGCATGAGGGCATCAACGGCACGGTCGCCGGTACGCACGAAGCGATTGCACGCCTGCTTGAGCATATCCGCGCCTTGCCGGGCTGTTCGGCACTGGACGTGAAGCTCTCCAGCGCCGAGACGATGCCGTTCCACCGCATGAAGGTGCGCATCAAGCGCGAGATCGTGACCATGGGCGAGCCGGACATCGATCCGCTGGCGATCGTGGGCACTTACGTCGAACCGCAGGACTGGAACGCGCTCATTTCCGATCCCGATACGATCGTGATCGACACACGCAACGACTATGAAGTCGCCGTCGGCACTTTCGAGGGGGCGATCGATCCCGGCACGCGCACTTTCCGCGAGTTTCCCGAATGGTTCCGGGCCGAGCGCGAGCGCCTGCTGGGCGAGGGCAAGCCGCCGAAAGTGGCGATGTTCTGCACCGGCGGTATCCGCTGCGAGAAGTCCACCGCGTTCCTCAAGCAGGAAGGCGTGGAGGATGTATTCCATCTCAAGGGCGGCATTCTCAAGTATCTGGAGACGGTCTCCCCGCAGGAAAGCATGTGGCAGGGCGAATGCTTCGTGTTCGATCAGCGGGTGACGATCGGGCATGGGTTGGTCGAGGGCACGCATCTGCTGTGCCATGCCTGCCGCCGCCCGGTCAGCGCGGCCGAGAGCCGGTCGGACCGATACGAGCCCGGGGTCAGTTGTCCGGCCTGCCATGACGAACGCACGGACGAACAGCGCGCCTCTTACCGCGAGCGACACCGGCAGGAGGAACTGGCGGCGGCGCGCGGTCAGGCCCATGTCGGCGCCGTTCGCACGGGCAAAGAGGACGCCGCCGCAGACCGACCGCAGTGACCGCGAACGCGCGCCCCGTCCTCTACAGCTTCCGGCGCTGTCCCTACGCCATGCGGGCGAGGCTGGCGTTGATGATCGCGGGTGCCGGCTGCGACATTCGCGAGATCAAGTTGTCGGCCAAACCGGCGGCGATGCTGGAGGCTTCGCCCAAGGGGACGGTGCCGGTGCTGGTCCTGCATGAGGGCGCGGTGGTCGACCAGAGCATCGATATCATGCGCTGGGCGCTGGCGCGGCACGATCCCGAGGGCTGGCTCGGGCGTGACGATCCCGCGCTGATCGCGGCGAACGACGGTCCCTTCAAGCACGACCTCGATCGCTACAAGTACCCCGATCGTCATGGCGCCGATCCGCTGGTCCACCGGGAAGGCGGCCTGACGTTCCTTCGAGAACTGGATGCGCGGATCGCCCCGGAAGGGCAGCTTTGCGGAAGCGCGCGAGGGCTCGCCGATGCCGCGATCATGCCTTTCGTGCGACAGTTCGCCGCGACCGATCCGGCATGGTTCGGCGGCCTGCCCCTGCCGCATCTCAAGGCTTGGCTCGAAGACCATCTCGGTTCGGCGCTCTTCGCTTCGATCATGGTGCGGTTGTCGCCATGGCAGGAGGGCGATAACGCGGTGCCCTTCGCGATCGGGGATGGACCGTCCGGCCAAATCCAGTAAGGCGGCCTGAAGCGATGATGAGGGCTAAGTGATGGCGACGAAGACGATTCCCGGCGATGTGCCGCAGCAGAACGTCTACCGCAGCAATGCGCGGGTGCTGGTTGCCAGCCTCGTCGGCACAGCCGTCGAATTCTACGATTTCTATATTTACGCCACAGCCGCCGCCCTGGTGTTCGGGCCGCTGTTCTTCCCGGCCCATTCCGCCTCGGTGCAGCAGCTTGCGGCGTACGCCAGCTTCGGCATCGCCTTCATCGCGCGTCCGGTAGGGGCAACGCTGTTCGGCCATTTCGGCGACCGTGTCGGGCGCAAGTCCACCCTGGTGGCGTCGCTGCTGCTGATGGGCGGGGCGACCGTGCTGATCGGCTTCCTGCCGACTTACGAGAGCGCCGGCTGGCTGGCGCCGCTGATGCTCTGCGTGCTGCGCTTCGCGCAAGGGCTCGGGCTTGGCGGAGAGTGGGGCGGCGCGGCGCTGCTCGCGGTGGAGAATGCGCCGCCGGGTTATCGCGCACGGTTCGGGATGTTCCCGCAGCTGGGTGCGCCGGTCGGCTTCATTGCCGCGAACGGCCTGTTCCTCGTGCTGACCATGACGCTGAGCGATAGCGATTTCGCGACCTGGGGCTGGCGCATTCCTTTCGTATTGAGCGCGGTGCTGGTGGGACTGGGCCTGTGGATCCGCTTCCGCCTTTCGGAAACGCCGTCCTTCGCGGCCGTTCTCGAACACGAGCCTGCCCGGTCGATCCCGCTCGTCGAATTGTTCAGGACGCATCTGCGCCAGACCCTGGCGGGGACTTTCGCCGTCGTCGCCTGCTTTGCGATCTATTACCTGACCACCGCCTTCGCCCTGGGATATGGCACGACCACGCTTGGCTATGACCGGCAGGCGTTCCTCGGCGTGCAGCTTTTCGCCATCCTGTTCATGGCGGTCGGCATCGTGGTGGCAGGCTATGCGGCGGACCGTTGGAGTTCGCGCGGCGTGCTGATTTTCGGCAGTGTCGTTGCGGTTATCGTGGGACTGGCGATGGGCCCGATGTTCGGAGCGGGATCGCTGGCGGCGATCGCGGTGTTCCTTTGCCTTGGCCTGTTCACGATGGGGCTGGTCTACGGCCCGCTGGCCTCTCTGCTTCCGCAGCTGTTCAGTGCCCGCGTGCGCTATACGGGGGCGTCGATCGCCTTCAATGTCGGCGGGATTCTGGGCGGCGGCTTTGCCCCGATGATCGCGCAGACACTGGCGGACCGGGGCGGGGTGCTGTTCGTGGGCGCTTATATCTCCGGCGCGGCCGTGCTGACCCTGATCGGGCTCCTGACTATCCGCAAGAGCACCGAACGGGACTTCGTCATCTGACCGGGGCCGCCGGGGCTGGCATGCCTTCGATGGCCGGCGTGTCAGGGCGTCAGAGGCTCCAGTCCAGCTTCACGCCGATCGTGCGCGGACGGATGATCGACCCTGCCGGCACCGCCTGGGACGTGAACGGTGCGTTGAGAATGCCGAACTTGTCGAAGACGTTGTTGGCGAAGGCCATCACGCGGATGTTCTCGCCAAGACCGATCGAGGCGCGAAGGTCGAACACGTTGAAGCCGCCGCGCCTTGCGTCGTTTCCGAAGGCGACCGGCGCCTTCGAAAGGTAGCGGTGCGCGATCTCGAGGCTGGGCGCCCCGGTCACATCCGCCAATTCGAAACGCAGGTTGTTGGCCACCGACCATTTCGACGATCCCGGCAGCGTGGTGCCCTTGTCATAGCCGCCACCGACGGCGAAAGTATCGGGCAGGAACTTGCTGAGACGCGCGTCCTGATAGGTCACGTTCGAGCTGAAGCTGAGGATGCGGTTGACCTGAAGCGCGCCCGAGAACTCGACGCCGTCGATCTTCGCGCCGCCGGCATTGGTGACGTAGGAATAGTAATAGGGTGCGTCGGTGAAAAGGCGGGCCTGGATGTCGTTCCACTCGATGTGGAAAGCGGCCATGTCGATCGTCAGGCGATTGCCGAAGAGCGAGGTCTTCACGCCCGCTTCGTAGTTGTCGACGGTGTCGCTCTTGTAGCTGGTGGGAATGCCCGTCAGGATCGCCGCATTGGGGTTGGGGCCGCCTTCGCGGTAGCCCTGCGAATAAGTGGCATATGCCAGCATCGTCTCTCCGGGCTTCCATGATAGCGAGACCTTCGGCGTGAAGCCGTCTTCCTTCTGCTTCACGCCGAAGCTGGAGGGCGTGATGGTGTAGCTGCCGGGGGCCAGCGAGCCCGGCGCATTGGTGATCTCGGCGGAGTTGCGGGTGTTGTAGTAGCGGCCGCCCAGCGTCAGGGTCACGGTAGGCACGAATTCCCAGGAAGCTTCGCCGAACACGCCCCAGTTCTCGTTGCTGGTGTCGGAGAGATAGCCGTAGATGGCATCGTTCGGGGCGATCAGATCACCCGAATAGCCGCCGTAGAGATCGGGGTTCGCATCGATGAAGTCGGCGGCGCCGCCCTGGTAGATGCGGTCTGCGCTGTGCTTCTTCGCCTTCATGTAGCTGAAGCCGATCAGCCACTGGAACGGGCCGTCGTCCTTCGAGGCGAGGCGGGTTTCGAAGCTCTTGATATTGGCATCGGCCTTGCCCAGCGAATAGGCGGCGTCATCCCCCGTGGTCACGCCGGTGACGTAGGCATAGGGATAGGAGAACAGCGTGGTGTTGTGCTTCTCGGTGATGGAGCCGAGCACCGTCAGGTTCGCGAAGGGCAGTTCCTGATCGAGCCGCAGGCTGTTCATCCAGAAATCGGTCTTCTGGGGTTCGGCGCGCGGCGTGTCGCGGACATAGGGATTATCGAGATCGAGGTAGGTCTGGTCGTCCAGCCTGGTGTCCTGGTAGGTCGTCAGGAACGTCAGCTTGGTGGTGTCGTTGGGGGTGGCGACGAGCGAGCCGCGCAGGCCGCGCGTGCGGTAGTCGTTCGAGCCGTTCACGCCGATGCCCGGATTGTCGAGATAGCCCGCATCCACGCGCTGAAGCGCCATCACCCGCACCGCGAGCTGGTCCTTGACCAGCGGCAGGTTGATCATTGCCTTGGCCGCGTAGTTGAGCTGGCCGGAAGCATTCCTGGTGCTGCCCAGCAGGCCTTCGGCGGCAGCATCGAACTTGCCCGGATCGGCGACGGCGGCAACGTAATTGACCGCGCCGCCCAGTGTCGAGGTGCCGAACAGCGTGCCTTGCGGGCCGCGCAGAACCTCCACGCGCTGAAGGTCGAAGGTGTCTATGTCGGGGATGCCGATCGGGAAGCCGGGCTCCACCAGCGGCACTTCGTTGAGGTAGTAGCCGACCGTGGTCTGGCCCTGTTCGTGATAGGTGGTAGCCGCGATGCCGCGGATCACGACTTCGGAAATGCCGGGCTGATAATCGTTGAAGACGACGCCGGGCAGGCGGGTGATGTAGTCGGCCAGGGAATTGGCGTTCATCGCCTTGAGCTGATCGCCGCTGACGGCGCTGATCGGCATCGGCACGTCGCTGAGCTTCAGTTCGCGCTTGGTGGCGGTGACGATGATGTCGTCCTTGCCCATCCCGGTTTCGGAAGCCTGCTGTGCATGGGCAGGTGCGGCCAGGCCGAGCGCCAGCACCGTCGAGGAAAGGATCGCTCCCTTGATCGTGTTACGTGAACCCATCATTTCAACCCTCATGTTTGTCGTGGCGATCCCGGCCGGAGCCGCTTCTCCATCGTTGATATCCGCCGGACATGCTTGTCCGGCTTCCCTGCCGTTCCCCGGACCCGCGCCCGGGATACTCCTCCATTGCCGTCTTTTTCCGCACCCCCGCGTTACCCGGGGGGACGGGTGCGGCTTCATTCCGTCGCAGCTCCGCCTTGCGACAGGCGTTCGGCGTTGAAACGGGTCATCCAGTCGGCCAGCGATGCATTGCCGGTGCCGGAAATGAGATCGGTGAGGGCTTCCATCGTCTCGTCCTGACCAAGCTTGAAGCTGGCATGCACGGCGCGGACTGTCGCGCGGAAGGCGATGATGCGGTTAAGCATCGGCTCCACCCGGGGGCCGGCGCGGTCGATGGTCCACGGATCGGCCAGCTCCGCCTCCATGGCATTGGAGAGCTGCACGACCGAGGCGCGCGTCTCTTCCTCCACGAAAGTCACATCCACCTCGATGGCGGCGACGGCATAGTTCCATGTCGGAACCCAGGTTGGGTTCCTCACCAGCGATGGCGAGAGGTAGCCTTGCGGGCCGGAGAACAGGACCAGCGCGCGCGGGTCGGCGCGCAAATGCTCCGCCTGAGGATTGGCGCGGGAACAATGGCCCAGAAGCGACACCAGTTCGCCGGAGCCGTTTGTTTCGGCCAGAAGCGGCAAGGGCACCGCTTGGAAATGCCCATCGCGCGCCGAGACCAGCCAGGCGAGCGGATATTCGCCGATAAGCCTGAGCAGGTCCTGGTCGGAGCCGGATGGAAATTTCATGCTGGTACTGTCGCGCCGCGCCTGCACCTCATCAATCGGCCAAAAAGGAAAGTTTCATGGGTCCAAGTGGGAGGTGCGAGCAGGTCACTACGACCTAGACTTTGGCGGGGTTGGTGACGAAAACGATCCGGCGCAGGTTTCGCGCCCAGGCGGCGATGCCTTGCCCGGCCGGTCGATCGTGCTTCCCGGAATGGGGAGGATCGACGAGCATCGCCAGCAGCGTCAGGATCGGAGCCAATCGCGGCCTGTGTAACTGCAGGTTCCGGCGACGGCTCTGCATCGATACCCGCCAATCGCGCCTTTCATGCCCGATCGTCACCCCGAGCCACTGTGACAGTGTCCTCAGCTGGGTGTGGAGCGCGCGCCTGGCCTGCGCCGACGGGAACAGGGCTTCGAGGGCCGAAGGGTCAGGAATTCCGCCACTTTCGGCAATGCGGGCTATGTCCAGAAGGTGTCGCAGGTCGATCAGGCCGCGCCAGTAATCGTGCTCCTGCAACTGGTCGTGGAGAATGAACAGAGCTGCCAGCAGGGTGGGGGAGGGCAAGGCAGCCACGCCGGACCCGACCACATAGGGCAGGCATGATCGCGACAGGGCGGCATGGTCGTGGCCCGGTCCTGCCAGTTTCAGGCGAAAGTGCAGGTCTATGCCGCCGGGGTCCTGGGGGCGGAACAGGTTGACCCCCTGCCACTCCCCGGCGCTGGAGGGGTAGCGCCGATAGCCGACGATCGCCAGCGCGGCGACGGCTTCCGGGCCTGCCTCGTAGGGAACCATGAGGTCGAGATCGGTCAGCAGGCGGTGCGCGCAATCCTCGCCGTTGCGGGCAAGCAGGGCGGCGCCCTTGAGCAGGATCGGCTCGATCGCGGCCTGGTTGAGCGCGGCAACCGCTTCCCGGAGCTGTTCATGCATCCGGCGGTTGCGTATCGCGGTTCGCGCACGTACTTCCTCAAGAAAATGTCTGACTTCGGCCGGGACATCGGTGTCGTCGGCCAGCGCTTGAGCCAGCGCCGGGGTGACGAGGGTGCGATTGGCGAGGCTGAGGATGCCATCCCAATCCGGTGCGACGCCGCGCGGTTCCCTGAAGGCCTCGCCGCGAAGGCATTGGCACAGCGGGCCGAGGGCATTGCGATCATCGTCCAACGAGTGTCTCTAGCTGCCGCGCCCCTTGCTCGGCTTCCGTATAATGCAGGCGCAGCGTGCTGGCGTGCTCCACCATGGCGGCAAGGGCGGCCATGGCTTTCGCGGAACAGCGGCCGCTTTGGGCGAAGCCTTCCGCGAGCAGCTTGCCGAGGCAGGCAGTGACCGAATTGGCAGCCAGCTCATTACCGGAGGCGCTCCCCCGATGGAGATCGACGATCGCGCTGACCTTGCGCCACCGGGTATCGACCGGTCCCGGAAGCGGAAGATAGCGCAGCCATTGGCCGTCTCCGCGCAGCACGGGTTCGCTTGCGGCGAGGCCGGGCGCGATATCCGCCAGTCTCTCCCAGCTTCCGCGTTTGATGGTGACCGGCAGCGGCAAGGGCGCGATCAGGCCGGTCCGGGGATCGAACAGGACGATATCGTCGGACGCGACGGAAAGCGCCGGGCAGGTCGCTGCTGCGGTGACCGCCAGCGTGGATTTCCCAGCGCCGGGGGCTCCGGTCAGCAATATCGCCTTGTCTCCGGAAAGGAGGCAGGCGGCATGGAGGGCGATGAAGGTATCGCCTTCAAGCGCCCTGGATACCAGCGCCGCGCGAAGGCCCGGGCCGGTATTCGCGCTTGGGACCAGCATCCCGCGCGGCGATACAGAGATGAAGGAGAGCGTCCCGATGCGGCAAAGCGCAACCCTATCCTGCGCTATGAGCGATGGCGTCAAGCCGGCTGCCAGATGCGCGTAAGGGGCGGCGAAGGTCTGGCCCCAGGGATCGTCGGGAAAACGGATTTCCACCAGATCGTCTCCCCGTGGCAGGTACCTTTGGATGGCATAAGGAGGAACAGGGGCAGAGAAGGACAGGCCCGGCTCGGCGGCGATCACCCCTTGTTCGGACCAGCCAGTCAACAGGGCGTCGATCGCCTCATCCGATAAGGCTCCCGCAAGCTGGCGGCGCAGCGCCGAAAGCGATATTCCATCGGCAAGCCACGCCACGATGTGGGCTGCCGAGCCGTCTAGCGCGTGGAGTTGCTGGGAGGCTTCGAGGAAGAGCACCGGGCGCTGGTCAACCACGAGCGGCACGGCGCCTGGAGCCAGGCACAGTTTCAGGCTTTCGGCATCGGACTTCGCTGCCGGGGAATCCCGATCCGCGTTGCGGTGCATCGCTCCCTCCGGCCCCCGACCACGCGGATTACTCCGCGTGGTGTGATTCGATCAGCGCTTGTCGCCTTTCTTGCGCTCGGGTCCATCGCGCGAGCCCCCTTCGGCAACCTTGGGCGCCGAGCCTTCCGATTTCGTCTCGGGGACCTTCGTTCCGCCGCCGTCGCCTGTCGCCGACCCGGCAGCAGGCGTATCCTTGGGCGGGGAAGCGCCGCCGTCCTTGGTGCCGCCGGCACCGCCATCGCCGGTGCTGGCGCCATCCTTGCTGCCGCCGCCATCGCCGGTATGTCCGCCGTCACCGGTGCTGCCGCCGCTTCCGCCACCGCCGCCACCTCCACCGCCGCCGGACTTGGCGATCGCGGGCGAGCTCAGCGATGTCGAAAGGAGCATTGTCATCGCGGGCGGAACGAGCAGGGAATACTTTCCGCAAGCCGCGAGGAACGAGCGTCGATCGTTCGTTTCGGCTTGCTCAATCAGGTCTTGCGGGTTCTCCATTGCCTCGACTCCCCATCATGCCGAAGCCAGCGTACAGGAGGGCGCCTCCCCCGAAAGCGGCTATTATGGGCAGCGCCGCGCAACTATCCCGATGCACTTGCCGCATCATTCATAAGGTATCGGCGACTACCTCCCATTTGCCCTTGCGGGGCGGCGCGGCTGGCCAGACCGGCGATCGTCGGCTATAGGCCCCCGATCGCCGACAGGTATTTGCACGTCGGCGACTGAGAGACCAACGAGCTCCCGCAGGCAGGAGAGCTTCGATGGACTATCAGGTATCCCGAACAGACGAAGGCTTTTCGCGGGTCGATGCGGCTTCCCGCTGCATGGGAGTGCCGTGAAAAGACAGGTCAGGTGACGTCATCGGGGGCAATGACGTGGCCACGGGCTGATCCGGCCCGGCATTCGCGCGGGAGCGTCCGGCCTTCATCGGGGTTTCCGTTTTATGACATTTTGAATTCAAGCTTCACGGACGACATCTCATGACCGGCAAATCCGAAACGCAGCCTCTGCCCCCCACGCGGATTCAGGAAAACATCCTGGCAAGGCGGGAACGACAGCTCCTGCAATGGCTCTGCGCCCGGATGCCGCGATGGGTCACGCCGGACGTGCTGACCGCGACCGGTCTCGTCGGTGCCTTCATGACCTTCGGCGGCTACGCCGCAAGTAACCTTTCGGCGCAGTGGCTGTGGCTGGCGATGGCGGGTTATGTCGTGCAGTGGTTCGGCGATTCCATGGACGGCAGCCTTGCCCGGTTCCGCCGCATCGAGCGCCCGTCCTATGGCTATTTCATCGATCACAGCTGTGACGGGCTGACGACGGCGCTGATCGTCTGGGGCATCGGCACCAGCCCCTATGTGACGATGGACGTCGCAATGGTGGCACTGGTGGGATATCTCCTGCTTTCCATCCATGCCTATCTTGCCGCCCGCGTGCTGGGCGAATTCAAGCTCTCCTATCTCCAGGCCGGGCCTACCGAACTGCGCTTCATGCTGATCGGCCTCACCCTGATGATGATGACGTTGGGTTCGGGCAAGGGCCTGTTCGGCGCGGTTTCCGGCTTTGATCTGTTCGTCGGCAGCGTCGGCGTGATCCTCATGGTCCTGTTCGTCGTTCAGACGCTTGTGACCGGCCGCCGCCTCGCCGCGGCGAGCTGATCGGCGAAACCCAATGCGGCCACGCGCGTTTTCCCGACGATTCCGTCAGGAGAATGCCATGGTCGATCCAGTCACCGCCATCCCGGGGAGCGTTTCCTTTACGGTAGGGATGTGTTCATGAGCGGTTTTCCGGTGGACCGTCTCGTGTTCGTTCCCGATGACGTGGACCTTTCCCGCTCGCCACTGGCCGGCCATCTCGATGCCGAGACTTATGTTCTTGGCGCTTTCAACCCCGGCCTGACGCGCCTTCCCGGAGGCAATCTGCTGATGATGGTGCGCGTGGCCGAAGCCTTGCGCGAACCGATCCGGGACGGCCATGTCCACGCCATCCGATGGGAGGGCGAGGAAGGCGATCATGGGCGCTACGTGCTAGACGCCTGGCCGCTGGAGCATGCCGATACCGCCGACCCGCGCAAATTCATGCTGCGGGGCGGAGGTTGGCGCATCATGGCGCTGACTTCGCTTTCGTGGTTACTGCCCGTCGAACTCGACGCCGAAGGGCTGAACGTGGTCGCCGTCCACTACGACCGCGCGATCGCGCCGCAGCGCAGCCTGCAATGCTACGGGATCGAGGATGCGCGGATCAGCAAGGTGGGGGAAGACTGGCTGATGACCACGTGCTCGGTCAGTCCCGAGCGGCATTCGACCACGCTCTACAGTTCGAAAAACGGTCTGGACTGGCAGTTCGAGGACATCGTGCTCGATCACCAGAACAAGGACATGCTGATCTTCGAGGGCCTCATCGGCGGTCATTACTGGGCGCAGACACGCCCGCTCGGCGATCTCTATTTCGCCTATCCGCCGGGCAGCGAGTGGCGTTCGGGGCCTTCGATAAACCTTGCGCTCTCGCCTGACGCGCGGTTCTGGAAGCCCTGTGGCAGGCCTGGAATTCGGCCCCATTCCGCTACCGTCGCCACCGCGAGAATGGGGGGAGGGGCGCCGCCGGTCCTCACGGACCAGGGCTGGTTGACGCTCTGGCACGGGGTGGAGCCCAAGGAAATCGTGGGTATCTATCGCACGTACTGGTCGATCCTGGACCGAGACGATCCCAGCCGCGTCCTGCGGACCGGCCATTCGCCGTTGCTTGAAGCGGACCCGGACCTGACGCTTCCGCTAGAACACCAGATGTATTTGCGGGACGTGGTATTCACCACGGGCATCGCCGCGCATGGGGAGCATTATATAGTGGCGTCCGGCGAGGCCGACCTGGTCTGCCGGATCACGCATATTCCCCATGCTGTCTTCGCGCCCTGAAGGATCAGGCCCGGCGCGGAACGCAGATCGCCAGAACCGCTCCGAGCAGGGCAAGAGCACCCAGGACCATGAAGATCTTCGTGATCGAAAGGCCCGCTCCGATCAGGAAACCGCCGATCAGCGGCCCTCCAACGCCGCCGAGCCGACCAAAGCCCGCGCACCAAGCCACCCCGGCGCCGCGCATGCGCGTGGGGAAGTAATTGGCGGCCAGCCCGTAGATCAGCGTCTGCGTTCCGCTTGTGCCCACGCCCACGAGCGCGACGACGCACAGCAGTAGCCAAAGCGGCAGGGCAAGGGTCAATGCGAGAATGGCCAGCGCGCCCACGATGAAGCTTGCCGCCACGACCGGGCGCGGCCCCATCCGGTCCGCAAAGCGGGCAGCGAACATCGGACCGAGCACGGCGCCGCCGTTGAGCACCAGCAGGAAGGAAAGCGATCCCCTGGCGTCGAAGCCGGAGCGCATCATCAACTCGGGCAGCCAGGTGTTCAGCGAATAGACCAGCAGCAGCCCGGTCGCACTGACGAGACCGATGAGAACGGCGGGGACGAGGAATTCGCCGAAGAGGCCGCGATAACCGGTCGCCTCCGTTTCGGAACGGCGGGGCGCCGGTTCCTGATCGGGCAGCGCCACGCCGGTTCGTGCCGCGATTGCGCGTGCTTCCTCGACCCGGCCGCGCGAGACGAGCCACATGACGGATTCCGGCATCCTCAAGATCGCAAGCGGCAGCAGCGTTATCAGCGGCAGAGCCCCGATCGCGAACATGCCGCGCCATCCTATATGCTTGGCCAGCAGGATCGCGATACCTGCCGCTGCGAGGCTGCCCAGCGGCACGCCCGCGTAAGTCACGGCATTGTAGAGATTGCGCCGTCCCGGCGGAGCATATTCCGAAACCATGGCGGCCGTCGTCGCCAACAGTGCGCCGACCCCGAGCCCGGTGGTAAAACGCAGGATTCCGAACATGGCGGCGGAATGGGCGAGGGCGGTGAACAGCATTCCCAGCGAAAACCACGCATAGGCTGCGATCATCATTCGCCGTCGGCCGATACGGTCGCCGATGCTCCCGGCAATAAGCGCGCCCACGAGTACGCCAAGCAGCGCATAGCTGCCGAGGGCGCCTGCCAGCGCCGGATCGACTGGACCGATCTGCGCCGGGTCACGAAGGAACGTGGAGACCACGGTCCCGTATACGACGAGGTCATAGCCATCGAACATGAGACCAGCCATTGCGATCCCGACAATCCACGCCAATGTCCTTCGGCGCAGTTTCTGCGCCGTGGCATCTGCAGCCATCCGCCTTTCCCTTCCCAATCCTGCTCGTTTCGAGCCAAGGTCTCTTGCGGCGACCTCTGGCGGGAACGTAGTACACGCAATATAGGAAGTATGCGACGTAAATTTGTCATGGAGCCGAAGCGAGGCCACAAAGCGGAAGGCCCGCTCGCCTTTTGAAGGCGAACGGGCCGGAAATTCCGCGAAATTTGGTTTGTTTCAGGTGCCGCTGCGAACCAGTGTCGGACGGAAGCCTGGGCTGGCAGGGCCAATGCGAAAGTGGTCCGCTTCGTTTGCCAGCGAAGCGATTTCGTTGGTCAGGTTCCTCGCCGCGGCGGATGTCTGTTCGACCATAGCGGCATTCTGCTGCGTCGAATGGTCCATGACGCCAACCGCCGTGTTGATCTCCCCGATGGCCGCCGCCTGCGCATCGTTGTCGGCTGCGATCTGGCCGGCAAGGCGGGCAACTTCCTCGCCGGAGGTAGAGATCACTTCGAACGCCGCGTCGACCTTGCGCACCGCTTCCACGGCGACCTCGATATCCGACTGGGTGACCCCGAGTTGGTCGCGGGCACGCTTGGCTTCCTCCTCCGCCCGCATGGCTAGGGCGGAAACCAGATCGGCCACGACCGCGAAACCGCGACCGGCATCGCCCGCGCGGCCTGCCTCCACGGCGGCATTCATGGCCAGGACGCGGGTCTGGAAGGCGATCTTGTCTAGCCCTTCGATCACGCCGTCGATGCCTTTCGCGCTGTCGCTGACACGGTTCATCGCCCCGACGGCGGCATCGGTGCGTGCGCGTCCTTCGTTGACCGCACCCATCGCCTGCCCCGATGTGGCCACGGAGAGCGAAGCGGCCTGGGCCGTGGCTTTCAGCCGTGTGTCGATCTGCTGGATCGCCGCTGCCGTCTGTTCGAGACTTGCTGCATTGCCCTCCGTTCGGCGGGCAAGATCTTCCGATGCCTGTGCGATCTCGCGCGAGCCGGTAAGGCTGTTCTGGGTGCTGGCCTTCACCGCTCCCAGCAATGACCGCAGGCTGGCGAGAGCCTCGTTGAAGCTTTCCTTGAGGACGGCATAGTCGGCAGGATAAGCCTCGGTAATGTCCGCGGTAAGATCGCCCTGCGACATGCGGCGGAAATTCTCGGCCATGCCTTGCACGATCAGGGAATTGTTCTGCGCCTCCTTGTCGGACTCGATCTGAGCCTGCGCAGTGGCGCGGAACTGGAACATCGCCGTGGTCATCCGGCCCACGCAGTCGCGAAAGTCGGTGAACTGGATCGGCGTGTCCAGATCGCCAGCAGCCAGGCCCTCCATCCTCACGACCGTGGTAACATAAGGTCCGGCGATGGCTTCGCGGTAAAGGAATGCCAGCACCATGGCGAGCACGACGGTGCCCGCGGCCATCCACCGGGCCACCGAAGCTGGCATGAGCATGCCGGAAAATCCGGCAAGCGCCGTCAGGGCAACAAAGCTGCCGAAAGCGATGAATAATTTGAGACGAATAGGCGCGTCGGCCTTGAACCAGTACATAAGATACCCCCCACCCCTGAGTTCGCCGCCCGGACCTGAAGAGATCCGATGCCGGCGAAGTATCATCAGGCATTATAGGTGCCGGGGTCCGGGAGCTGGACGTTCCGGGCAGCTCGCAAGGGGGCGTTTCCGGGAAATTTTAGAACCTGAATGGTTCTATTTGTTATGCTGAGGGCGTGTGATTTGAAATAAATCTCAATATCGCGCTGAAAAGATTTGATATTGCGTCCCGTGGGGACGGCGTTCGCCCCGCCCGCCTCCGAGGGGGCTGGCAGGGCGAAGGTCGTTGTCAGTCTGCTCCGCCGATCGTGAAGGAATAGGTGAGCGGCTTCAGTTCGATGCGGTAGGGCATGTGCGCGCGGCCATCGAGGTTCCAGCCGGTGTCGCCGCCTACGCCCGCCTGCGCGGCATCGATCAGCAGCGTTCCGCTGCCATGCGGGCGGATGTCCGAGCTGTGCGCCTGACCAGGCGGCTTCATCGCGAGATCGGCATAGGGGAACGCGAGGGCATTGACCGAAAGCGGCTGCGCGCCAGTGATGCGCAGCCCGACATTGTTGCCGGTCTTCGTTCCCGTTAGTTCGATCCAGCGAACGTCGGTCTTGTTGCCCGATTCCTGGGGACGGGCGTAGTCGTGGAACTGGTCCGCCAGCAAACCCTGCCACTGGGCGATCATGCCGCCGGTCTTGCGGTCGGCGTATGTTTCCTGCGGACCGCGCCCGAACCAGCGGACGTGATCGAGTTCGGCCGGGGTCTCGAACGCGAGACCGACGCGGAGCGGATCGGGCAGGGTGTCTCGCAGCGGCTCGAAATGGATTGTGACGCCCACCGATCCGTCGCTTGCCATCGTCCAGCGCGTTTCGGTCTTCACCGAGCCGACGCCCATGTCATGGCGGACGATCACGGCATTGCCTTCACGCGTGATCGTCTCGAGACGGCGATGCTCGGAAAAGTACTGCCACATGGCGTGGCTCTTTGGCACGCCCGCGCCGACGTCGTTATCGGTCGGCGAGCGCCAGAAGTTCGGCGCACCGCCGGTCAGCAGCAGCTTGCCGCCGCGTTCGTAGCGGGTGACGAGGCCGGTTGCCTTGTCGATCTCCAGCACGGCACCGCCCGTTTCGAAGCGCAGCGCAGAGGCGGTCTCGCCGGGAGCGACCGTGCCCGCGGTGGCGGGTGCTGCGACCGGGCCGGATAGCTCGAACTGCTCCCAGCCGACGACATGCCCGGCCGGCTGCGAGGGTACGGCGCCGGCCCTGGCACGGGCGCGCAGGACGAGGATGCGCTCTGCGGAGGCATTTCTCGCAGCCGGAACCGGAACGGTGAGCGCCGCTGAACTGCCGGCCGCGACCTGCGGTGTGGCCAGAGTGCCGCTGGCGACATCATTGCCGTTTTCCATCATCGTCCAGTCCAGCGTGAAGCGCGAGAGGTCGATGTGGTCGTGGCGATTGACTACGCGGTATCCGCCAGCGTCATGCGTGAAGGCAATCGGTGACTGCACCTTGGCCAGTTCGTAGTATTCCGGGTCCGGCGTCCGGTCCGACTGGATCACGCCGTCGCCCACCGGGCTGTCGTCGCCATGTACGCCGGGCGCTTTCGGGTCGGGATCGTAGTCGAGGCCCTGTCCCCAGAACGGACGACCATCCTTGTCCTTTAGCAGCATGGTCTGGTCCACCCAGTCCCAGATGAAGCCGCCCTGCAGCTTGGGATAGCTGCGCATGGTTCGCCAGTAGCCTTCGAGATCGCCGAGGCTGTTGCCCATCGAATGCGCATATTCGCACAGGATCAGCGGTTGGGTGAACGCCGGATCCTTGGCGTAATCGACCATCTTGGGAACATCGTCATACATTGGCGCAAAGATGTCGACGTAGCTGTTCGTCGGATGGCGCCAGTTGCTCATGCTCCAGCCAAGGAAGCTCACGAGGCGGGTGGGATCGTTCGCCTTCACCCACTTGGCGGCGGCTTCGAAGTTGCTGCCGATGCCGGTTTCGTTGCCGAGCGACCAGAAGATGATCGAGGGATGGTTGCGATCGCGCTCGACCATGCGCTCCACCCGGTCGAGATGGGCCGCGAGCCATTTCGGGTCGTTGCCAAGCAGATACTTCGGGTCGTTCCCGTGTTCCTGCGAAAGGCTGAGGTAGCCGTGGCTCTCTATGTTCGCTTCGTCCATGACATAGAGGCCGTATTCGTCGGCAAGGTCATACCAGCGCGGATCGTTGGGATAGTGCGAGGTGCGCACCGCGTTGACGTTGGCCGCCTTCATCAGTTCGATGTCGCGGCGCATCGTTTCCTCGGAAACGATGCGGAAGGTTTTGGGATCGTGTTCGTGGCGGTTGACGCCGCGGATCATGATGCGCTTGCCGTTCACGCGCACTTCGCCGCCCGCGATCTCCACCGTGCGGAAGCCGATGCGGCGGCTGGTCGCCTCGATCAGCTTGCCATCGGCGCCCAGCAGCTCGACCAGCAAGGTGTAAAGCTGCGGATCTTCGGCCGACCAGCTTCGCACGGCGGGAATGGTCGCCGAGAGGGAAACGGCGCTTCCGTCTGCCGTGCCTTCGCGCACCAGCACTTCGCGCCTGCCGTCAAGCAGCGTCGCGCGGATCCGCATCGCGGCGGCCTGTCCGGCCAGGTCGACCTTCACGGCCAGCTTGCCGTCACGATACCCGTTCTCCAGCCCCGCATCGACGGTCAGGTCGCGAATATGCGTAGCCGGTGCGGCGTAGAGCGTGACGCTGCGCTCAATCCCGTTGACGCGCCAGAAGTCCTGGTCTTCCAGATAGCTGCCATCGGCAAAGCGGTAGAGTTCGATGGCGACGGTGTTGTTGCCGGCATGAGCATAGCGCGTCACGTCGAACTCGGCGGGCAGCTTGGAGTCTTCCGAATAGCCTACGCGCTGGCCATTGACCCAGATGTAATAGGCCGCGCCCGCCGCGCCGACGGTCAGCAGCAGGCGTCGGCCAGACCAGGTGGCGGGAACGGTGAAGTTGCGGCGGTAGGACGCCACTTCGTTGAGGCTGTGGTCGATCCAGGGCTGGTTGCGCGGAAAGGGATAGCCGCTGCCCACGAACACCGGCCGTCCATGACCCTCGGCCTGGAGGATGCCGGGGACTTTCATGGTTCCCCAGCCGCTTGCGTCGAAATCCTCAGCGAAGAAATCGGTAGGGCGGGTTTCCGGTGTCCTGGAGAGTTGGAACTTCCAGTTACCGTCGAGCGAGAGATGGTAGCGTGACTTTGCGGTTTCTCGCGACAAGGCGGCGGCGCGCGTCTCGAACCCGTCGAAAGTCGCATGCATCGGTTCGGCGCCTTGCCGGATGACATCCGGCTGCTCCCATTCCGGGGTTGGAGCCTGTGCATGGGCGGCTCCGGAAACCAGCAGGCTCGCCATCAGGCTTCCGATCGCGCTCGAATGGATGATGGTACGCACTTGGCATTTCCCCTGACGGTAAGCTGTTCCGGCAACGGAAAACCGGATAAATATATCGTATACCAATATAGGAAAAGCGCAACCGGTCAGGGTCTTCGCATTGCAACCGATTGAATGCGCTGCACCCAACTTGACAACGCAGAAATGATAATATCGTATACGGTGTACCGTATGTGGGGATTCATGCGGTCAACAGGGAGCAAAAATCAATGAGATATAATGCCCTCGCCGCGGGGTCCGCCGTGGCGCGTTTCCGGTGCGTGCTGATGCTGAGTTGCCTGGGGCTTTCCGCTGGCGCCCTTTCAACCGCGGCCTTCGCCCAGACGCTGCCCGAGACCGCCCAGGACACGGCGGGCGAGAACAAGGCGGCCGATATCGTCGTTACCGGTTCCCGCATCCGCCGCGCCGCAGCCGACAGTCCTTCGCCGCTTTCGATCGTCGATGCAGACCAGATCAAGGCGACTGGCACGCAGAACATCGCCGATGTCGTCAACCAGCTTCCGGCACTGGCCGTCACCCAGACCAACCAGACCAGCAACCTTGCGGGCAACGCTGGCGTCAATGCGCTTGACCTGCGCGGCCTGGGCACGCAGCGCACGCTGGTACTGGTCGACGGTCGCCGTCAGGTGGCGGCGATTCCGGGTACTTCGGCGGTCGATCTCAGCAATATTCCCTCCAGCCTCGTCCAGCGCGTGGAGGTGATCACCGGCGGCGCCTCGGCGCTGTACGGCGCGGATGCGGTTGCGGGCGTGGCCAACTTCATCCTCAAGAAGGACTTCGAAGGGGTCGAGGCGAACACGCGCTACAGTGCGTCCACGCGCGGCGACATGGATACCTACGGGTTCGACCTGCTGGCCGGCGCCAACTTTGCCGACCATCGCGGCAACGTGACGCTTTACGGGTTCTTCGAGAACACGCCCGGAACCGTCAGCGGTGCGGACCGGCCATGGACGGCGGACGGTTATCCGATCTACGCCCGCACCAGCAGTTCAAGCCCCTATTACATCCAGGATCACGTTCGCAACATCAACACCGCCGATGCCGCGCAAGTGGTACTGGGCGGCAGGCTTTACGCGGTCAGCGGCAATGGCACGCTGCGCGATCCGATCCTCGGTCCGGGTGGTTTCGTCAACGCCGTTCCCGTCAATCTGGGCACGTCGACCGAACCGCTGGGCACTTTGCTGACCGATGGCGGCGAATATAATGGCCGCTATGACGGCTGGTTCCTCTCGGTTCCCTCGCAGCGTATCAACACCCGCGCATCGGCGAGCTTTGAGGTCAGCGATGCGCTGAAGCTGTTCGCCAACGCTACTTTCGCGCACAATACGTCCAAGGCCGGCTATCTCCAGATGACCGCCTTCGGCACCGACGTCGTTCCGGCGGACAGCCCCTACATCACGGACGAGATGCGCGCTGCCAATGGCGGTGCGGTGCCGGCGGGCGGCGTGCAGTTCGCGCGGCGTTTCATGGAACTGGCCGCTCCGCGCACCGAGTATGACCGCACGCTGTTCCAGGCCGTGACCGGTGCCGAGGGTGATTTCACGCTCTTCTCCAAGCCATGGAACTATTCGACCTATTACTCCTACGGCAAGACCACCGAACGCGTGCGCGACGTCAATTCGACTGCATACGATCGCTGGTATCTGGGCCTCGACAGCACGACGGGGCCGGACGGCAAGGCGATCTGCCGCAGCACGCTCGACGATCCCGGCAACGGCTGCGTGGCGATCAATCCCCTGGTGAAGCTCACGCCGGAGATGATCGACTACATCACCTATACCTCGCACTGGTCGAAATCGACGCTGACGCAGCAGGTCCTGTCCGGCTACGTTAGCGGCGGCCTGTTCGACCTTCCCGGCGGCGCGGTGCAGGTTGTGCTGGGCGGAGAGTACCGCAAGGAGCGCAACGATATCGGCGCGATCCCCGAGTACAATCCGGACAGCCCGCTTTACGATCCCACCATCGGCACGACCGCCGGAACGCTGGTAGGAAAGTATTCGGTCAAGGAAGTCTACGGCGAAGTCCACGTCCCGCTGCTGGCGAAGACGCCATTCTTCGAGACGCTTTCGCTGGACGGCGCGCTGCGCCTTTCGGACTACAGCACCGCCGGTTCGACTACGACCTGGAAGATCGGCGGCGAATGGGCGCCGATCCGTGACATCCGCTTCCGCGCGACTTATGGCCAGGCCGTGCGCGCGCCGAACATAGGCGAGCTTTACACAGCGGACAGCATTTCGGGTCTCTGGATCACGGACCCGTGCAACACCTACAACCTCGCCAACCGGGCTACCCGCACGCAGTACACGGCGGCGAACTGCGCGGCGATCAGCCCTGCGGATACCGCCAGCTACTGGCTCTACCGTGACATCATCTCGAGCGGCAATCTCGACCTGAAGCCGGAAACCGCCAAGACGCTGACGGTCGGCGCGGTGATGCAGCCGCGCTTCTTGCCGGGCCTGTCGCTGACGGTCGATTACTACAACATCGACCTGCGCAATGCGATCGATGCGTTCGGTGCGCAGACCCTGATCGACAAGTGCGTGGATCAGCCGACGCTCGACAATATCTTCTGCCCCCTCATCAAGCGCGACGCCAACGGCAATCTCGAAGCGGTGATGACGCAGAAGCTGAACCTTGCGCAGTATCTGACGCGGGGTATCGATTTCGGCCTGAACTATTCGGTTCCGCTGGCACGGCTCGGCCTGCCGGACGACGAGGGCAAGCTTTCGATCGACGCCAACTACACGCGCCTGCTCAATCGTCGCTACACGCTCGATCCGTCCGATCCCAATTCGATCACCGAATATGCCGGAATCTTCGGTTCTCCGAAGTGGAAGGGTGTTGTGCGCACGACCTATTCGCGTGACGGCTTGGGCTTCACCTGGAGCCTGCGCCACGTCTCGCCGATGAAGGCCAGCACCACGATCACCAAGGAGAAGTACAGCAAGATCTGGACGCCGAACGTATTCTACAACGATTTCTCGGCCTTCTTCGCGCTCACTGACAATATCGAACTGTCAGGCGGGCTCAACAACGCCTTCGACCGCAAGCCGCCGCGCATCCCCGGTGCCGAGGCGGGCGGCGCGAACTTCGAACTGAGCGAACAGTCCGGTGTCTACGATGTGATCGGACGCACCTTCTTCCTCAGCCTGAGGTTCCACCGATGATACAGGCGCGCCCGGTTTCCTTGGGAAGCCGGGCGCGCTCATTTGGTGGCTGTTCGTTCAGCGCCAGTTTCTCTCGCGAGCGGCACTTTCCTGTGCGGCGTCAAGTGGCTCGCCCGCGGCCATCTCCTGCGCGGCCGCCAGCAAAGCGGCACCGGCGGACCCGGCCTGCCGGTAAGTACCAGCTGCCCTGTCGCCCGGCTTCATCGTCCGCTCGAGAACCCAGTCGCGGTCATCCTTGCAGGCGATGCCCGTTGCCGCGCGGGCTTCGAACACGCGGCAATAGCCGCCGTCGCTGCGCCGGAAGCTGGTGAGGATACGCAAGTCGCCATCTCCTCCCGCCGATGCCAGCGTGCGGTCGAGCCCCTTTGCCAGCGTACCCGAGGCCACCAGCCTGTCGCCATTCGACGTGATCGGCCCTTCGCTGTGAAGCCGGGTGCCCAGCATCAGCCCGAGCACCAGTGAAGCGGCGATGGCGAAGGCCATGCGCCGATCAGCGAAGATCGGAGCGCGTGATCTTCTTTCGGCCTTGCGGCGCGCCTTTTCGGCTTCCTCGCGGCGGCTGCGTGCGCTCGCGAAGTCCAGCACCTGCGCCGGTGCGGCGTGGTTGCTGTCGGTCATCTGCTCTTCCGCCTCCTCGGCGGCGGCGCGGGCGATCATGTCGGTGAGCGCATCGGGCACGGGTTCCCTGGCCACCGGTGCGAAATGTCCGCGCAGGGTTTCGCGAAGGCCGCGCTCGGCATCGAGCCGCCGGGCCAGTTCCGGGTCCGCCGCAATGGCGGCTTCGACGCGCGCAGCATCTTCGGGCGAAAGCTCGCCGTCGACGAGCGCCATCAGTTCTTCCGCCGTCACGCTCATGCCACTTCTCCCAATTCCTTCATCAGTGCTTCCCGGCCGCGACCTAGCCGGGAGGTCAGTGTTCCCTGCGGAATGCCGATCATCTCGGCGGCCTCGCGGTAAGCGAAGCCTTCGACCAGCACCAGCACGACGGCCTCGCGCTGTTCTTCCGGCAGCCGCGCCAGCGCGCGGTCAACATTGCTCAGCTCGACGCGGTTCTCCGCGTCGCGGTCCCCGGCCATGCCGATGTTCGCGCCTTCGTCCTCGTGAGCGAAAGTCTGTGCCCGGCGCGCTCTTGCTCTGGTCTCGTCGATCCACTGGTTCCGCATGATCCTGTAAACCCACGCGTCAAGACGCGTCCCTTCCTGCCACTGCTGGCGGGCCCTGAGCGCACGCTCGACGGTCGACTGGCAAAGGTCGTCGGCATCGGCGGCATTCTGCGCAAGCCCGCGTGCGAACCGCCGCAAGCGTGGCAGCAGTGCCGTCAGTTCGTTGCAGAAGCCGTTGTTGCTCATCGAATTGCCATGTCCCGGGATGAAACGTCCCGATGCCACCGTTTCATCCCCTGACGCCATTTATTTTTGCTATCGGACCACTGATGATACCGCGCGGGAAGACACCATACGCATTGCTGGCCTCGCTGCTCCTGGCCCTGACGGGGCCGGCGCAGGCACAGCTTTCGCTTCCCGGCGGGATTGATCCGCTCGGCACTTTGGGGCGGGTTGGCGATGCCGCGCAGGAATTGACGGATCGAGCACTGGCGCCAACCTCGACAATCGAGCGCAGCGCGCGCCAACTTGCGCAGGCGCGTATCGCGCGTCTGGAAGGCTTGGTCATGGCAAGCCGGGGAGCGGTGGACTGGGATGATCGCCATGAACCGGCCCGCGCCGGAGAGGTACTGTTGCTCGATCCCGACCCTGCCAGCCTTGCCCTCGCGCGGGACCGGGGATTCCTGCCGATCGAGCAAGGTGTGATCGAGGATCTCGGCATCGCTTATGCGCGGCTTTCCGTCCCCGCCGGGCAATCGCTCGCCCGCGGGCTCAAGATCTTGCGCCGGGCGCTGCCAGGCCGCGAGATCACGGCTGACCAGATTCATTTCCCGTCAGGCGTGGGCGCCGGTGGGACCAATGCGAAGCCTGCTACGCCGGCGCTGCCACGAGGGGGAACGGTCGGCGTTATCGATGGTGCGATTGCGGGCTCGGATCGGCTTGTCGCTCAGCGCGGTTTCGCCAGCGGCGCCCCCAAAGGCAGTGAGCATGCTTCTGCGATCGCCTCGCTGCTCAAGAGTGCAGGATCGGCGCGGATCTATGGTGCCGATGTCTACGGTTCGGACCCGGCTGGCGGCAATGCCCTTGCTATCGCGCGCGCGCTTGGCTGGATGGCGGGGCAGGGGGTGCCGGTCGTGTCGATCAGCCTGGTCGGGCCTGTCAATCCGTTGCTGGCGCGGGCGGTGGCGGCTGCCCGCGCGAAAGGGATGGCGGTGGTCGCCGCCGTCGGCAATGACGGCGCCGCTGCGCCTCCTGCCTACCCGGCGTCCTATCCCGGTGTTGTCGCGGTGACCGGAGTGGACGGTCGGGGCCGGGTGCTGATCGAGGCCGGACGGGCATCCCACCTGGATTATGCTGCTCCCGGCGCGGACATGTCGGCAATCGTTCCTGCCAAGGGACGCATCGGTTTGCGGGGCACGTCCTTCGCCGCTCCTCTAGCGGCGTCCCGCATCGCGGCTCGCATGGCGCAGGGCAGGAGTGCCGCTTCGGCTCTTGAAGCCGCGAATTCCGAGGCATTCGGCGCATCGCGCCAGACTGGACGGGGCGTGCTCTGCATGATCTGCCGTTCGGGTACATAAGAGGCCGCGCGGAATTTTTTTATAAAAATCGCCTTCGTCACGGATGAAAGCGCAATGGCCATCCGTTCCTCTCACAGACACCCCGGCAAGGCGAGATGCCCTGGCGGCAGGTACGACAAGAGGAAGGAACGAAATCATGAAGAAGCTCTCTTTCGGTACGGCCATCACCGTTTTCGCCATCGTAGCCGTTAGCGGCACTGCCAATGCCCAATTGCTGGGCGGCGGCGGACTGGGCGGCTCGCTGGGTGGTTCCCTGGGCGGTTCGCTCGGAGGCAGCATTGGTTCGGTCGGGAGTTCGATCGGCGGCGCGGGTAGCGGCGCGGGCGACATCGGTGTGTCGCGAACCACGCGTTCGGTCACGTCTTCGGCCAGGGGCAGCGGCGAGGGACGAGCCCGCAAGTCGGTGAGCGCGCCATCGATCTCCGCGCCGGACACTTCGGCGGTCCGCGATACGGCATCGGGCGCGGCAGGCAATCTGGGCGGTTCGGCGGGATCGCTCGGCGCCACGGGAAGCGGCACCGCGAGCGGAACAGCAAGCCGCACCGCCTCGGGCGCCATGCTTTCCGGCAGTGGCGCGGCCGATGGCGTGCTGTCAGCGGGAACGCTGCCGGGTGATGCGGCATCGACGCTCGGCAATGCCCGAAGCGCAGCCGGACAACAGCTTTCTTCCGCCGCATCCGGCGCGCGTGACCGTGCCGGCGAAACTGCCTCCGCAGTTCAGAGTGCGCAGGCCCAGGGATCGGGCAATGGTTCCGCCAATGCCGGTGCGGCCGAACACAATGCTGCCGCCTCGGGTTCGGCAGGAGCCTCGCGCTCGGCCTCCGGCGCCTCGGTCAACCTTGGCGCGAGCGCCAGCGGCAATTGAACCTGACAATACCCCCCGCGCACCGACGGGGCCGATGATCGGCTCATGACGGTGCGAGCCCCCGGTTGGCAGAAATGCCGCCGGGGGTTTTCGTTTCAGCGCAGCAACCCGGCGGTTCCGGGCATCAGGAAGCTGCGGTCAAGCTGGTTCAGCCGGTTCACGCCCAGCATGGCCATGCCCACGTCTATCTCGTTCGCGAGCAACGTCAGCGCATGTCGGGCTCCTGCCTCGCCAGCGGCGGCGCAGCCATAGAGCGTCGCACGGCCTACCATCACCGCGTCCGCGCCGATCGCCATGGCTTTCAGCACGTCTGCGCCGCGCCGGATGCCACTGTCGAACAGGACTGCTGCGCGCCCTGCCACGGCATCGACGATATCGCCGAGTGCGGTGATAGCGGGCGGCGAGGAATCGAAATTGCGCCCGCCATGGTTGGATACGGCGATACCGTCCACGCCGTGATCCACTGCCATCCGCGCATCGTCGGGATGGAGCAGGCCCTTGAGCACGAGTTTGCCGGGCCAGCGGCGGCGCAGTTCGGCCACGTCCTTCCAGTCGACCGAGGCGGAATTGGCGACGCGGGAGACCTTGCCGGTGATCCGTCCGCCGACTTCCGCCGGATAATTGGCGAACTGCGGCAAGCCGCCCTCCAGCATGTAGCGGCCCATGACCGAGGCGAGCCAGCGCGGTCGGCGCAGGAAATCGCCGACGAGGCGGGCGTTCGGGCGCACCGGGTTCGACATGCCGGCCCTGCGGTTGAATTCGCGCAGCGGCCAGAGCGGC
This sequence comes from Novosphingobium sp. RL4, assembly GCF_035658495.1. Taxonomy (NCBI): domain Bacteria; kingdom Pseudomonadati; phylum Pseudomonadota; class Alphaproteobacteria; order Sphingomonadales; family Sphingomonadaceae; genus Novosphingobium; species Novosphingobium sp. RL4. The sequence continues at coordinate 385,441 of NZ_CP141945.1, read as the reverse complement.
GTATCCACTGTCAGCACCAGGACTTCCGCGCCGTTTTCCCGTGCGGCATCGACGACCTGCCACGACAGGTCGCGCCTTTCCCAGAGGTACATCTGCATCCAGTGCCCGCACGAGGCCACTTTGGCGATCTCGGCGAAGCTGGTGGTGGAACTAGTGGTCTGCGTGAAGGGAATGCCCGCTGTTGCCGCGGCTTTCGCGATGGCGCGTTCGCCGCGGTGCCACATGAGATCCGCTACCCCGGTGGGTGCGATCACCAGTGGGAGCGGCTGGCGGCGCCCGAACAGCGTAATTTCTGCGGAACGCGCGGAGACGTCGCGCAGGGTGCGCGGCAGGAGTTGCACGGCGCGCAGGGCATCGGGGTTCCGCCCGATCAGGAGATCGTCTTCGGTTCCCCGCTCCACGAACTCCCATATCGCGCGTGGCAGGCGGCGGCGGGCGAGGTCGCGAAGCTGGGGTATATTGTGCGCGCGTTCGGCGATGGCGGCCATCAGTTCAGCCCGAGATTTCTGGCGAACGTCGTGCCTTCGTATTCCGTGCGATAGATCCCGCGCTTCTGCAGGATCGGCACCACCTCGTCGACAAAACCTTCTACTGAGGAAGCCATGACCGTAGGAGTGAGGTTGAAGCCGTGGCAGCCGGTTTCGCGCCAGATGCTTTCCAGTTTGTCGGCGACTTGGTCGGGCGTGCCCACGAGCTGCGGCATGCCGACGGCAAGACCCCACTTGATGGCCACTTCGCGCAAGGTGAAGGGCCTGTCGCCCAGAACCGAGGTAAAGGCCTTCATCAGCCCCTGCGAAGCCTGGGTCGCCTGTTCCTGCATCGGCTGGTCCAGTTCGATGCCGGAGAAGTCCACGCCCATCGTGCCGGAAAGGCGGGCAAGGCAACCGTCGAGTGGCAAGCGTTCGATCAGGTCGTCGAGATGGCGCTGGGCTTCCTCCTCGGTGCCGCCGAGGATCGGCTGCACGCCAAACAGCACGCCCGGGGTTTTGCGGCCAAGACCGGAAGCGGCTTCTTCGAGTTGCCGCATGTAGCGCTGCATTCCCGGCAGATTCGGCTGGATCGCGAACACCACGTCGCCGTGCTCGATGCCGAAGCGCAGCCCCCGCCCGGAGGTTCCGGCCTGGAACAGCACCGGGCGACGCTGCGGCGAAGGCAGGACCGGGCCGACCGTGTGGCACTTGTGGAATTCACCGTTGAAGTCGACGAACTTCACCTTGTCGGGATCGGCATAGATGCCGCGTTCGCGGTCGGCCAGGATCGCGCCTTCGCCGATGGAATCCCAGAGCCGGTAGCAGATCTCCATATATTCGTCGGCAGCATCGTATCGGCGGTCATGTTCGAGCTGTTCGAGGCCCAGCGCGCGATGTTCGCCGCGCAAGTGGCCGGTGACGATATTCCAGCCGACACGTCCGCCGGACAGGTAGTCCAGCGTCGAGAGCTGGCGCACGATCGACCAGGGGCGATAGGAACTTGTCGACATCGTGGTTGCCAGGCCGAGATGTTCGGTGGCGGCGGCAAGGGCGGAAAGCAGTACGACAGGATCGTGGCTGGGCCAGCACACGCCGTACTTCACCGCGTCCTCGTGGCTGTCTCTATAGCGGTCGAACACGCCGGGCGTGTCGGCGAAGAACAGCCCGTCGAACTTCCCGCGCTCAAGCGTGCGAACGAGGCTTTGCCAGGCCTTGAGGTCGCTCATCGCGGAGAGCCGGGTATCGCCGGGCGCGGCCCAGCTCAGCACGGTATGATTGATCGGCGAATGGATCTGGAAGCTGACCAGATGAATCTGCTTGCTCGTCATGGCGCCGGTTCCCTCTCTCGCAATCTGAAGTGCAGGTCCGGCGGGCCGAAAGGCATGTCTGGACCTTTTTTAATGTATACAAGTTTTCGCGCCTGTATCCCGTAGGCGGGGGATGCGGCCGGAACCGGCGCAAGCCGGCCCCGGCCGCCCCTGCCGGACCTCCTAGAGGTCCCCTCCCCAGGTGCAGTCGTGAATTTCGATGCCGAGATCGGCGATGACCTTGTCCATGCCGAGCACCTCGAACAGCACTTCGCCCTCGCCGATGCGGCGGCGGAACTCGACTTCGGCAGCCGCGCGTTTCTCCGCGCTTTCAACCGTTTGCAGAAGGTGGGCGCGCGGGATGACGAGCACTCCGTCGGAATCGCCGACCACGACGTCGCCCGGTTCGACCAGTACGCCGTCCGCCACCAGCGGCACGTTGACCGCAACCGGGCCGCGTTTCTTCGGATGCTCGACGGAAACGGCCGTGGACCAGACCGGGTAGTCGAGCTCGCGAATGGCATCGACGTCGCGCATGGCGCCATGGACGACAGTGCCGGCAAGGCCTTTGCGGCGAGCGTAAGTGCAGGCCACGTCACCCCAAAGCGCCCCTTGATGGCCGCCGCCATTCGTCAGCACCAGCACGTCGCCGGCTTCCGCCACGTAGAGAGCTGCGTGAATGGCAAGATTGTCGCCGGGAAAATTCCACGCCGTGACGGCGGGGCCGCAGAGCTTCTGGCCGGGGGAGATGGGCGCCATCGCAGGGCTCATCAGGCACATGCGGCCGGCGATCTCGCCAAGGCCTTCGTGAAGATCGGCCACGCCGAACCGGGCTGCGCGGGCCACAAGCTCGGGATCGGGCCGGGGGATACGCTTGTAGATCACGGACTTGAGCGGAGCGGTCATTCGGAAATCTCCGGATTGAGGAGGGTCGCGGGTCGTTCTCCGCGGCTTACGCAGTCGACGACGCTGGCGACGTGGAGCGCCATGTCCTTCATGCCCGCCTCGGTGACGCCGGCGACATGCGGTGAGAGCATGCAGTTGGTCAGGCCGAACAAGGGGTTGTCCGGGGACGGCGGTTCGGCTTCGAAAACGTCGATCCCGGCTCCCGCGATCTGGCCGGATCTGAGCGCCTCGGCGAGCGCGGCCTCATTGACGATGCCCCCGCGCGAGCAGTTCACCAGGATCGCATGCGGTGCCATCAGGCCGAGTTCGACAGTGTCGATCAGGTTGCGCGTGCCTTCGCTGAGCGGAGTGTGGATCGAGACGATGTCGCGCTGGAGAATCCGTTCGAGGGGCAGAGGTTCGACCCCGGCGGCGCGCATGTCCTCATCCGGCACCATCGGATCGAACGCCGCAACTTCGGCTCCGAAACCGGCGCTGCATATGCGTGCGACGCAGCGGGCGATGCGGCCGAAGCCGATCAGTCCGACTTTCGCGCCGGTCAGGTCTCCAAGGCGGATCTGCCAGCGCTCGTCCCAGCGATTGCCGCGCACCAGTGCGTCCATCTCGCGGGACTGGCGCAGCAACGAGAGCATCATCGAGACCGCGCCTTCGGCCACGGCGGTGGAGTTGTTGCCGCCCGGCGTGTTGGCCACCATCACGCCCTGCGCGCTGGCTGCCGGAATGGCGATGTTGTCTACGCCCGCACCGTGTTTCACGATGGCCTTGAGGCGGGGCATCGCACCGAAAATCTCCGGCCCCAACGGGCTGGTGCGGATGACGATCACGCTGGTTTCGCGAAGCCTTGCGTCCTCGCGCCAGTTCGCCGGAGCGATAATGTCATGGCGGGCGCTCAGCCTTTCCACGCCGATAGGGTGGATAGGATCGATAATGCATACGAGTTCGCGGGAACTCACGGCTGAATCTCCTCTCCATGACGATTATGTATACGTTTGTGGCTTGAGTGTCTCGTGAAAGCTCTTTCTCGCGCGGTCAACTCCTATTAGGTCTTTCCGCAAAGAGATGTATCCGATCTGTCCGTTTTTCGTCCGGGCGATCGGCTGAGAGGAGAATGCGATGTTCGCTGCCCCGCCCGCCGTCATGGCGGAACCCTTCTGCCGTATTCCCGAGAAATTCCGCCGGCACGGCGAGACGACCGAATGGGCCAGGGTCCAGCTTCACGGTGCGGCAGCGCCGGTGTTTCTCGAAGGACCGGTGTTCGATGCGCAGGGGAACCTGTGGGTTACCGATATTCCCTGGGGACGGCTGTTCCGGATCGCGCCCGACGGAACCTGCGAACTGGGTTTCGAATACGATGGGCAGCCGAACGGCATGAAGTTCCTCGCCGATGGACGGCTGCTGGTGGCGGACCATCACAAGGGCATGGTCGTTTGCGACTTGCAGAGCGGAAAGGCGGAAACATGGTTCGACCGCTACCTGCTCGAACCTTTCCTTGGCTGCAACGACCTGACGATCGCGCGCAATGGCGATATCTACTTCACCGACCAGGGCCAGTCGGGCTGGCAGAACCCCAATGGCCGGCTGTTCCGCGTGCGCGCCGGGACGGCGCAGCCCGAATTGCTGCTGGACCGGATTCCCAGTCCCAACGGGCTCGTGCTGAACAAGGCCGAGACGGCGCTGTTCCTGGCGGTTACCCGCGCCAATGCCGTTTGGCGGTGCCCACTGGTCAACGACGGTGCGGTGATCAGCAAGGTGGGGACCTATATCCAGATGTCCGGCGGCTCCGGGCCGGACGGACTGACGATCGACGAGGATGACAATCTCGTCGTCTGCCATGTCGGTTTCGGCGCGGTCTGGCTTTTCAGCAATCGGGGCGAGCCGATGCTGCGGATCGATGTGCCGGAAGGGCGCTATACCACCAATGCGGCATATGGCGGACCGGGCAACAAATGGCTCTACTTCACGGAATCGAGCACCGGCACCGTTTACCGGGTGGAGATGCCGGTGCCGGGACGTCCGATCTGTTCGGCTAGCATCTGAGGAGTTTTTATCCCCTTCGCGCGCGCGAAAAATGCGTCCCGCGCCAATCCGATTGGCGTCAGGCGCGGGGGGGCTTGGTCTTTGCGTCGGACTGGCTCAACAGGTGGGCGTAGCGCTCCAGCCCGATCCGCGTGCGGCCGATATGCATGACGAGGACGGCCTGTGCGGTTTCCACTTCGCGGCGGCTTATCGCGTCATAGAGCAGCCGGTGTTCCACGTCGTGCGTGCGATTGCCGCTGCCGAGCGAGAGCTTCATGTAGGCCCGGCGATAGCTCTGCGTTGTATCCCAGACGCGCTCGACGATCTGCGCGAGCAGCGGCGTATCGTGGCGGCGATAGGTGATCCAGTGAAACTCGCGGCCCAGCGCGATCGTCTCGTCAAGGTCGGAAACCTGCTCGATCCGCTCCATCACCTCCTTGAGGTCGGCCAGGTCTTGTTCTGTCAGGTTCGGCACGCTTTCCGCCAGCAGCAGCGGCTCCACCCTGGCGCGTATCTCGAACGAGACTTCGAGATCGCGCATCGTCAGGCTCGTCACCCGGGCCCCGGTGTTGGGGCGCATGGTGACGAGGCCGCGTGCTTCCAGCATCCGCAGGGCATCGCGCACCGGGATGCGGCTGGTTTCCAGCTCCGCCGCCAGTTCGTCCTGCTTGATCCGGGTTCCCGGCCGCAGATCCCCCGAGAGGATACGCTCTGCGAGGATATCGGCGATGCGCTGGCTGGCAACGGAGGATGGTTGGGAACTCATGATGTTCCCCTGATAGGCGATTCTGCCCGTGGGTCGAGGTGTGAACGCGGCTCCGGCGGTTTGCGAGGCAGGTTACGGCAGGGCGATCTTCGCAATGTCCGCTTCGGCCACGGCGGGAACAGGACGCTCGCCCTCGCTCTCGGGCGCCAGCAGACCTTCCCATTGGGTGATGACCGAGGTGGCGATGGCGTTGCCCAGGACGTTGGTGGCGGTGCGGCCCATGTCCATGAAGTGATCGACAGCAAGGATGAAGGCCACGCCTTCGACCGGCAGGTCGAACTGCGCCAGCGTGGCGGCGACCACCACCAGCGAGGCGCGGGGGACCGCCGCGATGCCCTTGCTCGTCACCATCAGCACCAGCAGGATCGTGATCTGCGTCATGAGCGGCAGGTCTATGCCGTAAGCTTGCGCGATGAACATCGTCGCGAAAGTGGCGTACATCATCGAGCCGTCGAGGTTGAAGCTGTAGCCCAGTGGCAGGATGAAGCTGTAGATGCGCCGGGGCACGCCGAAGCGGTCCAGTTGTTCCAGCATCTTGGGATAGGCCGCCTCGGAAGAGGCGGTCGAAAAGGCGAGCAGCACCGGTTCGCGCACATGGCGGATCAGCGAGAAGATGCGCTTGCCGAGGAATAGCGCGCCCGCGGCCAGCAGGAGAACCCAGAGCGCCATGAGCGCAAGGTAGAATTCGCCCACCAGCGTGCCGAAGGTCCTGAGCACGCCGAGGCCCTCGGTCGTCACGGCCGCCGCCAGCGCGCCGAACACGGCCAGCGGCGCGACCCGCATGACGTAGCCGGTCACTTTCAGCATGAGTTGGGCCATGGTCTCTATCAGCAGCACCACCGGCTTGCCGGCATCGCCCAGCGCCGTGAGGCCCACGCCGATGAAGAGCGAGAAGACCACGATCTGGAGCACCGAATTGTCTGCCATCGCGCCGACCATCGATGTCGGGAACACGTGCAGCACGAAGTCACGCAAATTCAGGGCACTGCCATTGACGGGCGCGTCGACGTTCGTGGCAGAGCGCACGAGGTCCAGCCCCTCGCCGGGGGCGAAGAGGTTCACGAATACCAGGCCCAGCGTCAGCGAGATCAGGCTGGCGATCACGAACCAGGCCATGGCCCGCCCGCCGATCCGGCCCAATGCGCCGCTGTCTCCCATATGCGCAACCCCCGCGACCAGCGTGGAAAACACCAGCGGCGCGATGATCATCTTTATGAGGTGCAGGAAAATGTCGGCAAGGAGGTGGAAGTAGCCCGCCACTTGCCCGGCGGTTTCGGCCGATCCGCCGACGATCTGGTTGGCGGCAAATCCGGCGCAGACGCCGGATACCATCCCGGCGACGATCAGGGTCGTCAGGCGACGTGACATAGGCAGTACTCTTTGGAAGAGGGGCGGGGCCCAAAAAAGGACCCGGTTCCGCCGGGATGGGCGGAACCGGGGTCAGGATGGGTCCGGTCAATCCTTGGTGGCAGACCCCTTGCGGTAATCCAGCGAAGGGGCCTTGTCGCCGAGCAGCGAGCGATAGACGAAGTTCGGACCGCGGCGCTCGTCGAGTTCGGCCTTGGCGGCGGCCAGCGTATCGGGGCTCTGGAACAGTTGCGCGGCGGTGAGGGCAAGCGCCTTGGCGGCGACTTCGGCGCCCTTGGTGCCGACGCTGTTGCCGCTGGCCGCAACCGCCTGCCAGCTGTGCGGCGGGGTGCCCGGCGCCCAGGTGCCGGCGGACAGCCCGGCGGTGGGGGTCGTGTAGCTGACGTCGCCGACGTCGGTGGAGGCCGACATGATCTCGCCGCTGCTATAGGGGGCGACGCCCGGTGTGCTTTTGCGGCCGCCCTTGGGCAGGGTGGCGCTGATCTTGTCGATGAAGGCCTGTTCCTGCGCCGTGTAGGCGGGCAGCGGCACCTGCTTGAGGTTCTCGTACATGACATGGCCGAGCGTGTCGTTCGGCAGCAGGTCGAAAGTGCCGCCGATCTGGTTGTACTCCACCGTTGTGCCGGTGCCGAGCGCGGCGCCTTCTGCGGCCTTCTTCACGCGCTCCATGATCTCGGCCACCTGCTGCTGGTCGGGGTGGCGGACGTAGTAGTAGACTTCGGCCGTGTCGGGCACGACGTTGGGTGCCTTGCCGCCATCGGTGATGACGTAATGAATGCGTGTTTCCTGCGGGACGTGCTCGCGCATCATGTTGACCATGTTGTCCATCGCCTCGACCGCATCCAGCGCGGAGCGGCCGCGTTCGGGCGCGGCGGCCGCGTGCGAGGCGATCCCGTGGAAGCGGAATTTGGCGCTGACATTGGCAAGGGCATGGCCCTGCATGGCGCTGTAGCCGTCACCCGCATGCCAGTGCAGCATGGCGGAGACGTCCTTGGTCAGGCCCGAGCGGACGAGGAAGACCTTGCCCGAACCACCCTCTTCGGCAGGCGCGCCATAGACACGCAGTTCGCCCTTGATGCCGTGAGCGACCATCCAATTCTTGGTGGCGATGGCAGCGGCGATGGAGGCGGCGCCGAACAGGTTGTGGCCGCAGGCATGGCCGGCAATGCCGTCAAGCGCATGGCGCTCCGGCTCGGCGGCCTGGGCGAGGCCGGGCAGGGCATCGAATTCGGCAAGGATGCCGATGACGGGGCCGTCGCCGGTCCTGAAGCTGGCGACGAAGGCGGTGGGCATTCCGGCGGCGCCGGGCGTGACCTGGAAGCCGGCGGTCTTCAGCTCCTTCTGAAGCAGCCCGGAACTTTTGGTTTCCTCAAAGCCGACTTCGGCCCAGGACCAGATCTGAAGCGCATTGCGTGACATGGCGGCAGAGCCGCGATCGACGTCGGCCAGGATCGCGGTGCGGTCGGCATCGGCAAGCGGCCCGGCCAGAGCGGGAACGCTGGCGCTGGCGGCGAGCAGGAACAGGACGGTACGAACGAGGGATTTCATGAGCACATCCTCATTGAAGGTCGTATCGAAATTGTCCCGCGCGGATCGGCGAACCGCGCGGGACAGGCAGTAAATCAGCGCTTCCCGAACGAGACGCGAAGCTGGGCGCCGAACACGCGCGGTTCGTTGTAGACCAGCGTGGTCGAAGTGATCGAGGGGGTCACCACGCCGCCGGCCGCCGCGTAAGTCACGTCGAACAGGTTGCGGATGAAGAAGCCGATATCGATGCCCCGGCCCTCGATGTCGTTGAGGTCAAGCTTCAGGTTGACGGTGTCGTAGGCCTTCTGGATGCCGTTGGTATCCAGCGGGCGCTCGACGTACCAGACCTTGGTGCTGTGGAACCAGTTGGCGTTGAACACCAGTTCCGCGAACTCGCCCAGGTCATGCGCGTAACGCGCGCCGCCGCCCACGGTCCACTTGGGGGTGTAGGAGAACTTGTTGTTGACCGGATTGTTGCCCAGCAGCGGGATGAAGGCGGCCGGGGCATCGTACTCGTCGTACTTGGCGTCGGTATAGGCGCCGAAGCCCGAGAGGGTGAAGCCGTGAACCGGCGTGACCGAGAAGTCGAACTCGGTGCCCTGGATCGTCGCCTTGGCGGCGTTGATGATCAGGCTGCTGGGGTCGTTGGCGGAGTTGCCGTCGCCGTCGAAATCCGCGCCGGGGAAGATCGAGCGCTGGATGTTGTTGTACTTGCTGGTGTAGGCGGCGATGTTGAAGCGGCCCTTCACGTCGCCGAGCTGCCAGCTCGACTTGATGCCGGCTTCATAGTCGGTGACCTTCTCGGGCTTGAAGGTCTCGAAACCGTCGAAGTAGGAGGACAGCCCGCTCTGGTTGTAACCGGCCGAACGGTAGCCCCGGCGGTTGGTGACGTAGAGGAACAGGTCGTCGTTGACCTTGTAGTCGAAGCCCAGTGTCCAGGTCGGCGCCTTGGAGCTTTCCGAGCCGGTCTTGCCGCCGCGATCCTCGCAGGCGTCCGGCCCGATACGTGCCGCCGTATCCAGCGCCGCCACCGAGCAGCCCGAGGACTTGTCCCAGGTGTAGCGGAACCCGCCGTTGAAGCGCAGGCCTTCCGCAAATCCGCCGAAGGCATAGCCGATCTGGCCGAACAGCGCCTTGCTGGTCGAGGTGTTGTAGTTCTCGTTATAGGTGAAGGTCTTGCCCGGGATCACGGCGGAGTACGTGACGCTGCCGTTCACACCGTTAGGGTCGCTCTTCAGGTAGAATGCGCCGACGATCCAGTCGAGCTTGTCTCCGAACAGCTTGCCCATGGCCTGGAACTCGTTCGAGTACTGCTGGACATTGGTGTTGGACACGCCGTCGTAGAGGGCAAGGTAAGTGCCGTCCATGTCGCGAGCACCGTCTACCTTGCTGCTGCGGTAGCCGAAGATGTTCTTGAAGGTGACCGTGCCGACATCGAGCGTGGTGGTATTGGCAAGGCCCCAGAACGTGCGGTTCGAATAAGGATCGATGCTGGTCGACACGTCGCGCACGCCGGCGGCCTGCTGCTCGGACAGGGCGATGTCGATGTCGCAGCCGGCAACGCCGCAGTCGAAGTAAGGCGCGTTGGCCGCCGTGCGCGCGGTGCCGCCACCGGAGACGGCGGGGTTCGGGTAGACGCCGTTGAGCACGAGGCCGGTGCCGTTCTCCCGCGCGCGGTACCAGTCGAACACCGTCACGTTCTTGAGGCCCTCGACAGGTTCCACCAGCAGCGAGGCACGGAAGGCGTTGTTGTTGCGGTCGTCAAGGTTGCCGCCGATGCCGTGGTTCTTGGTGTAGCCGTCGCGGCGCGCAACCTGTCCGGCCAGACGCAGGGCGACGTGTTCGTCCATGATCGGCACATTGACGGCGCCTTCGAAGGTCCGCTCGTTGTAGGAGCCGAGCGTGACCTGCCCGTAGCCGCCGAAGTCGTAATCCGGCGCGGTAGGATAAAGCAGCAGCGCGCCGCCGGTGGTGTTGCGGCCGAACAGCGTGCCCTGCGGGCCCTTGAGGACCTGGATCGAACCGACGTCGAACGTCGGCACGATGGAGCCTTCATTGGGCAGCGGCACATCGGCGAAGTAGGTGACAACCGAAGGCGCGGCCGCGCCTGCCGTCGCGCGGCGCTGGCCGCGAATGACGATGCTGGGCGTATCGCGCGAGGTCTGCGGGGCGACGTTGAGGCCCGGCGTCGTGTAAGTGAGGTCCTGCGTGCTGACGATCGCCTTTTCGCGCAGCATTTCCTCGTTGAAGGCGGTCACCGAGACGGGAACGGTCTGGGCGCTTTCCTCGCGGCGGCGGGCGGTGACGAAGATTTCGCCGCCGGGCTCGTCGGATACGCGCGAGGCGGTTTCCTGGGCCTGGGCGACCGGGGCCGAAATGGCCAGGAACGAAGAGGCAAGCAGCAATGCGGAAAGGCTACGACAGGACATATTATTCTATTTCCTTATCTATCCGGCCTGTCCCTGATCGCAGGCCGATAGTCGCAAGACGCAGTCCGGCGCGGATCATTCGCTTTCGATGAAAAAATATTCCGGGTGACGTTTCGCCGGCTGCGCGGCTAAGGAGAGGCGGTTTCCGGATCGAAGGATCGACGTCATTTTCTCGCTGCGCAGGACATCGCCGAACGAACGCGTGGAGGCGCCGGATCTCTCGGCGCACGTCCCGGCCTTGCGGCGGTACATCGCCAAGCGGGCGGTGCCCGGTGATGTGGACGATCTCGTGCAGGACGTGCTGGTGCGCATGCACGTGCGCGGGCAGACCGATCCGATCGCCAATGTCGAGGGTTACCTGTTCCAGGTCGCGGCCAGTGTGCTGACCGACCGCGCGCGCCGCGATCAGGTCCGCCACCGTAGCGCGCATTTCGAACTGACCGAGACGTTCCACCCGGTAGAGGAACTGACGCCTGAGCGTGTCTTGCGTGGGCGCGAGGACGTGGACCGGCTGGTCAATGCGCTTGAGGAAATGCCCGAACTTACGCGCGACGCCTTCGTCCTCCACCGCTTCGAGGAGATGTCCTACGATGCGATCGGAGAGCATCTCGGCCTTTCTAACAGTGCAGTCGGGCGGCACCTGATGAAGGCCGTGCGCTTCCTGGCTGCGAGGGATCTGCCATGAGCAAGTCCATCGATCCCCGGCCCTTCGATGCCCGCGCTCTGGAACAGATCGATTCCCCCGAAGCGACGGCGGCCGCCTATTTCAGCCTGTTCCGTTCGCCTCGGGCGACCGCGCAGGATTACGATGATTTCGAGCGCTGGCACGCCCGTGACGAGGGCAATCGCGTGGCCTGGGCGCGCGTCGAGCGCGCATGGGAAGAGACCGCCGCGATGCGAACGGATGCACGCATCCTGGCGATCCGCGAACGGGCGCTGGCCAACCGCCGCTCACGTGGCCGGTGGCAGCGTCCGCTGGCGGCCGCGGTTGCAGCTGTTGCGGTGCTGACCGCCGGTGTCGTCTACCAGCGGCAACAAAGCGCCGAAGTTGCGGCGACGGCCACGGCGATTGCGGGGGCGGACAGCCGGATCATTTCAACCGGCATCGGCCAGCAGTTGACCTTCCGCATGACGGACGGTTCGACGATCACGGCGAATACCTCTTCCACCCTTGCGGTCAACGAAACCGATACGCGGCGCAGCACCTCCATCAGGAATGGCGAAGCCTTCTTCGAGGTGGCGAAGAACCCGCGCAAGCCGTTCGTGGTCGAGGCGGGCGGGGTGAAGGTCACTGCGCTGGGCACCGCTTTTGCGGTTCGGGACTTCGGCGGTACCATCGGCGTTACGCTTGCGCACGGAAAGGTCCGTGTCGATATGCCCGCGAGCGCTGGACAGCCTGCGCAATCGGCGATCCTTGCCCCCGGGCAGGAGCTTGTCTGGAGTTCCGGCAGGTTCCGCACCGGCAGCATCGATGTCGACCGGCAGCTTGCCTGGCGCAAGGGTGTTGTCAGTTTCGACCAGGTTCCCCTGAAGGATGCCGTGGCGGAGATCAACCGCTACAGTCCGCAGGAAATCATCGTCGCCAGCCCGGCACTGGCCCGTCATCCGATCAGCGGCACGTTCCGCATCGGGGTGACGCGCGGTTTCCTCCAGAGCCTGGAACTGGCCGGCATTGCCCGCGTCGAGAATGAAAGCGCGACCCGGGCCGAACTCGTCCAGCCCTGAGCGGCGCGCCTTGGGCGGCGCTATTCGAAAGTGTAGCGCAGCCGCAGGCCCATGGTCCTGGGCGGACCGGGAATGATGGTCGCGGCGGCATAGGCTGGATTGAGCGTGCCGCCGCCGCTGGCGTAGAAACGGTCGGTCAGATTGCGGCCCCATATCTCCAGGTCCAACGGCATCCCGCCGATCCGCTGCCATGTGATCGATGCGCCAAGCAGGCCGTAAGCCGGCTGGGTTCCGAAAGTCTCGCTCGGCCGCTCGGTGAAGCGGACGGCGCTGACGTAGCTGTAATCCGCAGCGAGGCTCAATTCGCCCAGCCGATGAGGCAGGGGCACCTCGCGGGAGAGCGAAACGGTTCCGCTGAAGCTGGGCGTATAAGTGAAGCGGTTGTTGAGCGGGTCTGTTCCCAGCAGCGAGATCAGGGCTGCCGGAGCGACCACTTCCGTATAGCGTGCGTGGATCCAGGAGGCGCTGAGCGTCACATGGGTGCGCGTGTCCAGGTTGGCCGAAAATTCGCCATCGAAACCGGCAACGCGGGCTTTTGCGCTGTTGATGTAAAGTGTGATCGGGTCCGTCGTGATGTCGCCATCGCCGTCAAAGTCGAGATCGGGGAAAAGCGCGCGCTGGACATTGGTGTAAAGCCCGGCATAGGCCGCCGCCGAATAATATCCTCCAAGATTTCCGGCCGACCAGCGCCCCTTGGCGCCAATTTCAAGATCGGTCAGGGTTTCCGGCTTGAAGGTCTGGTAGGGGGCCAGCGTGCCGGCAAGGCGCGGTGTATTGTATCCACCGGACCGGAACGCCCGTCTGCTGGTGAGATAGAAACTGTGATCGCCGAGCTTGCGGGTCAGGGCGAAAGTCCATGTCAGTCGCTGCGAAGCGGCCGTCGCGGCGGAACCGCCGTCATCGAGGCAGGCCTCGCGGGTCGCGGGCCGGGCCGTCAGCGAGCGCAAGGTGCAGCCGCTGACCTGCTCGGCGGTATAGCGCAGGCCGAGGTCGGCGGTCAGTTCATCACCGATCGGGACAGTCGCCTGCCCGAAAACGGCGGCGCTGCGGAAGGTCTGGTAGTTGGCGACGTGAAAGGGCGGATTGTCCGGGCGGACGAACCGGGAGACGTCCTGCAGCACCGCGCCGGACGGTGCGCTGTCCAGATAGAACAGGCCCGCGATGTAGCGGACCTTTCCCAGCCGGCCCTGAAGCTGGAATTCTTCCGTCCACTGATGATGGGCAGATCGGGTGGTGGAATCGTTGATTTCCAGCGGGGTGCCGTCCCCGTCGAGCGCATAGAAAACACGGGTGGATCGCCAGCCGACAATATTGCGGACCATCAGGTCTTCGTCACCGTACTCGGTGATGTTGCCGAGCCCCCGGAACCGCCGCCGATAGATCGGCGCGATTCCGGATTGCGAGGTGCGCCGGCCGAGCGATTGCTGGATCGAGAAGTAGCTGTCGATGTCGCATGCGCCGCTTCCGCAGTCGAAATAGGGCACGTTTTCAGGATTGCGGGCGCTGCCGGTTTCATAGACCCCGGCCAGGATCAGCGCTGCGCCCATCTCTTCGGCGTCCAGCATGTCGAAGCTGAGCGTCGATCGCAGTGGACTTTCGGGTTCGAAGCGGACTATTGCGCGCATGGCATCGCTGTGGGCCGTGTCTGCCCGTCCGCCCGAGGCCATGTGCGTATAGCCGTTTCGCCGCATCCGCTGGCCGGAAACGCGCAAGGAGAAGGGCCCCTCCCGCGGCAGTTCGAGGGCGCCTTCGAGCCGGCTCAGGCCATATGTGCCAGTCTCCGCTTCGAGATAGCCGGGCACCCCGCTTCCCGGCAGGACCGAATGAAGCTGCACGGCGCCACTGGTGGTGTTGCGGCCGAACAGGGTGCCTTGCGGCCCGCGCAGTACCTCGATCGAGGCCATGTCGTAAAGCGGTGCGACGGCGGCCTGGTTGGGAAGCGGCACCTCGTCCTGATAGACGACCAGCGGCAGGCGGTTTTCATCGCTGATCGAGCGGCGCTGGCCGCGCATGACGAGGAGCGGCGTGGCGCTAGACGTCTGTCCCGTCGCGACGAAACCGGGCGTGATGCGGGCGAGATCGGCCAGAGTTCGGATGGAGGCCCGGTCGAGCGTTTCGGCGTCCCGCTGGACCACCTGCAGTGGCACTTCGATTTCCCGTTCCGGCCTGCGCCGTGCCGAGACCAGGATATCGGGCGAGGGATCGGGTGTGGGTGGGCGGGGTTCGGCCTTGCGGCGTTCGGCGCGGGGCGAAGCCAGCACGAGGTATACGCCCGGTGAGACCTGCCTCGTTTCCAGATCCATGCCGCGGATCATGCGCTGTAGCGCTTCCCGCGCTGAAAGGTGCCCTTTCACGGTTCTGGAAAGGCGGCGCTCCTGACCGGGCGTGTTGAGCAGGATCTCCACGCCGGCCTGCTGCCCCAGTTGCGCGATGGCGCGGGAGAGTGGCTGGGAGGGAACATTCACTTCGGCGGATTGCGCCAGAACGCCGGTTGCGGGCCACAGGATTGCGGCCAGAGTGCAAACGGAATGAGCGACGCGAAAACGCAATCCGACGGTTCCCGGCCCTGCGGTCCTGTTGCGGGGCACCCAGTGAGAGGAGGAACGAACCGGCTATCGATTGCGCCGCGCAAGTTCAACAAAATGGCGCGTGGGCGGGGATGTTATGAACAATTCTTACGCCACTTAATAGACATCGCGGGCGTAGCGCTTGTCCTCCCGCATCTGGGCGACGTAATCGTCCGCCGCCTCGGCCGTCATGCCTCCGTGTACCGCGATCACCTGTCTGAGCGCCTTGTCCACGTCCCTGGCCATGCGGCTGGCATCGCCGCAGACGTAGAAATGCGCGCCCCCGTCGATCCAGCGCCACAGTTCTGCGCCTTCCTCGATCATGCGGTTTTGCACATAGACCTTCTCCGCCTGATCGCGGGAAAAGGCGAGGCTGAGCCGGTCGAGGTGGCCTGAACGGCGCCACTGGTCGATCTCTTCGCGGTAGTAGAAGTCGGTGGCCTCGTGCTGCTCGCCGAAGAACAGCCAGTTGCTTCCCGCCGCGCCGCTGGCCTCGCGGTCATGGAGGAAACCCCGGAAAGGTGCGATGCCGGTGCCCGGGCCTACCATGATCGCGGCGCGGGCCGGATCGGCAGGCGGCCGGAAATGCGAGGATGGTTGCAGGAACAGGCCGGTTCCGCGCCCGGCCTCGTACTCGGCTGCGCGGTCCGCCATGAAGGCCGAGCAGACCCCCGAGCGTCGCCGCCCCCGGTTGCTGTAGCGCAGGACCGAGACGGTAAGTTGCACCTCGTTCGCCTGCGCAAGCGGGCTGGAGGCGATCGAGTAGAAGCGCGGTTGCAATGGCCGCATGACCTGCATCAGGTCTGCCGTGTCGAGCTGGGCGCCGGTTTCGTGCAGGATATCGGCGATCTGGTTTTCGCGCAGGAGCCGGTCATACTCCGGCTTGCGGTCCGGATCGAGCAGCGGGATGAACGCGGCTTGCGGCATGCGCTCGGCAATGAGTTCGAGAATGTTGCGCGTGGGTTTGGCAATGTCCCAGTGGCGGAGCAGCGCTTCGTGGAGCGGCACTTCGCCAAGGCCCTTTATAATTACGGGAGCATCGGGATCGAGCGCAAGCAGGTCCACGATCTCCGCCACGAGCGCCGGGCAGTTGATCGGCCATACCCCCAGCGCATCGCCGGCGCGGTAGGCGAAATCTTGCCCGGCGAGATCGAAACCGAACTGGCGCACTTCCTTCTGGGCGCCCAGCCCGCTGAGCAGGGTGTTTCGAACCAGCGCCGTCCTGAGCGGGGCCTTGCGGGTGTAGGAGACTTGCGCCGGGGCCTGGGCGGAGCGCAGTGCGGGGGATACCGGAGCGACGGTGAGCACGGCGGCGGCACCTTCCATTGCCGCTTCGGCGGGCACATCCATCGTGCCGGGGAGCAGGGCCGCCGATACCGCATCCAGCCATCGCGCGGCTTCCACTTCGAAGTCGGGTTCGCAATCGGCGCGGGGCGCGAGGCGGTTGGCGCCGAGTTCCTCCAGCCGGGCGTCGAGTTTTCGCCCGAAACCGCAGAACTGGTCGTAGCTGGAATCGCCAAACGCCAGCACCGAATAGCGCAGGGCTTCGATCCCTGAAGGCGCTTCCGATGCCAGCGCGGACCAGAATGCGCCCGCGTCGTCGGGGGCATCGCCGTCGCCGAAGGTGCTGGCGATGAACAGCGCCCGGCCTGCCGCGGCCAGGTCCGCAGGTTTCACGCTGCCTAGCGGCGCAAGCCTCACTTTGCAGGACTGTTCTGCCAGCCGGCTGGCGCATTGTTCGGCGAAACTTTCCGCCGTTCCGGTCTGCGACGCCCAGAGCACCAGCACTTCGGGCAGGCTTTCCCTGGACGTCGCGGCGGCGGGCAGGGATACCGCCTCTCTCCGATCGCCGTCCGGAATTGCGGGCGAGCGGGAGAAGAGGCCGGCCAGGAGGCCGTTCATGTAGGTCCGCTTGTCTTCATCGACCGGTGATCCGCCGGGCAGCACGGGCACACCGGCGTCTTCAGGCAGGTTGCCCGAACGCAGGCCGGTCATGAAGCCCGAAAGGTAGCGTTCCTCGCTTCCGGATAGCGCCGGCGGCGTGCCGGGGCTCAGGCCCATGACCTGCAGGAATGCGTCGATCGCGGCCGTCTGGAACGGGAGCAGTCCGGCCGGACCGGGCAGGGGGTCTGCGAATGGCGGTGTCATGTCTTCCGGCGCGGCTGTGATGGGATCGTCCTCCGCCGGCCCTGACAGCCGGGCGAGGGCAATGGCGGAGAACTTGAATTCGGGTTGCAGCGAAAGCGGATCGACCGCGTCGCTGGTGAGCGCATTGACGGCCAGATCCTCTCCGAACACGTCGTTCCAGTGGAACGGGGCGAAACAGTTGCCGGGACGGACCCGCTCTGTGAGCATCGCGGGGAGGACAGCCCGGCCCCGCCGCGAGCGGACTTCCACCCTGTCACCCTCGCCGATGCCTAGCGCCGCGGCGTCCTCGGGGTGGATTTCCACGAACGGTCCCGGATTGAGCTTGTTGAGCTTGCCCACTTTCCCCGTCTTCGTCAGCGTGTGCCACTGGTGCTGGAGGCGGCCGGTATTGAGCACGAGCGGATAATCGGCATCCGGCATCTCGGCGGGGGACAGGTGTGGCCGGGGCAGGAAGTGCGCCTTTCCGCTTTCGGTGGGAAAGGAGATCGCCGGACGGCTGCCGTCCTCGTTAATCCGTCCCGTCTGGCTCACGCCGTCGTTGAGGTATCGGATGGGGTTCCGGCCATGATCGTCACCCGGCGGGCAGGGCCATTGCAGCGGAGCCTCGCGGAGCCGGTCATGGCTGGCGCCGCGGATGTCATATCCGGTGCGCGGGTTCCAGAATCCGCGGATTTCCTCAAAGACTTCCGCGGCCGACGCATAAGTGAACGCATGACCATAACCCATTTCGCAGGCGACGCGGGCGATGATCTGCCAGTCCGCCATCGCCTCTCCCGGCGGATCGACGGCTTTCTGCATCAACGTGAGGTTGCGTTCGGAATTTATCATGACGCCTTCCGCCTCGGCCCACAGGGCGCCGGGCAGGATCAGGTCGGCGTAGCGGTTGGTTTCGGTATCGATGTAGACGTCCTGCGCGATCACCAGTTCGGCGGCTTCCAGCCCTGCAATCACGGTCTTGCGGTTCGCCACGCTGGCCACCGGGTTGGTGCAGATGATCCAGCAGGCCTTGATCCGTCCTGCGGCCATCTCCTCGAACAGCGATATCGTCCCCGCCCCGGCATCCACGCGAAGGCTGCCAGGCGCAATGCCCCAGGCGTCCTCCACGAAACGGCGGTCCTCATCGCTGGGCGTCGCGCGCTGGCCCGGCAGGCCCGGACCCATGTAGCCCATTTCGCGGCCGCCCATGGCGTTGGGCTGGCCGGTAAGCGAGAAGGGGCCGCTTCCCGGTCGGCAGATCGCCCCCGTGGCGAGGTGCAGGTTGCAGATCGCGTTCGTGTTCCAGGTGCCGTGCGTGCTCTGGTTCAGCCCCATGGTCCAGCATGACATCCACTCGCCGGCCTCGCCGATCCATCGGGCGGCCTGCCTGATGTCGGCCTCGGGAATGCCGGTCAGTTCGACCACGCGGGCGGGGGTGTAATCCGCCAGGAACTCGGGCATCGCGTCCCAGCCCTCGGTGTGGGCGGCGATGAAATCCTCGTCGATCCGGCCTTCCTGCGCCAGCAGGTGGAGCAGGCCGTTCAGCAGCGCGAGATCGGTGCCGGGGCGGATCTGGAGGAACAGGTCGGCCTTGTCCGCCGTGCCGTTGCGGCGCGGATCGACGACGATCAGCCGTGCCCCGGCCTTCACCCGGTCCATCATCCGCAGGAACAGGATGGGGTGGCAATCGGCCATGTTGGCGCCGATCACGAAGAACAGGTCCGCCTTGTCGAAATCCTGATAGGAGCCGGGCGGGCCGTCTGCCCCGATCGACAGTTTGTAGCCGCTTGCCGCGCTCGCCATGCAAAGGCGCGAATTGCTCTCTATGTTGTTCGTGCCGATGAAGCCCTTGCAGAGCTTGTTGGCCAGATATTGCGCCTCCAGCGACATCTGGCCCGATACATAGAGCGAGACGGCATCCGGCCCGTCGCGATCGATGATCGCACGCAGGCCCCGTGCGGTGCGGCCGATCGCCTCTTCCATGGGGATAGCGCCCTGGTCATTGCCCCCGGCGATCCGGGCATAGGCCGTGACGGCACGGCCCGCCGCCGCCACCGGTTCGTGGCAGGTGTTGCCCTTGGTGCAGAGCCGGCCGAAATTGGTGGGATGGCTCTTGTCGCCGGAGACCTTGACGATCCGGTTGTCCGCCACTTCCATGACGATACCGCAGCCGACGCCGCAGTAGGGACATACGCTCTTGACCGTCCTGTTGCTCACATGGTCCCCAAAACGAAAAAACGCCACCGACCGGGCCCCTTGCAGGGCCGATCGATGGCGTCGTTGCCTCTATATGCGGTTCCGAAGGACCGCTGGATTGCGCCTGCGTCATTGCGGGCAGAATCCGAATTCGTGGCTCTATCTTGCCTAATCGAGGGACCCGCTGCAAGAATTTGTTTCGCGCTGCAGCATCCGGCGGGGGCTTTCGTTCCGCCGATCTCCCCGGCGTGAACTCCCGGGCGGCAATGATCGAGGTTCGAGGCAAAAACGGCCCGCCATGAGGACGGAACGCGCAGGAGAACTATGTTCCCTTGATGTAAAATCCGCCAATTTCTTATGCTTGTGGCGGAAATTTGCGGCCTTGGCGGTTCCTGGTCGATTGACCCTCCTATTCGTGCCGATCACCCTTGGGAGCGATCCGGGGCGGCAATTTCAAATACAATCGAGCGCCTCGGCAGGACAGGCGAAGCATGGCTTCGCAATGGGAGGAGCGCCGGGACCGGCGCCCATGCACGAATCTGGAGGGTGTGCAATGTCAGGAAATCGTCGGTTTTCCAGCTCTTTACCTGCGTATTGGGGCTGCGCTGCCATCGCCGTCATGGCCTTGTGCGAGGTGCGGCCTGCAAGGGCGCAGGATGAGGCGCACGGCCTTCAGGAAATCATCGTGACCGCGCAGCGCCGGGCGGAGAACCTCCAGGAAGTGCCGATCGCGATCACCGCAGTCGGATCGGAAGCGCTTCAGTCCTCCGGCATTTCCGAGACCAATACGCTGACCCAGGCCGTTCCGGCGGTGCAGTTCTCCCGTTCGGGTGCCAGCGGCCTGTTCTTCGTGCGGGGGGTGGGCACCACCAATGCCTCGATCGGGGACGAAGGCTCGAATGCCTTCTACGTCGATGGGGTCTATATGCCGGACTTGTCCAGCACTGTCATGCAATTCAATAACATAGAGCGTATAGAGGTGCTGAAGGGGCCGCAGGGTACGCTGTTCGGCCGCAATGCATTCGGCGGGCTCATCCATGTCATCACCCGGGAGCCGGGCGACCATCTCGAAGCGTCCGGGCAGGTGGGCTATGCGAACTACGACACGATACAGGGGCAGGCCTATCTGGGCGGGCCGATCACGGACCGGATCAGCGCGGACATCGCCCTGACCGGCTACGACCAGCGCGACGGTTGGGGCCGAAACGTCACGCTGGACCGCGATATCAAGAAGATGCGGTACTGGGGCGCCCGATCCAAGATCGTGCTTCGCGCCAGCGACGATGTGAAATTCGTGCTGTCAGGCGATTACTACGACACGGATGACAATACCGCGGTCGGCTGGAGCGTGGATGAGGACTATCTCGTAGTCGGGGGCATCCGTTCGATCGGCAGCATGGACACGGCATCGAACGATTATTCGCTCACCCAGCTGACCAACTGGGGAGTTAGCCTGACGGGCGAGGCGGATCTCGGCTTTGCGACGTTGACCAGCATCAGTTCCCTGCGCGACAGCAAGAACAGATCGGACTTCGACGTTGATGCCACGCAGGTTCCCTACATGCGGATCGCGTTCACATCGGGCTCGCGCGCCTATCAGCAGGAATTGCGTCTGGCATCAAGCGATACAGAACCGCTCAGCTGGCAAATCGGGGCGTTCTACCTGCGTTCAGAGGTTTTCAACCGGGCCAGGTTCACCGGATTGGCGCTGGGCGGGCTCACCAGCGGCCAGTACATCGATGCCACGCTCGATACCGATTCCTACGCGGCGTTCGGCGAAGTGACCTATGCGCTGACATCCACGACCAAGCTGACCGGCGGCGTCCGTTATACAAAGGACCAGCGCCGCCTCGGCGGTGGCTATGCCGCGCTCGCCAACGATGTCGTGGGTGTTCTCATCCCGACCGACGACAAGATAAGCTATGGCAAGTTCACCTGGCGCGCCGCGATCCGGCAGGAGCTTTCCGACGACGTGAGCGTCTATGCCTCCTATAACCGCGGCTTCAAGGCAGGCACCTATTCGTTGCAGAACCCGCAGCTTCCGCCCGTCCAGCCGCAGTATATCAACGCCTACGAAATCGGCGTGAAGTCGGAACTGTTCGACCGTGCGTTGCGCCTGAATGCCTCGGTATTCCACTATGACATCACCAACTATCAGGTGCGCTCGGCGGCGGTGGGCACGATCGGAACGGCGGCCCTGCTGAATGCGGCTTCGGTCAAGGTGGATGGTCTCGACGTGGATTTCGAGGCTGCGCCGACCGACGGTCTGCGCATCTTCGGGGGCTTTACCTGGCTCGATTCCCGCTTCCACTACTTCGGCCCGACCGACACGCTGGCAGGCGCTCCGTTCATCTACCCCAACCCGGCGATCTGCGACGCCACCGGAACCCGCGCGCCGGGGATGACCACCGGGCCGCAGGCCGGCGGGTTCAAGACCTGCTTCGGCGATGCTTCAGGGTTCCAGACCCCGACGGCGCCGGACTTTTCCGCCAGTCTCGGCGCCAGCGCGACCATCCCGCTGGGTGAGGTGCAGCAACTGCGCGTAAACATGATGGGCAGCTACAACAGCGGCTTTCCTTTCGAGACGGACGGGGTCCTGAAGCAGGACGAATACATGCTGCTTAACGGCTCGATCGAATACCGTCCGACGGAGAAATGGGGGTTGGAGTTCTGGATGAAGAACATCTCGGACACGAAGTATTTCCAGCAAAAGATATCGACCGGGCTCGGTGCCACCACGGCGCGCGCAGCGCCGCGCACTTATGGCGCGACGCTTCGATTTACCTATTGATCCGGCGTTTTTACGAAATCCTAAACAGGCATTCTCAAAGAAACATCTTACGGTGCGGACGTTGGCGTGCCCGATATCCAGCACCGGTGGATGGAGAATGGCAGCGCGACGCTGCTTGTCGGCAGACCGACCTTGCGCTTTCGAAAGGTCGGTCTGCCGCGGCGCAAGGTCAGGCGAGGTCGAGCGCTTGCGCGAGATCGGCGACAATATCCTCGGCATGTTCGATGCCGATGGAAAGCCGCACAGTCGTTTCCAGCACGCCGATACGATCGCGCACTTCCAGAGGGACGCCCGAATGGGTTGTGGTCGCCGGGTGGCTCGCCAGCGATTCCGTGCCTCCGAGGCTGACCGCCAGTTTGAAGATCTGCAATGCGTTCAGGAACCGGAACGCGGCGGGCTGGCCTCCGGCAATATCGAAGGCAAAGGTAGAGCCCGCGCCGCTGCACTGGGCGGCGAAGACTTCGGCCTGCCGGGAACCTGCGGGATAGAAAGGGGGGTAGGCCACGCCGATAACCTTCGGATGATCCTTCAGGAATGTGGCGGCCACGGCGGCGTTGGCATTCGCGCGCTCCATGCGAAGACCCAGTGTTTCCAGCGACCGGCTCAGCATCCAGCAGCTGTGAGGGTCCAACTGGGTCCCGATTGCGCTGCGCAGGAGGCGAACTTCGCGCATGAGTGCCGCCGAGCCGAGCGCAGCGCCTGCCACGAGGTCGGAATGCCCGCCCACATACTTGGTCAGGGAATAGAGCGAAATGTCGGCGCCATGTGCCAGGGGATGCTGGAACACCGGGCCAAGAAGAGTATTGTCGCATACCAGCAGCGGACGGTGCCCCTGCAGGTCGCCCAGTCTGGCACAAAAGCGTTCGAGCAGCGATATGTCGACGAGACTGTTGGTCGGGTTGGCCGGGGTCTCGATCAGCACCATCGAAACACGCCCCAGTGCTGCCGCCTCACTTGCGGCGGCCATCACGGCGGCTTCGTCCAGTCCGTCTGCAAAGCCGAGCGCCTTGATGCCCAGATTGGCGAAAGTCTTCGCCAAAAGCGTCTCTGTTCCGCCGTAAAGCGGCTGCGAATGGAGGATCACGTCACCGGGCCGGGCAAACGCCAATACAGTGGTCGTGATCGCTCCCATGCCGGAAGAGAACACGACGCCTGCTTCGGCGCCTTCATAGACCGCCAGCCGGTCCTCGACGATTTCGCTGTTGGGGTGGTTGAAGCGGGAATAGACCAGCCCGCGCCCCTGACCTGCAGGCGGCTCCTTCCGGCCGGCAACATAATCGAAGAAGTCCCGGCCTTCCTCGGCTGTCGGGAAAACGAACGTCGATGTCAGGAAAACCGGAGGCTTGACCGCCCCTTCCGAGAGAGACGGATCGTAGCCATAGTTCAGCATCAGAGTGTCCGGGTGAAGCTTGTGTCCACCGATGGCTGTCTTGCTTTCGCGAGGTGCGGTCATCTCATCCTCCTTGCTGATGGCCCGGGCGACGGGCCGGCGCAACATAGCATCCAATGCGTGTTCTGTGTTCGCACATTGAAAGTGCCAAGTGTCACCCCCGTCCGCACGGACGGATACCGCTCTGGGTGGGCGGGCATACCGAGCCCGCCTAAGGACGGGATGCTGGGATCGTCGATCGGTTCATCTCGCGGCGCCCGGTGGAAACCCGGCCGCCCCGACGCGGAGTTGCCGAACGAGGTCCGGCAACTCCGGCACGATCAGGGGGCAAGCACTTCCAGCGTGGTGGTGAAGCTCATGCGCCGTTCGCTGGCCCGGCGTTCGTCGGGCCTGGCATCGGCGGTAGCGGCGTTGAGCCAGTAAACCCCGGCGACCGGCCACTTCACCGTGAGCACGCCTTGCGCGTCGGTCACGAGTTCCTGCGCCATTTCGGCTTCGCGGAACTTCTTGGCGCCGGGAACCACGTTGACTTTCACGCCTGCGGCGGGCCTGCCGTCGACCAGGAACCGGAACCGGGCTTCCTCGTCCGAAACGAGCGCGGAGGGATGAGTGACGGGATCGAACTCCAGCCCCTTGCCGGTGACGAAGACGGTCTTGGTGGGGGCATCGGCGGTTACGAATATCGCATTGGTTGCGATGACTTCGGCCAGCTTGATGTCGGTTGCCCCGGCGGGAATATCCGCCAGACCCGCGACGCGGCGCACCGGGGCGGGAGCAGCGCCCGGCGCAACCGGACGCGGCGGACGGCCGCCGACGCGCCATTCCTCGCCGTTCAGCTTGAAACTTCCGGCATAGGCCGTGCGCTGGGTGCCGATCCTCCAGGTTCCGGGCTTGTCGATCTTCACGTCGAAGGTCGAACGGTGGCGGCCCTTGGCGGCGTTCTCAACCAGGCCGTCGCTGCCGTCGGGAGCATTGACCGTGATCTGGTCGCTGTTCAGTGCGACGTGATCGGGGTGGAACAGGTCGTTCGATACGGCGGCGTCCACCGAGACGACTTGCCCGGTGCCGGACAGGGAGGCGGTTGACGGCAGCAGCCAGGCACGGTGTGCGTGAGCGGGGGCGGCAAATGCGGCGGCCGCGAAACCGGCGAGAAGCAGGGAGCGGAAAAGCATGGTATGTCCTCGATTTAAAAGCCGAAAGGCGCTCCGGGAATGATGCCCCGAAGCGCTAGTTCGTGGTCGTCAGAAGCGGGCGGTGGCGCCCATCCAGATGCGGGCCGGATCGATGACATAGCCGTAGTTGTCGTAGTCGATCCGCTTGTCGAGCAGGTTCTGTACGCCGGCATGGAAAGTGAAGGCCGGCGAGACCTTGTACGAACCGCCGAGGTCCACGGTCGTATAGGACGAGGCGACGATGTTGTTGCCGCTGATCTGGGCTTCCGTCACGGCTTCCTCGCCGCGGAACACGGCGCGTGCATAAACGGTCAGGCGGTCGTCGGGCCGCCAGTTGAGCGAACCGCTGGCCTGCTGCTTGGGCGTGTCGTTCAGCGCGGAGCCGATGTTGGCGCCGGTCAGCTGTTCCGAATCCGTCAGCGTGCCGGTGGCGTTCAGGCGCAGCGTGCCGGTGAGGGCGATATCGATGGTGGCCTCGATGCCGCGCACTTTCGCCTTGTCGACATTCACGTACGTCGTTGGCGGGCGGCCGATCGAGCTTAGCGGCTCGTCCATGCACCACGCGCCGGCCACTTCGCAGGTCACGCGGGTGATCTTGTCGTTGAAGCGGGTGTCGTAGACGGTGAGGCTGGCTTCGAAGCCCTTGCCTTCGTACATCGCCACCGCCTCTACGGTGCGCGAGGTCTCGGCTGCGAGGTCAGGGTTGCCATAGATCGTGCCGCCTCGGCTGCTCTGTCCCCAGTCCGGCAATGTCTGGCGCAGGTTGGGCGCGCGGAAACCCTGTGAATAGCCGCCTTTCAGCGTGAAGTTGCTGGCCGCATTCCACACCGCGTAGATGCGCGGCGTCCAGTGCGAGCCGTACTGCTCGTCCTTGTCGAGGCGGATGCCGCCGGTGAGGCGCAGGTTGTCGAGGAGGGTGAGCTCGTTCTCGGCGAACAGCGCCCAGTTGGTACGCGAGGCACCTGCGCGGGTGGAGCCGGAGAGCAAGTTGCCGGTGGTGTCGCTCAGGTCCTCGTTGCGGAAGAACCCGCCGAGACTGAGCATGTTCGACGGCAGCGGCACCGACCAGATCGACTGTGCGACCGTGTTCTTGATCCGCTTGTCGCTCTCGATGTTCCTGGCGTCCTCGTACTGGACGTAGCTTTCGGAACTGGCGAAGCCCCAGCGTCCCTGGTGGCTGAGCGCGGCGACGTAGCGTTCCTGGGTCTGCGAATCCACGGTGCCTTCAGGCACGGTGGCGGTCACTTCCACGGTCTTTCCTGCGGTCGATACGGTCTTCTGGCGGTAGTACCCGCCCTCGATCAGGAGGTCGTGGTCCGGCCCGGCCGAGAAGCCCAGCTTGCCCGAGAGGCTCTCGTCCTTGCGGTCGGGGGTGCCGCCGATCACGTTGTCCTCGGTGCGGCGGTTGATCGAGCCCTGCACCTGGAGGCCGATGCCCTTGGTGACCGGACCGGAAAGATAGAAGCTGCCGTCCGCGAAATTGCCATAATCGCTGCCGAGTTGCATCGTGCCGTTCACTCGGACGCTGCCGCGCCAGTTGTCGGCGATGCGGCGGGTGATGACGTTGACGACGCCGCCCATCGCGTCCGAGCCGTAGAGCGATGACATCGGGCCGCGCACCACTTCGATGCGTTCGATGGCCTCCAGCGGCGGCAACATGCCGCCTTCGGAGATGCTGCCCCCGTTCGTGCGGGATTCGCGCGAACTGAGGCGTTTCCCGTCGACCAGGATCAGCGTGTACTGCGGAGACATGCCGCGGATCGAGATGTCGCGGCTGTTGCCTTCGCCCGGGGTTACGGTGACGCCCGGAATTTCCATCAGCGCATCGGTTATTTCGCGATAGGGCAGGCGTTCCAGATCCTCGCGGGTGAGAACGCTGATCGAGGCGGGGGCGTCCTTCACTTCCTGCTCGCGGCTGGTCGCGGTGACGACGATCGTCGAGCCGTTGGTTGTGCCGTCTACCTCGTCGGCGCGCGCCGGGACGGCGCTGATCGACACGGCAGGTGCCACGACAAGCGCCAGGGTGGCCGCGCTCGCGCGCAGCCCGGATTTTTTGAACACGGAAACCCCCATTGTGCTAATGCGAATAGATTGCAGTAGCGCCATTGGGACGGAAGCTGGCCAAGGCCAACAATCAAGATCGGATATCGACTATTCAGGTTTGCCGGTCAGGCTTGCGGAGCAGATCTCCTGAAGCCGGTCCCGCAGCCATTCGGCTGCTCGGTCGCGGTGGCTGCGCTCGTGCCAGAGCAGCCAGTATTCCAGTTCTCCCAGTTGCTCCGGCGCCGGGCGCGAAGCCAGTTCGTGAGTCTGGCTGAAATGGTTTGCCGCCCGTGCGGGCAGCACCATCACGAGATCGCCGGCCGCCAGCATGTCCGGCGCGAGGCCGAAGTAAGGCAGGCTGGCGGCGACCTTGCGCGTGGCGGCGAGCGGGCCGAGCGTCATTGTCACCCGGTCCAGTTCCGCTTCGCTTACAGTGAGGCCGAGATGGGGGTGCTCCAGGAAGGTTTCCACCGTGATCGGCGTGTCATCGCTTACGGCCAGGGGATGATCGCGTCGCGTGACGCAGCGGAAGCTGTCCCTGAAGAGCAACATTCGATGAAGCTGCGCCGGGTCATGGTCGAGCCCGGAAATCGCGAAGTCGATATCGCCCTCCGCCAGCGAGCGGTGCGTGGCATGGCTGAGCTGCACGATGTCGATCGAGATAGCGGGCGCGAGTTCTCGAAGCATCGCGATGGCAGGCAGAAGCACCGACATCACCCCGAAATCGGTTGAGGCGATGCGAAAGCGCCGTTCCACTTCGGCGGGCGCGAAGCTGTCCTCCACGAGCAGGGAGGACGTCGTCGTCACCCAGTCCGCCAGTTTGCCGACAAGTTCCTCACCCCGGCGCGTCCTTGCCATGCCCGCGCCGGAGCGGACCAGCAGCGGGTCCTTCAGTGCGGTCCGAAGCTGCGAGAGCGCTCGGCTTACGCTGGGCTGGCTTACGCCCAGGGCGAGTGCCGTCCCGCTCACGCTTTTAGTCTTGAGCAGGAGCGCGAGGATCAGCAGCAGGTTGGGTGCGATCGGGAGCGACATTTCCGGCGATTATTGCAATTCCTTCGCAGTCGCAATTTTTCCGCCTAACGATGGAATCAGAAAAAATCATTCTAATACAAATTTTTAAGTGATTGGCTGACGAAAGTTGCAAGGAATGCTTCGCATCTTGCAATTGCGGATATTGCTTTATCGCGTTTCATTCGCAATAGCGAAATACATGGCAATCGAGTGGCAATGCATCGTGGAAGGCAAGGCTGCGAATCGTCCGGCCTTACGCGCGGTTGTGGCGGGAACCGCCCATGCGGTGCGGATTGTGTCTCGACTGCAAATCAAGGTTCAGCTATGCGAATGACTCGCATTAGCCAGGCCAAAATGGCTTTTGGCGGGGGTTCGGTAACTTGACGAAATACGCCACAATTCAGCAGACGGACGACGTCGTCCTGCCGGAGCGTCCGAGGGCTCAGCCCCAGGGCGAGGTCGTCGCTCTTCCCGGAGCCTGGGCGGTTTCGCGTTATGGCGAACAACGCCGCCCGAACATCGGCGCGATGCTGGGCGCCACCGCGATCGTCGGTGGGATGATCGCCTCGATGCTGGCACTCAATATCGTCAACGGCCATCAGGAAGCACGCAAGCGGCTGGTGGTCGCCGATCTGGAACAGCCCACGCCCCCGCCTCCGCCGCCGCCCAAATCCCAGCCGCAACCCGTGAAGCAGGTGGTGCAGCCGGTCTCCCCGGTCGTGGCGCCGCCGCCGCCGATCGTGCTGACCTCGGCGCCCGCCACGATCTCCACCTCGCCGGAGCCGCCGGTCGTGCAGGTGGCGATTCCGGGCCCGCCAGCGCCCCAGACACAGACAGTGGCTGTGGCCCCGGCGCCTCGGATCGAGAACGCAGGGGACCTTTCTTCCAAGATGATCGCTGCGGATCCGCCGCGCTATCCGGTGGAATCGCGCCGCAAGCGCGAGCAGGGCACGGTCGTGCTCATGGTCATCCTTGGCGCGGACGGTTCGGTCGCGGATATCTCGGTGTCGAAAAGCAGCGGGTTCGAGCGTCTCGACAAGGCCGCGCTGTCCGCGGTGAGGCGCTGGAAGTGGTCTCCCACGCGGCGCGACGGTGCCGCGGTCATGGTGCGCGGGCTGGTCGAGATTCCCTTCGTCCTCCAGACCTGACCCGCGCGGCGGGGGCAGGGCTTACGGAGCCAGCGCAACCAGGCGGTGTTCTTCGCCCAGTTCGGCGATGACTTCCCCGGCATCCTTGCCGATGCCGCGCGTCAGGGATGCGGGCAGATCAACCCTGAAGCCGCGAGCGAGCAGGCCTTCCATGGCCCAGCGCACGCAGTAGTCTGCCGCCACGCCCACTACGGTCACGGTTTCCACGCCCGACCCGGCCAGATCGGAGAAGAAACTGTCGCGGCCTGTCGGCTCACCTTGCGCGCCGCGTGCAGGTTCCATCGACAGTCCGGGTTCGGCCCACATATCGAACACGCCCTTTTCCAGCGTATAGATCGGAATGAGGGGATCGATGGTGCTTGCATCGAGCACGCTTTCCCAGCCCGCCGTTCCCTTCATGCAATGAATGGGGAACTCCTTGCTTTCCGGAGATCCGGCATAGATTTCAGGCTGATGCGTGTCGAAAGTAAGCAGGACACCGGCGGTCAGCGCGGGATCGAGCGCGTTGAGCCAATCCCGCATCGGCGCCACGATGGCTTGCGCGCCGGGGACGGGCAGGGCGCCGTCGGCATGTACGAAGTCCCCCTGCATGTCCACGACGATGACGAACCGGCGGCTGCCGGAATGCGAAACCGGAGTTGCCGTAAGGTTGAGTGCCCCAGGGTTTGTCATTGCGGGATATCGTCCTAAGAGTTTGTCATGGTCTACACCGATATCGCAACGCGTACATACAATCACAACTGGCGCCTCGACCCGATCGTGCGCAGCCTGCTGGATACGGACTTCTACAAGCTGTTGATGCTTCAGATGGTCCGGCATCTCTACCCGGATGTGCAGGCGACGTTCGAGCTCATCAATCGCACGAAGTCGGTCCGTCTCGCCGCTGTGATCGACGAGGCCGAACTGCGCGCCCAGCTCGACCATGCGCGTTCGCTGCGGTTCGGCAAGAAGGAGCTGATCTGGCTGGCGGGCAACAGCTTCTACGGCAAGGCGCAGATGTTCAGCCCGGATTTCATCGCCTGGCTCGCGGATTTCCGCTTGCCGGAGTATGAGCTTCGCAAAATGGACGGCCAGTACGAACTGCGGTTCGAAGGACCGTGGACGCATACCATGATGTGGGAAATTCCCGCGCTCGCCATCGTGAACGAGCTGCGTTCGCGCACGGCGCTGAAGGATCGCGGCCGCTTTGAGCTCGACGTGCTCTATGCGCGCGCCAAGGCGAAGCTGTGGGAGAAGGTCGAGCGGCTCGCCCAGCTTCCCGACCTCGTGCTTTCGGATTTCGGCACGCGGCGGCGGCACGGCTTCCTCTGGCAGCGCTGGTGCGTCGAAGCGTTGAAGGAAGGGCTGGGCGAGCGCTTCATCGGGTCATCCAACGTCCTGCTGGCGATGGATGCGGACCTTGAGGCGATCGGCACCAATGCGCACGAATTGCCGATGGTGCTGGCCGCGCTGGCAGACGGCGACGAGGAGCTGCGGCAGGCCCCCTATCGCGTGCTCAAGGACTGGAGCGATCATTATGCCGGCAACCTGCTGGTGGCGCTGCCGGATGCCTTCGGTACGACGTCGTTCCTCGAACGCGCGCCTGACTGGGTGGCCGACTGGACCGGCTTCCGCCCCGACAGCGCGCCGCCGATCGAGGGCGGTGAGCAGATCATCCGCTGGTGGCGTGAAAAGGGCCGCGATCCCCGGACCAAGCTGCTGATCTTTTCCGACGGCATGGATATCGACAGCATCGAGGCGACCTATCGCCATTTCCACGGCCGGGTGCGGATGAGCTTCGGCTGGGGTACCAACCTCACGAATGACTTCCGGGGCTGCGCGCCTTTCGAAACCGATGGGCTCGATCCGATCTCGCTGGTCTGCAAGGTGGTTTCGGCCAACGGCCGGCCCGCCGTGAAGCTGTCGGACAATCCGGCCAAGGCGACCGGCAGGCCCGCCGAGATCGAACGTTACCTGCGCGTATTCGGCGACGGCGGGCGGGTTGCGGCAAAGGTCAGCGTCTAGCGCCGCAACCCTGCGTTCGGGACAGGATCAGGCCGCCAGTGCTTCCGCACGGGCATCCAGCACGACCCGGTTCCGCCCGTCGCGCTTGGCGCGATAGAGCGCGGCGTCAGCGGACTTGATGAGAGTGGAGCCGTCACGCTCCATGTTCTCTTCCCAGGTGGCGATGCCGAAGGACATGGTGGTGGAGCCGAGCGTGCGGCCGCCCTGGTTGACCATCAGTTCGCTGATCGCCTGGCGCACGATTTCCACGCGGCCCGCCAGCACGGCGGCCGAAGTGCCGGGCGCGATGATCGTGAATTCCTCGCCGCCGAAGCGGCAGACCACGTCGCCGTCGCGGAAACGGCTGCGCATCTCGGCCGCAACGGCCTGGAGCACGGCATCGCCTGCCTCGTGGCCGAATTCGTCGTTGAAGCGCTTGAAGTGGTCGACATCGCACATGACGAGGCTGAGCGGGCTGCCGGTGCGCGAGGCGCGGGCGATTTCCAGCGCCAGCGTCTCTTCCATGTAGCGGCGGTTGAACAGGCTGGTGAGCGGGTCGCGGATCGTCTGTTCGCGCAGGCCGCGCTGCAGCCTGTGGTTGACGAGGGCCGAGGCGATGTTCTCGGTCAGCACGGTCAGGCGGAAGCGGTTCTCGGCCCCGACCACGCCCTTGAGATAAAGCACGCCGATGACTTCGCCGCCGGCCAGCAGCGGCTCGCAGTGATAGTGGTCGGTTTCGGCCCCGACATGGGCGCAGACGATATCGGAGCCGGGTTCGACCACGAAATGGCTCTGGCCGCGCCGCAGCGCCCAGCACTGGTCCGGTGCGAACCCGGCGGTCTCGACTTCGAGCCCCGCCCACGCCGCGATCGGCACGAGCAGGTTGCGCGAATTGTTGTGGGCATAGAGCGCGCCGGGGATTTCGGGCAGGACGCGCGGCACGAAGACGCGGATGATCGAGGCCAGTTCCTCGTCTGTGCGGGCGGCCTGCATCCGGTGCGCCATGCCGCCCAGTAGTTCGATGACCTCGCCGCGTTCGCGCAGGACATCGGCGTTTCCGCTCAGTTCGAGATTGGCGACGCGCAGCCTTTCCTCGCTGTCCACCTGATCGGCGACGGCGGCCTCAAGCTCCTCGGCCATGGCGTTGTAGCCGCTGGCGAGGCGTTCGAATTCGCTCGAATCCATGGTCGCGTCGATGCGGGCACTGCGATCGCCCGCGCCAAGTTGGCCCATCACGGTCATCATGGCGTCGACCGGGCGGCGGATGCGGCGGATCAGTGCGGTGCCCATCAGGGCGATGATGACGATGGCAAGCGGCGTGCCGATGAGCACCAGCCAGCGGATGTAGTTGAGCCTGTGCTCCACCGCGCCCATCCGCGAGATCGAAAGGGCGCGCTCCTCGCTGAGCAGGTCGCCGACGCGGGCGTCCACCAGCAGCATGATGTAGCGCCCGCGCCCGGTGGCGGCCAGGGCCTGCGCGGCGGCGAAATCGCCGTTGCGGGTAAGTTCGGCGGACTTTTCCAGGTTTGCTGAGCGTTCCTCGATCAGCGAGCGGATCTGGCGGGCGCGTTCGTTCTGCGACGGGTTGTCGGAGGTGAGGGTGACAAGCGCCGCCGCGTCCCGCTTGGAGGCCGCGATTTCCGTGGCGACGGTCTGGCCGAATTCGGGATTATGCGTGAGCACGAACCCGCGCTGGCCGGACTCGGCCTGCTGGAGATGGCTGAGAGCACGATTAGCGGTCTTGAGAACCTGCGAGGAATGCGTCACCCACGTGAGGCTGCCGTGCATCTGCGACGAACCGTCGAGCAGGAGCCCCGCCAGGACGGCCAACATCAGGCACAGGATGCTGCACAGCATCACGATGCGATTGGACAATGATCCGACCAAGGGGAAACTCCGTAGATCCGCAATGTTTCGCCTTTGGTCAATCGGGGCGACGATGCAACAGAAATCGATTGTCTTGATGAGGTTGTGGCAGGTTAGCGTAGGTTTGCTTAAGTCAGGCGCCGGGGATGTTCCCGCCGTCCACCGGGACATGGATGCCGGAAATGGCGCGGTTGGCGGGATCTGCGAGGAACAGCACGGCGCGGGCGATATCCTCGGGCGTGGCCAGCAGGCCGAGCGGGCTGAAACTCTCCATGCGGGCGAGGAATTCGCTCTCGGTCTCGCCGCCGTGCATGTTGCCCATGAGCATCGGGGTGGGGACGGCGCCGGGCAGCACGGCGTTGACCCTGATACCGTAGCGGCCTGCCGCCCGCGCCGCCGCCCTGGTGGTCATGAGCGCAGCGGCCTTGGAGGCGCAGTAGGCCGCGCCGTTCGGGTTGGCGGTGATCGACATGCCCGACCCCAGGTTGACCACGGAGCCGCCGCCACGCCCCTTCATATGCCGGATCGCATGCTTGCAGCCGAGGAAAGTGCCGTCGCAATTGATGGCGAAATGGCGCTGCCACAGGTCCAGCGGCATGTCCTCGAAGGCGATGTCGGGCAGATAGAACCCGGCGTTGTTCACCAGGACATCCAGTCCGCCGAGATGGGTATCCACGAAATCGAGCAGGCCGGACCAGGACGCTTCGCTGGTGACGTCCAGGCGGCGTTCGAGGACAAGGGCCTTGCCGGTGCCGCCATCCTCATCCTCGCAGGCGAGATCCGCGCTCACCACGCGGGCTCCTTCGGCGGCAAAGGCCGAGACGATGGCAGCGCCGATGCCGCCGCGTCCCCCGGTGACGACGACGTTGAGGCCGGAAAACCGCGCGTTGTTCATTTCCTTTGCACTCCATGACGCCTGCGGCCGCCGATCGCGGGAGGCGGGCTCCCGGCCGAGGGGAGCCCGCCGGGACGTTGCTAGAAGCTGTACTTCACCGTGCCCAGCACCGTGCGCGGATTGGCCATGATGCGCGGGTTGATCACCGAAAAGCCGAAGCCGGTCGTCCAGTAGGTCTGGTTGAACAGGTTCTTGCCGGCGATCTGGAAGTTCCATGGGCCCACGTCGTATCCGGCATAGGCGTTGAACAACTGGGTCGCCTTGACGTGGCCGACCTCCAGATTGTCCGGCGTCGAGAAGTACTGGTCGCGGAAGGCGGCGTCGGCGCCGAGCTTGGCCGTGCCTGGACCGACCGGCAGCGAGTAGTCCACGCCGATGGTGCCCTGGTACTTGGGCAACGAGGGCGGGTTCTTGCCGATCAGCGAACCGACGGCGGAGTCGGTGGAGAGGTATTTGCCCCGGTTGATCGAGCCATTGCCCCAGATCTGGAGCCCGGTAAGCGGGCGCCAGGCCAGCTCTGCCTCGATGCCGGAAATCCTCACGTTGTAGTTCTCGACAAGGAAGCCGCCGTCATTGAGGTTCACGGTTTCCTGGCGGTCCGTGATCTTGTTGACGAAGCCGGCAATGGAGCCGCGAACGGTCCGGCCGATATCGGCCTTCACGCCTGCTTCCCAAGCTTTCGTGGTCTCCGGACGATAGGCGGTGGCCAGTTGCGCGGCGGTGGAGGCGAGGCCGTTGTAGCCGCCTGACTTGAAGCCGACCGTGTACGAGGCATAGAGCAGCATGTCGCGCGAGGGCTTGAAGTTGACGCCGAGCTTGGGCGTGAACTTCTCGTAGTGGTCCCGGCTGATCGCGGGCGTGCCGGCCAGCGTGGCGTCCAGGCTCTTGTCTTCCAGCGTGTACCGGCCGCCCGCCACGAGTGCGAGCTTGTCGGTCACGTTGAAGGTGAACTGGCCGTAGCCCGCCCAGGCATTCGTCTCGGCATGGAACCGGGTGGTAGAGGGGGCGAAGAAGATCGTGGAGTTCATGTCCTGATCGCCCTGCTCGTGGAAGTAGTAGAGCCCGACGACATAGTTCACCAGATCGTCCGCCAGCGACCCGGCGAACTGGGTCTCCTGACTGGCCTGCCATGACTTCGAGCGGCTTTCGCGTTCGAACAGCGAGATCGGCGTATCGCCGCTGCCCTCGATCATCGAAGGGTAGACGCCGCCGGAGAAGTCTTCGCCCCAGCGGTCCTTCAGGCGCGAATAGGCGGTGATCGAGGTGATGGTGCCGCCCGGATAATCGGCGGAAAGGCGCAGCGATCCGCCCTTCTGCGTGACGGCGGTATAGGACGGGAAGGGCGAGAGCACGGTGCGGTAGGAGCCGGAGAGCGGCACGATCTTGCCGTCGTCGCCAGTGACGGTGTTGCTGGCCCATTGGCCGTCGCTGTTGAGATGGACATAGAACAGGTTGAGCCGCCCCTTAACGGCGTCGCCCTTGTAGGCGAGATCGAACTGGCCGCCCTGGAAGTCTTCCTTGCCGACCTTCCGGTCCAGCGTGGCATTGTACTGGCGGCCGCCGTCTCGCGCGCGGACGATGCCGTTG
Source organism: Novosphingobium sp. RL4 (assembly GCF_035658495.1). Taxonomy (NCBI): domain Bacteria; kingdom Pseudomonadati; phylum Pseudomonadota; class Alphaproteobacteria; order Sphingomonadales; family Sphingomonadaceae; genus Novosphingobium; species Novosphingobium sp. RL4. The sequence goes on along the minus strand of NZ_CP141945.1, from coordinate 350,154 downwards.
AGCGAGAAGGCCCACTTGCCGTCCTTGCTGAGCGGAACCGAAAGGTAGCCCTTCACGCGGCGTTCGTTCCACGTGCCGTAGCCGACCTGCACGTTGCCGGTCAGCGTGTCGGCAGGCTGCTTGGTGATGATGTTGATCGCGCCCGCCGCCGCGTTACGGCCGTAGAGCACGCCTTGCGGGCCGCGCAGCACCTCGATCCGCTCGATCTCGGCAAAGTCCAGCAGGGCGGCCTGCATGCGGGCGTTGTAGACGTCGTTCACGTAAAGCGCGACTTCCGGCTCCGACATGATGTAGCCGCCGTCCGTCACGCCGCCGCCGCGGATATAGGCGGTGAGGCCGGCGCTGCCGCCGGTCACCGAACTGAGGTTCACGTTGGGGGCGAGGCGGCCGATATCGGTGGGGGAGAGCACCTGGCGGGTCTCGATCTCCTCGGCGGTGATGGCGGTTACCGAGACCGGAACGTCCTGGAGCCGCTGGTCGATGCGCTGGGCGCTGACCACGATGTCTCCGAAGCCCTGTTGCGGGGCGTCCTGTTCCGACCCTGCTTGCGGTGTTTCCTGGGCCATGGCGACGGCAGGAAGCGCGGTGAGTGCCGTTGCGACCAGCAGCACCCGCATGACAGACTTCTTCATTTGAAAAACTCCGATTTGAACCTGAACCTTGCTTTTTCGTCACCGGACCGCTCTGCGTCGGCTTGGTGCGGCACCTGTCTTCCCGGGCTGCGGGCGGGGGTTTCCCCTGCCTGCCATGTCTTCCTGCACGTCCCGACGGGGCGGAGATGCAGCAGGCACGCCCTCCGGCGATCGTGATCCACGCGGATCACCGATGGTCGGACATGAAGCGGTGCGGAACCTGAATGTCGCGATTGATCGCCAAGGTCCATGACGATCCGCGCACGGGTTCATGGCGGGACAGATTTTTTCCGCTCCCTCATCCGACAGGCGAACAGGGCCCAGATTCAGCGCCGATCCGGCGGCGGGAAAGTAAATCTCATGGGCATGGACAAGCGCTCGATCGTCATGACGAAGCAGCTTGCGACGCGGTTCACCCCGCAACCGGATGCGCAAGTATTCCGACCTTTAAAGACTGGGACATGCCAAGGAGGGGTGCCTCCCAGCGGTTCTGTTCATTTTTCGATGGAAGCTCGTCTGGAACGAAACTTCTGACCTGTTCGGGTCAGCCCTTCCCGCATGTCGATGTTCGACAGGGAACTTCTCCGGGTACGCGCCGTGAAAGCGCGCGGTCCGGACAACATCGAGGGGCTACCATGATCAGAAACAGTCACATTCTACGTTTCACCACCGCGCTTTCAACGGCGCTCGCATGCTGGGCCGCTCCGGCTTTCGCACAGGGACAGTCCGCACCGGCGCAGGCGACTGAAATGGCGCCGGGCGATATCGTCGTCACCGCCCGCAAACGGGAGGAGAGCCTGCTGAAGACGCCGGTCACGGTGACCGCGATGACTTCGGAAACGCTGGAGGCCAAGGGCATCGTCTCGATGCAGTCGCTGGCGAGTTCGACGCCGGGCATCAACATCAACAACAGCTCTTCCGGCCATGCCGACCGTTCCTTCCAGCAGATCTCGCTGCGCGGTTTCACGCCGGTGACGACCAATGCGACGACGACCTCGATGTTCATCGACGGCGTTCCGGTTGCCTCGCCTTCGCCGTTCACCTCGATCAGCGATCCCGAGCGGATCGAGATCCTCAAGGGGCCGCAGAGCGCCTATTTCGGCCGCAATACTTTTGCCGGTGCGATCAACTTCGTGAACAAGGAGCCGGGCGGAGAGTGGCACGGCCAACTGACGGGCATGATCGGCACGCGTGACAACTGGCGCCTGCGCGGCTCGGTCGAAGGCCCGATCATCGGCGACATGCTGACGTTCCGGATAACCGGCGATGCGTTCGACAAGGGCGGATCGTGGAAGAACAGCTATGACGGCGGCACGCTGGGCGATGAATCGACGCGCAGCGCCAGCCTCCTGCTCGTCGCCAAGCCGAGCGACCGGCTCACCGTCAAGGCGTTCGGCATGTGGACGCGTGACGAGGACGGACCCTCGGCGCAGACGCGGCTCGTGGCCACGGATATCAAGACGCCGGGCGGCACCGTGATCCAGAGCAGCCAGAGCAATTGCACGACGCCGGGCGGCTATGCCTTCATCTGCGGCACCGCGCCGGGCCTCGTCAATCGGGTGAGCGCCAACACCAGCTTCACCAGCCAGCTCAAGAACTGGCTCGACAATCCTGCCGGGCGCCTGCTTTCAAGCGACGAGACGGTCGATCACTATGGTCTGCTGCGCAATTCCATCCACGCGCACCTTACCGCCGACTACGAGATCGACGACAATTTCTCGCTCTCGCTGCTGGCCGGGCACAACGAGGAGAAATGGAGCACCCTGGTCGACCTGGACGGGTTCGACAGTTCGGCCTTCACCGGCACGAGTTACTGGAACACCGCCTATTACGACTTCCCCTACCTGATCGAGCGGGAGATGCACGATTACTCGGCGGAGGGCCGGGTGAACTACGATTTCGGCGCCGTCCACGGCGTGGCCGGGGCCAGCTATCTCGAAGCGTGGAACCGGGTGGGCAGCGGCACGCCGATCTACGGCGGCCGCCCCGGCACCACCGGGCGCAACGAGAGCAAGACCCTGGGCATCTTCGCGGGCCTCACTTACGACATCACCGATCGCTTCTCGGTAAGCGCGGAAGGCCGCTACCAGATCGACCGGATCGCAACCTACGCCAACAGCAACCTGACCATCGCCGATTCCATCTATGTCCCGGCGGGCACTTATGCGGCGGGTAGCAAGCTGGCTTCGGACAAGTTCCGCAACTTCACGCCGCGCGTGATCGCCAACTTCCAGATCGACCCGGACCTTATGGTCTACGCCTCCTATTCGCGCGGGGTGAACCCGTCGCAGTTCAACGCCTTCCTGCTGGCCTCGACGACGGATTCGGGTGACCGGGAGCTGGCGGCGCAGCAGGGCGTACCGCTTACGGTGCAGCCGGAGAAGCTGACCAACTACGAACTGGGGGTAAAGGGCAAGGCGCTGAACGGCCGGCTGACGTATACGGCGGCCGGATATTACGCGAAGTGGCGCAAGCAGATCACGTCCTGTTCGTTCCTGCTGGATGACGGCACCCTGTTCACCGGCGTTGCCAACTCCGGCTCCACCGATCTCTACGGGCTTGAGGCGGAAACGCACCTGCGGCTGGGCGATCTCGTCACCATCGATGCGGCGGGCGCCTATACGGGCACGGACATCAACAGCTTCGTCAATCCTTCCGTAACCGCCTATTCCGGGATCACCGACTTCAGCGGCAAGGAAATGGCGCGTACTTCCAAGTGGTCTGCGAACCTGGGCGTGCAACTCGGCGGGGACTTGCGCGGGATCGACGATGCCGGCTGGTTCGCGCGGGCGGACTACAGCTTCAAGTCGGGCGTCTGGTCCGACCAGGCGAACCTCATCAAGACGCAGGACCGCCACCTGGTGAACCTGCGCACCGGCCTTTCGCGCGGGAAGGCCTCGATAGAGCTGTTCGTGAACAACGTCTTCAACAACAAGGCCTATACCAGCATCGACGATAACTGGGCGATTGCGCCCGGCTATTCGCTGGCGCGCTACAACGCCGTGCTCGTCGGCCTGCCCGACCTGCGCACCGCAGGCGTGCAGCTCAAGCTGGGCTTCTGATGACAGGCGGCCGTTCCCGGATGGCTGGCCCGTCCGGGAACGGCCGTTCCAAGCTTCCTTTTCAGACTGGAGACAGTTCTCATGTTCACTCGCCGCAAGATTCTGGGCGCGGGCGCGCTTGGCGCCGCCACCTTCGCGCTGCCGCGCATGGCTTTCGCCGCGGAGAAGGCCGATGTCGTCATCATCGGCGCGGGCCTTTCCGGCCTGCATTCGGCCGAGCTCCTGCGCGATCTCGGGATGCGCGTGCTCATCCTCGAAGCGTCCGACCGGGTTGGCGGGCGCGTGCAGACCGTTCAGACCGTGGACGGCCCCATCGACGTCGGCGCCAGCCAGATCGGCCGCAGCTATGCCCGCGTGCTGGACGCCTGCCAGCGCTACGGGCTCAAGCTCGTTTCGGAAGACCGCGACCTGCTTTCGTTCGGCGGTCATATCAAGGACACCTGGATCGACCCGAAGACGTGGGAATCGAACCCGCTCAACCGCACCGTCGGCGATGAGCGCAAGATCAACCCGATCCTGATGGGGCAGGCCGTCACCGCGAAATTCAATCCGCTCAAGGAAGTGGACGACTGGCTGGACCCGCGCTTTTCCGGGTACGACATCTCCCTGCGCGAACTGATGAAGCGCAACGGCTACAGCGAGGCGGCGATCGAACTCGCGGCGTTCTCGGCGCCCGGTATCGGCATCGACGAAACCTCGATGCTGCGCATGTGGCAGGAGGAGACGCGCGGAGGCGTCGATCGCCGGACGGGCCAGTCGCCGGTCCAGCACGCGCGGGACCATCCTTTCGGCGAGGCCAACGACCACAACATGATCGACGGCCTCGCCTCCACCAACAACATCGTCGGCGGCTGCCAGCAGCTGCCGCTGGCCATGGCGGCGAAGCTGGGTGACGCCATCCGCCTCGGACGCAAGGTGGCGCGGATCGAGATGACGGACAGCGGCGCCACCGTGACTTGTGCGGACGGCAGTGCAGTTTCGGCGCGGTTCGTGATTTCCGCCGTTCCCTTCTCGGTGCTGCGCCGTGTCGAAATCGTCGCGGGCAGGGACAATCCCCTGCAAAGGCAGGCGATTTCGGCGATGCCCTATGCCAACACCGCGCGCATGTACCTGACGGCCGAGAAGCCGTTCTGGAAGGAAGACGGACTGCCGCCCTCGTTCTCCACCGATGGTCCGATCGGGATGTTCTGGGCGATCGACAATCACACCGGCGAGGGCCGGCACCGGGCGATGGTGGTCATGGTCGGCCTTGTCGCGCAGGCCATCGCGAAAATGGAACATGCCGAGGCGGAAGCCTTCATCCAGAACGAGATCGTCCGCCTCCGCCCCGCTGCGAAAGGACTTCTGCGGCTGGCCACCTACAAGGACTGGATGCGCGATCCCAACCAGCTCGGCTGCGGGTTCAGCCTGGCACCGGGCCAGGTCAACGGCTTTGCCCGGACGATGACCGATCCCTGGCAGGTCATGCACTTTGCGGGCGAGCATACGCGGCGGCTCGATTTCGGCATGGAATCGGCGATGGAAAGCGGTGAACGCGTTGCCGTGGAGATCGGCGCGCGGGCCTGATTTGCGCGCGTGACGAACGGGAAAAGGCCCGGCAGGCGATGTGCCTGCCGGGCCTTTTGCTTGCCGGCGGGATCAGAAGCGCAGGGTGGCTTCCATGCCCCATTCGGCCGGACGGGGGACCGAGGCGTAGAGGCACTGCTGGTTGGAGCCGTAAGTGGCGGTGTCGCGTTCCACGAAGATGCAGGTCGCGGTGGCTCCGGCGAGGCCGGAGCCGGTCGGGCGCTGGTTGTTGAGGATGTTGCGGCCGAAGAGCGAGAAGTCGATGGCATCGCTGGCGAAGTTGATCCGCGCGTCCACGGTCCAGGCCGAGCGGCCCTTCACGGTGTTGGCGAGATTGGCGTACCAGCTGCCGCGATAGGCGCCGTCCAGACGGAAGCTGGGCGAAAAACCGCCCATTTCCGGCAACTTGTATTCGCCGCCGATGAAGCCGTTCCAGTCCGGCACATTGGCCTGGGTGAGCCCGTCGAGCACGATCGAATTGTCCGCGCTGGCGGGGAACCCGTAAGTCGAGCTGGTGCTGATGATGAGCGGGGTCTTGGTCGTGAACTCCTGGTGGGCATAGCCGACCGAGCCGCGCAGCGTCAGGCGCGGGGTTATCCGGAGGTTCGCCTCGCCTTCGAAACCAAGGATTTTCGAGGCGCCGACGTTGCCCACCGTGGCGATGTTGACGATGTTGCCGTTGACCGTGCGTTCCTGCGTGGAGACGAGCTGCTGGTCCTTCACTTCGTCATAGAACGCGGCGAGGTTGAGGGTCAGGCGGCCGCCGAAGAAGGTGTTCTTGCTGCCGATCTCGTAGTTGAACAGCTTCTCCGGGTCCGCGGCGAGCCCGACATAGTTTCCACCGACATTCACGAAGCTGTACCGTGCGCTTTTCACACCCTTGGAAAACAGCGCATAGATCATGCTCTCACCCGTCACCTTGTAGCTCAGGGTGATACGCGGGCTGAAGTCCTCAGAGACGTTGTTGTAATCGACAGAGGTCGGGTAGAACACGCAAGTGGGGCAGGCGGGGGAGGACACCTTCTCGCGGGCGTAGCGCCCTTCGCCGCTCAGCGTCAGCGCGTCGGTGACGTCCCAGTCGAACCCGCCCAGCACCGCCATGTTGGTGAGGTGGTCGTTGCGCGTCACGCCCTTGGGATTGGCGGTGGTGCCGTAGCCGGAGAAGGCGGAGAGATCGTTCTCCCAGAAATAATAGAGCCCCGCCCGCCAGCGGAACGGTTTGCTTCCGGGGGAGAGCAGCATGAGCTGGTGGCTGGTGTTCTCGAAAGTCTCGGTCGAGGGGAAGGTGCCCAGCACCGAACTGCGCACGGTTACCGTGCCATCGGTTATCAGGTCGCCGAACACCGGGTCCTGTCCGGGCTGCACCGCGCGGGGAACGGTGGCGACATTGGCCCAGCGCGATTCCCTGAAATAGCCGCCGCGGTAGCTCAGTTCATAATCGCCGAAGGTCTTGGTGACGACGGCGCTGGCGAAGTAGCGGTCGCGTCCGTAGCCGGTGGCGCCCTGCGTGCCGATGGTGTCGAGGTCGCCGTCCGGCAGGTAGGCGGGGAAGAACGCGCCGTTGCCGCGCGCGAAAGGCGCCACCGCGACGCCGGCTGCCAGCCATTCGCGCGGGTGCTGAACCACTTGTGCGGGCGGGGAATCGCGGTCGTGCTGGTACATGCCGCGCAGCTTGATCGAGAAGCTTTCGTCCGGCTTGAAGAACAGCGTGCCCGAGACGACCTGCGTGCGTTCGCGCCCGATCGCGGTGCCGTCGTCAACCGACTTCGCGAAGGCGCCGTTCTGCATCAGCGAGCCGGAAACAGAGAACCATAGCGCATCCTTCACTATCGGCGCGGTAATGGTGCCGCCGAAGTAGTAGCTGGCGTCCGGCGCCTTGTTGGTGAGGCTGCCGCGCGCCTTGACGAAGCCGGTCACGGCATCGCTCGAGGGATCGGCGGTGACGTAGTTGATCGCGCCGCTGTAGGTGGCGCGGCCGAAGGTGGCGCTTTGCGGGCCCTTGATGATCTCCACGCGCTGGAGGTTCTCCAGATCGAGCGAGGCGAGTTGCCCGGACAGGGCCACGCCGTCGATGAAGATCGAGATGCCCTGGTAGCGTTCGTCCGAAGTATTGGGGGCCAGGCCGCGCAGCGAGTAGGCCGAGGGATCGTTGCGGCCCGAGCCGGCGAAAAGGCTGAGGTTCGGCGTGATCTTCTGGAGGTCTCGCGCGTCGCGGATCTGGGCACCGGCGAGATCCTGGTCGCTCAGCGCGGTGATCGCCAGCGGCACGTCCTGAAGGCTTTCCTTGCGGTTCTTGGCGGTGACGACGATGGTATTGCCGCCTTCCGCGTCGCCGGCCTGCTGAGCCTGCGCGGGGGCCGTCGCCAGCATGGCGGCGGTGGCGATCAGGCTGGTCGTCAATGCTGTTCTTTTCAACTTACCGGTCATGGACGCTTTCCCTCATGTTATTTGTTCTTGAGGGGACATGCTGTCCCAGTCGGGTGAGTATTTTTCTGAAGTATTTCCCCTATCCGATGGACGGATAAAGAAAATATCGCGAAGATGGCTGCGGGGCGAGACGCTGGAAGCGCCCGCCCTGCAGGGGGTTGGAACTGGCTTTTTCCGGTCAGGCGGCAGTTGCGTTCAGGGCAATTCCTTCGGCTGTTTCAGAAGCCTGCGCAGCGTGTTCTGGCGCGGCCTGACCCGGAAGCCGGTAGCGCAGCATGATGAGGCCCGCGGCCACCGCGGCGAGCGAGGGCACGACGGAGAGCGCCACGATGATCCCGAGCCGCACGCTGGGAGGCTGCGCATCCGCGCCGTTGCCGGTGGAGGACACGAACCCGACCCAGGCCATGGTCATGCTGAACACGAAGGTTCCGAAGGCGGCCGTGCCCTTCTCCACCATGACGAAGACGCCTGCGAGCATCCCGGCGCGGCTGTCTCCCTGTACCTGGCGCGAATAGTCCATCGTGTCGGTCAGCACGGTGTAGAGACCGAGGAAGATGCCGCCGGTGGCGATGCCGGAAACCAGCGCGCAGAGATGGACGAAGGGTTCGGGCCGGGCGGCGGGAACGAAGAGCCAGCTGAAATAGGCGAGCGCGCAGAGCGCACTGGCGCCCAGCAGCGCGTTGCGGCGGCCGTGGCGCGCGGCAAGCCTTACCCAGAGGTACTGCGAGCCCATCATCGCCAGCGTCTGCACGAGGAAGATCGAGCCCAGCGTGCTGTCGGCCACGCCCAGCACGTGGCGCGTGTAGAAGGGGATCGCCGCCATGTGGACGGTAAGGCCCGAGAACAGCACGAGCTTGAAGCCGATCAGGCAGAGGAACGGCCGGTTGCGGCGCAGGGCACCCACCGCCTCGCGCAGGGAGCCATCGCCGGATGGCGCGCTTTCCGCCGCTTCGCCTTCGCGCAGCAGTGCGAAGGAAGCCGCCCCGCCAAGGGCGATGAGCACGCCCAGCACGATCGCCACCATGCCGTGCCCGGCACGGTCGCTGCCGATGCGCGAAAGCAGGAACGGCGCGGCGGCGGTCGCGGCCATGTTGCCGAGTGAGGATCCGTAGACGCTGAAGGTCATCAGCTTCGAGCGTTCCTGAAAGTTCGACGTGATCGCCCGCCCCAGCGCCAGATAGGGAATGCGGAACAAGGTATAGGCGGTGGAGAAGAACAGCAGTGTCATCCCCACCCAGACCCATAGGCCGGTGCCCGAAAGCGCCGCAGGCACGTTGAACAGCATGACCATGGAAAGCCCGGCCATCAGCCCGCCGCCCAGCAGATAGGGGCGGTACTTGCCGAAACGGGTGTGCGTGCGGTCGCCGATGTGGCCCATCAGCGGGTCGCAGGCGGCATCGTATATCTTGGCAAGGACGGTCAGCATTCCGGCCAGCCCGATGGCAAGGCCGAGCGAATCCGTCATGAACCGCAAGTGCAGCAGGCCCACGGCGCTGACCAGCGCCGAGGACGTGAAGGAGCCGATCGCCCAGCCGAGATATGCAGTCTTCTTCACGCGTGTTCCTTGCAGCGAGGGGGGGCTATGGGCTCAGCGGGCTTGGTCGGACCAGACCTTCGTCATGTCGGAACTGCCGGACAGGGGGCAGCCTTCGCCGGGAAGCTGCACCGCGACCATGAACGAGCCTTCCGGCCCGGCTTTCGAGATGTGGCCCTTGCCGGTGCAGTCCTCCGCATAGGCGAGGTCGCCGTGGCGCAGTTCGTATTCGGTGCCGTCATGAAGGCCGATCATCATCGACCCGAAGATCGGGATCAGCAGGGTCGGCTGGCTGGCGACGTGGAAGCCGAAACCGGCGCCGGGTTGCGATCCGCCCAGGGTGACGCGCGCGGCGGTGCGGCGCAGCAGCGTGGCGATGGCCTGGCCGCGCGGCTCGACCACTTCGAGTTGTTCGCCCCGGGTCAGCCCGTCAGGGCCGGAATAGAGGTGAAAGACCCGCTTCAGCCAGGGAACCGTGCCGCCGCTGCCGGGAAATTCCATCGGCAGGTTCGGGCCCTGGACCGGCTCTACCCGGATGCCGGGAGCGCTGCCCGCCACCGCCGGGCCGGAAATTCCCAGCATCGCGAGAAGCGCCGCGCCGCCAAGGAATTCCCGCTTGCCGGGATCGAAGGTCATGCTGCCCGCGCCGCTTGCGCGGGGCGCGGGGCGAAGGCGCGCGGTTCGTCGTCGGGGCGGTGCCAGATCAGCGGTAGCAGTTCGCCGGGTTCGGGGTGAACGCCGTCGGGCTGGCTCATCAGGTCCATGCCGTGGACCGGCATCAGCCCTTCGCGCGGGCACCAGTAGCAGTCGTCGCCGATCATCCGCATGGCAAGGCCGGTGCGGGCGAGCGTGTCGGAATCGTTGCCCTTGGAATAGTGCGGGATATCGACATGGAACAGCACGGCGTCACCCGGCTGGAGATCCCAGGTGACGAAGCGGAACGGGAAATCCGGATTGTCGCGCTCGGCTTCGAAGTCGGGGAAGCGGAAGGTGCCGTCTCCGGCGGGGCCGAAGCGCGAGCCGGTGTCGATGCAGAAGCGGTGATAGCCCGCGACGAATTCGATCCGGCCGTTTTCCTCGTTCACCGGCGACAGCGCGACCCACAGGTTGGGGATCATGGTGCCGGTGAAGGGCCAGAGGTGATCGGCATGCCACTGCATGATCGCGGGCGATTGCGGCGGCTTGCGGAACAGGTGATCGTGGAACATCTGCACGTTGTCCGCCTCGATCACGCGGCCCACGATCTCGCCGGCGGGCGAGTTGAAGGCGAAGTCGCGGAATATGCCCGGCTTGTGCCAGAGGTGCGAAACCGAGACCATGGCGCCGTGCGAGGGGCCGGTAAGGCCGTGTGCGGCGGGATCGGCGGATACTTCGAGCGCGGCCTGCTGGAGACGCTCGATCCATTCCGCGTCGAACATCTGGCGCAGGCAGACCACGCCGTCGCGGCGATAGGTCTCGATGTGCTCGGGCGTGACGGGGTTGAGGGGATGCTTGTTCATCGCCGGACTCGCTGTGAGGAAAAAAGGGGCCACGGTGAGCGACTGGAACCCAGCGCAGCCAGTGGCGGCATGTTGCTTGGGCTTGGCGAGGCGGAACAGAGAACTAATTTTGACCTGTGATAGAGCGCCTCTATCACCCGGGCAGCGGCGGCCAACATGCCGCGATCTTCGGGGTGGGCAGCGCCTTGGGATGGTCGGGAACCTGCATCGTGCGCAGCAGCGACTTCAGCCGCCGCACCGCCAGCGTCTCGTAGCAGCCGTCGATCCACAACAGGCCGAGCGGCGGCCCCTCGATGTTGGAGCCGGGCACCTGGCGGACGGTGCCGCCCTGCAGTTCGGTGGCGAACTGGCTTTCCGGCACCATGCCCAGCAGGCCGCCGTCCATGACCATCCGGCGGATCAGGTGCATCGAGGCGGAGCGGATCGCCACCATGTTCTCGGTCATCCCGAAGCGTGCGAGCAGTTCCAGCACCATGTTGGTATTGCTGCGATCGCCACTGCTGGCGGTCACCTGCCGCGCGCCGACATTGGGGGCGTCTGCCTGCGCCCAGGCATGTTCGGTGATCGGGCCGCCGCTTTCGATCTGTTCGAAGATCGCGTGATCGGGGCGGGCGAAGATCGAGTAATACTGGCGCAGCAGCGGCTCGAAGGCGATTTCGTCGGCGTCCTCGTCCTCGGGCGGGGCGGCGGAGAAGGCCAGGTCCAGTTCGCCGCGTTGCAGGCGGGCGATGAGGTCGGCGCTATAGGCTTCCACCACGCGCAGGGTAACGGCGGGCTCGCGTTCGCGAAAAGCGGCGATGGTGTGGGCGAACTGGCTGTTGAGCAGCACCGGGTGGACGCCGATCACGATCACCTGCTGGCGGTTCTTGCGCTCCACTTCGGCGAGCAGGCGGGCATGTTCGCTGACGATCAGGCGCGCGCGCACGATCAGCGTCTCGCAGGCTTCCGTCGGGCGGATGCCGGAGGGGCCGCGCACGAACAGCGAGAGGCCGAGGCTTTCCTCCAATTGCCGGATGCTCCAGGTGAGCGCGGGCTGCGACATGCCGAAACGGCGCGCTGCCTTGCGGAAACTGCCTGCCTCGTAGACGGCGATCATGCGTTCGAGCTTGACGATGTTCATCGGCGGGGGGCCTCCTGGTTGCCGTTGCCCGGGGAGGTTCGATCAAGCTTCTCTCGCAGGGTAATAGATTTCTTGGATTATTCGCCTCTCGGTCACCTGCCAGTTTTTCGGGGTCAGAATTGAAGCCGGCACGCATCGTGGCCCGGCCTTGGGGAGGGCCGTCATGTCGCTTGAAATCCTGGGAGTCCTGCTCCACCGCAATGCCTCGGAAGTGTCGCCGCCGGGCGGGCCGAGCTTCGATGTGGAGACGATCGGCACGCTGGCCCGCGCTTTCGACGAGAACGGCTTCGACCGCGTGCTGATCCTCCAGAACTCCTACGCGCCGGACCCTTTCGCCATCGCCAGTTACGCGGCCGCGATCACCCGGCGGCTATCCTTCATGGTGGCGCATCGGCCCGGCTTCATCGCGCCGACCATGGCCGCGCGCATGTTCGCCACGCTTGACCGGCTGAGCGGCGGGCGTGCCGGGGTCCATGTCATCACCGGCGCCAACGACCTGGAACTGGCCTGCGACGGGGATTACCACACCAAGGACGAACGCTACCGGCGCAGCGGCGAATATGTTGAGATCATGCGCCGGGTCTGGGCCGCGCGCGAGCCGGTGAGCCATGCGGGCGACTGGTACCGGTTCGACCGGGCGCTGGCGGAAATCCGGCCGGAGGGCGGCGCCATCCCGGTCTACTGGGGCGGAGCTTCTCCGCTGGCGCTGGAAGTGGGCGCGCAAGTGGCGGATGTCTACGCGATCGGCGGTCTCAAGCCGCTGGCGCAGATGGAAGAGGCGGCGGCGCAGGTCAAGGCGGCCTGGGCGGCAACCGGCCGTCCCCTGCGCCTCCAGACATCGGCGCGGGTCATCCTTGGCGAGACCGAGGAACAGGCATGGCAGGCCGCGCGCGCGGTGATCGAGCAGCTTCGCGACACTGCCGCGATGCAGCAGGCGAAAATCTCCGAAGCCGATGCCGGAAAGGGCGAGGCGACCGGCACCGCCATGCGGCTCGACCCCAGGCTGGCCACGACGCGCGGCGGATCCGGGCGTGAGGAACTGGAGGCGCTCGCCGGTGGCAGCGAACTGATCGACAAGCGCCTCTGGACCGGGATCACCCGCGCCTCGATCGATTTCTCGACGCCGATGCTGCCGCCCGCGCTGGTGGGCACGGCCGAGCAGGTGGCGGATGCCTTGATGGACTATTATGCCATGGGCATCGGCGGCTTCCTGCTGCGCGGATTCGACCTGCTGGGCGATATCGCCGTCCACGGGCGCGAACTGATCCCGCGCCTGCGCGAACTGGCCGCCCGCCATGACGAGAAGTCCGGCGCCGACCTCGCCGCCGCCGGTTCCCGCGTCAGTGCCTGAAGGAGAACAAGGCGCATGAAACTGCTCGTTCCGTTCGCCGCCGTGCTGGCCCTTGCGGCGCCCGCGCTGGCCGATCCGGCGCCCGTCACCCCGCTTTCTCCCACCGGCAAGGCCATGCGCATGATGCACATGTACGGCGGGGAGGACGGCGAATCCCATCTCGAGATCATCGACCTGCCGCTGACCGGCGGGGGCGACGGGCGTTCGGTGCAGTCGCGCCTGCGCGCCACCGATGTCGAGATCGGCGATACGCTGCCCGGCGGTTTCATCGATTTTCACGGCGTTTCCACCCCGCGTTTCCTGATCGTCCTGTCAGGCCAGCTCGAAGTGGGGCTGGGTGACGGTTCGAAGCACATCCTTTCCAAGGGCGACATCGTTCTGGCGGACGACGTGACCGGGCGCGGCCATACCTCGCGCATGATCGGCACCGAGCCCGTGCGCATCCTCACCGTCCGTCTGCCGAAGGACAGCGCGCTCGTGCCCAAGGCCGAGAGCTGCCCCGATGGCATGCCCGCCGACCAGTGCGTGGCGGCGCGGCTGGGAAAGCAGGGCGAAGCGCGCAAGTGAACCGCCACCCACGGTGATGGCGGGGTGTGCGGAGCGGGCGGGTCCGCCAGTCGGATAGACGCGATGGCGCCGTTCGTTCCGGCACCGGCAGAAGCGACCTTTCGCGGCAGCAGCGCTCGCTGCGTTCGCGAAAGGTTTTTTGCATGGTTCGCCGCAAGATAGTCTCCTCCGCCGCGCTGCTGGCGGCCGTATCCGCCATCGCGGCGGCGCTGCCGGCGACGGCGCAGATGCAGTCGCCCAAGCTCGATCCCTCCACTTGCGTGATGCCCCCGTTCTATTCCGGCCCCGCGCCCTACAAGTCGGTGGAGCAGCTTCCCGACCGGCGCGTGACCTTCCGCCTCTGCGCGCCGAATGCATCGGAAGTGCTGCTGACCAGCACCGATATCGCCACGGTCATTCCCATGGGCTTCCCCGCCGGTACGCCGCAGGGCCTTGCCATGGCGAAGGACGCGACCGGTCTCTGGACCGTCACCACCCCCCGCCCGGTGCCGGCGGACACTTACCGCTTCGCCTTCCGCGTGGACGGGGTGAAGACCGTGGATCCGCTGGGCAAGACTTTCTCCGAGGAGCTCAAGGGCATCAATTCGACATTCGAGGTGCGCGGCCCCGAAGGCGATTTCCAGACGTGGAACCCGCAAGTCGCGCATGGCGCGGTATCGACGATCGAATACTGGTCGAAATCGCTCGGCATCGCCCGCCGCGCCCATGTCTATACGCCGCCCGGCTACATGAAGGGCGGCCGCAAGTATCCGGTGCTCTATCTCGTGCACGGCGCGGGAGACAGTGACGACAGCTGGACCAGCGTGGGCCGGGCCAATGCCATCCTGGACAACCTGATCGCCGCCGGAAAAGTCGTGCCGATGATCGTCGTCATGCCGGACGGCCACACCCCGCTGCGCGAAGGGGTGATGACGCTCGACAACCCCGATTTCGGCGCCGACCTGATCGGCGACCTGATCCCCTATGTCGATGCCGCTTACCGCAGCGACGCCCGGCCAGAGGCACGGGCCATGGCGGGGCTGTCTATGGGCGGATCGCATACCCTGCGAAACGGGCTGACGCACCCGGACCAGTTCCGCTGGATCGGCATATTCTCGATGGGGCTGAGCAAGGGCAACGCCTTCAACGGCGTGGAGACGTATGCCGCGAAATACGATGCCGAACTGAAGCGCAGCGCGAAGGAACTGAAGCTCGTCTACTTCGCGATGGGCAGGGAGGATTTCCTTCACGAGACGGTCGCGCCCACGCGCGCGCTGTTCGATCGCTACCACATCGCGCACGTCTATCACGAAACCGGCGGCGGCCACGAATGGGTGAACTGGCGGCGCTATCTCGCCGATTTCGCGCCGCGCCTGTTCCGCTGAAGGCAGGCCCGGGCGCGCCTTTTGCGCGCCCGGGCCTGCCTTCTGGCTTCAGTCCTTCCAGCGGCGCGCTTTCATCGTCACGGTCACCGGCGCGCCCAGATGCTCGGCATCGGTGCCCACCGCGAAAGCGTAACGGCCCGCCGGGATCGTCCAGCTTCCATCCTTCCAGTCCGCCAGCAGGCGCGGGTCGATCGTCATCGCCACTTCGCCCGAGGCGCCCGGCGCCAGTTCCACGCGGCCGAAGCCGACGAGACGGCGTTTCGTCTCTCCTGCCCGGTCGGTCAGGTAGAGCTGTACCACGTCCGCACCTGCCCGCGCGCCGGTGTTGGTCACGGTGACGCGCGCGGCGGAACCCTTGATCACCGGCTTGCCTTGCGCGAACGCGGTGTAGCTGAGCCCGTGGCCGAAGGGGAACAGCGGCCGGACCGCTGTGCGGGCGAACCAGCGATAGCCGAGGTCCGAACCTTCGATGTCGTAGTCTGCGGGCAGCTTGTCCTTGCCTCCCTTCGGATTGCCGCCGAAGTCCGGCTCCACCCAGTCGCTCCCGTCCAGGCGGGGGCGGGGAAGCTGGCTCTCGTCGGCCGGGAAAGTGATCGGCAGGCGGCCCGAGGGGTTGGTTTCGCCGAACAGCACCGAAGCGATTGCCTCGCCGCCGCGCGCGCCGGGATACCACGCCTCGATCACGCCCCTGACCTTGCCCAGCCAGGGCATCTTCACCGGGCCTCCGGTTTCGAGCACGACGATGGTATTCGGATTGGCGGCGGCAACTGCCTCGATCAGCGCATCCTGTCCGCGCGGCAGCGACAGGTCCGGCACGTCCAGCCCTTCGGTCATCCACTGGGTGGCGAAGACGATGGCCACTTCCGAACGCGCGGCCAGTTCGGCCGCGTCCTTGATGTACTGACCCTGGCGGTAGAGCACGGCGGCGCCCGGCGCCTGCGCCTTGATCGCCGCCATCGGGCTGGAACGGTGGTAGGATTCCGAGATGAACCCGGCCCATACGCCCGACCCTGCCACCGGCAGCTTCACCGCAGGCCCGCCTTCGCCCATGACCTGGCTCGACCCGGCGCCCGAAAGCACGCCGCCGTCGGCATAGCCGCCGATGACCGCGATGGACTTCGCGGTCCTGGCCAGCGGCAGCACATGGCCTTCGTTCTTCAGCAGGACGATGCCCTGCTTGGCGACCTCCTCGGCAATAGCGGCATGGGCGGGCCAGTCTATCGTGCCGCCGGGTTCTGCGGGATGGCTGTCCAGCCCGGCGGCATAGACGGCGGTCAGGATACGGGTGTTCATGTCATCGAGCCGGGCGGCCCATGCCGGATCGAGCGCGGCCTTTTCGGCCAGCTTCGCGCCGAAGAACACGCCCGGATCGAGCTGGTCGCCCGATTGCTGGTCAAGCCCGTTCATCGCCGCGTCGATCGAGGGCACGGCTCCCCAGTCCGACATGACGAAGCCCTTGTAGCCCCATTCCTGCTTGAGCACCTTGTTGAGCAGCCAGTCGCTGGAGCAGGCCTGCGCCCCGTGAACGCGGTTGTAGGCGCACATGACCGAGCCCGGCTGGCCCTGCTCGATGCCGATCTGGAAGGCCAGCAGGTCGCTTTCATGGGCGGCGGCGGGCGCGATCTTCACGTCCACGTACTTGCGGCCGGTTTCCTGCCCGTTGAGCGCGAAGTGCTTGATGGTGGAGATGATATGGTTGGATTGTACCCCCCGGATCGCCGCGCCCGCCAGCACGCCGGACAGCAGCGGGTCTTCCGAGAAGTATTCGAAAGTCCGCCCGTTGCGCGGATCGCGGGCCAGGTTCACGCCGCCTGCAAGAAGGACGTTGAAGCCCTTGGCCCGCGCTTCCGAGCCGATCATCGCGCCGCCGCGCTCGACCAGTGCGGGGTTCCAGCTTGCCGCCTGCGCCACGGCCGAGGGCAGGGCGGTGGACCAGTCCTTGCGCGCGCCCATCACCCAGCTCACGCCGAGGCTGGCATCGGTTTCCCGCAAGTGCGGAATGCCGAGCCGGGCAACGCCGGGAATGTAGCCCGCGCCGATGATCGCTTCGGCCGGGATCTCCACTTTCGGGCCGCCGCCGGGCAGGGGCATGATGCCGTGAGTGATGACCACCTTTTCCTGCGCGGACATGCGGGAAACCGTTTCGCCCGCGCGCTTCTGTGCGGCCGCAAGGTCGATGGCGCGGCTGTCGCGTTCGGCTGCGGGCGCGGGCGCGGCGATAACCAGTGAAACGGCTGTGCAGGCGAGCAGGCGGGAAATCATTGCGGAAGGTCTCCAGGAGAGGGAGGATCGCCCCGAAATTCGGGTCTCGGGGCTTCGCGGCCACCATGGATCGCTGCCGAAGGGTGTCCACGCAGCGGACCGCCACGTCCGTCTGGTGGATAAACCGCGCAATTGCCGCGATGCGGCAAAGGTCAATGGCATGAATATCCCATGGACGGAGCGGGCGCTCCGTCGCATGTTGCAGTGCAACAAAACAAGATTCGGGAAGCGCATGGCCACCATGATCGAGCAGACAATCCTCCCGCAGCCACCGGCGGGGCATGACGACAGGGTCGGCACCTCCGTCCTCCTGCGCTACGGTACCGGCCAGCTCGGGGCGCAGATCTTCCGCGATACCCCCGCGGTGCTGCTGCCGCTGTTCCTCACCACCATGCTCGGCGTAGAGGCCTGGCTGGCGGGGCTGGTCGTGCTCATCCCCAAGCTCTGGCTGATCGTTTGCGATCCGCTGGTCGGCGCCTGGTCCGATCGGCTGCGCGGAAAGCATGGGCGCGCGCCCTTCCTCGTCGCGGGAGCGGTTCTCACCAGCCTCGGCTTCGTGGCGCTGTTCACGCTGACCGAGAGTTCCAGCCCGCTGCTCTCGGCGGCGATCACCTGCTTCCTGTTCTTTCTCGCCTCCACCGCTTTCTCGATGTTCTCGGTGCCCTATCTCGCGATTGCGGCGGCGCTGTCGCACGATCCGCATGAGCGCACCCGGATCATGGTCTGGCGCATGGTCTTCTCGACGCTGGGCGTGCTGGTGGGCGTGGGCGTGGCGCAGCCGCTGATCTATGCGCTGGGCGGCGGCGCGCATGGCTGGACCGTGATGGCACTGGTGCTGGGCGCAGTGTGCCTCGGCACGATGCTGGTGACCGCGCTGGGCCTTGCCCGCGTGCCGATGATCCGCGACGATGCCGCGCCGGGCAGCCTCTTGAGCCAGCTTGGCGCGATCAAGGGCAACCGCCCCTATCTGGTGCTGCTGGCAACCTGCCTGATCCAGAACATTGGGCAGGCTTCGGGCTATACCGTGATCGGCTTCATCTATCTCTATGCGATCCAGGCGATCTGGATCGTGCCGCTGTTCATCCTCGTCATGGCGATCGCGGGTATTCTCGCGCAGCCGCTCTGGCTCGCGCTTTCGCGCCGCTGGGGCAAGGAGCGCACTTACGTCATCGCCTCCGCCGCATGGGCGATGGTGACGGTAACCTGGTTCTTCGTCCACCCGGCCACCGATGTGCTGGTGAACATTCCCGGCGTGGGCGCGCTGGGCACGCAGCACGTTCTGGTGCTGGTGCGCGGCGCGGTGATCGGCGTAGTGAACTCGGCGTTCGTCATGCTCTCGCTCTCGATGCTCACCGATACGATCGATTACGAACGCCGCCGCAAGGGCATTGCCAACGAAGGCGTCTTCGCCGGACTGTTCTCGGCCATGGAAAAGCTCTCCTTTGCGCTCGGCCCGGTCGTCGCGGGCCTTGTGATGAGTGCGTTCGGCTTCGTATCCTCTACCGGCGGAGCGGTGACGCAGACGCCCCATGCGATCACCGGCATCGTCCTGCTCTACAGCCTGATCCCGGCTGGGACCCAGCTCGTCAGCCTCCTTGTGTTCTCGCGCTACCGGCTGCCCGCCGATGCGTGAGCGCGGCCGCGCTGCCCGGCTGAGGGCACGGTCGGCGGCAAGATCCGCAGCAGGCCTCATATCGGTGCTGCTGTGCTGGTCCGGTCCGGTCCGCGCCGCACCGCAGGATGACATCGCCGCGCTCGCGCCGCCCGCACCCGATTACGCTGTCGCCGGGAACTGGGCCGCCGGCCCTGCCGGTCCCGGCCCGGCGGCGGCCTTGCCCGAGGGCGCCGCGCCGGTCGCGCAGGCTCCGGGGGTGGATGTGTTCTATGTCCATCCCACCACCTTCCGCAGCCAGACCGCGTGGAACCAGGACCCTGCCGACGTCGCCGCCAGCACCTGGACGGACGAGAGCGCGGTGGCCCGGCAAGCCAGCGCGTTCGGGGCCTGCTGCCGGATCTGGGCGCCGCGATACCGGGCGGCCAGCTACAAGGCGCTGATGGACCCCGCGCACCGGGATGCCGCCTTTGCGCTTGCCTATTCCGACGTGGAGCGCGCGTTCGACTGGTTCCTCGCCCATGTCGGCGATGGTCGGCCCTTCATCATCGCCGGACACAGCCAGGGCGCCAAGCACATCGCCGACCTGCTGGAACGGCGGATCGACGGCACGCCGCTGCAGCAGCGCATGGTGGCGGCCTACATCGTGGGCATCAATCTTTCCGAAGGCGAGTTCGGCCTGCGGTACAGGCATGTCCCCGTTTGCGACAGGCCCGCGCAGACCGGATGCGCGCTGCAATGGAACGCGGTTGAGGCTGGCGCCAACCTTGCGCCCATCGTCGCCGCTTACGAAAAGGCCTTCGTCGACAGATATGGCGACGTTCCCGGCAAGCGCCCGCTCTGCATCAACCCGGTGACTTTCGACCGGTCCCGCCCCGCCGCGCTTTCGGCGCAGGCACGCGGCGCGGTTCCGGGCGAGCCCGGTTTCGGCGCGATGAAGCCGCTGCGACCCGGCGCGGTGGCCGTGCGGTGCGAGCAGGGGCTTGCCGTGACCTATCCGGCGCCGGGGCTCGATGTGAGGCCGATGGCGGGCGGAAGCCTTCACTATTACGATTTCGCGCTGTTCTATGCGGACATCCGCGCCAATGCGGCCCTGCGCGCCTCGGCCTGGCTCAAGGCGCATCGCTGAACGGCCTGTCCGCAAGGCGGATAGTCGGCGCTGCGTATCGGGCAGAGTTCGCGTTTACGTCCTAGGTTGGAGGATGACTGGAAAGAACGGGCCCCGGCGGACCCGATGGGCGGCCTTCCAAGCAGAGAAGGCGTCCGGGCATCCCGGCCGGAGCGATAATGACGCATTCCAAAGGGTAGGCAGTTAGACATGACCAGACAGATCATCCTTCCGGCACTGGCCGCGGCCGCCTTCGCTGCCATGGCGGCGATTCCGGCAAGCGTTTCGGCCGCGCCGCCGGCGACTGACGCCGCGGCAGGCAAGCGCATCTTCATGCGCTGCATGGCCTGCCACACGGTGAATGCCGGGGGTGCGAACAAGGTGGGACCGAATCTGTCGGGCGTGGTCGGCAAGAAGTCCGGCACGGTGAAGGGCTTCCGCTATTCGGCAGCCATGACCAAGTCCGGCGTGACCTGGAACGATGCCACGCTCGACAAGTGGCTGACCCGTCCGGCCAGCGTGGTTCCCGGCACCTCGATGGTCTTCGCCGGGCTTCCCAAGCCGGAAGACCGCAAGGCCGTGATCGCCTACCTCAAGAAGCCGGCGCCCTGAACGTGACGCGGATCGTGGAGACGGGCCTTGCGGTATCGCGCCGGTCGCTGCTGGCCGGTTCCGTCGCGGCGGCGGGACTGGCCGTGGCCGGACGCGCGCTGGCGGCCTCCCCGCCAAAGCCGATGCCGCAGCCTGCGGTCATCGAGCTGAAGACGCCGGAAGGCCGCGCGGTTTCCATCACCGAATGGCGGCCGCAGGGCAGCCCGCGCGGGGTGATCCTGTTCTCGCACGGGGCGGGATCGGCCCCTGCATACTACGATCCGATCATAGGGCCCTGGGTCGCAGCAGGGTGGCGGGTGCTCGCACCGCTTCACGTGGATTCGCGCGAGCACCCGCAAACCGCGCAGTACCAGGGACTTGCAAGCTGGAAGGCGCGTATCGAGGATATGCGCGCGCTCGTTTCCCATATCGGCGATGCGCCGTTCGTGGCGGCGGGACATTCCTATGGCGGCCTCGTCGCGACGATGCTGGGCGGTGCGCAGCCGGTCTTGCCGGAAGGGCTGCAAGCGCCGCTGGTGCCGCGCCTTGCAAGGGCGGTGATCGCCTTCTCGCCTCCGCCGCCGATCCCTGTCCTCGTGACCGAGGCGGGCTACGGCGCGCTGTCGGTGCCCGCGCTGGTCCAGACGGGTACGCTTGACCTGATGCCGGGGATGGCCGCCGATGGCTGGAAGGGCCACCTCGCGCCGTTCACTGCCGCTGCTGTGGGGGGTGATCGCTATGGCCTCGTGCTCGAAGGGGCCAACCACTACTTCGGCGGCGCCATCTGCGATTTCTCGCAGCCGGGACCGCCGCAACTGGCGGCCCTGAAGCTGGCGGTCGAGCGTGCTGCGCTGTTCCTCGAAGGCTTCGGCGGGGGAAGCGTAAGGGCGCGCCGCCGTCTAGACAGGCTAGTGACGGAAGCCCTGCCGGCGCGCCTCATGAAGCGCTGAGGCTCTTCGCCATTCTCCTTGAAAAACGCCCCGGAATTCGTTTCCGGGGCGTTTTTCGTGGGTTTCGGCGGTTTCAGAGCCCGAGCGCGCCGGGATTCATCAGTCCCTTCGGATCGAGTTCCCGCTTTACCGCGCCCAGTAGGGAAAGCGCCTGGGGAGACAGCCGCTGGCGGTAGGGATAGGCCCGGCCGAGCTGGAAGTGCCCGGCGCCGTATTCCTGCATCAGCGCGACGATCGCCTGCTTGAGATCGTCCGCATAGGCGCGCGATTCCGCGTTGGCGGCGAATTGCGGCTGCTGGGACAGGTATTCCTCGCCCAATACCGTGCGGTGATAGGCGGTGCGGTCGTCCGGCCAGTAAAGCGCCACTTCGTAAAGGAAGCCGGTGGCGCCGACCGGGGAGAACATCGTGCCGGTCCAGACGCCGAGACGGTCCATTTCCGCCTTGCGACCGGCGATCAGTTCCTTGAACGCGGCGTCGAACGGCACGGCCTGGTCGTGGGCGAGCACGCCGTGGATCGGCACCCAGCGCTCGCCGCCGGGGCCGAGCACGTTGAACAGCGGCGCGAAGGGCACCGAGTGGACGAAAGTCGGGATCGAGTTGGCGATCTCGCGGCCGTGCCGGGCCAGCATCCGGCGCAGGATCCTGGCCTTGTGCGCCGCCTCGTCGGCGTCGAACCCCTCGATGATGAAGTGGCACATGTAGGCGCCCGCGCGCATCGGGTTCTCACCCGCCAGCGCCATGCGGACGAGCTGGGCAAGGCCCTTCATCTTGTCCGGCGCCTTGCGCATCACCTCGGCGGCGATCTTCAGGCGCGCGCCCATGCCTTCCTGGCGGCCGATCTGCCCTTGCGACAGGGCAAGGTCGAGGCCGAAGTGGGAATCGTCCAGCCGCGCCATGGCCGCCTCGCGCGAGGCGGCGTGATAGTCCGCGAAGCTTTCGAACGCGAAGCTCAGGCATTCGAAATGCGGCAGGACCGGCAGCAGCGGCAGGCGAATGCGTGCCTTGATGCCGAAAATCCCGCAGTCGCCCGTGAACAGGCCGGTGAGGTCCGGCCCATAGAAGCGCATGGCCGAACTGGCGCTGGTCGAGAGCATTTCCCCGCTCGCCAGCACCACGTCCATCGACAGGACCGACTGTGCCGAGATACCGTGCGCGGTGCTGCCGTGGCTCAGCGTGTTCTGGCTCATGCTGCCGCCCACGGTGGCGGCGATGCCGGAAAACGGCCCCCAGAACGGCGTGCGTAGGCCCTTGGCGTCAAGCGCGGCCTTGAGCGCCATCCACGTGACCCCCGCGCCGACCGTGACGACGGCGTTGCGTTCGTCGATCTCGATCGTGTCGAGCGCGCCGGTGTCGATCAGGACGTGACCGCCCTCGGGCAGAAGATAGGCGTCGGTATAGGATGCACCGCCGCCGCGCGGGACCATGGCGACCCCGGCCGCCGCACAGATGCGCACGGCTTCCTGAAGCGCTTTCACATCGGCCGGGCGGACAACCGCCTTGGGCGCGGCCCCGCCGCGATAGACGTCGTTCGAGAAGTAGGCGAGCGCCTCGCCCTCATGGATCACGGCATCGGCTCCCAGTGCCTTCACCAGGGCAGAAACCACTTGTTCCTCGACAATCGCGCTGCTCATCAGAATACCCGAATTTTCCATATCGGCCGCTAGGCTTGACCATTCCCGCCAGCCCCCGCGACCGCCCGGCGCCAGCCTATCCACCCTGCGGCTATCCGGCCAGCGATCAAACAGTTCGATCCCTGCTCGAATCCCCTTTCCGGGGCCCATGATCGGGCGGACAAAGGCGGCAGAGGGCATCCATGACCACGCAAAACGGCAGTTCAACGCCTGAATGCACCGTGATCGAGCTTGCGGTCGAACCCGCCACGCCCGAGGCGCTGGCGCCGTTCGGTGCGGTGATCGGCCGCGATGCGCCGGTTAAGCCGGTTTCGGTCGATTTCTACAAGGGCGCGGTGAAGATGAGCTACCCCGCCCGCTTCCTCTGCGAACATCCGGTGGAAGTCACGCTGGCCCAGATGGATCGCCGCCCCGGCGAGGTGCGCTACATGGAGCGCCATTTCCAGCATACCCAGGCATTCCTGCCGCTTGGCGGCAAGCCTTTCGTGGCGGTCATGGCGCCGCCGAGCGAGGGCGAGCTTCCCGACCTTTCGCAAGTCCGCGCCTTCCGTTTCGACGGGACGGCGGGCTTCGCCATGCACCTTGGCACATGGCACGAGTTTCCCTTCGCGGTGGAGGACGGGACCGACCTCGTCGTGATCCTCTCCAGCCAGACCGGCTATGATCTGAAAGCCAAGGATGCCGTGACCGAAGAGGCGCACGGCCCCGATCTCGACAAGAAGGACATCGTTGCCCGCACCGGCAACCTGTTCCGTTTCGAACTGATGGAGTGACGTGATGGCAGAGCGCATGAACCTTGACCGCAAGGCGCGGTCGAAGGGCAGCCAGCCGGTGGTTTTCGAAAGTGGGACGGTGGACGCCCTCGCGGGGCTCGTGCTGGCGCTGATGGGCGAGGTCGTCGTGCTGAAGGACCGGCTCGACGCGAACGAGCGCCTGCTCAAGGCCGCGGGCTTGCACGGCCCCGCTGATATCGACACATTCGCCCCGGACGCCGAGGCGCGCGCCTATCGCGGCGCCTACCGGCAAGGGATTTACGAGCGCGTGCTGGGCACCGCCCGCGACAAGCTGATGCCCGAGGCACTGGCCGACCAGCACGATTATGAAGGCGTCCTTGACGCCGTGACCCGCGATTAATCCGGAACGGGAGCCCCAATACATGGAACAGTACCGCCAGGAACATTTCGGTCATGCGGTGATGCCGCAGTCCAACCATGACGAGCAGGCGATGGAGGACCACTTCCTCGCCATGCGCGCCTGGACCAGCCAGAACATGGACCCGCTCGACCGTCGCCTGCTGGACGAGGTTATCGTCCCGGAGATCGAGAAGAAGACCGGCAGCAAGCCGACCTCCAGCACCCAGGTTCGCGGGGCGCTGGAAGCCCATCCGCTGCACCAGTACTGGCTGACGCTCTCGCTGTTCTACCAGGACCGCATCTGGCTTTCGCTCGACGGTGCGATCGACCGCCAGTTTGACGAGCTTTCGGCCAAGGTCGAGGCGCAAGTGGCGGAGCCCAAGGGCAGCCTCCGCCTGAATCCGGACCTTGCCATTCCGCGCTACATCTCGTCCTTCGATCATCACCGCATGCCGGGCAGCTACACGGTCGACACCGCCGCGGGCGATTTCCGCGCCGGCGCGCTCTACGACCGTTTCGCTTCCACGTACCTACGCAATCTCAACGGCGGCTGGAAGAACGACGGACGCGGGCACACGCTCGCCAGCCATGTCCAGGACTTCTACCCGGACTTCAAGCCCCGGCGGATCCTCGATCTCGGCTGCTCGGTCGGCCATTCGACCGTGGCGATCGCGCAGGCTTTCCCCGATGCGGAAGTCTTCGCGCTCGACGTGGGCGCGCCGATGCTGCGCTACGGCCATGCCCGCGCCGAGGCGATGGGCGCGGCGATCCACTTCAGCCAGCAGGACGCCGAGCATACCGACTTCGAGGACGAGAGCTTCGATCTGGTCTGCTCTTCCGCCGTGCTCCACGAGACTTCGGCCAAGGGCATGCGCGGCATCTTCAAGGAGAGCCACCGCCTGCTGCGCAAAGGCGGGATCATGTGCCACGTGGATGTGCCGCCGCGCCATGAGCATCTCTCGCTCTGGGACCAGATGCGCTGCGATTTCGAAAGCCACTACAATAACGAACCGTTCATGACCTCGCTGGCGCGTACCGACTGGATGAAGGTCGCGGTGGATGCCGGTTTCGACCCTGAAGAAGTCATGGTCGGCTACCGCAAGGGCACGTTCTTCCTCAAGCCCGACCGGGCGGACTTCTTCACCGAAGGCCACCCCGAGGGGCGGGCGATGATCGGCAGCTGGTACGCCTGCTCGGCTACCAAGTGACCTTTCCGGGCAGGTGGGACGGCACCCCCGTTCCACCTGTCGGATACCGAAGAGCGACGGCTTTGCGCCGATACAGCCGGGCATAGACTTCGGCCTTCAGCACTATCGAGGAGGGCTTCGAGCCTCATGCCGGTCGAGATAAACGGTCTGCTCAACCACAACATTTCGAGCGAAACGCATCCCGTTCCCTTCGAGACGTTCGATCCCGAAGGCATCGCGCGGATGGCGCGCCTCCATGACGCATGGGGCTATGACAAGGTGCTGGTCGCCAATGCCGCGATCATGCCGGACAACTTCACCATCGCCGGATATGTCGCCGCGAACACGACGCGGCTCGGCGTCATGCTGGCGCACCGGCCGGGCTTCATCCCGCCGACCATGGCCGCGCGGATGCTGGCCACGCTTGACCGGTTGATGCCGGGCCGCGTCGGCGTCCACATCATCACCGCCGCCAGCGACGAGGAAACGCAGGCCGACGGCGATTACCGGACCAAGGTGGAGCGCTACGACCGCGCAAAGGAATATATCTCGGTGCTGCGCCGGATATGGACCAGCCAAAAGCCCGTCGATCATGAGGACAAGTGGTTCCGTTTCAACGGCGGTTTTGCCGCGATCAAGCCCACGCAGGGCACGGTTCCGGTCTATTTCGGCGGGATGAGCCCGGCAGCGCTCGAAGTGGCGGGCGAGTATTGCGATACTTTCGCCACCCTCTCCGATACGGTGGCAGGGATGACCGAAGTGGTCGCCAAGGTGCGCGAGGCCGCCGCGCCGCATGGTCGCTCCCCGCGCTTCCTGATGTCGATCCGCATCGTCATCGCCGATAGCGAGGAAGCGGCATGGGCCCGCGCCGACGAGATCCGCGAGGCGGTGGCCGCCAACATGGGCAAGCTGGCGCCGAACACCGCCGCCGTGAAGGCCGACGGGTTCAAGCGCACCGCCGAACTCGCCGCCCGCGGCGACAGGCTGGAGAAGTGCTTCTGGAACGGCATCAACCAGCTTCGCGGCGGGCAGAGCAATTCGGGCACCCTTGTCGGTACCCCGGCCCAGCTCGCCGACGCGCTGATGGACTATTACGATGCCGGGGTTTCGGCGTTCATCCTGCGCGGTTTCGATCCGGTGGAAGACGTGATCGCCATCGGACGCGACCTTATTCCGCTGCTGCGCGCGAAAGTGGCCGAGCGCGATGCCGAACTGGCGGAGGCGGAACCCATGCCGGCCTGACCGGGCGCCGTTTGCCCCAGGGATCGAAGGCCGCGCCCTTTCACGGGGGCGCGGCCTTTTCCTGTCACCTGGCAGTGCGGCGGAGGAAGGGCATCATGCGTTCGAGAGCCCGATCCGGGCAGTCGAACGGCATCATGTGGCCGCAGCGGTCGATGACTTCGAGCGATTTGTCGGTGCTGCCGAGCAGCGCGAGCGCCTGTTTTCCGTCCCGCTCCAGCGTGGTTTCGTGGTCGTCGGCGGACCAGAGCAGCAGCGTGGGTGCGGTGATCCGGCGCAAGTCGTCCGGCGTTCGCGCGAAGGACGTGGACGCCGCCACCGCCTTGCCGATGGCGGGATCGCGCAAGGGGCGGCTGTTGAGGTCGGTCCACTGGGCCACCAGCGCGGGAGTGATGCGCGCGGGATCGACGACATTGGCGAGCAGGATCTGCCGCCAGTATTCCGGCGCGTGCCAGCCGGGGTGGGTCCGGTCCTCGGCCAGCGCGGCCTTGAGCGCGGGGGGCAGGCCGTCGAGGTCGAACTTCACCGGCCCCGCCGCGATGTTGTTCAGCACCAGCGCCCGCACCCGCTTTGGCCGGGCGGCAGCGTAGGCGGCGGCGGGCAGCCCGCCGCTGGATGTCGCGACCATGACGAAGCGGTCTGCCTTCAGCTGGTCCATCAATCCGTCGATCACGCGGATGCGGTGCTCGATGGTATAGTCTCCGGCAGGGCTGGGCCCCGAGAGTCCGGCGGGAGACTGGTCGTAGCGGATCACCCGGTAATGGCGCGAGAGCCTGGCGGCCCAATCGTCCCACTGGCGCAGGCTGGCGTAGGAGCCGTGGACCAGCAGGATCGCCGGGCCCTTGCCCTCCACGACGTAATGGACGCTTTCCCCGTCGATCTCGGCGAATTGCGAGCCGGGCAGCGCATAGCGGCTGCGCAGGGCGGCATCGCCGAGCGGGGCCGGCTCGGTCTGCGCGGCGGCGGGAGACAGCGCCAGGGCGGCCAGCGAGAGCCCGCAGATACGCGCAAGCCGGATCGGCCTCATGTCCGTTCCTCCCGCGTGGCCTGCAGTTCCATGACGACGTATCGGCCGTTGTAGTTGCAAGAAGTGCCCCGCGCGCTTGCAAGGTCCGGCGCGAAGGTGAGCTGTGAAAGGCCGAAGAAGGTATGGCTTTCGGTGGCGAAATGCTCGGGGTCAGCCTCGTAGCCATAGCGCAGGTGCCACTCGCCCGAGGGCAGGGGCGTGAGCTTCTCGGCGAAGCTCACCGAGCGGGAGGTCTTGAAGCCGGTGGTCTCGATGGCGACGGAGAAGGCATCTCCGCCGGGAACGAGCGTCATCCTGCCGTCCCATTCGTAAAGCGTATCGCCATCGGGGCCGAGCGTGGCGCCGTGGAGGGCCCATGTGCCGGCCAGATCGGGCCCGGTTCGATCTGGCACGCTCACTTCGTCACCGTCCGGTCGAGCCAGGCGCGCAGGTCCCTTGCGGTTTCCCCGGGCAGTTCGAGCATCGGGTAATGGCCGAGATCGGGATAGTGGATCACGTCCACTTTCGTGCCCGAGAACTCCTTCACCGCATCGGCGGCGAGGTACTTCGGCAGCACCGGATCGGCATCACCCCATTGCAGCAGGATTGGCGCCTTGACCCGCGCGGCGTCGTCGCCCGCGCCCTTGGCCCAGACCGCCTTCTTGTTTGTCTCGTAGTAGTCCTTCACGCGGGCGAAGCCGCCGGGCAGGGTGTTGGTCTGGTAGTACCAGTCCACCGTCGCGTCCGTGAGGCGTTCGGGCTTGCCGTAGAGTTCGGAAAGCGCGCGGCGATAGTAGAAGCGCGGGTAGTAATTGGGCACCAGCGTTTCGTGGGTCCAGACCATCGCCCACATCAGGCGGCTGAAATCGCTGGGCGGCGGCGCTTTCAGCGGCAGGGCCGAGAGCGCCAGCGCCGTGACCTTCTGCGGATACTTCGCAGCGTAGAGCGTCGAGACGGTGGCTCCGCTGGACGTGCCGACAAGGGCGAAGCGCGTGACGCCCTTCTTCTCCATCAGCTTTTCCAGCAGCGCCACCACGCCGGGCATCCCGGTGGAGGGGGCGCTGTCCGTCGAGAGGCCGTAGGGCGGCCAGTCGAACCGGATCACCCGGTACTTGTCCTTGAGCGCGTCGGTCCAGCCGTCCCATTCGCGCAGGTTCGTCATCGAGCTGTGGAGCATCACCACGACCGGGCCATCGCGCGGACCTTCGTCGCGGATGTGGAGATTGGCGGTGCCGATGCGTTCGAACGTCGAGGGCGCGGTGGCCTGCGCCGCCTTTACGCTTTCATAGGACGGGTTCCACCAGCCCAGCCGCATCGTCAGCAGCACGAGCGCCAGCAGGACGACAACGGCAAGGACCGCGCCCCCCGCCGCCTTAAGAATTCGACCGACCGTCATCGCTGTTTCCCCCTGGGTAGGCTGTCATGGCCGGGCGATTGCGCCCGGCCATGGATTGTGTGTCTCGATCAGTTGGCGCCGCTTGAAAGAAGCTGCGCGCATTCGCTGTCGCCGCGCGCGGCGGCGCGGCGCATCGCGCGCCCGGCTCCGGCATAGAGCGCGGCGCCCAGCAACAGGAACGGCGTGCAGACCACGGCAATCGACCAGCCCACTTGCGCCGGGTCGTGCAGCACGCGCTCGGTCACGCTGGCGACCATCAGCGGGCCGAGGCTGGCGCCGATGATGGTGTTGAGCACGAGCGTGAGCGAAATCGCGCAGCCGCGCATTCGGGGCGGGACGAGGGACTGCAAAGTGGCGAACATGACCGTGCCGATCACCGAGAACACGGCGTTCGAAGAGGCCACCAGCACTGTCGCCAGGTGAAGTTCCCCAGCCAGAACGGCGAGCACCGAAGGCAACGCAAAAAGCGGTGCGACCGCGAGGATCGCGAAGCGCGCCATCGTCCGGCCCGAGCGCATCGAGCGGTCCAGCATCGTTCCGCCGATCAGCGGGCCGATGGCGGAGAACAGGATCGAGAGCGGCCCCAGCCACTTGCCGAGGAACGCGGCATCGGCGCCGTAGCCGCGCAGCAGCATCGTCGGCGCCCAGGCGGAACCGCCGTAGGCGACCGTGAAGCAGGTCGCGAAACCGAAATAGAGCGGCAGGAGCACGCGGCGATTGCGCCAGAAATAGGCGGCTTCCGCTGCGCCGGGCAGGCGCGGCACGGCTCCGGCGGCGGCCTGCACTTGTCGGACGGGCTCGCGCGTGAAGGCAAGCAGGGCCAGCGCCACCAGCAGCCCGCCGGCGCCGAACACCACGAAGACGATCCGCCAGGGCACGAGGTGGCCGATCAGCGGCAGGCCGAGGAAAGCGCCCGCGCCCGCCGCCGTCACCAAGAGGCCGGTAAGCGAGATGGCCACGCCGTTGGCAAGTCCCTGTCCCATCATGTAGAACGAGATCGGCCGTCCGCGCTGCGCCGGTGAGAAAAGGTCGGCGATCAGCGAGATCGCGGCCGGCCCCAGCGCCGCTTCTCCCAGACCCACCAGCAGGCGGGCGGTGAACAGCGAGCCGAACGTCTGGGCCAGCCCGCTGCCGATCGTCGCCACGCTCCACAGCGCGATCCCCGCGACAATCAGGTTGCGGCGGGAGATGCGATCGGCCAGCAGACCCATCGGCAGGCCCATGAAGGCATAGAACAGCCCGAAGGCGAGGCCCTGCAACAGCCCGATCTGCTCGTCCCCGATGCCGATATCGGCACGCACCGGATCGACCAGGATGTTGAGCGCCGCCCGGTCGATGACCGAGAGCACCCCTGCCAGGAACAGCATGAAAACCATGACCCAGGCGGATTTTCCGCCCGGCCACGAGCCTTCCGCCACCGGGCGGGAGCCGGACGATGGCATCGCCGCAGCCTCCGCCCTGTCGAGCGCGATCGGGCCGTTCATGGTCAGAGCAGGCCGCAGGCGCGGGCGCGGGTCTTCACATAGTCCCCCAGCCAGTCGAGATTGCGGAAGCGCAGGGTGCCGCGCCCTACCGCCGTCGAGCTATGGGCCATGCCTGCGATCAGGCGCAGGGCCTTGGCCATCAGGAACAGCTCGGTATTCTCGGTCTCTTCCCGGGTGAAGGGCCGAACCGACTGGTAGCCGTCCTCGAAAGCCTCGCCGATCTTCGGGTCGAAGCCGTAGAACAGGTTGCCCCAGACGAAGTTCTGCACGTCCTGCATGAGGAAGTCCTCGCCCGCGGCGTCGAAGTCCAGCAGGGTGATGCCGCCGTCTTCGGCGACGTGGACGTTGCTGGGGTGGAAATCGCGGTGGCACACGCCCAGCGGCACTTTGCCCGAGGCGGCCAGTTCGTCGAGCCGCTTGTCGAGGTTGGCGGCGATCACCGGATAGTCGCGCAAGTCGTCCGGCCGGTCGTAGACGAAGTCGATCAGCGCCGGCATGCAGATGTTGTAGTCCTTGGCCGTCTCGGTCGAGAACCGGTGGTCGGCGCCCGCCCAGGCATTGCCGAGCAGGTGCATCCGGGCCATGGCGGCGCCGATGCGGAAGGCGGTTTCCTCGGACAGGCGGTCTCCGAACTTCACGCCCGGCGCCCAGTCGTAAAGCGCGATGGCGCGTTCGCCCTCGGGGGAGAGCACCTTGAAGTAGAGCTTGCCGTCATGCTGCGGCACGCCGACCGAGGCGGGGAAGCCCTGTTCGCGCAGATAGTCGAGGAAATCGAGTTCGTAGGCCACGTCGTCAACGTCGCGGTAGGTCTTGCGCCAGACGCGCAGGGCGTATTTCGCTTCCTCGTCCTGCACGAGATAGACATCGTTCATGCCCCGGTAGAGCAGGAAACAAGTCAGCTCGCCCTTGACGGGATAGCGGCGCGCCACTTCGGCGGCGATGAACTCGGGATGGAGGACCGAGTGCGAAACCTCGGCCACCGGAAGGTCAGAGGCGGTCAAGGAAGTCACGCAGTTCATGGGCAATACGCTCCGGGGCAAGATCGAAAATGTCTTTGTCGAGATCGAGAAGCTGGACCGTCCGGCAGTCCGGCATGCGCGCGGCGGCCTGGAGGGACACTTCGAGAAGGTCTTCCGCCGTCTGCACGAGCACGGCAGGCTGGGTTACGAGGCCGAGGCGCGAGAAATCCCACGACCAGACGCCGCTGTAGGCCCAGGTGAAACGGTGCAGCACGCGCGATTTGTCGGCGAAGTTCCACACCGCCTTGTCGAGCGGCTGTGCGGGATCGCGGTTGGTGACGATATAGCCCCAGAGCCTGCCAAGCAGGCCGAGGATCACTTCGCCGCTTTCGTCCGGCTCCGGGAAATTGCGCGCTTCTTCGAGCTTGGCGGCAAGGGTGGCCGGATCGAACATCGGAATGCCGGTCAGCCCCAATGCGCGGACCTTGTCCGGGCGGGCGATGGCCAGTTCGCAGGACAGCAGCGTGCCGG
This sequence comes from Novosphingobium sp. RL4, assembly GCF_035658495.1. Classification (NCBI taxonomy): domain Bacteria; kingdom Pseudomonadati; phylum Pseudomonadota; class Alphaproteobacteria; order Sphingomonadales; family Sphingomonadaceae; genus Novosphingobium; species Novosphingobium sp. RL4. Next base: position 317,941 of record NZ_CP141945.1, on the reverse strand, counting down.
TGTGGAAGCCGTAGAGATCGACCTTGCCGGTGAGCACGCCGTCGGCCTCCAGCGCATCGAGCGCGTCCGAGAAGGCGGCGGCATAGCCCGCCATCCCCGGCGGCGCGGGCGGCGCGTCGGACATGCCGTAGCCCGGCGTGTCGAAGGAGATCACGAGCCGGTCGGTCGCCAGTTCGCGGATCAGGGCCTCGTACTCGTAGGAAGACGAGGGGTTCTGGTGCAGCAGCACGATGGGCGTGCGTCCGGCCTGTGCGGCCCCGGCGGTGCGATAATGCATCTGGCCGTGGCGGCAGGTGGTATAGGCACGGCGGATCGAGGGTGTGTCGGTCATGAAGGCAGAATGCTCGCTGCTTTGCGCACCTTGCGCGGCCAAAGAGGAATCTCCGCTGTTCGGGGATCGGGTCATGCCACTGCGTTCCCAAGGCCTTCGGAAGTCTCCAGGCGCGCGGCGGCGAGCTTGTCCTCGTCAAGGTCGTATGCCCAGAGGAACAGGCCGTTGATTGCGAACATGACCGCCGGGATCACCGAGAATCCGAGCTTCAGCGCCAGCATCGCGCTGGCGGGCTGGGCGACGATGGCGCCGCCGGTGGTCGGCACGTAGCCCAGCGCGTGAAGGAACACGCCCAGCACCGCCACGCCGAGCGCGAAGCTGACTTTCTCGATCACGGCTATGGCGCTGGAGAGCAGGCCCTCGCGCGCCTCGCCGGTCAGCAGGCGGTCATAGGCCTGGGTGTCGCCCAGCATCGAGATCGACATCAGGATGATCGCGCCCGAGCCGAGGCCGCCGCCGATACCGCGCAGGACGATACCGGTCGTGGTGATCGAATGGTCGGCCAGGAGCCAGCTTAGCGTGGTCATGCAGAACAGCACGACGCCCGCCAGATACGTGCGGCGCTTGCCGAAGCGCTTTCCGGTCCAGACCCACAGCGGCATAACCAGCGCGGTGACGACGTTCTGGGTCACGGCAAAGGCGATCTGGCCGTTGTAGCCCACGCCCACGACGTTGAGCATGAACAGCAGCATCGTCGAGGCGACCGAGGCGAAGGAGAGGAACTGGAACACCTTGGCGCCCAGCAGCATCATGAAGGGCCGGTTGCGGGCGATCGCGCGAAGCTGCGCCGGACCGGGCAGGTGCTTGCCGGAACCCGGCGCGGTACCGTGCTTCACCGGAACGGCGAGCGCCGTCGCCGTCATCGATCCGCCGATGATGAGCGCCATGACCACGCCCATGGTGGCGAAGCCGGAACGGCCCGCGCCGCCGCTCTGGATCAGCCACGCGGTGCCCGCCATCGCCAGAAGCTGGCCGATCGAGACGAACACGGTGCGGAACGAGATCAGGCGCGTGCGTTCGTGGAAGCCGTCGGTCAGTTCGGCGGGCAGGGCCATGTAGGGCACGTTGAACAGCGAATAGGCGGTGGAATAGATCACCAGCCCCGCGATCATCCAGAGCAGCAGTGCCCCTTCGGACAGGACCGGCGGTGCGAACAGCATCACGAACGAGACCGCCGAAAGCAGCGCTCCTCCCAGGAGGAACGGCTTGCGCCGGCCCCAGCGGGTGCGGGCGCGGTCGGACAGGCTGCCGATGGCGACGTCGATCACCGCGTCGGCCAGCTTGGAGATCATCAGCAGGTAGCCGGCGATCTCGGGCGACTGGCCCAGCACGGTGGACATCAGCGCGGGGAAGTAGGTGGTCACGGTGTTGAGCATGATCGACACGCCCACCGTGCCGATCCCAAAGCCGAGGCAGGTCCTGACACTTAACCGGACATCGGCCCGGCTATCCTTCGAAACCGACATCTTCATGGTAGCTGCCTCTTGAGGAATTTGGCCATGGCGGCGGCCTTGGCTGCGGGTGATCCGCCGGTTGCCGCCTCATGCCCGTCGGCCAGCAGGCCAAGCGCGGTCTTCACCGAGGCATTGAGCAGGGCCAGTTCGGTCTCGGGCTTGAGCAGCAGCGTGGGCGCTGCGATCCGGGCCATGCGCTCGAACGCGCGGTAGCGGAACGCTGCGATGTAGGGCTTGGGATAAGTGTCGAGCGCCTTGAGCACGTCCAGCGTGATCCGGTGCAGCACTTGCGGCGGCGGCATCGGCACGGAAAGCCGATGTTCCGCATCCTTCATGAAATGGGGGAAGAACAGCGCCTGGTCGCGGCAGAAGTTGAACGCCCAGACCAGGTGGCGGCCATATTCGTCCGGCTCGACCACGGGGGCGTAATTGGCGATCACCGCTTCGCGCAGATCGTCCTCGTATTCGGTGATGCCGTCCAGCACGAGGCGGTGCACGCGGGCGGGATGGCCGGCGGCAAGCTCGCAGGCGATGCGGGCGCCGGTGTGCGTGCCGTAGGCATCGACCGCTCCGAAGCCCAGTGCGTTGCACAGGCGGTCCACGGAATCCGCGAAATAGGCGATGTCGGGCTCGGCAGGTCCGGGGGCGGCGGAATCGCCGTTGCCGAGCGTATCGGGCGCGACGATCTCGCCCAGGTATCCCGCCGCGCGAAGGGCCGTCATCAGGTCCTGCATGAACCATGAGGACGCGGGCGAGGCGTGAAGCAGGAGCAAGGGCCGGTGCGCGGCATCGGCCGCGGGCAGGCGGCGCAAGTGAACCTGCCCCTCATCCAGCCGGACGAAGGCGCGCTCGATCTGAAGGGTATCGGGAATCTCGGGTTCGTTCATGGGGGCCGAGGCTATCGCAGGCCGGTCACCCGCCGCCCCTCCATGCAAACTTGATCGGCAGGCGAATAGTTTTATCCCCCCACCCCGGATTGCTCGGCGGCGGGGTTCATAATCGCCGTCATGGACACATCCTTCCTTCCTGACGACGGCGCGCTTCTGACGGCGCTAGAGCGCGAGGGGCCGATCAATCTGGCCCGTGCGATCGCCGTGATGGAACGGCACGATCTGGCGGGCCTGGTGCTGGGCGATCCCGTGAACGTGTTCCACGCGCTGGGGCACTGGCCGCAGATCGGGCGGACCCGGCCCGGGCAGCCTCCGGGGACTTTCGCACTGATCGCGCGGGAGCGGCCCGGACAGTGGGGCCTCGTCACCAGCCGCTTCCTCCATCACTATAGCTGGGCCGACGGACGCAGCCGCAACGACGTGGCCGTCTGGCTCTACGACACGCTCGGAGACGCGGGCGACGACACCCCGGCGCAAGTGCCGGACACGCCCGTCCTGCCGCGCCGATCCAGCAGCCCTCCGACCGCCGCCGAGGCTCACCGCGAGGCGATTTCCGCGCGTGAGGCCGGGGCCATGACGGCGCGCGGGGATGCAGGGGCTGCCATCGCCGCGGCCATGCGCGGTCTTGGCCTGTGGCAGGGACGGATCGGCTACGACCACGGGGTCATCGCCGAAGTCGCCCTGCGGCGCGAGCATCCCGGCGAACTGGTGCAGGCCGACAATATACTGCGCGAGATCCGCCTAGTGAAATCGCCGCTGGAGCACGCCCTGATGGCGCGCGCGGCGAAGTCCAACGTCGATGCCCTCAATGCCGTGGGCCGCGCGATCCGCGCCGGCGCCAGCCATGCCGAATTGCAGGCGCTGTTCCGCATGGAAACCGCCGCGCGCGGCAATACGGCAGTGTTCCTCAATGTCGACCGGGTCTCCTCGGACCTGTCGCGGATCGAGGTGGCGGATGGGCAGACGCTGATGCTCGACGGGGTGAGCAAGTATCTTGGTTACCACGGCGATTTCGCCCGCACCGTTTTCGTCGGCGAGCCCACCCGCGCCGCTGCCCGCGCGGCACAGGCGGCCGCCTTCGGCTGGCAGGCGGTGCGCGAGAAGCTGCGGCCGGGCCTGCGTTATTCCGAGATCGCGATGCTGGGCGAAGCGGCCATTCGCAAGGCCGGATACGAGGCTGTCATCGGCTTCGGCCCGCACAGCGTCGGCCTGGCCCATACCGACGAGCCGGGCGAGGTCCACGGCGGTTTCTGGCGCAAGCCGGACATCGTGCTGGAGCCGGGCATGATCCTCTCGGTCGACTGCCCGACGCTGGATACCGGCATCGGCGGCTCGGCCCATTGCGAAGACCTCGTGCGCATTACCGAGACCGGCTGCGAACCCATCCATCCCCTTCACGAACCGGTGATCATCGTATGACCAGACCTTTCATCCTCTCCGCCTCGATCGCCGAGGTCGCCTTCGCCGTTCCCGAAAGCGCCGCGCCGATCCTGTACGCGGCCGAAGCGGCCGGTCTCGACCTGCTGGTCATGGGCCGCTCCGGCGCGCGTCCCTTCGATGCGCAAGTGCTGCTGGCATGGGCGGCGCCGCTGACCTCGCGGCTCGGCCTCGTCGCCACGGTTCCCGCGTCGAACGCGCACCCCTTCCACGTTGCCCGGGCGCTTTCGGCCATCGATTTCCTGAGCGCGGGCCGCACCGGCTGGTCAGTGGTATCCGAAGGCGCGCCGCAAGGCATGGGCGAGGACATGGTCGGCGCCGCCCGCGCGCTGTGGGATGGCTGGGGCAGCGACACGCTGATCCTCGACAAGGCGAGCGGACGCTATCTCGATGCGTCGAAAGTCAGCGCCTCGAACTACGAAGGCGCCTTCTTCAAGGTGGCCGGTCCCGTCAACGCCATGCGCCCGTTGCTCGGCCATCCGCTGCTGGTGGTGGACGGGGATGACCCTCTCGCCGTGGCTGATGCCGATATCGCGCTGTTTGCCGATGGACAGCCCGTGCCGCCGGCAAGCAAGCGGCTGCTCAAGGTTGCGCCCGATGCCGATCCTGCCGAACCGATGGCCCGTTTCGAGGCCGGTGAAATCGACGGCCTGCACTTCACCCTGACCGACGCCCTGTCACAGCTTCCCGTGATCGGCGCGCGCTTCGGCGCTCCCGTTTCGGCGCGGCCCTCCGAGAGCGGCGACCTGCGCGCGCGGCTTGGCCTGCCGATCCCTTCCACCGCATCAAACCAGCCCGGCGGCGCCGTGATCCCGGAGAACGCATGATGGACAAGCAAATTCACCTCTGGGCCTTCCTTCAGGGCATCGGCTTCTTCCCGAGTGGATGGATGCATGAGCGCGCGAACCCGGCGGGTGTGTTCTCGATGGACTATTACGCCCGCGTCGCGAAACTCGCCGAACAGGGCATGTTCGACGCGATCGTCTTCGGCGACCAGCTTCAGTCGCGCGGGGCGGGTGGTCGCACGCCGGAGCGCATGGCGATGCCGACGCTCGATCCCGTCAGCCTGCTCACCGCGATGGCGGCGGTAACGAAGCACGTCGGCCTCGTCGCCACGGTTTCGACGACATACAACACCCCGGAAATGCTCGCCGAGCGCTTCGGCACGATGGAGCGTATTTCCGGCGGCCGCGCGGGCTGGAACATCGTGACCACCGCGCACCCCGACACCGCCCCCAACTTCGGCGAGGACGACCTGCCGCCGAAGGACGAACGCTATCGCCACGCCAAGGAAGTCGTCGCCAAGGCCTGCGAACTCTGGGCGGCGATGGACCGCGAAGGGCCGCTGCTGCCGCAGGGCCGCCCGGTCCTCGTCCAGGCGGGCCAGTCACCCGACGGGCGCGATTTCGCGGCGCGCACGGCCGAGGCGATCTTCTGTCCGGCCGCCAATATCGAGGCAGGCGTGGATTTCCGCAGCGACTTGCGCACCCGCATCGCCGCCGTGGGCCGCGATCCCGACGGTGTGCGGATCATGCCGGGCCTGTCCTGCGTGCTCGGCGGCACCGAGGAGGAGGCGCGCGCCAACCATCTCGCCATTCTCGATCTTGCCGACGATGCGCTGGCCATCGAGTATCTCTCGGAATCGCTGGGCTGCGACCTGACCGCCTTCGACCCTGCCGGTGCGATCCCGGTGGACACGATCCTCGACCGGACGATCCTGCCCAAGGCCGACATCGCCCGCGCCATCACCCCCGCGCAGGAGAAGGGCACCCCGCTTGGCGATTTCGCGGCCAATTTCATGCGCCATCCGCGCGGCCATAACGTGTTCCTCGGCACGCCCGAGCAGATGGCGGACATGATGATCGCCTGGCGCGATGCCGGTGCCTGCGATGGTTTCACCCTCCAGCCCAGCTACATGCCGGGCGGGCTTGAGGACTTCGTCGAACAGGTGGTGCCGCTGCTCCAGCAGCGCGGACGCCTGCGCACCGAATATCCCGGCAGCACCCTGCGCGAGACGCTGGGCCTGCCCGCGCGTGAGGCGGTGGCGGCATGAAGAAGCGCCATATCCTTCTGGGCGCGCTTGGCGCGTTGGTGCTGGTCGGCGGTGGAAGCGTGCTGGCCCTGCGGGCAGGAGCGGGCGCGAGCGACCGGGCGGAACTCGAAAAGCGCTGGGCCGACGGCCCCTCGCGCTTCGTCACCGTGGACGGTGTGCGGATGCACGTGCGCGAGGAAGGCCCGGCGCGCGCGCCGGTCGTGGTCCTGCTTCACGGCTCGATCGTCAATCTCCATGAATGGGACGGCGTTGCCGAGCGTCTCAAGGACCGCTACCGCGTGGTCCGCTTCGACTGGTCGCCCTATGGGCTGACCGGCCCCGATCCTTCGGGCGTCTATTCCACGCCGCGTTCCGCGCAGCTCATGGACGGGCTGATGAAACAGCTTGGCCATGACAGGTTCGCGGTCGTCGCCACGTCCAATGGATCGAACGTCGCGCTCGAATACAACCGCGCCTATCCGGGCCACGCCACGGCCATGGCGTTTTCGATGCTGCCGCTCGAACGGCCGAGCCAGACCCGCAAGGTCGATCCGCGGCTGGCGTGGATGCTCTCGTTCCACAAGGCGGTGCTGCCGGACTGGCGCTCGCACTGGTTCTGGAAGCTGATGCTGGAGGATACCACGCCCCCCGGCTTCGTGCCGACCGATCGCATGGTCGACCAGATTTACGACATGAACAACCTGCCCGGCGCGCTGGGCCGCCAGGCGCAGTACATTCAGGCCAACGTCAAGGCGTTCAAGACCTCGGACGTCGGAGCAGTGGCGGAAACGGTGCGCGTGCCGGTGCTGCTGCAATGGTGCAGCTATGACGACGTGATCTCGCAAGGGGCCAAGGCCTCGGTCGCCCGCTTCACGCATGCGCCGGTCGAACTGATCGAATATCCCGACCTCGGCCACTTCCCGATGTGGGAGAACCCGGAGAAGTTCACCCGCGACCTCAAACGCTGGCTGGACAAGGTCACACCGGCTGCCGTTCCGGCCGCGAAAGCCTGAACGGGGCCGCCCGAACACCGCCCCAAACATCACCCCAAACATCGCAGCCCCGATCCCGCTCACCGCGCCTCGGATAGAGTCACGGTCGGCGCCGCAAGCCCGGACGGCAGCTTTTACGCCTGTCGGTCCCGTTGAATGGAGTTTCATCGCAAATGTCAGTGAAAGATCGTTGCCAGGTAGCGATTGCCGGTGCCGGCCCTGTCGGCACGGTCATGGCGACGTTGTTGGCGCAGCAGGGTATCTCGGTGATCCTGCTCGAAGCCGGACAGGACTGTGCGCAGGATCTGCGCGCCTCGACCTTCCACCCGCCGACGCTCGAAATGCTGGACGATATCGGCATCACGCCGATGCTGCTGGAAACCGGCCTCAAGGCCCCCGTCTATCAGTGGCGCGACCGCGCTTCGGGCGAAGTGATCGAGTTCGATCTCAGCGAGCTGCACGACGTCACCCGCTATCCCTTCCGCATCCAGTGCGAACAGTATCACCTTTCCCGTGCGCTTGCATCGGGGCTGGACAATCACGCCAATGCCGATGTCCGCTTCGGCAATCGCCTGCTTTCGTTCGTGCAGGACGAGAACGGCGTGGACCTTGCCGTGGAGACGACGATGGGGATCGAGCGCGTCCGCGCCGACTTCCTGATCGGCGCGGACGGTGCGAATTCCATCGTGCGCAAGTGGCTCGGCACCGAATTCGACGGGTTCACTTATCCCGAGCGGTTCCTGACCCTTTCGACCGAAACCGATCTCGGCCAGTTCCTGCCCAACCTTTCGCTGGTGAACTACGTTTCCGATCCGCAGGAATGGCTGGTGCTGCTGAAGGTGCCGTCCGTCTGGCGCGTGCTGGTGCCGGTGAACGGCGCGGTGGACGAGGCGGAACTGACGTCCGAAGCCAACAAGACGGCGATCTTCGATCGTCTCATGGGGGACGGTGCCTCGGTCGTCACGCATCACCGCACGCTCTATCGGGTCCACCAGCGCGTGGCCCAGTCGTTCCGCGAGGGCCGCGTCGTGCTGGTGGGCGATGCTGCCCATCTCAACAATCCGCTCGGCGGCTTCGGCATGAATTCGGGCATCCACGATGCCTTCAACCTGTTCGAGAAGCTGCTGCCCGTGCTCAAGGGACAGGCGGCGATGGAGCCCAGCCTCGCGCTTTACGACCGCCAGCGCCGCGAAGTGACGCATAGCTTCACCCAGGCCCAGACCAAGCAGAACATGGCCTTCATCAGCGGCGGCTGCGGATCGGCGCACGATGCGCGTCGGCGCGAGTTCCTGGCGATCAAGCAGGACGACGAACGCCGCCGTGCCTACCTCATGCGCCAGGCGATGTTCCAGAGCCTGGAGGATGCGGCGCTGATCCGCTGACCCGCGTGGAACCGGACCGACCGGTCCGGTTCCCATTTCTGAGACAGAACATGCCTGCCTGGTTCGTCATCACCACGAAAGTCCACGACCGGGAGGCCTTCATGTCGGGCTATTCCCCGGCAGTGGCCCGGCTCGCGGAGGAATGGGGCGCGCGCTACGTGCTGCGCGGCCGGAAGGGCCGGGTGCTCGAAGGCGCAGGCCATGAGGGCGGCGGTGCGGTCGTCATGGAGTGGCCCGATGCCGGAACCGCGATGGCCTTCTGGGAATCGGCCGAATACGCCGAGGTGAAGAAGCTGCGCGACGGCATTGCCGAGGTCAGCGTGACGCTCGTCGAAGGGTGATCCCTCGCGGTTCTCCGCTCTGCGGAGAATGCGCAGAAACGGCGCGGCGGGCGGCTGCCCGCAGGCACCTTCGCAAGGGACGGCATCGACTGGGATGCACGGCAGGAGGGCAGCAGGCTTGACCAGCGAACTAAACGGCGCGGGAACGATTCCGCGCGCCATCGATATACCGCAGACCATCGCTCCGCCTGCCGGTTCCAAGCCATCCGGTTCCAGGACATGGCGTATCCGGTTCGGCTCGCTCATGATCCCGCTGGCACATGCCGCGGGGCAGAATGTCGTCACCGTGCTGGGCCTGCGCTTCATGACTGACAGCCTTGCCATCTCGGCAGGGGCGGCGGGCCTGATCTTCGCGCTGGTCAAGATCTACGACGGTTTCCTCGATCCGGCGGTCGGCGCCTGGAGCGACCGCGCGGTGACGCCCTGGGGGCGCCGCCTGCCGTTCCTCTTCGCGGGTGGCATCGCCATGCCGCTGGGCCTCGCGCTGCTGTTCGGGGCGCCGGACATGGGCTCTATCGTGCTGGCGCAAGTCTTCGTCACGCTGGCTCTGGCGATCCACGCCACCGGCTATACCCTGCTGACGATCCCGGGCTTCGCGATGGTGGTGGAAAGCTCCTCCGATCCGCACGAACGTACCCGGCTCATGGCCTGGCGCACTTACGGCAATGCCATCGGCACCCTGATCGGATCGACGCTTCCCGCCTGGCTGCTCGGCCTGACCGGGCCGACGCGCGGCGGGCATCTCCTGCTGGCGATGGTCGTGGGTCTCGTGGTCCTGCTGGCCACCGTGCTGGCGGTGCGCCTGCTGCGCGACGCTCCGCGCACGCAGCCGCGCGCCTCCACCGCCATCGTGCGCCGCAATCCGCTGGTCGCGCTGGGGCGGCAGGTCCGGCTAGCCTGGGATAACCGACCTTTCCGGATTCTCGCCATCGCCCATGTCTTCCTGCTGTTCGGCACCGCGATCGGATCGGCTGCGCTTGCCTATTTCACGCGTGTCGTTCTCGGGCTGGGCGACGAGGTGCTGGGCACTTACTTCATGATGGCGACCGTGATGATGGTGCTGGGCATGACGGTGTGGGTCTGGCTTTCGGGCCGGGTCGGCAAGAAGGCCTGCTATATGGCCTCGCTGGCGCTGTTCGGACTGGTGCAACTGAGCTGGCTTGCCGCCGCGCCGGGCGAGAGCATGGTGCTGGTTTCTCTGCGCGGTCTGGCAAGCGGCTTTGCGGGCGGGGGCATGATCCTGTGCGCCTATGCCTTGCTGTCCGACGCCGTGCGCTATGACTATGTGCAGAGCGGCGAGCGCCGGGAGGGCGCTTTTGCCGGCTTCACCACGCTGTTCGACAAGCTCTCCTCCGCCGCGGCGCTGGCGGCGATGGGGGTGTTCCTGGGCGCGATGGGCTACGTTCCTTCGGCCAGCGGACAGGCGGCCGTGCAGGGCGAGCGGGCGATCCTGGCGATCATGCTCTGCGAATCCGCGATCCCCGCCGCGGCCATGCTCTGTGCCATCGTCGCCTTGTGTTTCTATCGGCTCGATCCCGCGCAGCTTCAGGCGCTGGAGAACGGGCAGGACGCGAAGGCCTGACCCTCAGGCTCCATTCCGGGAAATCATGCCATGTCACGCAAACCCATCGAGCTCGTCGGCCTCGTCTCGCCCTACCGGGGTTCCGAGGCGAGCGTCGAACCTGCCCTTTACGATCCCGCCTTCGTCGCCGAATGTGCGCGCGCCTATGAGCAGGCGGGCTACGACCGGGTACTGATCGGCCAGAACGCGAAGTCTGCCGACAGCCTCGTCACCGCGACATGGGTGGCGGCGGCGACCAGCCGCCTCAAGCTGATGGTTGCGCATCGTCCCGGTTTCATCGCCCCGACCATGGCCGCGCGCGCCTTCGCGACGCTCGATCAGTTCTCCGGCGGCAGAGCGGGCGTCCACATCATCACTGCCTTTTCCGACATCGAAACCCGCTGTGACGGCGATTACCACTCCAAGCAGGAGCGCTATAACCGCAGCCGCGAATATGTGCAGGTCATGCGCCGGATGTGGGCCGGAGAGCACCCCTTCGACCATGAGGGAGACTGGTACCAGTTCGAGCAGGCTGGCAGCGAAGTGCGTCCGGTGAACGGCAGCGTGCCGGTGTTCTGGGCCGGGACGTCGGAACTGGGCCTGCGCTACGGCGCCGAACTGGCGGATGTCTACGCGCTCGGGCCGGGCAGCGCTGCGCAAGTGGCCGAACTGGTCGGCAAGGTGAGGCGGGAGGCGGGGGTCCATGGCCGCGATCCGCGTTTCTCGATGTCGATGCGCCTGGTGGTGGCGGACAGCGACGAGGCGGCATGGGATCGCGCCCGCGACCTCCTGCGCGGTGTCGAGGCGCGGCAGGCCGCGTTCGGGGCACTGGGACGCGATCTTGGCCGGGCGGCACAGGATGCGGCGGAGCGCGCGGTGGAGGCGGACGATGCCGCATTGGACCCATGCCTGTGGACCGGGCTCACCAAGGCGACGCAAGGCCGCCTTCAGGTGATGTGCCTTGTCGGATCGCCCGGAACCCTGGTGCAGGCCCTGATGCGCTACCGCGAGGCGGGGATCGACAATTTCCTCGTCACCGGGTTCGACTGGCTGGCGGACACGCACCGGATCGGCACCGAGATCGGTCCGGAACTGCGGCGACTGGCGGATTGAGGCAGACGGGAGGCACGAAAAAGCCGCCGATGCGTCCGGCATCGGCGGCTTTTTCCTTGTCCCGGCAGCAGCTCTACTGCTGCGCGATATCGGCAATGGTCTGGTTGTAGGCGGCCTCGGTCTGGGCCTTGGCCGCTTCGTCGGCATCCTTGAGCTGGAGATAGAACAGCCGCTGGAGGAAATCCTGGCGGCGCTGCTCGCGCTCTTCCAGGGCGTCCTGGTCGAACTGGAGCGTCTCGATCCCGGCGGCGAGGTCGAGCCCCGAGGCTTTGGCGACGCGCTCGGCGGAATCCAGCCGGTCGCGCAGGACGCACATCTCGTTGGCCAGCACCATTATCATCGACATGGCGGCATCGAGGCCGGGCGTGTCGTAGAACTGCGGGCGCTTGCCCCTGGCGTGGCGGATGACGTGCGGGCGTTCGCCGGTGGTTTCTTCAGTCATGGTCATGTCGTTCACGCGGCGAGGGCCTTTTCTTCGGGCTTGCGGGCAATGAGAACTTCCCAGCCACCGCCGGGCGCGAATTCGCCGGCGGTGAAGTCACGCTCGGCAACATGCTCGGAGGCTTCCTGGCTGTAACCCTCGGCGGCGGCGGCGAATTCCATCACGGCCATCGGCGCGGTATCGAAACGCACGTCTGCGCGGTCGAACCCGGCCTTTTCGGCCAGCGCGATCTGGTCCATGTCGCGCATGGCGCCCCAGAACGGCTCGTTATTGTACCAGGTCTCGTTATCGAGGATGAACTGGGTGAACGGGTCCATGAGATCGAAGGGAGGAAGGTCTGCGTGGATCATCAACCCGCCGGGCGCGAGCACGCGGTGTGCTTCCTCGAAGATCTTGGGCATGGCCTTGCCGCTGGTTTCATGCAGGAGGATATGGCTGACGACGAGGTCGAAGTGACCGTCGGGGAAGGTGGTCTGCTCGGCGCTCATCTGCGCGAAGTTGACCTCCTGTCCCATCGCGGCGGCGCGGGCATGGGCATAGCGCACCACCGGCGCGCCCACGTCGATGCCCCAGACTTCGGCTTCGGGGAACAGTTCCTTGTAGGGCAGGGTCGAGTGGCCGACCGTGCAGCCCATGTCGAGGATGCGGCGGGGCTTGAAATCAGGCCGATTGCGCTTGAGGTAGTTCACCACCGAGCGGCCCATGTCGTCATTGTCGGGGCCGGTATAGCCCATCGCATAGAGGTAGACGCCCCGGTCGTAGAGCGCGCCCACCGAAATGTCCTGCGCGCAGACTTCCGAGCAATAGCCGCCGGGCATGCAGTGGATGTCGAGCGCGGTGACATAGCGCGGCGGGACGAAATCTTCGGGAATCTGCAGCTTTGCCGGGGTGGAGGCGGACAGTTCCTTCGCCTTTCCCAGCAGCTCGGGAAGCTGGCGGTCCACCGAGCCGTTCACCGATTCCCACAGCAGTTCCTGCGCGATCCGGTTCGCGGCGGCATAGTGCTGGAAGTAGAGATCGCCCACCATGCCCGTGCGGATGTCGCGGCGGTCCACCGGGGCGCGGCCGTGCTGTTTCTCGAACGACTGGGAGACGCGGGTCTGGTAGACCGGGCCGAGGCCTGGCAACAGGCCGGACTGGATGAAGCCCTTGAAGCTCTTGGCGAATTCCTGGCGCGAGGCCTCGTCGGCATTCGCTTTCGGCAGGGCTGCGTGGGGCGATTGCTGGAAGGTGTTGAGCATTCTGCTGCGACTCCGCTTGATCCTGTGCGCGGTTACGGTTCTGCGGCGATGCGCGGTTCGGGGCAGCCCCGCCGCCGCCGGCTATCCGCTTGGCGATCACCGCACCCTATCGCGATGCCGCGCGCTTTCGAAAGCGCAAAAAACCGATCAACCGGTTCGAACGGATGCCGGACCCAACAGGGGATCATCGAATGGACGAAATGAAGTTCTCCCGCCGCGAAAGCCTCGGATTCGCAGGAGTTGCAGCAGGACTTGCGGCAGCACCGTCGCTGGCGCAGGCCGCCACCGGGCCCAGCAAGGCAACGCCTGCCTTCAAGACCAGGATCGATTTCAAGGACCCGGAGTGGAACCGCGACGTCTACGTCCGTATCGATGCCGATATCGATCCTGCCAAGGAAAAGTGCGGCTGGCTGAAGGGCAAGGCCTATGGCGTGCGGCCGAACGAGCCGGTTCGTCCGCTGTTCGGCGTGGAGGGCTTCAGCTTCGTGCGGACCAAGCGGCTGGAGGACGGTTCCTATCGCCGGATGCTGCGCGAGATCGTGTTCTATCGGGATCTCGAAACCGGTAAGATACTGGAAAACTGGCAGAATCCCTACACCGGCGAGACCGTGAAGGTCGTGCCGATCGCCAACGATCCGTTCAACTTCACGATCAGCCAGTGGGCGCCCGAACCCCCGTCCTACGGCGGTCTCAACAAGGACAAGCCGCCGCGCAAGCCCTTCCTTCAGGATTGGGAGGAAGGTCCCAACGGCACGCTGATCCTGCGTACCGACATCGACATGCAGTATCCCAACGCACTGGACCCGGCGAAGTGGGTGCGCGAATCCGCCGGCCCCATGAACCGCGTTTCGGAGCACTTCATCTATACGGTGAAGCGCGAGGACGTTGAGAATCCGCGCCTTACGCATATCCCGCATATCGGCGCCTGGAGCCGGATCACGCCGTGGTTGCCGTGGATGCTGATGGGGCAGGCCGAAGGCCATGTGAACTACTTCACCCATTTCCAGACGATCGAGGACGGCGAAAAGGGCCTTCCGGCGGATCTCGTGGCGGCGGCGCGCGGTTATGGCGAAAAGTGGCTGCACGCGCCGACGGAGGACTATGGCCCGTCGCTTTCGAGCCTTGAGAACTATGCCCGCGAACAGAAGCCTGCCCCGGTTCCGGCGGGTTGGACACCGCCCAAGCCGCCCGCCGCGCCGCAGGCGCTGCTGCACAAGCCGGAGTAGACCGAGCGGCACCTAAAGCTGCCTGAACGGCACCGAGGGGTGGGTCGGCCTGTCGACCCATCCTTCGGTGCGGATTTGCTTTTCCCGACCGGAGCCCCGCGACGATGACCGACCAGACAAGACCGCCGACCGGTCTCGCCATCATCGGCTGCGGCCGCATCTCCGGCGCGCATTTCGCCGCCGCCGCATCGCTGCCCGGCCATGTCAGGCTGGTCGCCGCGGTCGATGCCGATCGGGCCGCGGCGCAGGCCGCCGCTGCGCCGTTCGGTGCCCGGGCGCTGACCTCGCTGGAGGAGGCGCTGGCGCTGGCGGAGGTGGAGGCGGTGCTGATCGCCACGCCCAACGCGCTTCATGCCGAACAGTCGCTGGCGGCGCTGCGGGCAGGGCGGCATGTGCTGGTGGAGAAGCCGGTGGCGGAGACCGGGGCCGATGCCGCGATGCTGGCGCGCGAGGCGCAGGCGCGGGGGCTGGTGCTGGCGGCGGGGCATACCTTCCGGCACAACGCCGCGGTGCGCTGCATGGCGGACATCCTCTCGGGCGCCAGCGCGGAAAGGTCGGCGCAGTTCGGCCGCCTGCGCACGCTGGAGGTTTCGACCTGCGTGAAATGGGACGGTCCGCAGGCCCCGTGGTGGGCCGAGCGCAGCCCGGAGGAGGGGCTGATCCTTTCGCTCTTCGCGCCTCATGCGCTGGATTTCGTGCAACTGGTCATGGGGGATGACGATCCCGTTCGCGTCCATGCCGAAGCTGCGCGCCACCAGTCCGGCTGGCAGGGCGAGGATGAGGCGATGATCCTGCTCGCCTATCCCGGCCGCCGCATGGCCAGCGTCCACATCTCGTACAACCAGCCCTCGGTGCTGGACCGCAAGGTGCTGCACTTCGAGCACGGCGTGCTGGAGATCGAGCACGGCGAGATATTGCGCTGGAACGGCGAAGTGCTGGTCACTCCGCCGGAGGGCGTGCTGGCCAATCCGCGCGCGATGGGCGGGCGGCGGCTTGATCACTACTTCACCGATCAGCTCCGCGAATTCGTGCAGGCCCTGCGCGGAGAGCCCCATCGCTGCCCGACCGGCGACGATGCCGCCCGCCTCATCACCCTGATAGACCGGGTGAAGGCATCGGCCCGCGCCAATTCGGCGGCCGATGCCATCGACCCTCCGCTTCTGGCGGAGTGATCAGCTTTCCGGCGTGAGCGTGACCATCACCACGTCATGCGGCTGGACCTGCGCCGAGAAGCTGCCCTTCATCGCGCCCAGATCGCGGTGCGCCCAAAGGTCACGCAGCCTGAGCGAATGGCCGGCCGGATAGTCCAGCTGCGCCCAGTTCACCGTCACCTTCACCGGCGTCTCGCCCCGGTTGAACAGCAGCGCGGCGCGCTTGCCGTCCGCCAGCGTGCGGACCCAGACTTCGCCGTTTCCGTCCTTCGCAATCCGGCGGCCCTGACGGCCCAGCTTGTCCTGATCGACCGCGATCACGTCCTTGTTGAGCAGGATCGCTCTGGTATCGGCGCTCATGTTCGCCACGTCGTTGCCCGCGATCAGCGGCGAGGCCATCATCGACCAGAGCGAGAAGTGGCTGCGGTATTCGGTGGTGGTCATGCCGCCGTTGCCGACTTCCAGCATGTCCGGGTCGTTCCAGTGTCCCGGCGCGGCATAAGCCCAGAGCGGCTCGTTGAGATCGACGATATCGAGCATGCCCAGCGCATAGCCGTGCTTGCCCGACCATTTGTCAGTGATATCGGCGGTGGTGCGCCACATGTTGCCGATCTTCGAGGCCCAGAGCCATGGGCGGTTGGTGCCCCATTCGCAGAGCGAGAGCAGCACGTCGCGCCCCGTGGAGCGCAGCGCATCCGACATCAGCGCATAGGCTTCTTCCGCATTGCGGCTGCCGGTGCTGCACCAGTCGTACTTGAGATAGTCCACGCCCCACGAGGCATAAGTGATCGCGTCCTGATACTCGTGGCCCTGACTTCCGGGCCGTCCGCCGCAGGTCTTGGTGCCGGCGTCCGAATAGATGCCGAACTTGAGGCCCTTCGAATGGACGTAGTCGGCCGTGGCCTTGATGCCCGAGGGGAAGGCCTTGGCATTGGCGGTGATGAAGCCCTTGGCATCGCGCTCGCCATGCCAGCAATCGTCGATCACGAGGTAATTGTAGCCCGCATCCTTCATCCCGGTGGCGACCAGCGCGTCCGCCGTGTCGCGGATGGTCTTTTCCGAGATGTTGCAGGCGAACTTGTTCCAGCTGTTCCAGCCCATCGGCGGCGTCTGTGCAAGGCCGTTGGCCATGCGTGCCGGGTCCTGCGAGGGCGGCAGGCGGTTCTGGTCCACTTCCTCCGCCAGCGCCGGATTGGTGAGGGCCACAGGGGCAAGGCTCAGGGCGAGTGCGGCGAATTTCGCAAGTCGCGACATGGGGAGCATTCTCTCTTTAAAGCTCAGTTCGGGCAGATCGCGCCGGTGGGATCGGCGTCGAGCTTGACGGTGGAAATGGCGATCGTCTGGCCCGCATTGCCTTGCAGCACGAAGGGACGTGAAATCTTCGTCATGTCCGCCCCGGCCTTGGCGAAGCAGGAGAGCGAGACCTTGACGCTGGCCCACTGGCCCGGCGCGGCGGTGAAGACCTGTGCGCCGTCGAGGAGCGTCTCGCCCAAGCCCAGCTTCGGCGCGACGGTTCCCTTGGCATCGATGCGGTAATCGATGCGCAAGCTGAGCATCGCGTTGCTCTGGCGGTTCAGATCGACCGTCGGTCCTTCGATGCGCACTTCGCCGGGGCCGGTGAAGGTGAGCTGGCGCGCGCCTTCCTGCGTGCCGCCGCCGTCGACATTCCTCACCGCGACCGCGCCGCCTGTTGCGAGCTTCCACGGCGCCAGCACCTTGCCTGGCAGGTAGTAGACCGAGACGTTGGAAAGCGAGGCATCGAGCCCGGCCACTTCGCTCAGCTGCGGAACCGCGCTTTTGTCCTTGTAGGTCAGGCCGTAGCCATAGGCGAACTGCGGATCGTAGCCCGGCTGGCCCACGTTGTTGAGGAACTGGCCTGCGTTCTTCGGCCAGGAATAGCTGAGCTTGCCGCGGAAGTCCTTGTTCGGCGTGCCGTCCTTCCTGGCGACCAGCACGTCGGCCAGGCCCTCGCCCTCGGAACCCGGCAGGAAGGCGGCAACGAAAGCGTCGGACTGGTTGATCTCCGGGTTCACCCAGAGCGCGCGGCCCGAGATGAACACCGAGACGACCGGAATCCCCTGCGCCTTCAGCGCTTTCAACTGTGCCAGCGCCTGCTTGTCGCCCGGCTGGAATTCCAGCGTGGAGATATCGCCGACCATTTCGGCATAAGGCGTCTCGCCGAAGACGACGACGGCGACATCGGGCTGCGGCCCCGTGACCTTGCCGTCGGCACTCAGCGTGGCGGTGCCGCCCGCCGCCTCGATCGCGGTCTTGAGGCCGCCCCAGATCGAGGTGGCGCCGGGGAAGTCGGCATTGGTGTTGCCGGTGCCCTGCCACGACATCGTCCAGCCGCCGGTCTGCATGCCGATATCGTCGGCATGGGTGCCGGTGACGAGCACCTTCTGGCCCGGCCTGATCGGCAGCAGCGCGCCGTTGTTCTTGAGCAGCACCAGCGATTCCGCCGCCGCCTGACGCGCTACCGCGCGGTGCTCCGGCGTGCCGAGCTCGGTGCGGTGTTCGTAGGGGCGGGCGGGATCGAACAGGCCCAGCTTGAACTTCACGCGCAGGATGCGGCGCACCGCATCGTCCACCCGCGCCATCGGGATGGTGCCGTCCTGAACCTGCTTCAGCGTGTTGTTGAACAGGTCCTTCCAGTCGCTGGGCACCATCGCCATGTCGAGACCGGCATTGAAGGTTGCCGCGCAATTGCCGTTGGTGCAGCCGGGGATCTGGCCATGCGCGTTCCAGTCGCCCACGGTGAAGCCCTCGAAGCCGAGGCGGCCCTTGAGGACATCGGTCAGCAGCGTCTTGTTGCCGTGGTTCTTGACCCCGTTCCACGAGGAGAAGCTGGCCATCACGGTCATCGCCCCGGCATCGATGCCGCTGACGTAACCCGGCGAGTGGATCTCGATCAGGTCTTTCTCGGGGACTTGCGCGTCGCCCTGATCGATGCCGCCGTGCGTGCCGCCGTCAGCCAGGAAGTGCTTGATCGATGCGGCGACATTGCCGTTCTGGATGCGGCTCTTGCCGGGCGTACCCTGCAGCCCGCGCACCATGGCGGCGGAGTATTCGCGGGTGATCTCGGGGCGCTCGGAATAGCCTTCGTAGGCGCGGCCCCAGCGATCGTCCTGCGGCACGGTGACGGTGGGACCGAAGGCCCAGTCGAAGCCGGAGGCGGCGCTTTCGGCAGCCGTCACCTGACCGATCTTCTCCATCAGTTCGGGATCGCGCATCGCGCCAAGGCCGACATTGTGCGGGAAGATCGTGGCGCCGAACACGTTCGAGTTGCCGTGGACCGAATCCATGCCGAAGATCACCGGGATCGGCACATGGCCGGGGCGCTTTTCGATCGAGATCTGGCGGAAGGCTTCGGCGGTGGCGATCCAGTCGCTGGCCGGGCCCCGGTCGTTGCCCGAAAGCGGCGGATCGTTGCCGCCGCCCAGGATCGAGCCCACCGGATATTCGCGCAGTTCCTCCGGCTTCATCGCGGCGATGCTGGGCTGGATCATCTGCCCGACCTTCTCCCGCACCGACATCTGCGCCATCAGCCGGGTGATCTTCGCCTCCGTTTCCGGATCGACAAGGCCGACGCTCTGCGCCTTGGGCCAGAGTTCGGCATGCGCGGTGGCGGCGGGGCCGGTGTCCTCGGCAAGAGCGCTTGCCAGCGGCAGTACGCTTCCGGAAAGGGCAAGCAGAGTGGCGAGCGTACGGCGCATCGGGCGTTCCTAGGCTGAATGGGCGGGCACGCGCCCATGATCATGAGGCGCGGCAGGGGCGGCGCAGTTTTCGGCGATGAAGCGGGCATGCGGCACTGCCAGCGCTGCGGCGCGCCCGATGGCCTCACGCATCTTGGCGAACGAAGCGCCCAGTTCCTCCACCGTCAACTGGTCCGCCAGCGGATCGTGGCGGGGCGGCCAGATGTCGAAACCGGCATACATCGAAAGCCAGCTCGGCGACTGGAAGGAGTCCCACTCGAAACGCGGCAGCTTGCCGCCGCCCGTGAAGGCACGGATGCGTGCGGCCAGCGTCTCGGGCAGTTCCAGCGCGCGGCATTCGTCCCACATCGCTTCGCCCTCGCGGCGGTTCGCCCAGTAG
Source organism: Novosphingobium sp. RL4 (assembly GCF_035658495.1). NCBI lineage: Bacteria > Pseudomonadati > Pseudomonadota > Alphaproteobacteria > Sphingomonadales > Sphingomonadaceae > Novosphingobium > Novosphingobium sp. RL4. The sequence goes on along the minus strand of NZ_CP141945.1, from coordinate 298,253 downwards.
TGGAGCAGCAGGAAGTCCCTGATCCGCGCATATTCCAGCCGGGTGATGCGGTTGAATTCATCCGCCAGCGAGGGATCGAAGTCACGGTCGGGGAAGTGGTCGAGCAGGCGTTCGACGGCGCTCTGGATGAGGGTGATCGAGGTCGATTCCAGCGGTTCGAGGAAGCCCGCGGCCAGGCCCACCGCCACGCAGTTCTTCTCCCACAGGCGCTGCCGGTGCCCGGTCCTGAAGCGCAGCATGTTGGGTTCGGCCAGCGTCTCGCCTTCGAGCCGCGAGAGCAGCGTGGCGGTGGCCTCGTCGTCGGAAATGTGGCGGCTCGAATAGACGTAGCCGTTGCCGACGCGGTGCTGGAGCGGGATGCGCCACTGCCACCCGGCGGAAAGCGCGGTGCTCCGGGTGAAGGGGGCCATCTCCTCGCCATGCGTGCAGGGCACGGCCACCGCGCGGTCGCAGGGGAGCAGGTGCGTCCAGTCCTCGTAAGGCACGTCCAGCGCCTGTCCCAGCAGGAGGCTGCGGAAGCCCGAACAGTCCACGAAGAGATCGGCCGCCAGTTCGGCCCCTCCTTCGAGCGTGACGGAGGCGATGCGTCCGGTCTCTCCATCGCGGTTCACGCCGGCGATGGTGCCTTCGACATGGCGCACGCCCAGATCGTCCCGGGCGCGCTGGGAAAGAAACCGCGCGAAGAGGCCCGCGTCGAAATGGATCGCCCAGTCGAACACGCCGAGGTCGTTGGCGGGCTGGTCGGGCGGCAGCAGCACGAGACCGCGCGATGCCGCCTCGGTCGCCAGGCAATAGGCCGAGAGGGGGGTCTCGTCTCCCGCCATGCGGCGCTTGAGCCAGAACTGGTGGAACGGCACCGCGAAGGCGTCCACGCCGTAGCGGCCGAAGGGATGGAAAAAGCGTTCCCCGGGCCGTGCCCAGTCCTGGAATTCGATGCCGAGCTTCACGGTGCCCTGCGTGGCCCGCATCACTTCGAATTCGGTGACGCCGATGGCCTTGAAGTAATCCCGAATGGCGGGAACCGTCGCCTCGCCCACGCCGACGGTGCGGATGTCGGGGCTTTCGACGAGAGTAATCTCGATCGGCAGGCGGCGCAGGCGCGTTGCCAGCAGGTTTGCAGTCATCCAGCCGGCGGTGCCGCCGCCGACGATCAGGATGGAACGGATCGCATTCTTCGCCATTGTCTGGCCCCCCGAAGACCTGTCCAGGTCGTGAACCTAGCCGGTCGCGATGGAAAAAGGATCCCCCCCGCCCGGAGGAGGTGGGCGGGGGAGAAAGGGGGGAGGTCAGAACTTGACGCGCGCACCCATGGTGAAGCGGCGTTCGAAGATGTTGTTGTAGGCCTTCTGGTCCTTCCAGGTGAGGTAGTACTTCTCGTACTCGCCCGTGAGGTTGGAACCCTGCCCGTAGATCGTGATGTTCGGCGTCACGTCGTAGCTGATCGAGGCGTCGACGTAGTTGGTGGGCGCCTGGTAGAGTTCCAGACCGGCAATGCCGCCGAAGTTGGACTGTACCGCGCGCTTGGAACGGAAGTTCCACGCCACGCGGGCCTGGAAGTGCGAGTCCTGGTAGAACACGGCCGCGTTGGTCTGGATCTTCGAGTTGTCCTGGAAGGGAATCTTGCGCCCCGCCAGATCCTTGTCGCCGGTGCTGGAGGGCGAGAAGGTGAAGTTCGTGTCGATGCCGAAGTTTTCCAGGAAGCCCGGCATGAAGCCGAGATCGGTGAACGAGAGTTTCGCACCGGCCTCGACCCCCTTCAGCGAGCCGCCCGAACCCTGCACCGGGGTGCTGATCGAGACCGTGCGGTTGCGCACCACGCCGTCGTTGTCGGGCAGGTCGGTCCGGATCTCGTTGCCGCTCTGGATGAAGCTGTCCACCGCGATGTGGAAAGCGCCCAGGCTCAGCAGGCTTCCCCGGCCGAGGTAGTATTCCAGCGATGCCTCGACATTGGTGGCGCGCCAGGGATCGAGGTTCGGGTTGCCGTTCTGGCTGCCGCCCGTGACGCGGAAGACAGGGGTTCCGGGAATGCTGGTGTCGATCGCGTAAGTCGGGTTCAGGCCGCCGCCCCACTGGTTGAGGTCGAGCAGGGTCATCGTCTTCGAGAAGGCGAAGCGGAACTTCAGGTTCTGCGCCAGGTCGAAGGCCACGTTGAACGCGGGCAGGATGTCGGTGAAATCACGCTTGGTGTTGACCGAACCGCCCAGTTCGTTGGCGAGCCCGTAAGGCTGCGGGCCTCCGGTGATGTACTGGGTGATGTCGAGCTTGGTGTTGATGACCTTCACGCCCCCGTTACCCGAGAAGGGCACGCCGAACAGGTCGCCATGGAAGTCCGTCTGGACATAGCCCGAAATCTGCTTGACGCCGACCTTGAACGAGGCGCCCGGGTTCATGACCTCGACGTTGCCGGGGTAGAACTCGTTCTGGAAGGCCAGGGCGTTATCCATCGCCTTGGGATCGAGCACGTACATGGCAGGCACACCGGCAACGCCGGGGTTGAACAGCTTGACCCGGCCGCCAAGGGTTGGATCGTTGGCGAGGCGGGTGAGACCGGCGGTGTAGAAGCCGGAAGCGTCGCCGGCGCTGCACGAGCTGTCGCTCATGGGAACGTCGAACGCCTTCCACTTCACGAGGCAGCCGTTCGGATCGCTCGCCATGCCAGCATAGAGCGGCGCAGCGCGGTCGAACTCGTAGTCATTGATGGAGCGTTCGGAATAGCGGCCGCCGAAGCTCACCGTGAGGTCCGGCGAGGCTTCGTAGGAGCCATCCGCACGCAGGACCTTGAGGTCGCCCTTGCGGCGATAGTTGCCTTCCGACGACATCGTCTTGAGCGCATAGTTGCTGATGTCGCCCAGTTCGCTCAGGAGCTGGGAGGGCAAGGTGAAGACCGGCTTGTTGCCGGTGAAGTCCACTACGGCGGGAAGCGAGTTCAGCCCGGCAATCGTGTTGACGGTGTAGCCGTTCTCGTTGAACACGCGGTCGCCGTCGGGATAGTGGCCGATGCCGCCCGGCTGCCATTGCCGGCCGTCGGACATGCTGAACTGGAGGTAGCTCTGGTCGTAGTACTGGTGCGCCTTGCCATAGATGCCGCGCAGGCTTCCCTTGAACGGACCGCCATTGTCGAATTTCAGCTCGACGTTGTAGTTCTGCGACTGCGACTTGTAGCGATCGGTCTGAGCGTAGGAATCGAAGTTGCCGAGATCGTAGTTGTAAACCTGGGTGGTATTGATGTTGTAGGTGCGCCCGTCACCGCCGACATAAGTTGCGCCCGTATCGCGTGACTGGCCGGGGACGAATTCCGCCGCCTGCCAGTTCACGTTTTGCATCTGGAAACCGGCGGTGCGGTCATGCTCGTTCTGGCGGGTGAAGAAAGCGTCGCCGGTCAGGGTGAGGGCGTCGTTGATCATCCACTGCGCCGAGCCGTTGATGCCGAGGCGCTGGCGCTGGTTGATCTTGTTCCAGCCGGTGAAGCCCTGCGGAACGATGAAGGCATCGTTGGAATTGCCGTTGTCGTTGACGTCCACGCCGCCGGCTACCGCCGTGCCACGCGGGCGGTTGGCGGGCGAGAAGCCGTTGGTGGAGGTGGCGTCCAGCGTGCCTTCGTTATGCAGGGCGGCGCCGTAGCCTTCCTGGATGCCGTTGTGCGAATTCGACAGGCGCACGTCGGAATAGGCGGCGGAGACCATGAAGCCGAAGCGGTCGTTGTGCCAGGAAAGCAGGCCGTTGAAGTTCGGGTCGAACTTGTGCTTGGTCTTGTCGCCGTAGGCCCCTTCCGCCGCGACGGCGACGGTCACGCCTTCCTTCAGGTCGAAGGGACGGCGGGTGCGCAAGTTGACGGTGCCGGTGATGCCGGCGTTCAGCGAATCCGCGGTGGCCGACTTGATGACGTCGGCGCCTGCGAAGAGCTGCGAGGGGATATCGTTGAAGTTCGGCTGGATCGTGGTGATCGACTGCGCGCCGAGATAGGCTTCGCCGTTGAGCAGCGTGGTAACTTGCGGCAGGCCGCGGATATTGATGGTCGAACCTTCGCCCGCGCTGCGCAGGATCTGCACGCCCGGAATGCGCTGGAGGGAGTCCGAGATGGTGACGTCGGGCAGCTTGCCGATGTCCTCGGCAGAAATGGAATCGACCACGGAAGTCGCATTGCGCTTGATGTTGACGGCGCGTTCCTGGGAGGCGCGGATGCCGGTGACGATGATTTCCTCGGCGCTGGGATCGGCCGTCGGAGCGGCGGTACCGCCGCCTTCGGCCTGTTCCGCCACGGCAAGGCGCGTGGCGGTTCCGGTCAGGACCGGCGCGATTTCCTCGGCCCAGGCGCCATGCGACGAACCCAGTGCAACGATAGACGTGGCCGCCAACAGGACGCCACGACGCACGCAACTATGCTGCTTCATTCCCCTCAACTCCTCTCCACTCACGCGCGATGCGTGCCTCATTCTTTTCGGAGAGGGGCGTCGACCCGCGGTCGTACTGCCGCTTATCCTCTCCGGGTGCGAGTATTCTTGGTGACTCGCGTTGCGATACACATCTGCCCAATAGGGAAGAGCGTCAACTTAAATTTTTTCTTTTTTGTTAGTTCGGCGAGCAATCCGGATGTAATCGTCTGAGCCATGAAAAGAGAGGATCGCATCGTCGCATCACCTGATTCGGCGGAAGCCCGTGGCAAGCGGCTCGCCATCTCGCTGTCCGGCACCAACCTGGCGCGGGCGAGCGATTACAACCAGCGCATCGTGCTCCAGGCCATCCGGCTCAGCGGCGAAACCACGCGTATCGAACTGGCCCGGCAAACCGGCCTGACCGCGCCCACCATCGCCAACATCACCTCCCGGCTCGACGAGATGGGCCTGATCGCCCACCTCGGCCGCAAGCATGGCGGCCGGGGGCAGCCGGCCCTGCGCCTTGCGATCAACCCGGACGGGGCCTTCGCCATCGGCCTCAACGTGGACCGCGATCACATCACTCTCGTCGCGCTCGACCTTGCCGGCGAAGTGCGCAGTCGCGTCACCCGCGAAGTCCGCTTCGCGCTGCCGTCCGACGTGCTGGCTATCGTTGCCGAGGAAATCGACGGCCTGCTGGCGGCGGGCGGAGTCGACCGGGAACGGGTGCTGGGGATCGGTCTTGCCCGGCCCGACGATCTCGGCGGGATCGCCTTGCCGCACAAGCCGGAAGGATACGGCAGCTGGTCGGAAGTCGATTTCCCCAGCCTCCTCAAGGAAATCCTGCCCTGGCCCGTCCATGTCGACAATGACGCAGCAGCGGCCGCTCTTGGCGAGGCGCAAGGCGTGATCGGGCAGGAAAGGCCGAGCTTCTTCTACCTGCTGATCAGCGCGGGTCTTGGCGGCGGGCCGGTGATCGACGGCAGCTATTATCGCGGCGCGCGGATGCGGAGCGGCGAAATCGGGCTCATGCCGGATGTCGGCGCGGCCGAGCCGGGGGCGGTGGTGCAGGACACCGTTTCGCTTTCGGCGATCGAGGAGCGGCTGTTGCAGGCCGGGCGCAGGCTCGATGCGCTGGAGGACCTGCTCGCCCTGGATCCGGTGATGGCGACCACGATGGACCAGTGGATCGCCGACGCCACCCGCGCGCTGACCGGGCCGCTGGTGGCAGTGTCGTGCCTGCTCGATCCCGACGCCATCGTGATCGGCGGCCGGCTTCCGGTGCCGCTGATCGAACGGTTGAGCGCCCGGCTCGACGCCGCCCTCGCGCAGGTTTCCATGCCCAATCGCGTGCCGGTCCATCCGGCGCAGATGGCGGCGGAAGCACCGGCCATCGGCGCGGCTATCCTGCCGTTCCTTGACCAGCTCCTGCCCTCAGATGCCATCCTCATGCAGGCCGGTCGCTCGGACCCGATCTAAAAAAAAGAAATTGTCTTATTCGGTGAACGTGCCAAAGTGCGCTTGAACATTTGAAGCGTCGCGGGCGTGTATGGATTTGCCTGGCGAAGGCGCAGTTTTACCGGAGAGGGCTATGGCGGGTTTCGCGCCGATGCGGCGAGCAGCCGCATGACCATGCGGATTGGAATCGATTTCGGCGGCACCAAGATCGAGGCGGCGGCGCTGGCTGCCGACGGCTCGGTTCTGCACCGCCGCCGGACGCCGACGCCCGGCTCCTATGACGGCGCGCTGGCGACGCTCTGCGAACTTGTGGCGGCGGTCGAAGGCGAGCTTGGGATGCGCGGCACGATCGGGATCGGCACGCCGGGGTCGGCGGCGCGAGGCACCGGCCTCATGCGCAATGCCAATTCGGCCTATCTCAACGGACGCCCGTTCCAGCGCGATCTCGAAGCGGCGCTGGGCCGGCAGGTCCGTCTTGCGAATGACGCCAACTGCTTCGCCCTGTCGGAAGCCATCGACGGTGCGGCGGCGGGCAAGGCGTCGGTCTTCGGGCTCATCATCGGCACCGGCTGCGGCGGCGGCTTCGTGCTGGACCATCACGTCGTGGGCGGCGCGCATGGACTGACCGGGGAACTCGGGCATATGCCGCTTCCCGATCCGCAGCCCGACGAGCTTCCCGCGCCGCCTTGCTGGTGCGGGCTGCGCGGATGCTTCGAATCCTGGGTTTCGGGAACGGGGTTCCGCCGCTCGTTCGAAGGCGCGACCGGACGCGATCTCGATGCGCCGGCCATCGTTGCCGCCGCCGAGGCCGGGGATGCGCATGGACGCGAGGCGCTGGAGCGCTACCGCGACCGTCTGGCGCGCGGCCTCGCGGTGGTTGCCAACCTGCTGGATCCAGACGCCATCGTGCTGGGCGGCGGCATGTCGAATGTCGAGCCGATCTACGAGGGATTGGCGCAGGCCGTGCGGGCGCGGACTTTCTCCGGCGCGTGGACCGGCGAAGTGGTGCGGGCGCGCTGGGGCGACAGTTCGGGCGTGCGCGGCGCGGCGCTGCTCTGGGACTTGGACGAGGCGGTTCCTGCCGCCTGACCCCGATCAGGGTGCGCTGCGCAGCGCGCAGACCTCGCCGGAAAGGCGGGGCACCAGCCGTGCGCCGTTCGCGGTGAATTCCAGCGTGGCGGCGTCCGCACCGAAACGGGGCCATGCGGGCAGCCCGGCGGCATTGGGATCGCCCGTGGCTGCAAACGCGGTCCAGTAAGCGGCGAGCGGGGCGAGCGCGCCTTCCGCGCTCCCTGCGGCGCCGAGGACGTAGCGAATTTCCGAACCGTGGGTGACCGGGGCTTCTCCGGGGCCGTCGATGCTGAACTGGTAATGCCAGGTGCGCCCGCCGCCATGCGCGCGGGCCGCCGCGACATGCAGGGCGGGGCAGCGGAATGTCAGGTCGTTCGCCAGCCGTAATTCGAGATCGGCGGGCGGCGTGCCAGCGCGCGTCAGGCCATATGCCTTCAGCGCGCTGGGCGCATTCGTTCCGAACCCCTGCGCGATGGCCCGCTGCGGCGTGCCGTGAAGGCCGAGTTCGTGGAAGTTGTTGCCCAATATCAGCGGAATGTCGTTGCCGGTCCCGCGTGCCAGCGATGCTGCCGGGGTTTCCGTCAGCACCACTCCGTCGACCACGGCCTGAAGCCAGATGAAGCTGTCATCATCCAGCGCGGGAACGTCCGCCGCCTCGCTGGCGGCGATGAGCGCCGCTGCCGGGACGGCGCGAAGCTGCCGTGCCGAGGCATGGGGCGGGGCCCCGGCGGCCACGGCGATATGCTCGCCGAGTGTTTCGTTTTCGGTCAGGCTCCGGGGCGGCAGGCCGAAGCCGGGAGTTCCGCTTTCGGCGATGGCCTTGGCGAACAGCCCCCGGGCGCCGGGCGAGAGCATTTGCAGCCCGACGTCCTGAGCCCCTGCGGATTCGCCGAAGATCGTCACATTCGCCGGATCGCCGCCGAAGCGGGCGATATTGGCTTGGACCCAGCGCAGGGCGGCTTGCTGGTCCATCAACCCGTAATTGCCCGAATGTGCGCCGAGCGCCGGGTGGGACAGGAAGCCGAGCGCGGAGAGCCGGTACTGCACGCTGACCAGCACGATGCCGCGCCTGACGATCGGCGAGGAGATCGTGCCCGCACCGCCGCCGCCGCGATTGCCGCCGCCGTGGATCCAGACCATGACCGGCAGCGGCTTCTCAGGCCGCAACGATGGCGTGCCGACTTCCAGATAGAGGCAATCCTCCGACTGGTTCGCCGCCGCTTCATGGTTCCAGCCGTAATCCACCTGCATGCAGGCCGGGGCTGATCGCGTGGCTTCGCGCAGGCCCTGCCACGGCATGGCGGGTTGCGGGGGCTGCCAGCGCAAGTCGCCGATGGGCGGCGCGGCAAAGGGAATGCCGCGAAACAGGCTGCGCCCGTCTTCGGCGGTCTCGCCCCGGATCGCGCCGGCATCGGTCTCCACCACGGGCGCGGCGGCGCTCGTCCCCGCCGCAGTCAGGACGAGCGCCGCCAGAGCGCCGATCATGGCACGCGGGCGGCGGCCAGCGGCCTTGTCGCGGGCAGGGCGAGGGCCTGTTTGAATGCTGCCTCGGCAACCTTGTTCATCACTTCATATCCGGCGGGCGTCGGGTGGACATGGTCGGAGGTGAGCCCCTCGCGCGCGCCGAGGCCGGTGCCCTTCATCGCCGTCCAGTAATCGGCATAGACCGCGCCGGTCTTTACGGCATAGCTCTTGAGCCAGGCATTGATGCGCTGGATGCGCGATCCCGTGTCGAGGCCGGGGCGCCAGGGGAACAGGTCGGCCGGGGGAATCGAGGCGATCACCACGCGGATGCCGTGCGCCTGGGCCAGTTCCACCATCGAGCGGAAGTTGCCCTGGATCTGCTCGTCGGTCATCGGCCCGGTATTACCGGCGATGTCGTTGGTTCCGGCCATGATCTGCACGACCTGCGGCTTGAGATCGATCACGTCCTGCCGGAAGCGCAGCAGCATCTGCGAGGTCGTCTGCCCGCCGATGCCGCGTCCGATCCGGCCCGGCGTGAAGAAGGGGCGATCGAGATCGTACCAGCCCTGCGTGATGGAATCGCCCATCAGCACGATGCGGGGGCGGGCAGCAGTGGCCGCATCCGCCAGATTGGCGTCCCGGTAGCGCGTCGTCCAGGCCCAGTCAGTTCGCAGGCGCAGGTCCGCCGCCTGCGCCGCATTGGGCGCAGCGGGCGCGGTCGGAGCCGTCTGGGCAAGAACCGGCGCGGAAAGAGCCAGGGAGGACAGGGCAAGGGAGGGAAGGGCGAAAGCAGGCAGAATTTTCAGGCGCAAGGTCATTTTCCTGTGGCGATGGTCCGGGGTTCGACGTTCCAGCCGCGCAGCTTGACCGAAGGTGAATTGCCGGCGGCAGCGGTGGGCGCGGTGATCGTCACGTTACGGGTCTCTCCCGGCAGAAGCGAGACGTAGTTGTCCGAGAAATAGGCCGGAAGCACCTGTTTTCCCTTGGCATCGAACAGGGTCAGCTTGGTCTGGATCGCGGCTGTCGTGCCGGGGTTGGTCAAGGTGACCTCGATCCTCGTCTCGTCGCCGTCCTGCGCCGCCCTTGCGCTTGCGGTGAGGGGCACCTGCGCCATGGCGCTGAGCGCCTGAAGCGCTTCGTCGCTCGCCGCCTGCCAGTAGAAGTTGTCGGAAAGCCGGGTTCCCGATGTGTCGACCGCCTCCAGTCGCACCAGAACCGGACCCGAGGCCATGAGCGGCGCAAGGTCGAGCGTGAAGGCCTCGCCCACCTTGCCGGCGGTGAGATCGAGTTTCGTCTCCTGCGCCGCAAGCTGGCGGCCGTCGAGCGCCTGCACCCTGGCCCGCACGGTCACGCCGGAAAGCGCGGCCATGCGGTTGTTGACCACGATCACCTTGTGGTCCGGCAGGTTCATCTGGACGTGGACCGGCTCGGAGGCCTTCTTCATCCCGTAGAACGCGCCGTGGGTGTCATAGTCGGAGGATAGGATCTGCCACGCCGAACTCGGCCAGGCGGGCTGGGTCATCCAGAGCATGCGGCCCGAATTCTCGGTCCAGAGGCCGGCGTTCATGCCCTCGAAGATCGCACGGTAGCTTTCGTATTCCAGCATCTGCGCCTTGCGCTCGAAATCGGGCAGGCTGGTCGGCTTGCCGAATTCGCGGTCCATGGCATCGGTGAAGGTCTTGACCGCGCCGTTCCCGGTCTGGTGCCAGTCGTGATAGGCCCAGGTATCGCTGATCGGCCAGCGCTCGCTCGCCGGGATCGCGCGCTCCCACGATTCCAGTGTCGGGAAGGACGGCGTGCCCACCTCGACCGCGAAGCCCTTCGAGTATTCGGTGAAGTACTTCTCCGGCGCGCGCCAGTTGTAGGGGCCGGAATCGTGCAGGCTGATGCGATTGGACGAGGTCATGTAAAGGCGCGTGCCGTCTTCCTTGCGGAGCAGCGTGTCCAGCCCTTCGTTGAGGATCGGTTGCGGCACGCCTTCGTTGCGGCCGAACCACAGCACGATCGAGGGATGGTTGCGGAACCGCTGGACCACGTCCCTGGCATTGCCGAGGAACAGGTCCGCGTCCTCGGCCTCGATATTGTAGTCCTGCGTCGATTCCCAGAAATCGCTCATGACCATGAGGCCGTATTCATCGGCGAGATCGAAGAAGCTGGCCTGCGTATTCTGGCCCACCCAGTTGCGGATGACGTTGACGTGGGCGTTCTTGTGCAGCTTGAAGAAGGGCTCCAGCCGCTCGCGGTCCACGCGCTTCATGAAGTCGTCCATGCCGATCGAGCCGCCGCGCGCGGCGATCCGCACGCCGTTGACGCGCAGGACGAGGAACGGCGAAAGGCCCTCGTCGCCCCGGATCGGGGTGACGGCGGGGGAGTTCTCGGCGCCGGGCGCGAAGGAATAGGCCCAGCCGCCGCGCACCTGCCGGATCGCCTCGTGCCGTTCGTCCACGATCTGCTGGCCGAGCGCCCGCGCCTTCTCGAAGTCGATGGCGACCCGGTCGAGATTGCCTTCGCCGTCCACCAGCGAGAGTTCGTAAGTGACCTGCCGCATGCCGAAGCGCAGATCCTTCGCATCGGACTTGCCGCCATCGACCGAGGCGGTCAGGTGAAGCGTGTGCAGCGCCGGGTCGCCGTATCCGTTGGGCCACCAGAGCCGGGGATTGCGCACCGCCAGCACGGCGTCGGTCTCGGGCGAGAAGCGCACCGAGGCGGACTGGCGCGCCGGAACGGTGATCGATCGCTCCACGGTCACGTCGTCGAAAGCGGCGCGCACGGTTGCGGTGCGGGGCTGGTCCGACAGGTTGGAGACCGGAACCGTGATCTCGACATTGGCCACGGAATTGTCGGGATTGGGCAGGGTGGTGACGACTTGCGGATCGCCGATCCGCACATCGCCCGAGGCGAGGAGCTGCACGTCCTGCCAGAGCCCGGTCTGGCGGTCGCGGATGGTGGGGATCCAGTCCCAGCCTTCGGAGGCGCCGAAGGTCGGCCCGTCGAGCATCATCGCCCCGCCGTTCTCGCCAACGCCTGCCGTCAGCGATTCCTCATGGGCGCGGCCCGGATGCGGCGGCGGCGAAACGCGGATGGCCACGGCGTTGCGGCCGGGCTTCAGGTAGGGCGAGACATCGAAGCGGCCGCGCACGAAGGCCCCTCTGGTGGTGCCGACCTCGGTGCCGTTTACCCAGACCTGCGAACTGAAGTTCACCCCGTTCAGCAGCAATTCCAGCCGCTTGCCGGAAGCTTCTGCGGGAAGATCGAACTCGGTGCGATACCAGTAGTCCTGCCGCGCCAGCTTTTCGGGAATGACGAGGTTGTTCAGCCCGTGCGCGGGGTCGGGATAGACGCCCCGGTCGACAAGGGTGGTGAGCACGGTGCCGGGAACGGTGGCCGCGTACCACTTCCCGGTCGTGAAGCCGGGGCGGGAGATGGCAGCGGCATCGCCGGAAACGGCCGGCGCCTCGGCCAGCGTCCACTTCTGCAAGGTCCACCGCGCATCGCCCTGCGGCGCCAGGGCGGGGACTTGCGGCACCGGCTTGGCGACCGGCTTGTCCGGCGCGGTAGCACTGCGGGGCAGGGTGGCGGGAGGCTGGGGCGTGAGCTGGCCCTGCATCTGGCGCACCTGAAGCGGCCAGCGGGCGCTGGTCTCGGTAAACTGGATCAGCGCGGGATCGGGCGCCTGCGCGGCGGCCTTGCGCAAGTCGGCCTCTGCCGCCGCGCCGGCCTCCAGCTTCAACCCGGCGATGCGGCCCGCCACGCTGCCCGAAGGGTTGGCGGATGGCGCTACCAGCAGTCTGGCGGGCGGTGATGCGAGAGGGCGGGCCAGCGCCGCTGCCGGCCGGCCGTCGATATAGAGCCGCTCGCCCTTGTCGGTGGCGACCAGCGCGAAATGGTGCCAGCCTGCCGCATCGCGCAGCACCGGGCCGGAGGCGCTGTCTTCCCCGGCCGAGAGCACGGGCCTTGCGCCGTCGAGCGCGATCGACACGATCGGGGTTCCTGCCGGGTCGGCCAGGGCGACGAGCTGTCCGTGCGAATTGCTGGCAAGGGCGGCCCAGAAGCTCAGCGTCCAGGACGATCCGGGCGCGACATCGCTGGACCAGGTGGGCGCGGCGGGAATCACTTCCAGATCGACCGGCCCGGCGCCCTGCGCGAAGACCGAATTGGCCAGGACAAGAAGCGGCATCGCACAGGCAGTTGCCAGAACCGCGCGCGCGGAAATCTTCATTCCCTTCATCATCCCCATCCCTTCAGTGCCTCTTGGCTTTGACTGTCAAAAAAGCACGTCCCGTCGCAAAAAGAAAATGTTTTTGCATAATCGGATCGATTTAGTCGGGCGTGAGGAAGGCTTGGACTTCGCGCAACTTCGTCGGGATCGGTCAAGGCGGATGCGCGACATGAAAGCAACATGCCCCGGCAATCCGCACCGCCGAGCCGTTATCGCCATGGCGAAACCGGCGGTGCGCATTCCAGTTTGTCCGAATTCGTCAAGCTACGGCGCCCGGCAGAGGGCATTACCATCAGGTTGAGGAAGAGGTCGGCTCAGGTCCGTTCTTGCGGCGGTTCGCCGGGGGCCGGGGCTTCTTCCTCGGTTCAGATGCGCGAAGCCGCGAACATACGGACGGCAGCGCATACAGGGGAGGTTTTTGAATGGTGCGCTCGATTTCCGCGCGATCGGTTTCCATGCTCGCGCTTGCGGCCGCCGCTGCAGGTGTGCCCGGCATGGCTCTGGCCCAGCAGCAGCCCGCCGCCGAAACGCCCACCGGCACCGAGATCATCGTCACCGCGCAGCGCCGCGCCGAACAATCGCGCGATGTGCCGATCAGCGTGACCTCGCTCGGGCAGGAGCAGCTCGCCACCGCCAACGTCAACCAGCTTTCCGATACCGCAAGGGTGACGCCGGGCCTGCGCTTCGACAGTCAGGGCCCCGCCGTCCAGCCGACCATTCGCGGCGTCGGCACCGCCATCACCACCTCCGGCGGCGGCCCCAATGTCGGCATCTATGTCGACGGCTTCTTCCAGGCCAATACCTACATGTCGGACTTCGATCTGCTGAACGTGCGCGGCATCGAAGTGCTGAAGGGGCCGCAGGGCACCCTGTTCGGACGCAACACCACCGGCGGCGCGATCATCGTCTCCACGGCCGAACCCAGCACCGAAACCAGCGCCCAGGCCAAGGTCAGCTATGGCCGCTTCAACGCCGTGAAGGCGCAGGCCTATGCCACCTTCGGCATCAGCGACCGCGTGGCGCTCGACGTGGAGGGTCTCTACCGGCGCGGAGACGGCTACTTCACCGATCTGTCCAACGATGACGACAACATCGGCAGGTATGAAAACTGGTCGATCCGGGTCGGCCTGAAGGCCGATATCACCGACGACGTCTCGCTGCTGCTGCGCTGGATCCATGCGGAGACCGACGATCCCACGACCCAGCTCGTCAATGCCTATGTCGACAAGTCGGGCGGCGCGGGCTTCTTCGACAAGATTTCCTCCGCCGGGCAGGCGTTCTACGGGACTTCGAGCTCGAAGGGCCTGCCGCTGGTCTATCTCTACGCGCCCAGCTCCACTTATGCGACCAAGCCGGGCGATGTCCTGCTGAACACGCCGGTCAGCTTCCGCACCAATTCAGACGCGCTCCAGGCCACGATAAAGGCTGACCTCGGCGTGGCGGACTTCACCTCCTACACCCAGTATCGCAAGGACCTGTCGCCCTATTACGGCGATCTCGACGCCACCGGGCTGCCGTTCTTCAACATCTACGTCGGCGTCAATGACGAGACCTGGAGCCAGGAATTCCTGTTCAATTCCAAGCCGGGGTCGCCGCTTCAGTGGACTGCGGGGCTCAATTACTTCCAGATCCGCGATACCTGGGACATCGGGGCAAGCTTCGGCGGTTCGCCTTACGGCCAGTTCGGCGGTTCGAACACCAATACGAAGTCCTACGCCGCCTTCCTCGATGCCACTTATGCGGTCAGCGACAGCCTCTTCTTCACGCTCGGCGGTCGCTACAGCCACGATATCGTCGATGACGGCTACTTCGTCACCAACGCGACCACCACGTCCTATATCGGCCCCAACGGCGAAGTCGTGCCCTATTCCGGGGGAGCGGGCGTGCGCATCCCGGTCAACACGCTCAAGAACGACAGCTTCACGCCGCGCGTGGTGGTGCGCTACAAGCCGAGCGAGGAATCGAGCGTCTATGCCTCGTTCACGCGCGGCTACAAGGCCGGCATCCTCAACGTGGGCGGCTATTCGCAGCAGCCGGTGAAGCCGGAGAAGATCAACGCCTTCGAAGTGGGCTTCAAGTACGACGACCGCCGCCTCCAGGCCGACCTTGCCGGGTTCTACTACGACTACAAGAACCTCCAGGTTTCCAGCTTCCAGAGCGGCGCGGCGCAGATCCGCAATGCCGCATCCTCGGAAATCTACGGACTCGAAGCCCAGCTCCGCTACAAGGTGACGAACGATTTCAGCCTGCTGGGCGGCGCTGCCTGGACCCATGCGCGCTACAAGTCGTTCCCGAACGCCCCGTACTACAGTTACTGCGACCCGACCGTTGCGGATCTGACGAACCCGATCGCCTGCATTCCCACGGCGTTGGGCGGTATAGGCCCCGGCGCGCTTACCCAGACGACGACCGATGCCTCCGGCTACAAGATGCAGCGCGCGCCCGAATTCACCGGCAATATCGGCGCCAGCTACGGTCTCGATCTCGGCGGCGGCAGGCTCATGCTGTCGGGCAACCTCTACTACACCTCGAGCTTCTACTTCGACCCCGAACAGCAGTTCAAGCAGAAGGGCTACGAAGTGCTCGCCCTGCGCGCGGAATGGACCGATCCCTCCGACCGCTACACCGTGGCGATCTACGGCGATAACGTGACGGGCCGCCGCTATCGCACGCAGGTGCTGTTCAATACGCTTGGCACCGGCTCGGTATGGAATGCGCCGGTGACTTACGGGATACAGTTCGGAGCGAAGTTCCGCTGAGGTCCGGTCCCGCCCCGGCGAGACGCCGGGGCGATGCCGGTTTTCTGTCCGGATATGTCAAGTCTGGCGGGCATGGCGATGCGATACGGGCTTGAAAGAACCGATAACGGAGAGGAAGCATGAGCCCTGAACTGGCGGCATTCGTCGATCGCGAAGCCATCCGGGATTGTGTCGCGCGGCTGGCGCGGGGCGAGGATCGGCGCAGCGCGGAGCTTATCCGGGGCTGCTGGTGGCCCGAGGCCCGTTTCGACTACGGCGTCCACAGCGGCGATTTCGAAACCTATCTGGCATGGGTCGTTCCGGGCGCGGATGCGATCAAGGACACCCAGCACCTGATCGGCCAATCGTTTATCGAACTGGACGGAGACCGTGCGAAGGCGGAAACGCACGTCTTTTCCTATCACCGCGTCGACATGGGCAATGGCGACCGCGACACCTGCATCGGCGGCCGCTATCTCGACAGTTTCGAGAAGCGCGGGGGAGAGTGGCGCATCGCCGGGCGGGTGATGCTCTACGACTGGGAGCAGGACTGGGGCGCCGCGGCGGACTGGTCCAGGGGTGTCATGGGCTATCCCTTTACCGCTGAGCATTTCCCCGGCCGGGCCAAGGGCGATTACAGCGAGGCATGGTTCGCGGGAGATCGCGGATGAGCGCGCCGCTGTCCGGAAAGGTCGCGCTGGTCACGGGCGCCAGCCGGGGTATCGGCAAGGGCATCGCGCTGGTGCTGGCCGAGCAGGGCGCGACGGTCTACGTCACCGGACGCACCGTGCGCGAGGGGGACTATTACCTGCCCGGCACCGTCGGCGGCACTGCGGCCGAATGTGACGAACGCGGGCGCGCAAGCGGCGGTAGCGGCGTGGCGGTCGCCTGCGACCATGGAAACGATGCGGCAGTGGCGGCCCTCTTCGAACAGATCGAGCGGGAGCAGGGCCGGCTCGACATTCTCGTCAACAACGCCTTCACGCTGTCCGACGATCTGCTGGAGCCCAAGGGTTTCTGGGAAAAGCCGCTTTCCAATCTCGAGATGTGGGATGTCGGCGTGCGTTCCAACTATGTTGCGGCGTGGCATGCGGCGCGGATCATGGCGCCGCAGGGCTCGGGGTTGATCGTGGCGATCTCCGGCTTTGCTGCAGTAACTTATACTTACGGCGTGATCTTCGGTACCTCGAAATCCGCGGTAGACCGCATGGCGCGCGACATGGCGATCGAGCTGGAGCCGCACGGCGTCGCCTCGCTCACCCTTTGGCAGGGGCTGACGCTCACCGAGAAGGCGCGGGACAACCTCGCCAGGATGGGCGACCGGATGACCACCTCTATCACCTCGATGCAGGGCAGTTCGGTGGAACACCCCGGCCGCGTCGTGGCTGCGCTGGCAGCCGATCCGCAGATCATGAAACGATCGGGCGGGGAATTCGTCACAGCCGAACTGGCGCAGGAATACGGGATTGCGGACGTGGACGGCAGCGTGATCGCCTCGGCCCGTGCAAGCCGGGGCTCACCGGTCTGGAAGCCGATTTCGGAGGTCGATTACCGTGGCAAGTGACCGTGAAAGCCGTCTTGGCGAACTGCTCGACAAGCAGGACATCATGGAGTGCCTCGCGCGGTTTTCGCGCGGGATGGATCGTTTCGATCGGGACATCTATCTGTCGGCCTTCCACGAGGATGCGGAAACGGCGGCGGGGCCGTTCGTCGGCAGTGCGGCGGATTGCTGGGACTGGGCGATCCCGATGCACGAGGCGGGGCAGATCCTGACCCATCACGCCCTGCTCCAGACCACGATCGACCTCGACGGCGATACGGCCCATACCGAAACCTACTACCAGTTCACCGGCCGCAACCGCGATGAAAGCCTGTGGGTTGCCGGCGGGCGCTATATCGACCGGCTCGAAAGGCGGGACGGGCAGTGGAAAATCGCGCTGCGGACCAATGTGATCGAATGGGGCTTCGTGCCGCAACCGATGCCCATTCCCTTCGCCGACGTACCCGATATCGCGCTGAACGGCGTATCGAGCCGGAACGCGGAAGACCCCTCCTATCAGCGGCCGCTGGTCAATCGCCGCGCGCCGCGCAATCCGGCCAGGGAGCAGGGCTGATGGCACGGATTTCCGACGGGCTGGTCGGCCGGGTCGCGCTCGTCACGGGTGCCAGCCGCGGCATCGGCAAGGGCATCGCCTGTGCCCTGGCCGAACATGGCGCCACGGTTTACGTCACCGGCCGAACGGTGGAGGCGGGGCAGAGCGCCTTGCCGGGAACGCTGGCGGAAACGGTGGCCGAAGTGGACGCGCGCGGCGGCAAGGGCATTGCCGTGCAGATGGACCTTGCGGATGAGGCGCAGATCGCGGCCGTTTTCGAACGGATCGAGCGTGAGGAGGGCCGGCTCGATCTGCTCGTCAACAACGCCATGGCCATTCCCGAGGCGATGACCCGGCGTGACGGTTTCTGGGAAAAGCCGCTGGCGGAATGGGAAGTCTGGGATACCGGGCTGCGCGCCGCCTACATCGCGGCCTGGCACGCCGCGCGGATCATGGTGCCGCAGGGATCGGGCCTGATCGCGGCGCTTTCCGGCTATGTCGGGGTGACGTACACTTACGACGTGGTCTTCGGCACGACCAAGACCGCGACCGACCGGATGATGCGCGACATGGGCCACGAACTGCGCGAA
Source organism: Novosphingobium sp. RL4 (assembly GCF_035658495.1). Lineage (NCBI taxonomy): Bacteria > Pseudomonadati > Pseudomonadota > Alphaproteobacteria > Sphingomonadales > Sphingomonadaceae > Novosphingobium > Novosphingobium sp. RL4. The sequence goes on along the minus strand of NZ_CP141945.1, from coordinate 280,247 downwards.
ACAGGCGTGACGGCGCTCTCGCTCTGGCAGGGTTTCACGTATACCGAACGCGCGCTGGAGAACCTCAAGTCGGTGCCAGGCATGGCCAGCCAACTCAACAGCGCGGCCGGTTCTTCGCCGGAGTTCCCGGGGCGGGTGATCGCGGCGCTGGCCATGGACCCGAACCTGCACGCGCGCTCCGGCGGGACATTCATCAACGCCGAACTCGCCGCCGAATACGGCGTGACCGACCGGGATGGGCGCACGATCCCGTCCTTGCGCGAAACCCGTGGCGCCCCGCTGTGGGAAGCGGGCGCGATCACGCACGCCTGACAGGGCGGGCTCAGCCGCCCCAGACGGTCTGCGCGTGGCGCAGGAAGTTCAGACCCATGATCTTCTCGATCCGCGTGCTCGAATAACCCTTCGCGGCGAGCAGGCGGGCCAGTTCGCGGAACTGGTCGGGGCCGCGCAGGTCGGTGATGAAGGGGTAGGTGTCCGGCCGTTCGCCCGCGGCGCTGATCCCGGCGGCCCGGCGTTCGGCGATCTCTTTTGCAAGGACGCTCTGGTAGTGCTGGAGGTCGTCGATCTGGGTGACGGTGCCATCCGTGCCGATGCCGACATGATCCTCGCCGCACAGGTTCACGGCATGATCGATGTGGCGCACCACGTCCTGCGCCGTGGCATGGCCCGAAGCGTTGAGGAAGGGCATGAAGTAGATGCCCACGAACCCGCCCTTTTCCGCCACAAGCCGCAGTTCGGCGTCCGTCTTGTTGCGGGGCAGGTCGGTTACGGCGCGGCAGCCGGTGTGGTTGATCGATATCGGCACGCGGGACAGGCGCGCCGCCTCGAGGCAGGTCCGCTCGCCGCTGTGCGAGAGATCGACCATCACTTTCGCCGCGTTGAGCCGCTCCACCACCTCACGGCCGAACGGCGTCAGACCCCGGTTTTCCGGTGCCATCGAACCGTCGCCAAGCTGGTTCGCCGGATTGTAGGTAAGCTGGAACACGCGCACCCCAAGGCCCGCAAAGATATCGACGCGGCTCGCATCGCTGCCCATCATCGCGCCGTTCTGGAAGCCGTAGATCACGCCGACCTTGCCGTCCGCCTTGGCCTTGCGGATGTCGGCGGCGGTCAGGATCTTTGCCAGCCTGCCGCTGTTGGCGCGGATCGCGGCATCGGTTTGCGCGATTTCGCGCACGCTGAACTCGAAAGGCTCGGCAGGCCCGGAGACATATCCCAGCGTGACGTTCACCGCCGTCAGCCCCGAGGCCGCCGCTTCGGCCAGCACGCGCGGCGTGAACTGCTCCACATCGGCGCCGCTTTCGCTGTTGGGATCGGCGAGGCCGCCCAGCGCATTGATTACGATCCAGTCGTCGATCCGGCCCTTTGCGGATGCCGCCGCGGCCATGGCCGTGCCCGGTGCGAAAGTTGCGGCGGCCATGGTCATCGCGCCGCGGGCGATCAGTGCACGCCGGTCAATCATCGTCCGTTCCCATTTCCTCGGTCGTCACGGGCTTGTAATCGGCGCGGGCATAGGCCTTGCCGCGTTTCACCGTGCTTTCGATGCTGCGAATGTTGGCGATATCCTTCAGCGGATCGGCGCCGAGCACCACGAAGTTGGCAAGCTTGCCCGGCTCGATCGATCCGGTGTCCTTCTCCTGCCCGGCGGCCCTGGCCCCTATGAGCGTTGCTGCATGGATCACGGCCAGCGGCGGCATCCCGACATCGCGGGCCATGAAGTCCAGCTCGTCGTAAAGCGCGGGCCATGGGCTGGCGGTATCGGCCTCGAAATCGGTTCCGGTCGATATCGGCACGCCCGCTTTCCATGCCTGCCGCACGAGGCGCGCGGTGGCTGCGCCGGTGCAGCGCAGCGCGCGGGTTTCCGGGTGTTCCCTGCGCAGCCGGTCATAGCGCACGAACAGGCTCCCGGTCGCGTCGAGCAGGGTGCCGCGCGCCAGCATGTCGCGGTAGAGCCCGGCGATCACGGGATCGTCGCCCTTCTTCGCCAGCAGGTTCTCGTGAACGGGCGTATGGTCCTCGTAGGAGGCGAGCATGACCGGTTCGAGTTGATAGGCGAGGTAGCACGCGTGGCTGACCACGTCGGGCCCGGCGGCGATGACGTCGGCCGGGCGTGTCGGGAAGACGGCGCTGTGCGCCCAGACCTTCATGCCCTGCCTGTGTGCCTCGGCGGTGAGCGCGGCGATGCGATCGGCGGGAAGGTCGGCGTAGATCTTGATCGCGGTGGCGCCGGTGCCGCGCGCCAGGGTGATCGCGGTGGGGATCGGGGTCCTGGCGTCGATCGATTGTGCCCAGGGCGCGGTGCCGGGCGTGTATCCCATGCTGACCGCGCCGACACGGGGATCGCCGAAGAACGGCGGCCCGGCCATGACGGCGGCGGAATAGATGTCCGGCGCCGGAATTTCGCCGACGAGGGCCGCGCGCGCGAGTTCGCTGACCGAGCGCAGGTCGTCCGCCATGTCCCGTACCGAGGTCACGCCGCCATAGAGCAGGCGGCGGAGCTGGCCTTGCGCGCGCTTCGGGTTCGGCGGGGTCGCCATGTGCACGTGCGTGTCGATCAGGCCGGGAATGACCCAGCGCCCGGAAAGATCGACCTTGCGCGCCCCTGCGACCTCTTCCGCCGGGAGTGAACCGTGCGGACCGATCGCGAGGATGCGGTCTCCCTGGACGAGGATGTCCTGATTGGCGCGGGCGCCTGCGCCCGTGCCGTCGATCACCGTGGCGCCGCCGTAAAGCACGGGGACGACCGGTTCGGCAGCCATTGCAGGCTGGACGGTGCGCGGGGCGGCAAGGGAAAGCGCAAGCAGCGCGCCGACCGCAGCGGCCGTTCGGGTAAAGGCGATCATCCGGCCATCGGTAATGGGCGGATTACAGGGTTGCAAGCCGATGAACGGGAGTTCACCGGTCCGGTCGGGGCGCGCGCGTCAGGCGGCGCGGCGGCGACCATGGAGCAGGAAGAGCGCGGCACCCAGGACGTTCCAGCCGAGGCAGGCCAGCAGCGTCTTGTTCGGCAGGCTCGCGAAGAGATAGAGGCAGCCGCCGATCGTCAGCACGCCGACGAGAATGCCCGCGGGAACGCGGAACGGGCGGTGCGCGCCGGGTTCGCGCTTTCGCAGCACGATCAGGCAGGTGCCCACTGCTGCAAAGGCGATGAGGGTTCCGGCATTGGCGAGCGCGGCGATTTCCGAGATCGGCAGGATGCCGGCCAGGATGGCCACGATCACCGCCGTCATCGTCGTGACCCGCACCGGGGTTCCGCGCGACGAGAGCTTTGCGAGCGAGGCGGGCAGGAAGCCGTCGCGGGCCATGGCGAGGAAGATGCGGCTCTGGCCGTAGAGGAAGCCGAGCAGCACGGTGGGCAAGGCGATCACGGCCGCGATGGCGACGACGCGGGCGACCGGCTCGCGGCCCATCTGGCGCAGGATCAGGGCGAGCGGCTCGGGGCTGTCGGCGAAGCGGGTAAAGGGCATCGCGCCGATCGCGGCGGCGGCAACCAGCACGTAGACGAGCGTGCAGATCGCCAGCGAGCCGATGATGCCGATCACGAGGTCCCGGCTGGGATTGCGGGTTTCCTCGGCCGCGGTCGAGATCGCATCGAAACCGTAGAAGGCGAAGAAGATGATCGCGGCGGCGGCCATGACGCCGCGTTCGATCCCGTCGGGGCTCATCGACTTGCCGAAGCCGTAAGGCATGAAGGGGGAAAGGTTGGCGGCGTCGAACGCGGGCAGGGCCACGGCGACGAAGAGGCTGAGCGTCAGGATCTTGATGACGACGAGCACCGTGTTGATCCGCGCGCTTTCCCGCGTGCCGAAGGCGAGCAGGCCCGCGACGACGGCGATGATGAACACGGCGGGGACATTGACGAGACCGCCCAGTTCCGGGCCCTCGGTCAGTGCCTTCGGGAAGCCCACCGCGTGGAGCAGCGGCGAGGCATAGCCCGACCAGCCGACCGCGACGGTCGATACCACCAGCGAATATTCGAGGATCAGGCTCCAGCCGACGATCCAGCCTATCGTGCTGCCCAGCACCTTGTGGCTGTAGCTGTAGGCGCTGCCGGCGGTGGGCATCATCGTCGAAAGCTCGGCATAGGCGAGCGCGGCGCAGGCGCAGATGGCACCGGCGATGGCGAAGGAAACCAGCACTGCCGGACCGGCACGGTCGGCGCCGACGCCGATCAGCGTCAGGATGCCGGTGCCGACGATGGAACCGACGCCGAGCGCCAGCAGGTGCGGCCAGGACAGGGTCTTTGGCAGCGCGGCGGGCGCGGGCTGGATTGCTTCGGTCATCGTCTTGTCTGTCTTTCCCGGATATGTCCCGCATCCGGCGGGATCGCGCTTTCAGGAGCCACCGACTAGCATTCCTGCCGGGTCACGAAAAGCCGGGCGCGCCTTCCGATCCCCAAGGACATGCGGCGGCGGTCAGGCCGCGGGGCGGAACGCCAGCCTCGTGTCTGCGATCGTCCGGCCGAGCAGGGCGGCTTCTTCCGGGCTGTTCCAGGCGTGGAACGAGGCGCGCAGGCACTTGCCCCGCATGTCGAAATGAAAGCCCTGCGCGCTCAGCGCCGAGGCAATCGCGGCCGGATCATCGAACGCGAGGCACAGCGTGCCGCCGCGATCCGTCATGTCGACCGGGCGGCCCACGGCTTCCGCAAAGGCGGCGATGCAGGCGCGATTGCCGCGCAGGATCTCGTCCTGCCCGATCTCCAGGATCGTCTCGATCCCGGCGCGGGCGAGGGCGAATGGCGCGATGGACGGGCTGCCGCCCTGGAAGCGGCGGGCATCGGCGGCATGGCGAAAATGCCGGATATCGAAGGCGTAGGGGTCTTCGTGGCCGAACCAGCCGAGATCCAGCGGCTCGATCACGCCTGCCAGTTCGCGGCGGAGCCAGAGCCAAGCTGCGCCCGGTCCGCCGCAGAGCCATTTCACGCTCGACCCGATCACCGCGTCGACCCCCCATTCGCGAGGCGTGATCGGCAGGATTCCGGCAGACTGTGCGGCATCGACGACCGAGATCGCGCCATGATGGCGTGCCAGCGCCGCAATTTCGGCGAGCGGCGAAACCACCCCGGTGTTGGAGTGGACATGCATGGCGACGACGGCGGCGACGCTGCCGTCGATGTGGCTCTCCCAGTTCGCCGCGTCGCCCGGTGAGCGTGCGGCGGGGATGAACGCGGTCTCGAAACCCAGTCGTTCCAGTCCCGCAGCGACGAAGCCGACCGTGGGGAAGGCCTGTTCCGACATCAGGATGCGGTTCCGCCCGCCGACCGCCCGGAGGCCCGAAAGGAAGGAGAACAGCGCGGCCGATACGCTCTGCTGCGGGGCGACCTCGGCGGTGTCGGCGCCGATCAGCGCGGCCAGTGCGGCGCGAAAGCCCTCGATCGTCTCCAGCCACGGCCCCCAGGCGGCGCCGCCCGTCTGCTGCCAGGGTTCGAGGTAGCCTGCCTCCAGCGCGGCGCGGGCGCGGCGGGGCAGGCAGCCTACCGAGTGGCTGAGCAGATAGGGGCCGCCGGAGGGAAGGTGGAACAGGTCGCGCATGAGGGTCAGTGGGCTCCGGCTTCGGCGATGCTTTCGCGCACGCGTCCATAATCGTGGCCCCATTCGTCCGTCATCTCGACCCGGACGTCCCACAGCGCGGGGAAGAAGCGGTGCTTCGCGCCCGCCTGGAGCAGGTCGACCGAGCGGCCCTTCAGCGAAGCGGAGCCCATGCCGATGGAGCGGTGGATGAGGAACAGGTGATGCCAGCGGAACTTGCCGAACAGTTCGTCCAGCTCGATCAGCGCCTCGGCAACGACATAGGCTTCGTCATGCGCGTAGCCATGGTCGTAGATGTCGCGCACGGTGCGGCCGGCGGCGGTGAGATAGGTCGCCTCGAAGCTTTGCCAAAGATCGGGAATGATGCGCAGGAGCACGCGGAAACCGGGCGATTCCTGGCCGCTTCCATTGCCAAGCTGAAGCCGGATCTGCTGGTACTCCTTGGGCGACATGGTTTCCAGGACGTCGAGCTGGTCGATCATCATCCGCAGGAGCCGATGACAGCGGGCTAGCAGGGTGGTGACGCGCAGAGCGTGCCCGGCGCGAAGATACTCGTCCACCTCAACGATGGTATAGGCCATGAGTTTCATCCAGAGCTCCTCGACCTGATGGACGATCTGGAACTGGAGTTCGTCCCGGTTGCACAGCTCGTCGAAGGGCTTCTGGCAGGACAGCAGGCGTTCGGTGTCGAGATAGAGCTCGTAGTCCAGCGTCGCGGGCGCTTCGAGCAGTTCGTAGACCTTGCGGCGTTCCATATTGCCTCCCAATCCTTTGTGTGAGAGGACGTTTAGCACCGCGGTTCCGGGACATTGGCCCAAATATCGTGGAATTTCCGGCGATAACCGGAGCGTATGGCAACATATTGCAGGTTTTGGAGAACGAACGTTCCGATGCGAAAGCCGCTGGTCCTCGATGCCCTCGACACCCGCCTGCTCGAAGCGCTTGAGCGTGATGCCCGGCTCAGTTTCGCCAGCCTGGGCGAAACGGCGGGACTGTCGAAGACGCCAAGCTGGAAACGCGTGCAGGCGATGGAGAAGGCGGGCGTCATTACCGGGTACCGGGCCACGATCGATCCGGTCGCGATCGGGCTTTCCACCAGCGCCTTCGTCCATGTTTCCATCGAGTTCGACCATCACGAGGCATTCGAACGCGCCGTGCTCGATCAGCCGGCGATCCTGGCATGCCACGCGACGGTGGGCGATTTCGACTATCTGCTGCACGTCATGACCGGCGGGGTGCCGGAACTGGACGAGTTCCTGCGCCACCGGCTGCGAAGACTCCCCGGCGTGCGGCACTTCAACACGACATTGGCCATGCGGGACATCAAGCCCGGCGCCTATCTCACCGATGCGGCGTCCTGACTGCGGGAGACTTCTTCCCGAACTGGCAGGTGTTGCGAATAATTCGCATTAGCGTATAAGGCGCGGCATGGCTCGCGTCGCAGATCAGGTCTCGGTTTCCAGGAAGTGCATGGCCGCCGCGATGGCGGCCGGGTTCCACGTTCTGCTGGGGGCGGTGCTGTTCATGCAGTGGCGCCTTGGCCCGGCCCCGGTTCGGCCGCCTTCGCCGCCTGTCACGGTCGTGCGGCTCAAGGCCCTGCCGGCCGCGCCGGTGCGCATTCTTCATCCCTCGCCGCCCAAGGAAAGCCGGGAGACCCCGGTTCCGGCCCGCACATTGCCGGTCGCCCCGGCCATGGCGGCGCCCTTGCCCCGGCTCGTGCTGGCGCCGCCGGTGGAATTCGCGCCCGCCGCGCTGACGTTCGAGCCGGTGCGGATGGCTGTCGATGCGGTGGACGTGCCGCCTCCCCCGCAGCCGCGCAAGGGCGACACCACTTTCGAGGGCCTGCTGCTCGCCCGGATCGAGGAGATGCGCCGCTATCCTGCCGATGCGCTCGGCCGCCGCCAGCAGGGCGTGGTGCAGCTCCGCTTCCGGATGAACCGGAAAGGCGAAGTGCTTTCCGCGCAAGTGGTGGGCCGCTCGGGCTTTGCCGCGCTCGATGCCGAAGCGCTTCGCATGGTGCGGCGCGCGGAGCCCCTGCCGGAAATCCCGCGCGACCGGCCCGACGAACTCGACGTGTCCGTGCCGATCGAGTTCAGCCTGAACCGCAGGGAGCGCTTCGCTCAGGCCAATTGAAGCTTTTCCGCATCGCGAAGGCGGAGCCGCGCCTGCTGACGCGCCGCGCTGCCCTTGCCATCGGCGATCAGAGACTGGAGATCGAGCAGGGCGCGGCCGGTCGCCATGCCGCCGTTGCAGGCGATGAAGCGCGGCTCCCACACCGGGCAGAACTTTTCCTTGTAGTTACGCAGGCCCTCGAACCCGTAGAAGGCTTCCCCGTGGCGGAACAGCATCCCCGCAGCGCGCGCCCATGTCGGCGCGAGCCGCCGTGCCTCGATACCGGAGAGCGGGGCAAGGCCGAGATTGAACCACTGATAGCCTTCCTGCCGCCCCCAGAGCATGAGCCGGGTGAACAAAAAGTCCATGCAGCCGTAGGGCACTTCGGCGCAGTGCCGCATGAGATCCACCGAAAGCTCCTCGCGGCCCGCCGTCTTCCAGAGATTGGCGAAAGCGACGATCCGCCCCTCGCAGCGGACCACGGCGATGTCGCAGCGGGCGATGTAGTCCGCCTCGAAACGGCCGACGCTGAAGGCTTTCTCGCGCTGGCCCTTGGCGTGCAGCCAGGCGTCGGAAACGGCGCGCAGTTCGCCCATGATCGCGCCGGTGCGGGCGGCCGGGACGATGGCGAATTCCGCGCCTTCGCGCTCGGCGCGGCGCATGGCGTGGCGCAGCGGGCGGGCGGCGGGACCGTCCAGCCCGAATTCGGCCAGCGGCACACGGGCCTCCTCGCCGTACTTCATCAGTTGCAGGCCCATGTCGATGGCGATCGGCAGCACAGCGGGAGTCACCTGATAGAGCAGGACGCGGCCCTGGTTGGCATCGGCGCGCTCACGCAGGCGCCAGAGCAGTTCGGGCCAGTCGGACGGATCGCCCACCGGGTCTCCCATGACGATCCAGGAATGGCCCTGCACCTGATACATCAGCATGCTGCGGCTGTCGGGTCCGGCAAGGAACAGCTTGTCCCCGGTCAGCGCCAGCATCGCCTCGCTGCGCACCGCATGGGTCAGCGCCTGCGCCACGTCGACCGGGGCGTCTCCGGGCTGGACTGCGTGGCGGGACGGGCGCAGGAACGCCAGCAGCACGAAAGCGCCGGTCAGCACCGCCACCGCGAAACTCGTGCGCATGTAGCGCGAGGCATCGCCCGACCATGCGAACTTCCACCAGAGGCTGCTGCGATAGGCGGGGAAGGTCTGGGTGAAGTAGCCGATCACGATCATCAGCGCGATCGTGGCGACCATAGCCATGATCCAGTTCACGCTCATCACGTCGGTGGTGAGCGCGGTCCGCCGCCAGAAACCCTTGCGCGCCAGTTGCAGAACACCCGCTACCGCCAGCAGGGTGAGCGCCTCTTCATAGTCGAGGCCTTTCGCCAGCGAAAAGCAGGCCCCGGCCAGCAGCAGGGCGCGGGTCAGCAGGAAAGCCGCGTCGAGCCGCCGGTAGAGCGCGGGGGCGAGCAGCAGCAGCGTGGTTCCCACGAGACTGGCGGCGATCTGGGAGGCTTCGACGAAAGGCAGCGGCACCACGCCCCGGATCGCCGCCATGCGTTCGGGCAGCGCTGGGGTCGTGCCGGACAGCAGCAGGATCGCTCCGCCGAAGAACACCAGCAGCGCGATCACGCGCGGCGCGAGGCCGACGATCATGGTCTCCGCCGCGCGCGCGGCAAGGGCTGCCGGACGGCGCCAGCGCGCATGTTCGTGCCGGACCAGCAGCACGAGGGCGAGCGCCAGCGGCAGCAGGTAATAGACGATGCGGTAGACCAGCAGCGCGGCGAGCAGTTCTCCGGGCGGGATTTGCGGGCAGAGCGCGACGACGGTTGCCTCGAACACGCCGAGGCCGCCGGGAACGTGGCTCACCAGCGCGACGACGATGGCCAGGACATAGGCCAGCAGCAGCGGCGGATAGAGCGCGATGGCGAGGTGCGGAAGCAGGACGTAGAGCGTGCCGCAGGCGGCGGCGATGTCGGCCAGGGCGACCAGCGTCATGCGGGCAATGGCGGCAGGGCGGGGCAGGTGCCAGCGCCGCGCCATCAGCGTGGCGCCTACCAGCAGCGCCAGCAGGCCCGCGCCTGCCGCGTGCTGCGCGCCCATCGAGACGACGTGCCCGGCGACGGCAAGCGGACGGCGGTGGACCAGCAGCGCCAGCGAGGCCGAGGCGAAGACACCGGTCCAGAAGGTCACCCCGGCGATGGCGGTCACGCGGGCGACTTCGCCGGTGCCGAGGCCTTTCGCACCGTAGATGCGCAGGCGCGCGGCTGCGCCGGTAAGGATGCCGAAGCCGAGATTGTGGCTCAGCGTGTAGCTGGTGAAGGAGGCGAGCGCGGCCGTGCGGTAGGGCAGGGGGCGGCCGATCGTGCGCAGGGCCATGACATCGTAGGCCGTGAGCAGCAGGTAGCTGCCGGCCGTGAGCGCGAACGCCGCCGCGAGCCGCCAGCCGGGGATCGCCCGCGCGGTCCGCAGCACGGCGTGAATGTCCAGCGATGTGGCCAGCCGGTGCAGGCAGAGCGCAGCAAGGCCGAGCACCAGCGCGGCGACGGCGAGCTGGGCGGGAACCGCCAGCCGCGCTGCCAGCGACTTGAGGTGCGCGTTCACGGCCGGCGCGTCCATGTCTGCGACTTGCAGAGCAGGCCGTGCAGGATGCAGCCGCTGATCTTCAGGTGCGCGGGATCGCTCTGGTGAATGCGGGAGAAGAAGCTTTCGCCCATGTCGGGCACATAGACCTCGCCCTGCCAGGCGCCGCTGCCTTCGGGATGATAGTCGCGCAGGAGCTGGGTGCCGACCAGATGGGGCACGCCCGCATCGGCGGCATCCGCCAGCGCCTGCCCGCCGACCCAGGTGACGGTGCCGCAAAGCATGGCCCCGCAGGGCGCCACCGAAACCTCCACGTCGCCGTGCGGATTGAGCCAGCGTCCATAAGGGCTGGGCGCGTTCGACGGCTGGGCCGGGGCGGTCGCGGCCAGGGCGATGCCCAGTACCGGGAGGAGGAAGCGCAGGGGAAAGGGAACTCGGATCATCGGGCAGTCTCCGGACCGGAAGGCACGAGGCGGGCGATCGCCTGATGAATCGCCCCGAACAGCCGGTCGGCATCCTTGTTGAGATAATGGTCGCCGGGCAGGACGATCTGCGTCAGCCGCGGCAGGTGAAGCAGGGGGCAGAGGCTGTCGGCCTCATCCTGGCCATGGATGCACACCACCGGCAGCCAGTCGAGCTTGCGGGCGCTGGCGATGGCGGGGGCATCGGGCGGGGTACGGTCTAGCCATTCCAGCGGCGAGACGCGCAGGAACACGGTTTGCGTGGGCACCGTCAGCACGACCAGCGCGACATGGCGGCGCATGTCGGGCGAGAGGTGTTCGAGGCCGACATGGACCATGTCCGACCCGAACGACTGGCCCAGCACGACCACGCGGCCGACATGGCCCAGCGCCATGGCCCGCCGGATCGCGTCCGACAGCAGGGCCGTGACCTGCTCCGGCGTGCGGCGCACCTTGAAGTAGTTGAGCGAATTGACGGCGACGGTAGCGACGCCATGGCTTGCGAGGCGTTCGGCGATTTCACCGCCGAGCCCGGTACGCGGGCCCATGTCGCCCGACAGGACGACGGCGGCATAGCCCTGCGCGCGCGCGCCTGCCCCTGTCTTACCGGGCAGGTCGGTGAAGGGGCTCGCGTTCCAGGCGCCGAGCCATCCGAACACGGCGCCGAGAAGCACCGCGAAAACGACGATTCCCGTGATGAGCGGCCCGATCCAGCGCCGGCGCCTGCGTGTTGCTACCCTGGTCATGGTGCCGGTCTGCGCCTGCGGACCTTGCCGCAGGGTGGAGCAAACATGGACTTTCCTTAATGTGACTTCGCGCAGCGCTGCTGCGATAGTGCCGGGCAAGGGTGCAGACTGCGGCCAGTCGCGAACTGGCATCGAGGACCGTTCCAAGGCATGCCCATTTCGCCCCCTTCTCCCCGGCCGAACGCCTGCTCGCAGGACCATTGCGCATGACCGAGACGAGCGGGAACAGGAGCCGGATCATAAACCTGCTGCCGATGCTGGGCGCGCTGCTCGCGGTGACGGGCGCGCTTACCTGGGGGGATATCTGGGCGCAGCGGCATTTCGGCCTGCTCGGGCACACCATGCCGCACGGTCCGGTGGCGCAGCCGGGCGAGGCCTGGCGGCGGGTGCTGGATTTCACCGCGGACCCGGTTCCCGGCCCTCAGCCGGGCCTCGTCGTCACCAGCGTTCGCGCACGCGGCAACGCCGAGCGCGCAGGGCTCACCGTGGGCGACTGGATCGAGAGCGCGGACGGCCAGCATACCGAATCCCTTCAGGCGCTGGCGGAAGAGTTGTCTGCGCAGGGTCCACGCCCTATGCATCTCAAAGTGGTGCGTCAGGGCGCGGTTCGGATGATCGACCTCGCCGGCGAGCAGGGCCGCAAGGCTCCGTGACGGTCAGGACGTGATCCACGAGGCGTGAAGGGGCCGGACGAGAACATGGGTCACAAGCTGCTGGTCGTCGAGGATGACGATGCCACGGCCACGTACATCGCCAAGGGCATGGCGGAGGAAGGCTTCGTGGTGGACCGGGCGGGCAACGGGCGCGATGCGCTGTTCCTTGCGAGCGACGGCACTTACGATGCCATCGTGCTGGACCGGATGATCCCACAGATGGACGGCATGTCCGTGCTTGGCGCGTTGCGCGCGGGCGGCATAGAAACGCCGGTGATCGTGCTTTCGGCGCTGGGATCGACCGAGGACAGGGTGGCCGGGCTGACATCGGGGGCCGACGATTATCTCACCAAGCCCTTCGCCTTCGCCGAGCTGCTCGCCCGGGTGCGCCTGCTGGTAAAGCGGGGCGCCGGGCAGGCGGCGGTGGAGACGCGGCTGACCTGCGGCGACCTCGAGATGGACCTGCTGGCGCGCAAGGTGAAGCGCGGCAGCCGCGCGGTGGACCTGCAGCCACGCGAATTCCGCCTGCTCGAATACTTCCTGCGCCATGTCGACGAAGTGGTCACGCGCACCATGCTGCTGGAGGCGGTGTGGGATTATCATTTCGATCCCGGCACCAATGTCATCGACGTCCATGTCAGCCGCCTGCGCCGCAAGCTGGACGAGGCGGGGGCCGCGCCGCTGCTGCACACCGTGCGCGGGGCGGGCTACCGGCTGGGCACCGCCGCTTGAGGGCGCGGCTGGGCAAGCGCCTGCGGCCGTTCCTGCGCTCCACCACCTTCCGGCTGTTCGTTCCGGTGGTCCTCTTCCAGCTCGTTGCCACCGGGGGCGTGCTGTCGTTCGTGTGGATCGCGGGGCAGCAGAGCGTGCGCGACGAGCAGCAGGCGCTGGTCGAGGAACTGCGCGACGACCTGCTGGACACTTACCAGGACGGCGGCGTCACGGCGCTGGCAGCCAATATCGAACGGAGGCTGGGCAGCGAAGGACGCCGCGCGCCGGTGCTTCTCCTTGCCGATGCGCAGGGCCGCAGCCTTGCCGGAAACCTCTCGGCGCTCCCGCCGCCCGACCCCGCTGCGGGCGGCCTGTTCGAGACGGTGCTCTACCGCAGCGACAGCACCCAGCCCCAGCACATGGCCTTGTCCGAGACGCGGCTGCCGGATGGGGCCACCCTGCTGGCCGGGATCGAGATCGGGCGCGACCTCAAGCTCCAGCACAGTTTCGAGCAGGCGCTGGTGGCGGCGCTGTTCCTTGCCCTGCCGCTGGCGATGCTGGTGGCGGTGCTGACCTCGCGGCTGGTGGGCCAGCGCGTGCACGACATGGCGCAGACCGCGCACCGGGTGGGCAGCGGCGCTTTCGACGCGCGCGTGCCGCTCGACGGTTCGGGCGATGCTTTCGACGAACTGGCGGGAGAGATCAACGCGATGCTGGCGCGGATCGAGACGCTGGTGGGCGAACTGCGCGTGGTGGCGGAAGGGCTGGCACACGACTTGCGCTCGCCGGTCACCCGGCTGCGCTCGGCGCTGGAACAGGCCGCGCTGGAGGCAAGCGATCCCGCGGCAGAAGCGGCGATGAACCGCGCGCTGGCCGAGGCCGATACGCTGACGCGCATCCTTGCCACCGCGCTCCAGATCGGCCGCGCGGAGGCCGGGATCGGCCGCGAACGGTTCGAGGAAGCGGCACTTGACGGCTTCCTCGAAGACCTCGCCGCCCTTTACGAACCTTATGCCGAGGAGGAGGGTTTCACGCTCGCCGCCGAGGCGCCGGAGGGCCTTTCGGTGCTGCTCCACCGCGAACTGATGGGGCAGGCGCTGGGCAATCTCATCGACAATGCGGTGAAGTACGCCGGCGGCGGCAGCGCGATCACGCTGTTCGCGGGCAAGTCCGAGGGGCAAGTGGTGCTCGGCGTTCGCGACGATGGGCCGGGCATTCCCGAAGCTCAGCGCGAGGCGGCGCTCCAGCGCTTCGGCCGCCTCGATCCCACGCGTTCCGTGGCGGGATCGGGCCTCGGCCTCGCGCTGGTGGAAGCGGTGGCGAAACTGCACGACGGCCGGGTCGAACTGGCCGATGCGCCGGGGGGCGGGCTTGAAGTGCGGCTGTTGCTGGGGGCCAGGGAGTGACGGCGGACAGCCGGTAACCCACCGATCCTTCCGCCGGCTGACGGGCCTGTTTCCCAACGCGGCATCAGGCAGGGATTATGGCACCGCTTCCAGTTCCGGCTGCGCTGCCACCGCAGGCGAAGCGGTGGTTGCCGCAGGGCTGGCGTTGACGCGGCCGGTCCGTTCCAGCTTGCCCCAGCCGATGCCCTTGCCCGCAAAGGCCGCGCCCACCGCGCGGATCACCACGCTGTACATGAGCTGGCGGTAGACGAAGCGCTGGGCCAGCAGCAGCAGCGGGCGGAACCGTTCGCGGCGGGTGTCGAGGCGATAGGCGATCCAGCCGCAGGCGAGGTCCACCAGCGTGAAGGCCAGCCAGTAGGCGCCCATGCGCAGCACGTCGGTCTGGGTCTGGGCCCAGCCGTGCTGGGAAACGCGCAGGGCGGTGCCGGCGATCGAGATCAGCAGGGCGAGGTCGATCGCCGGCGAGATCACCGCGAAGACGATCTGGAACAGCCAGGCCTGCGGCATGCCGATGAAGGCGAGGCCGGAGGGACGGCCCTTCCTGAGCGTGCCGCGATGCTTCCACAGGCACTGGAGCGTCCCGAAAGACCAGCGGAAACGCTGTCTTGACAGGGCCTTGAAGCTTTCCGGCGCTTCGGTCCATGCCACGGCGTCCTCGTCGTAGGCGATCTTCCAGCCCTTGCGCTGGATGGCGATGGTGAGGTCCTGGTCCTCGGCCAGGGTGTCTTCGGGATAGCCGCCGACATCGTCCAGCGCCTCGCGCCGCCACGCCCCGACAGCGCCCGGCACGACCATGATCGCATCGAGCCGGGTCAGCGCGCGCCTTTCGAGGTTCTGCGCGGTGACGTATTCCACGCCCTGCCAGCGGGTGACGAGGTTGACGCGGTTGCCGACCTTGGCATTGCCCGCCACCGCGCCGATGGCGGGATCGGCGAACCAGCGCACGAGGCGCGAGATCGTCTCGCGTTCGAACTGGGTATCGGCATCGAGCGCCACGATCACGCTGCCGCGCGCATCCCTGAGCGCGCGGTTGAGCGCGGCCGCCTTGCCGCCGTTGACGAGGGTGAGCAGTTCGACATGGGCATCGCCGGCAAAGGCTTCGGCAACGATGGCGCTGGTGCGGTCCTTCGATCCGTCGTCGGCGACGATGATCTGGAGCTGCCGGTAGTCGCTTTCGAGCACGCGCCGGATCGAGGATTCGATCACGCGCTCCTCGTTGTAGGCGGGGATGATCACGGTGACGAGCGGCGCGCAGGTGTCTTCCGGCGCGTCCATCGGCTGCGGGCGGCGCAGCAGGCTGGCCAGCGAGGCGAGGCCGACGGAACGCAGCACGCCCAGCGAGATCGCGAAGAAGAAGGTCCAGTTCAGCGCCACGAGAATGGCCGCCAGCGCCCCGAACAGGGCCACGTCGGCGCGCACGGCGAAGAGGTCCACGCCGTCCACCTTGGGCATCACCGCGTCGTGCGAGAGACCGGCGAGCGTCGAGACGGGGACGAACGTGTAGCCGTCCTGCTTCAGGCGCTCGATGATGACGGGAAGCGCCGCCACGGTCTGCGAACGGTCGCCGCCGCCGTCGTGCAGCAGGATCACGTTCTCCGAGCGGTCGGGCGAGGCCGATTCCACCTGCTGGATGGTGCTGTCGATGATGTGCTGGACGCCGGGGCGCTTCCAGTCGTCCGGATCGACGTGCAGGCCGACGACGGTATAGCCGTGCTGGCGCGCGATGGCGGCAGGGACGAGTTCGTCTGCCGTGGTGGGCTCGGCATCCCCGAAATAGGGCGCGCGGAACAGGCGGATCGAATGGCCGGTGGTGGCCTCGATCAGGCGCTGCGTGGCGTTGAGTTCGAGGCCGATCCCGGTGGCGGCTTCCTCGGCCATGTTGGGGTGCGTGTAGCTGTGATTGCCGATCTCGTCGCCATCGTCGGCGATGCGCTTGACGAGGTCGCGATTGGTCAGCGCGTTCTCGCCCACCATGAAGAAGGTGCCGGGAACGTGGTACTGTTCCAGGATCGAGAGGATGCGCGGGGTCCAGGTCGGGTCCGGGCCATCGTCGAACGTCAGCGCGAGCTTCCTGGGCAGCGCGCCGGTGCGGTGGACGACATAGGGCGTGGGAAGCCGGACATAGCGCTCCGAGGAGACCATCCCGGTGGTCTTGTCGAAGGTGACGGCACGGCTGCCGTCCTGCGGGGTGGCGGTCACGTCGAGGATCTCGCCCTGGCCTTCCACATCGACATTGGCGGCCTGCACGAGGTGAGCGAGGTTGGGCAGGCTGTGCGTGCGCCACGCCTTCACGGTGTTCCAGAAGCCGGGGTCCTCCGAGCCGAGCCGCCAGAGCGCGATGTCGCCCACGCCAAGGCGCGAGAGGATCTTCATCTGGCTCCACGTCGCGGCGGCGTCGAGCATCCAGACGTCGTGGCGGTGATCCCCGTCGCTTTGGGCATCGTCGTAGGAATAGCCGGCATTGCCGCTCATCGCGTCGAACTGGGGCGCGGTGGTGCTGTCGTGCGCGTCGAGCCAGGCTTCCTCGACGGTCATGCTGTCCGCCTTGCCGTCGTGCCAGTTGTAGGCGTACTCGCCCAGCGCGATGATCGCCTTGCCGCGCGGCAGCCCGGCCAGTGCATGGGCGACTTTCTGCGCGAACCACGGGTTGGAGGCGATCGGGCCGGGGGTGCCGCCTTGCCAGTGTTCGTCATAGGCCATCAGCACCAGCCGGTCGGCAACTTGCGCGAAGGCGCGGGGCGACCATTCGGGATTGTCGATCGGCATGGTGACGGAGACGATGCGGTGCCGGGGCGCCAGCTGCGCGCGCAGCTCGCCAAGGAACAGGCGCAGGTTCGGCAGGCTGGCGGCGGGCATGGTCTCGAAGTCGACCATGACGCCGGCGTAGCCGGTCTTGTCTAGATAGGCGGAAACCTGCGCTTCCAGTGCATGGCGGCGGCTGGGCGAGGCGAGCTGGGCGGCGGCGGCATCGCCCTGCCACTCGCCGTCGAGGGTGTTCTGCAGCACGGGAACCACCAGCGGGCGGTGCAGCGCGGTGGCGAGGATATGCGCGAGGCGGGCGTCGTCCTCGATCTTGAGCGCGCCGGTCCCGTCGACCGAGAGCGTGGCCGGGGCGATCCAGTCCAGCCGGTCGATATGGCGCTCGAGCGAGGTGGCGCTGTCATCGCTCCACGGCGTGTAGAAGCCGACGGTGATCGGCTTGGCGCCCGGGGTGGGCGCCGGCACGGTGGCCTTTCCGAACAGGAATTTGCGGGCGCGGCGGGTCAGGTGCCCGATCTGCGCGCGGAACGGCAGCGGCGAGGCGTGCTCGTAGGCGATCGGCAGCGGCGGCGGGGCGGGAACGCTGGCAACGGTCGTCGCGAAGATCGCGCAGGCCGCGAGAGCCACGAGCAACAGGAAAAGACCCATGCGGCGAACCCGGACGCGCCGGTTGCCGGTGGGATCGAAGAAGACGGGTGCTGCCACTGCGTTTCTCGCAAAGATCCGGGCGGCGCGGGGGGCGCCGCCCGGAGTATTTGGTATTTGGGGGTGCGGGCCGGGAACCAGAGGCAATGACGAGGGTGCGAATGTCACAAACGGTTCCCGGACCGCACGGCCTTTCTAACCCGGCGGGCATGGAGCCCGCGTGGAGGCCAGGTTACAAAAGATTCATGTTTCCGAATTGATGCCGGGGCCGGTTCAAACGCATTTTCGGCGGAAAATGGCGGGCTGGAGTCCTGAAGCCGGACAGCCGTCCTATAACGATTGCAATCGCGGTTTCGCGTGGAAGATCAGCTCCATTCGAATGCGATGTTCGCTCTCTTCTTCCCCCCAGCAGAGAATTCGTCATGACACGTTTTCGTGAATTCCTGAACAGACAACATCTTTCGGCCAAGGTTACCCTGATGGCCGTCGCCGCGCTTGTCCTGCTGTCGGCCGCGATCTTCCTCGGCACCCGGTTCCTGCTCGTGAGCAGCGCGCGCGAGCAAGGCACCGAACGACTGGATACCAACATGCGCGTGGCCTGGTCCGTGCTCCGCCAGAACGGGCTGGACAACAGCCTGCGCGAAGGCAGGCTCTACGCCGGCGAGGTCGTGCTTAACGACAATAACGCAGCGGTGGACCGCATGAAGGAACTGGTCGGCGGCACCGCCACGATCTTCATGGGCGACACGCGCGTCGCCACCAATGTCCTGAACGAGCAGGGCGGCCGCGCGCTTGGCAGCCGTCTGGCCGCAGGTCCGGTGCACGACGAGGTGCTGGACGCCGGCAAGCCCTATCGCGGCGAGACCGAAATCCTCGGCAAGCGCTATTTCGCGGCCTACGATCCGATCAAGGACCGGTCCGGCAAAGTGATCGGCATCCTGTTCGTGGGCGTGTCCGCCGACGAATTCTATGCCCATGTGAACAGCCTGGGCTGGAATATCCTGCTGGTTGCCGTCCTGGTGACCGCGCTGGCGGCCGCCGGCTACATGCGCGGCGCCCGCAAGCTCTTCGCACCGCTCGAAACGGCGGAAGCGGCGATGGGACATCTGGCGGAAGGCCAGCTCGACATCGAGATCACCGGAACGGACCGGCCTGACGAGATCGGCGGGATCGCCCGCGCCCTCGTGGTGTTCCGCGATGCGGCGATGGCCAAGGAAGCGGCGGACGCGCAGCAGCGCCAGGTCGTACAGACGCTGGCTTCGAGCCTTGCGGAGCTTTCCTCGGGCGATCTCACCGCGGAAATCGCCCGCGCCTTCCCCGACGGCTACGAGGAGCTGCGCCGCAACTACAATGCCGCGCTTTCGGAACTGCGCGGCCTGATCGGCGCGGCCAGCGCCAGCACGGCGGCGATCCGGGGCGGCTCGTTCGAGATCGCGCAGGCTTCCGAGGATCTCGCCCGCCGGACCGAGGCCAGCGCAGCCAGCCTCGAACAGAGTTCCGCCGCGCTGGCCGAAATCGACAATAGGCTCAAGGCGGGCGCCAATGCCGCGAGCCAGACCGTTGCCCGCGCGGACGAGGCGATCGCCACGGTCGGCGGTGGCCGTGACGTTGCCGCCGAAGCGGTGGGCGCGATGCGCCGCGTGGCCGAAAGCGCCACCAACATCGACAGCGTCATCGAAGGGCTCGACAAGATCGCCTTCCAGACCCGCGTCCTTGCCATGAATGCCGCCGTCGAGGCGGGCCGGGCCGGGGAGGCAGGGCGCGGTTTCGCGGTCGTGGCCGATCTCGTCTCGGCGCTGGCCATGCGTTCCGAGGAAGAGGCCCGCAGCGCGCGCGAGCAACTTACCGTTACCCAGGCGGAGATCGTTACCGCCGTGGGCGCGGTGGAACGGGTGGACGGCGCCTTCGAGAATATCGCGGGCGATGTCGGCCAGGTCCATCAGCTCCTGGGCGGGATGGCGGCCGGCAACCGCGCTTCCGCCACGTCGGTCAGCGAGATTACCGCCGCCATCGGCGCCATGAATATCGCCACGCAGCAGAACGCGGCCATGGTGGAGCAGGCCTCCGCCGCAGCCCGCAGCCTGACCGACGAGGTGGACCGGCTGACCGCCCATGCCTCGCAGTTCAAGGTCGCCTGATCGGGCGAGACGCCGGATATGACGAAGAAGCGCCGGGCAGCGGCTGCGAGGGTCGGGGGAGGGATATCGCCTCCACTGCCCGGCTGAGGCGGAACGGCGCTTCGGGGGAGGATAAGCACCGTTCCGATACCGCGTTTCTAATAGAAGCGCGGTATCGGGCCCCATTGCGGTGTCTGGTCGGGCAGGTCGATTTCGATATCGTCGACATAGCACCAGCCCCAGCCTTCGGGTGGATCGTAGCCCTCGATGATCGGGTGATGCGTTTCGCGGAAATGGGCGCGGGCATGGCGGTGCGGAGAATCGTCGCAGCAGCCGACGTGTCCGCAGCTTCGGCACAGCCGCAAGTGAACCCAGGGGCTGCCGATCCGCAGGCATTCCTCGCAGCCTTTCGCGCTTGGCGTCACGGTGTTGATCGTCATGCTATGCGAACAGCCGGTCATGATGCTTTCTCCGTCTTTTCAGCAAGTTCCTGGCTGAACGCGGCATGGATCTGAGCCACGACCGCCGCGCCTTCGCCTACCGCGGCAGCCACGCGCTTGGTGGAGCCGGCGCGCACGTCGCCAATGGCAAATACGCCGGGCATTCCCGTTTCGAGCGGTTGCGCCCCCCGGTCTCCCTGGCCGGTCAGCACGAAGCCCTTGCCGTCGGTTTCGACCTCGCCGGGCAGCCAGTCGGAATTGGGATCGGCGCCGATGAACAGGAACAGGTGGCGCAGCGCCCGGTGGTGCAGCGAACCGTCGGCATTGTGCCGGATTTCGACGCCGGACAGCAGGCCCGTCTCGTCGCCCTCTAGCGTCACCACTTCGGCGGCGACATGGACCTCGACATTGGGCAGTTCGGCAATGCGGTCCACCAGATAGCGGGACATCGTCTCGGCCAGTTCCCGCCGGACGATCAGGTGAAGCCGCCTGACCTGCGGGGCCAGGAACACCACCGCCTGCCCGGCCGAATTGCCCCCGCCCACCAGGGCGACTTCCTCTCCGGCGCAGAGCCGCGCCTCGATCGGCGAAACCCAGTAGAACACGCCCGAACCCTCGTAACGCTCCAGCCCGGCGATGGCGGGGCGGCGGTATTTCGCGCCGGAAGCTATGACCACGGTTCGCGCCTGCACCTTTCGCGCCCCGGCAAGGGCGAGCTGCAAGTGTCCGTCCCGGCGTTCCAGCTTCTCCACCGCGACGGGGATGGCGATCTTGGCACCGAACTTGAGCGCCTGGTTGAAGGCGCGCCCGGCCAGCGCCTGCCCGGAGATGCCGGTGGGAAAACCGAGGTAATTCTCGATCCGGGCGGAGGCGCCTGCCTGCCCGCCCATCGAACGCGCATCGAGCACCACCACCGACAGCCCTTCGGACGCGGCATAGACCGCCGCCGCCAGCCCGGCCGGCCCCGCGCCGACGATGGCCACGTCATGGACGGTCTCGGGATCGATATGGGAGGTGAGCCCCAGGCAGGCGGCCAGTTCCTCGTTCCGGGGGCGGCGCAGCAGCGGCCCGGTCGGACAGACGACGAGCGGGTATTCGGCGGGCGCCACGCCCAGCCGCTCCACCATGGCCTTGCCTTCGGCATCGGCGCTCACGTCGAGCACGAGGAAAGGATAACCGCTGCGGCGCAGGAATTCCTGCAGGCGCACCACGTCCGGGCTGTCCGGCACGCCGATCAGGATGGTTCCCGCTCCGCCCTCCTCGATCAGGCCGACACGGCGCAGGATAAGCGCCCGCATGACCTTCTCGCCCAGTTCGGCCGAGCCGATCATCAGTGCCCGCAAGTGCGCGGCATCGATGGGCAGGGCGGTGCAGCCTTCGGGGCCCGCCCGGCCGCCCGCGATCGAGGGACGACCCGCAAGCTGGTTGATCTCGCCGGTGAACTGGCCGGGGCCGTGCGTGGTAAGGTGGACCTCGCGCCCGGAACCGTCGAGATTGAGCCCGTCGCGGCGCAGCACCTCGATCTGACCTTTGACCACGAGCCAGGTCGGCGCTTCGCGGTCGCCGATGGCATATACGGTCTCGCCCGGCTCGAAACGCCGCTCCGGGCCGCTGGCGAAGCGGCGGGCAAGCGCGATCTCGGCGGGGGCGAGCACGGGGAACATCTGGTATTCGCGGGTTTCGATCGTGCTCATGCCGGTCTCCAAGGCGAAATCTGGACATGGTCGGACGGGCTGCGCCGCCGTGTACCGATGGTTATCGGGCCGGGCGGCATCCCGCGCCATCATACGCAGGTTTAAGGGCCCGAACCCAAGCCCCAAACCGCCTAAGCCCCCAAACCTGCGTATGATGGCCAGACGCGGGCGGTGCGGCGAAAAGTCCTCATCCCAACCGGCCCGAGCGGCCAGCCCAGGAGGAAAACCCGATGCCGATGGCTGAACGCACGCCGAACCGGGAAGGTCCTGCCCGCCATGCCGCGCCGCTGCCCGGAAGCGGGGAAGCCTGGCCGGAAGCCGCACTGGAGGCCGAGGAAAGCGATCACCGCATCGCCAACAATCTCCAGCTTCTCATGGCGATGATCGCTGCGGAAAAGCGCGAGGTTTCCGATCCTGCAGCCGGGCTTGCACTGGACCGGATGCTGGGGCGGATCGGCGCGATCGCCGGGGTCCACCGCCAGCTTACGCGGACGGCAGAGGCAGGGGCAGGGGCAGGGGCAGGGGCTGGGGCGGCTTCGGCCGTGGTCGATATCGGCGGCTATCTCCGCACGCTGGCGCGGCAGATCGAGGCGGGGTGCTGCGACGCGGCGGCCGGGCGGCGGTTGCGGGTCCGTTCGGATGCTGTTCTGGTGCCCGCCCGGCTCGCGGCGGCGATGGGGCTCATCGCATCGGAATGCGTGCTCAATGCCTGCAAGTACGCCTATGCCGCGCAAGCGCCCGGCGAGGTGCGGATCGGCCTGAGCCTCGCAGGGCCTCATGCCCTGAGGCTGACGGTGGAGGACGATGGCGCGGGGCACGGCGGCGCGCTGCCTTCCGCCGGTTTCGGTGCCCGGCTGATCGCGATGCTGGCTGCGCGGATCGGCGCGGCGCTGGTCTGGGAGGATGCCCGCCCCGGCACCCGCGTGGTCCTTGCCGTCCCGCTGGCATGAGCGGACCTAACCGAAGGTTGTGGTTGCGCCCCGGAAAACTCCCCGGCACGTTCCCCGTCAGGCCCCGGTACGGTTCCTGGCAGGAGGCGGCGATGCACGGCGATGCCGAGGCAAGAAGTTTGGTCAGCAAGATCTATGCGTTATCGGCCGCTCTTCTGGCGCTGGGGATCTTTGCGCTTGACGTGCTGAGCCCGTTCCAGGGTGCGGTCGCGGTGCTCTATACCACGGTGGTGGTGCTGGTGGGCCGCACCCAGTCGCGCGAACTGGTGCTGTTCGCGGCGGTGTTCTGCGCGGTGCTCGCATTCGCGGGCTACTGCGTCTCGCACTGGAGCGCGCCGATGGGTTCGCCCGCGATGCGGCTTGCGGTGAGCCTCGTGGCGCTTCTGGTCACTACCGTCCTGTTCCTGCGCCAGCTTGCCGAAGGGGCGGAGCGGGAGCGTTCCGATGCTCGCTATCGCACGATCTTCTCGGCGGCGGGCTTTCCGATATGGGAATCAGACTGGTCGGGCGCCTATCGCCTGTTCGGCGCGCTGCAAGGCTCTGATATCGAAGACGGCATGGTCGACATGGCCTTCGGTTCCGCGCGCGTGCGCAACGCCAATCATGCCGCGGCGCGGCTGTTCGGGCTGGCGGACCGGGCCGAACTGATCGGCGGCACCATCGGCGAATTCGCGACCGCGGCGGCTTTCGAGTCCCTGTCGCGCATCTATTCGGGCTTGCTGGACGGCGCGGAATCGATCGAGGAGGAGACCCGCTTCGTCACCCGCGCGGGCGAGGTGATCGACGTGCTGCTGCAAGTCTCGCTGCCGCCCGATCACGGCGGGTGGAAGCGCGTGCTGGTCATGGCGCTCGACGTGACCGAGCGCAACCGCGCCCAGGCGCGGCTCGCCCAGTCTCAGGCGGAGCTGACACACATGTCGCGGGTGACGACGCTGGGCCAGCTTGCCGCGTCTATCGCGCATGAAGTCAACCAGCCGCTTTCGGCGATCATCACATATGCCCGCTCTGGCAAGCGCTGGCTGGAGCGCGAGGCGCCCTCAGCCGCCGAAGTATCCGACTGTCTCGACCATATCACGAGCAACGGCACCCGCGCCGCCGATGTCATCGCCCGCATCCGCGAACTCGCCCGCAAGGCCGATCCCAAGCGCGAAGGCATCGCGCTTCCCCCGCTCGTGGAGGAGACGGCGGCCCTGCTGCGGCGCGATTTCCAGGCCAAGGGCGTCGCGCTCGACATCGTGCTGGCGCCGGACCTGCCCGAGCTGCTGGGAGACAGGGTGCAGTTGCAGCAGGTGCTGATGAACCTCATGCTCAACGCGGAACAGGCGATGGCGCCGCTTGCGCCCGAACGGCGCGCGCTGGCGGTTCGCGCCTCGCCGGACGGGCAGGGCGGGGTTACGGTCGAGATCGCCGATTGCGGCACCGGGATCGAGGGCGACCCGGAAGCGCTGTTCCGCCCGTTCTTCACCACCAAGGGCGAAGGCATGGGCATGGGGCTGGCGATCTGCCGTTCCATCGCTGAACAGCATGGCGGCACGCTGACCGCCGCCAACAATGCGCAAGGCGGCGCGACGTTCCGCTTGCGCCTTCCCGCGAGGATGGAAATGGAGATCGTGCCGGCATGACGGGTAACGGAAGCGAAACGGCCGCGCTGGTCTGCGTGCTGGACGACGATGCCGAAGTGCGCGGCAGCATCGGCAGCCTGCTGCGGGCAAGCGGGTTCGAGGTCGCGCTGTTCGCCTCCACGGCACAGTTCCTTGCAGCCCGCCGCCCCGAGGTGGCGAGCTGTCTCGTGCTCGACATCCGCCTGCCGGGCGAAAGCGGGCTCGATTTCCAGGAGCGGCTCGCGGCGGAGGGGCTGGCGATCCCGGTGATCCTCATCACCGGGCATGGCGACATTCCGATGACCGTTCGGGCCATGCGGGCGGGCGCGATAGATTTCCTGCCCAAGCCTTTCGAGGATGGGCAATTGCTGGAGGCAGTCCGGGCGGCGCTGGATTCCGACCGCGCACGCCGCGCCGAACTGGAGGGCCGCACGCTCCTGCGCGGAACATACGAGAGCCTGACGCCGCGCGAACGCGAAGTCATGGCGCTGGTGGTGACCGGGCTGATGAACAAGCAGGTTGCCGCCCGGCTCGACCTGTCCGAGATCACGGTGAAGATCCATCGCGGAAACGTGATGCGCAAGATGGCGGCGCAGTCGCTCGCCGATCTGGTGCGCATGGCCGAGATGCTGGGCGTGCGGGACGAATCCATCCATCGCTATAACACCTGAGTATGATGGCGGGCGTGCTCGCCCCGGGCCAACTGGGCAAGGGGGGGCCAGCAGGGCGAGGGCAAGGCCCCGCCCGAAGACGCCGGAGATAACATTGGTCGCCCCGTTTCCCGATCCATCCGCCTCCCCCCCGATCGTGGCCATCGTCGACGACGACAGCGGGGTTCGGGGCAGCCTCGACAGCCTGATGCGTTCGGCGGGAATGGTGGGCCTGGGTTTCGACCGCGCGGCTGGCCTGCTGGCAAGCGGCCTGCGCGCCCGGATCGCCTGCGTGGTCACCGACCTGCACATGCCGGAGATGACCGGGCTCGAACTCCAGTCCGAGCTGGCCCGGCAGGGCTGGACGCAGCCGGTGATCCTGATGACCGCCTATCCCACCCCCGCCGCGCGCGCGCAGGCAGAGGCTGGCGGTGCGGCGGCCTTTCTCACCAAGCCGATAGACCCCGATGCGCTGCTGGCGGCGATCGAGGCGGTGCTGGCCTGATACCGGACCATACCGCCAGTACCATACCGGCATCGGGCCATACCTAGGTGTGGCTGGGTCAGGCGCCGTGCAGCGCCTATCTGGGTGACTGATTGGCGGCATCCGACGCCGCCACGTCAGAAGGAGCCTCTCCCATGTCCGACCCGCACACCCTCGTCACACCCGCCCAGCGCCGCCTGGGTACGCCCACCGACCTTGGCGCCGATGCGACGCGCGATATCTCCGGCGGGCTCAAGGCGCTGCTGGCGGATGTCTTTGCGCTCTATCTCAAGACCAAGAACTTCCACTGGCACATGAGCGGCCCAAATTTCCGCGATTATCACCTTCTGCTCGACGAGCAGGGCGACCAGATCTTCGCGATGACGGACCCCATTGCCGAGCGCGCGCGCAAGCTGGGCGGCACCACGATCCGTTCGATCTCCGACATTTCCGGCCACCAGCGGCTGCTCGACAACAATGCCGACTATGTCGATCCGCTGGACATGCTGGCGGAACTCCATGGCGACAACAAGCAGCTCGTGGCCGAGATGCGCGCCGTTCACGCGCTTTGCGATGAATATGGCGATATCGCCAGCGCCAGCCTGATCGAGGTATGGATCGACGAGACCGAGCGCCGCGCGTGGTTCCTTTACGAAAGCTGCCGCACCGGCCGCGTCTGAGGCCACCTTCCCATGCGGCATTGCGGACACGGGAACGTTACATGCCCGCAATGCCGCGTTATTTCATCGGTTTGGGAAGGATATTTCAGACACGCTCCCAGATCGCCGCAATCCCCTGTCCTCCGCCGATGCACATGGTGGTAAGACCGTAGCGGCCGCCGCTGCGGCGCAGTTCGTAGAGCAGCTTGGCGGTTATGATGGCGCCGGTGGCGCCCACCGGATGGCCCAGCGCGATGCCGCTGCCGTTGGGGTTCACCCGTTCGGGATCGAGCCCCAGTTCCTGCGTCACCGCGCAGGCCTGCGCGGCGAATGCCTCGTTGGCTTCGATCACGTCGAGATCGGCGACGGTCAGGCCCGCGCGGGCAAGGGCATTGCGGGTCGCCGGAACCGGGCCGATGCCCATGTATTCCGGCGAAACCCCGGCATGGCCGTAGGAAACGAGACGGGCCAGCGGGGTGAGCCCATGATCGCTGAGCGCTTGTTCGCTTGCCAGCACCAGTGCGGCGGCGCCGTCGTTGATGCCCGAGGCATTCCCGGCGGTGACGGTGCCTTCCGTTTCCGCGAAGACGGGACGGAGCTTCGAGAAATCCTCCGGCTGCGCATCACGGCGAACGTATTCGTCGGTATCGAAGCGCACGCTGCCCTTGCGGGCGGCGATATCGACGGGGACGATCTGTTCGCGGAACCGCCCTTCGGCGATCGCCCGCGCCGCCCGCTGCTGGCTGAGAAGTGCCAGTGCATCCTGCATCTCACGCGTCACGCCGTAGCGGCGTGCGACGTTTTCCGCGGTAACGCCCATGAGAATGTCGTGAAACGGGTCGGTCAGCGCGCCGTTGAGGCCGTCGATCACGCGGGCGTCGCCCATCTTGCGGCCCCAGCGCAAGTCCGGAAGGTAATGCGCCGCGCGGCTCATGACCTCGGTTCCGCCGGCAAGGGCCAGTTCGCAGTCTCCGAGCATGATGGACTGCGCGGCGCTTATCAGGGCTTGAAGCCCCGAGCCGCAAAGCCGGTTGACGGTCAGCGCGGGCACTTCCTCCGGGACACCGGCACCGATCCCGGCAATGCGGGCAACGAAATGGTCGCGCGGATGCGTGGTGATGACGTGGCCGAACACCACGTTGCCCACCGCTTCGGGCGCGATCCCGGCGCGATCGATCGCCGCGCGGCCGACGTGGGCGGCAAGGTTGCCGGGCGTCCTGTCCTTGAGCGTGCCGCCGAAGGCGCCGATGGCGGTGCGGGCGGCGGATACCGCGTAGATCGTCTTCATGTCAGCCTGCCTGTTCCAGATGGCTGCGGAATTGATGGCGCAGTTCGGCCTTCATGACCTTGCCCGAGCCGGTGTGCGGCAGTTCGTCCACGCAGACGACATCGTCCGGCAGCCACCAGCGCGCGACGTGATCGGCCAGGTGCGCCAGCATTTCCGCGCGGCTAACGCTCGCCCCTTCATGGAGGCAGAGCAACAGCAGCGGCCGTTCCTGCCAGCGCGGATGCGGGACGCCGATGACCGCGGCCTCGCGCACGGCGGGATGGGCGACGGCGACGTTCTCGAGCTCGATCGAGGAGATCCACTCCCCACCGGACTTGATGACATCCTTCGCGCGGTCGGTGATCTGGATGAAGCCGTCACCGTCGATCCGGGCGATGTCGCCGCTGTCGAACCAGCCCCCGGCATCGAGCGCGGAGCCGGGCTCCTTGCCGAAGTAGCCGCTGGCCACCCAATGCCCGCGTACCAGCAGCGGGCCGACGTTGTCGCCGCCGGGCCCGGTGACGCTGCCATCCTCCGCGCCGATGCCGATCTCGCTGCCGAACAGGCAACGCCCGGCCTTGGCGCGCAAGTCCAGATGCGCCTCTGGTGAAAGGTCGCGGTGGCGGGCTGCCGTGCGGCACACCGCGACGACCGGGCTCGTTTCGGTCATGCCCCAGGCCTGCATCGTCTCCACGCCCAGAAGGTCCCGGAACCGCTGGACGAGCGCGCGCGGGGTGGCGGCGCCGCCCATGAACACGCGGTCCAGCTTGAGCGCGGCGCGTTCCTCGGCCGTGGTCGTGGCCTCGATCCTGTCGAGGATAGTGAACCATACCGTTGGAACACCGAGAGAAAACGTGATTTCCTCATCCCGGATCAGCGCGTGAAGCGAAGCCCCGTCCAGCGCGCTGCCGGGCAGCACCAGCTTGGCCCCGCACATGGCGGAGGCATAGGGCACGCCCCATGAATTGACGTGGAACATCGGCGGCAGCAGCAGCGCATGGTCCCGCGCCGACAGCGCCATCGAATCCGCCGAGCAGAGCGACATGGCGTGAAGCACGGTGGAACGGTGGCTGTAGAGCACGCCCTTGGGATTGCCGGTCGTGCCCGAAGTGTAGCAGAGCCCGGCGGCGGAACGCTCGTCGATGTCCGGCCAGGCCGCCAGCGGTTCGGCAGCGGCAAGGAGGTCCTCGTAGGCGACGATATCGGCCAGCGGCGATTCCGGCAGGTCCTTCCGCTCGCACAGGACCACCACGGTCACCGGCGCATCGTGAATGGCAAGAACGCCCTCCGCCAAGGGGAGAAGATCGGGATCGACGAACAGGATGCGCGCGCCGCCATCGGCCAGCACGAAACGGATCTGCTCCTCGAACAGGCGGGGGTTGAGCGTGTGGAGGACATAGCCGCCGCCGGGAACGCCGTAATAGAGTTCGAGATGGGGAAGCCGGTTCCAGGCGAGGCTGGCGATGCGATCACCGGGCTTCGCGCCGAGCGATTCCAGGGCGGCGGCGACGCGGCGCGACCGCTGGGCAACGCGGCCCCAGGTCGAGCGTTCGAGCGTGCCTTCTGTGCCTCTCGATACCACTTCGGTGTCGTTGTGGTTGCGTTCTGCGTGGTCGATCACGCTGCCGATGGTCAGCGGCAGGCATTGCATCAGCCCCATCATGGTGCGGCAGGCTCCTCTACGTTCCGCGCGGGTTTCTCCCGGCGATTGAGGGCCTTGATGTGGCCGGCGGGCGGGAGCGGCAACGCAGGGAGCAGGCTGCCGGTGGAATATCACAGGCTGGATAGTCGCGGCCCGAAATGCGCCGGACCCGCGAAGTTGCATTCGCCGCGATCCCGTGGAATCACATATGTGATATCGATTGCGGGCCATTCCCTTGCCCGGCGGAACGGCGTTACCAATCGGCACGAGAAAAAAGGAGCGCGAAAGCTCCGGATAAAAATGGAGAGGCGAGAATGATCCGGCGAACGGTCAAATCGGCGTCACGGACCCTTGAGGTCCTCGAACTCTTTGCCGAGGAACGCAGGCCCATGCGTCTGCACGAGGTCTACACGATCCTGGGCTATCCGCAGTCCAGCGCCACCAACCTCCTGAAATCCATGGTCGTCATGGGTTACCTCAACTACAACCGCGTGACCCGCACCTATCTGCCCACCATGCGTGTCGGCGCGCTGGGCAACTGGCTGCCGGGGTTCGTCTACTCGGACGAAAGCTATCGCTGGCTGGTGGACGAACTCCAGCGCCGCACCGACGAGACCGTGGGGCTTTCCACCCAGAACGATCTGTTCGTGCAGTACATCCTGCTTAAGGCGCCCGATCACGAGTTCAAGATGGTGCCGCCGGTGGGAACGATGCGGTTGCTGGTAGATTCCTCCAGCGGCCTGGCCCTGATGAGCGAGATGAAGGACCGCGAGATCGACAAGATCTGCCGTTACACCAATTACTATCAGCTAGCCGAGGGGCGCCGCTTCGATCACGCCGAACTGATGCGGGAAATCCGCTGGACGCGGCAGATCGGCCATGCCTACCTCGCGCACAAGCCGCTGAAGGAAGTGTCGCAGATCTCGATCTCGCTGGGCGAGAAGATCCACGGCATTCCGCTGGCGATCGGCGTGGGCGGGCTCGCCGAACGTATTGCCAAGTCTCAGTACGACATCATCGAGGCGATGCGGGAGTGCATCGCCGAGTTCAAGGCCTTTCGCGAAGAGCAGCACTATGCCGAAGCGGCCGAGTAGCGGGCGATCACGGACGTGATAGTTGTGGGGGCAGGCACGGCGGGTTCGACATCGCCGTGCCTGCCCCCAGACGTTCTGCGGGCTGCGCAAAAGGGAGAGAGCCTTGCGGTCCGAAACAGAAAAACAGGCCTTCAGGCGCGCCTATATCGAGGCGCGCGGCTACTGGGTCGAATTCAACGACGGCCTTCTGGAACACAGCCCCGAATGGCTTGAGGCCTACCTCGCCTATTCCTCGACCCCGGCGCGCGTCGGGCCGCTTTCGGCGCGGATGCGCGAACTGATCTACGTCGCTGTCGATGGCTCCACCACGCATCTTTTTCTGGCGGGGCTGGAAATTCATGTCCGTCTGGCCTTGCAGGTGGGCTGCACGCCGGGTGAGCTCGTCGAGGTCCTGCAACTGGCGACGATGCAGGGGCTCGACAGCGTGGTGCTGGGCATGTCTGTTCTGGAAGAGGAACTGGCGGCAATGGGCCGCGCGATACCGGTAGAGCAGGCGGACGGCGGGGTGCTGGACCGCTACGAAGCGCTGCACGGCGACCGGCCTGGCTGGCTGGCGGCGATGGCGGCCGTCTCCCCGGAATGGGCGCGGGTGCTGGTCGATCTGCTTGAAACGGCTGACGGCACCTCGCGCCTGACCGCCAGGGAGCGGGCCCTGATCCGTCTGGCGCTGGCCGCCTCTCCCACGCACCTCAGCCGGGAGGCGGTGCGGACCGAGACGCGCCGGGCGCTGGAACTGGGGGCGGGCGTTGACGAAATCGCTCAGGTTTTCCAGCTTGTCGCGCATCTTGGTCTCCATGCCTGTTCCGAAGGCATTCCCGCCGTGATGCGCGCTTCGCAGGAGTAGAGCCGATGGACATTGCTTTTTTCACCCCGATCGCCAGCGATCTCGGGGAGAGCCCGGTGTGGGACGGGCAACGCCAATGGCTCTGGTGGATCGATATCCGCAAGGGCCGGGTCATGGCCGTGGATACATCGGGAACGCTCGTGCGCGACTGGACTTTCGACCGGCAGGTCGGCTCCATCGGGTTGGCCGAAGATGGCCTCGTAGCCGCCTTTGCCGACGGCTTCTCGCTGATCGACCTCGACGGCCGGGTGCGCGATCTCGTCCGCCCCGCGATCGGCGAGGGGGCGATCCGCTTCAATGACGGCAAGATGGACCGGCAGGGGCGCTTCCTGTCAGGCACCATGCAGCATGGCGGGCAGGAAAGCGCGCTGGGCACGCTATGGCGGCTTGGCCGGGGCGGCGATGCCGAGAAGCTGCTGGATGGCTTCCGGCTGACCAACTCGCTGTGCTTTTCGCCGTGCGGGCGCTGGCTCTATGTCTCGGATTCGCTGGAGGGCGTGCTGCGCCGCTATCCCTACGATCCGGAAACCGGGGCGCTCGGGCCGATGAAGTCGCTGTTCGATTTTGCTGCTGCCGGCACCGCGCCGGACGGCGCCACGGTGGACAGCGAGGGGCACATCTGGGTTGCGCTGGTGATCTCCGCGCAGATCGCCTGCCTGTCTGCTGAGGGAGAACTGCTGCGCCTTGTCGACCTGCCGGTGCCCTATCCCTCGTGCCCGGCGTTCGGCGGCCCGGATATGGCCACGCTCTATGTCACGACGATTTCCGATTCCGGGCATAAACTGAAATCCGATCACCCGGATGCGGGGCGGATGCTGGCGATTTCCGGGCTCGGTGCACGTGGGATCGGCGAGGCGCGCTTCGTTCCAGATAATCACACTTGGAATTAGTGCCCGCAGAGCCCGGCTGACACTGGAAGCGGGCACCCGTCCCCGTGCAGTCAAACGGGCATGGACCTCGATTTCACAACAGACGAACTGGCCTTTCGCGATGAGGTACGCGCCTTCTTCGCCGAACATGTGCCGGATACCTGGCTCACCCGCGTAAGATCGGGGCTGCGCCTCGAACCCGCCGAACTGATCGCTTACCAGAAGGCGCTCGCCGCAAGGGGATGGGGCGCGCCGACCTGGCCCGTGGAATATGGCGGCACCGGGTGGAGCCCTGCGCAGATCTACATCTTCGAAAGCGAATCCGCCCGTGCCGGTGCGCCGATCCAGTTCCATCAGGGCCTCGAACTGATCGGCCCGATCATCTTCACATATGGCTCGCAGGCGCTGAAGGACCGCTACCTGCCGGGTATCATCCACGCCGACGACTGGTGGTGTCAGGGCTATTCCGAGCCCGGCGCCGGTTCCGACCTCGCCTCCCTGCGCACGACGGCGGTGCGCGACGGGGATCATTACATCCTCAACGGGCAGAAGATGTGGACCAGCTTTGCCCAGGTCGCCAGCCACATGTTCGTGCTGGCGCGCACCTCACAGGAGGCCAGGCGCCAGCAGGGCATTTCGCTGTTGCTGGTGGATATGAAGACCCCCGGCATCTCGATCCGCAAGATCGAGACCATGGACGAGAAGTATACCACCAACGAGGTCTTCCTTGACGAAGTGCGGGTGCCGGTCGGCAATCTCGTGGGTGAGGAAGGTCGCGGCTGGGAATACGGTAAGGTCCTGCTCGACCGGGAGCGGATGGTCTGCTCGGCCACCGCGCTCCATTTGCCGCAAGTGCTGGACGGTGTGCGGGAGGCTGCCTCGGCCCGGTGCGTGGGCGGCATTCCGCTGGTCGAGACCCCGGCCTTCGCCGCGCAGCTCGCCCAGATCGAGATCGAGGCGATGGCGCTCGAGACCATGGTGCTTCGGCTGCTCGCCGATCTGGCGGTAGGGCAGGATTCCGGCCCGCGCGGCTCGATGGTGAAGCTGCGCTGGTCCGATCTCTACCAGCGCGGCATGGCGCTGTGGATGGAAGCGCTTGGGCCCGAGGCCGCGCATTTCCGGGCGCTGGACGGGGATGCGCTCCCCGACATGCCTTATGCGATGCAGGGCGCGCTCTATTCCCGCGTCACCTCGATCTACGGCGGATCGAGCGAGATCCAGCACAACATCATCGCCCGCCGCGCGCTGGGTCTGTGAGGCTGCCATGAACTTCGAATATTCCGACGAGCAGCGCATGCTGCTGGACAGCGCCGACCGTCTCGGCGGCGACCTCTGGCCGGCGGCCGAGCGGCTTCGCCATATCGACGCTTTCGAGGAAATCTCCGCGAAAACATGGGCGCGGATGGCCGAGCTGGGCTGGCTGATGCTGCCCATCGCGGAGGCCGATGGCGGCCTTGGCGGATCGGCGGTTGACGTCATGGCGCTGATGGAGGGCCTTGGCCGCCATCTCGTGCCGGCCCCCTATGTCGCGAGCAGTGTGCTGGTTCCCGCCCTGATCGGCGGCGACCCGGCGGCTGCCGACGTACTGGCGGCGATCGCGCAGGGCAGTGCCCGCGCCGCGGCCGGGCTGCTCGAAGCGGGCGGTGGGTACGATCTGTCCCATGTCGGTCTTTCCGCCACGCAAGGTCCACAAGGCTGGACGCTCAGCGGCGAGAAGCTTCACGTCGAGGATGGGGCAGGCGCCGACTGGTTCGTCGTTTCCGCGCGAACGGGGGGAGATGTGCGGGATGCGGAAGGCATCGGCCTGTTTCTTGTTCCCGCCGCCGCGCCCGGCCTTGCCGTGGAGCGGTTCCGGGCCATCGACCAGCATCGCCACGCGCGCCTGCGCTTCGAGAATGTGACCGGTGCGATCCCCGTTGGCCGCGCCGGATCGGCCTTGCCGGTCATCGAGGCGGCGGTGGACAGGGCGATCTGTGCAAACCTGGCGGAAGCGGTCGGCTCGATGGAGGCGGCGCATCTGGCCACGCTGGAATACCTGCGCACCCGCAAGCAGTTCGGCGTCGCCATCGGCACGTTCCAGGCGCTTCAGCACCGGGCGGTCGACATGGCCATCGCCCTCGAAGAGGCGCGTTCGATGTCCTACCGGGCAACGCTCAGCCTCGACCGGCCGGTGGCCGAGCGCCGCCGCGCGGTCAGCGCCGCCAAGGTGCGCGTGGGGCAATGCGGGCTCTACGTCGGGCGGCAGGCGGTCCAGCTTCACGGCGGCGTCGGGTTCTCGGACGAACTCGTCATCAGCCACCACCTCAAGCGGCTGATGATGCTCGATTGCGCCTACGGCTCTGCCGAGCATCACCTTTCGCGCTTCGCAAGCGCCGCCTGACGCGCGGGAGACGTGCATCTCGCGGGGCCGCGTTCACGGATGTGATCTTGGCTCCGCATCGCTCCAAACGGTCGGATTACCGACCATCCCTCCCGCATAATCGGCGGGTCAATGCTCCGGGAGATGATGGGCAAAATGGTTGAAGCAAACAGCGCTGGTCGGGTGGATGCCGCCTATGACGCGGTTGTCGTCGGCGCCGGCATCGGCGGCCTCTACATGGTCTACAAGCTGCGCGAAATGGGCCTCTCGGTGCTCGGCATCGAGGCGGGCGACAATGTCGGCGGGGTCTGGTACTGGAACCGCTATCCGGGCGCCCGGTGCGACCTGATGACCGTGGATTACTGCTACACTTTCTCGCCGGAAGTGGACGCGGAGTGGTCGTGGTCGGAACAGTTCGCAGCGCAGCCCGAAATCCTGGAATACATCAATTTCGTGGCCGACCGTCACGAACTGCGCAAGGATTACCTGTTCGGGACGCGGGTAGAGCGGGCGGCCTATGACGAGGCCCGTCAGGTCTGGCAGTTCCATACCGACACCGGCAAGGTCTTCGAGGCGAGTTACGCGGTCATGGCCACGGGACCGCTTTCGGTGCCCAAGGTGCCCGAATTCGTGGCGAACGGCAGCTTCAAGGGCGAACTGTATTACTCGGGACGCTGGCCGAAGGAGCCGGTGAGCTACGAGGGCAAGCGGGTGGGCGTGGTCGGCGTCGGCTCCACCGGTATCCAGATCGTGCCGGTGGTGGCGCAGGAGGCGAAGGAACTCACGGTGTTCCAGCGCACGCCGAGCTTCACGATGCCGATGCGTAATCACGCCTACACGCCGGAGTACCAGGCACAGATCAAGCGCCACCTGCCCGCCATGCGCGCGTCGGCGCGCAACAGTCCGCTTGGCGGGGTGCGTCCCTCGTCCACGCGGCCCTATTTCAGCGTGCCGCCCGAGCAGCGCATTTCCTTGATGGAGGATGCCTGGAAGAACGGCGGACACACCTTCCTCGGCACGTTTTCGGACCTTCTCCAGAACGAGGAAGCGAACGAGGAAGTGGCCGAATTCGTCCGCGGCAAGATCGGCGAGGTCGTGAATGATCCCGAAACCGCCGAAATGCTCAAGCCGCGCGGCTATCCGATCTTCGCACGCCGGGCCTGCCTCGACACCCACTACTACGAAGCCTTCAATTTGCCGCACGTCAGGCTGGTGGACTGTTTCAGGGAGCCGATCCACACCCTCACCGATAACGGCATCAAGGTGGGCGACCGCGAGATCGAGCTGGATATGCTGATACTCGCCACCGGCTACGACGGGCTGACCGGCGCGCTCATGGCTTTCGACGTGGTGGGACGCGGCGGAGAAACGGTCAATCAACGCTGGTCGGGGGGCGCGCATTCGCACCTAGGCCTGATGATGAAGGACTTCCCGAACCTCTTCATGATCTGCGGCCCCAACGGACCTTCGGCGCTTGCCAACATCTTCACGATCAACGAGCAGAACGTGAACTGGATCGCCGACGCCATCAGCCACATGCGCTCCCATGGCCTGACCGCGATGGAACCCACGGGAGAGGCGGAGCAGGGCTGGATGGACCTCGTGGCGGGACTTGCCGAAGGCACGCTCGTGTCCAAGGCGAAGACCTGGTACACCGGCACCAATATCGCGGGAAAATCGCGCGGGCTCACCATGTATACCGGTGGTTTCAAGGCCTATCGCGAAGCCTGCGAAGAGGCCGCGTCTCAGGACTATCCCGGCATCGCCTTCGAGCGTGCGGGCGTTCCCGAAACGACCGCCTGATCGCACCGCTTTACGAAAAAAGGCCCTGGAAGCGTCCTGCTTCCGGGGCCTTTGCCGTTTCGAAGGCGTGTCAGACCAGCAGGTCTTCGTAGAAAGCGCCGAACGGCCGGGTTGGATGGCGGATCTGAATTTCCAGGATCCACAGTCCCTTGCCGGGCACTGCTTCGAAATCTCCGAGGTTCCCGCCCTTGTGCACCGAATGCGGATAGTCGCTCACGCGGTGTCCGCGAATGTCGAGATTGAGTTCCCATCCCATCGCCAGCGCTTCCTGCGCGGCGCGGTCGTAAAGTGCGCTGCCGGTCACCGCGCCCGCGTTCCAGATGGTGCGGACGCGCTCGAACAACTGTTTCGAGGCGGCGGCGCAGGCTTTCATCTCCGGATCGTCGCCCACCGTGAAAGTCGCGCCCACATCGCCTTCGTGGCTGTCGAACACGGGGCCCATGTCGATGAAGAAAATATCGTCTCCGGCCAGCACGGCGTCGCCCTGCGAACGGTCGCTGAAGATCTTGAGTGTATTGGCGCCGAAGCGGATCAGCAGGGGGTGCCAGGACATTTCCATGCCCAGTTCCGCCAGTACGGCACGGCCTGCCTCGTGGACCTCGCTTTCACGCATTCCGGGCCGGACGATGGCGGCAATCCTCTCCAGCGCAAGCCAGGACCGGGCCTGGGCACGGCGAATGGTATCAAGGTCGTAGCGCGGTCCCACCGCTTCGCGGCTCGCAGGGGTGGCGGACATGCACGGGCTCCAGGAAGGGATCGGGGGCGCTCGTTTGGCGGGCTTGCAGGTTAGCCGTCAAGAGCGGCTCGCATCACGGGGTACCTTATTTTTGCAACGCAACGTGTGAATCATTGCGTTTGATAGAGAGGGCTGATCGCGGGATGGGTGGAGCCGCCTTTTCGCAACCGGATACCTGCCCATGACCACCGCCGCCAGCACCGCCACTTTAGAACGACCGACAACCGGGGCGGTGCCACCGCGCGGTTGCACTTTCGAGCCGGAGGACTGGGCCATCCTCGCCCGCCACTGGCATCCGGTCGCGCTGTCCCGTGAAGTGGACGAGAAGCCGCTCGGGGCCAAACTGCTGGACCAGCCTCTCGTGCTCTATCGTGTCGATGGCGAGGTCGTCGTCGCGCCTGATGTCTGCCCTCATCGCGGCGTGCCGTTGAGCATGGGCACCGCAGGGGAGGGCGGCGTCGTCTGCGCCTATCACGGGCTGACATTCGGGAAGGGCGGCAAATGCGTCCATGTGCCGGCACATCCCTCGCGGGATATCCCGGCCCGGCTGAGCCTCAAGGCCTATCCCAGTGTGGAGCGCTATGGCCTCGTCTGGACCTGCCTCGATACCGAAGACACCGCGCCTCCGCCCGGCGCCATTGCCGACATGCCCCATTGGGACGAGCCGGAATTCCAGCAGATCGTCTGTCCATGGATCGACATCAACGGCTTTGCTGGCCGTCAGCTCGAAGGCTTCCTCGATGTCGCTCACTTCGCTTTCGTCCACCATGCGACCTTCGCCGATCCCGACAATGCCGAAGTGCCCACTTATACGCCCCGGCGCACGGATTACGGGTTCGAGGCGGAATACTGGAGCAGCGTGGGGAACTATCCGATCGGCGTGTCGCAGCGCGGCGTGCCGGGCTTCAACTGGCTGCGTCATTTCCGCTGCCATCTGCCGTTCACGGCAACGCTGGAAATCCATTTCCCCGGCAAGGACCGGCTTGTCATCATGAATGCGGCTTCGCCGGTTTCCGCCAGGGTGACGCGCCTCTTCGCGCCGATCGGCCGGAATTTCGACACCGACCTGCCGGTGCAGGACGTCTATGATTTCAACTTGCGCATCTTCGAGGAGGACAAGGCCATCGTCGAGGCGCAGATGCCCGAATGGCTGCCCCTCGATCCGGCTGAGGAGGCGCATATTCCCGCCGACATGAGTTCGATGACGTATCGGCGCGGTCTCAAGGCGCTGGGGCTCAACCGCTTCTTCACCTGCTGACCGATCAACTGAGGCGGTGCTCCCGCGCCGCGATCGGTGCGGGCAGGTCGGTTTCGCCCAGCGCACTTAACATCTCGCGCTCGATCGTGCGGGCCATCGCATCGAGCGGGAGATCGTTGGGCTCGAGGCCGAAGGGATCTTCCAGTTCGTCCCCCAATGCGTCGAGCCCGAAGAATGTGTAGCTGACCAGCAGCACCGGCAGCAGCGTCCACCAGCCCAGCGATCCGGCCAGAGCGAAAGGCAGGGCCAGGCAGAAGATATAGGCGGTGCGGTGCAGCAGCAGCGAATAGCTGAAGGGCACCGGCGTCTGCGCGATACGCTCGCAGCCTGCCTGGACCTGCGCCATGAGATGAAGCTGTTCCTCGATCAGCGAATGGTGGATCGCTCCGATCCGCTCCTGCTGCATGAGGTCGAGGCAGCGGCGGCCCATCTGGACCAGCAATGCGTCCGTCGGGTTGACGGCATCGTTCCATGTGCCCCGGCCGCAAGGGCCGGCTATCGCAGCCACTTCCTCGCCGCCGCGCAGGCGGGCGGCGAGACCGGCGGCGAAACCGATGCAGCCCTTCAGCAGGAACTGCCGGTCTGCCTCGTCCAGCGTGGCGATGCGGCGGGCGAAGGACCGGCAGGCGATGACCAGCGAGCCCCAGAGCTTTCTTCCTTCCCACCAGCGATCATAGCAGGCGTTGTTGCG
The DNA here is from genome assembly GCF_035658495.1 of Novosphingobium sp. RL4. Taxonomy (NCBI): domain Bacteria; kingdom Pseudomonadati; phylum Pseudomonadota; class Alphaproteobacteria; order Sphingomonadales; family Sphingomonadaceae; genus Novosphingobium; species Novosphingobium sp. RL4. The sequence continues at coordinate 241,497 of NZ_CP141945.1, read as the reverse complement.
AAAGCTCATGAAGATGGAAAGCGCGATCCCGATCAGGGTGAAGGGGATCGCGCTGATCTGGGCGAACAGGCCGGGATGCGACCTTGCGGCCAGCACTGCGACCACGCCGATCGCCGCGATCGAGAACAAACGGCCGAGAATGCGGGGCAGGATGGAGCCGTGCACCGCAAAGGCAACCTCGCGAAGTCCCGGCTTGGGGCGGACAATCATTCCGCCGGGTCCCCGTAGATATAGGCGAGCGTACCTGACTTCAGGCGCACTTCCTTGCGGATGTAATCGACCTCATAGGCATCGGCGGCGGCGATATCGGCCTCGGACAGGCGGAACAGGGTGCCTTCGACGGCATCCTGGGGATCGGTGCTCCGTTCGACCATGGGATGCCAGCGGGTGCCGCTCTTGGCGATGACTTCGGGGTCGGTGATCTCGATCATCCGCTGGCGCCAGCCCGGTATCGCATCCGGTTCGCCTTCCACCAGCCTGCCGAACAGCGCCAGTTGGACCTCGTGCTGGCGGAGAGTTCCGTAGGAGAAAAGGAGGATATCCGACATTACGACCTCTCAGCGATGACCTGGAGTGCGCCGTTGACGATGCGGGCCTGCGTGAATTCCTCCACACCCGCAAGTCCCTGATGGCGGCCCATGCCCGATTGCCGCGCGCCGCCAAGGGGGACTTCGAAGGGCAGGTCGAACACCCGGTTCACCCAGACGAGGCCGCTGTCGATCCGCTCCGCCACGGCCATCCCGCGCGTCACGTCGCCGCTCCAGACTGAGGCGCCGAGCCCGTATTCGCTGGCGTTGGCGCGCGCGACGGCCTCGTCAAGGCTGTCATAGGCCATGACCGGGATCAGCGGACCGAATTGTTCCTCGCGCACGAGCCTTGCATTGTCCGGCAGCCCTCGCACCACGGTGGGAGGAACGAACCAGCCCGGGCCGTCCGGAAGCACACCGCCGCAGAGGACCTGGCCGAGCCTTCGGCTTTCCTCCAGCAGGCCGCCCAGGCGGGCATGCTGGGCCGCGTTCTGAACCGGGCCCAGTGTGGTGTCTTCCGACAGACCATTGCCGATGACGGCGGCACGCGCCAGCTCGACCAGCGCCTCGCAAAGCGCATCGGCCTTGTCGCGGTGGACGTAAATGCGTTTGATGCCGAGACAGATCTGACCGGCATTGGCCGTGGCACCGGCAAAAAGCTGTGGCGCAACCGAGGCTATATCCGCATCGTCCAGCACGATCGCCGCGTCGTTGCCGCCCAGTTCGAGCGTGAAGCGTTTGAGCGTGCCCGCGGCGCTGGCAAGTACCTTGCGCCCGGTTGCGGTGGAACCGGTGAAGCTGACATGAGCCACATCGGGATGTGCCGTCAGCACCGGTCCAAGGTCGCCGCGGTCGCCCAGCGTCTGGAACGTGCCCGGCGGAAGCAGGTCGGCGACGAGTTCGCCGAAGCGCAGCGTCGTAATCGGCGTTGTGGGTGCGGGTTTGGCGATAACGCAATTGCCCGCGAGCAGCGCCGGAGCGAGCTTGAGCATGAGGAGCAGCAGCGGATAGTTCCACGGCACGATCGCAATGACGACGCCGAGCGGATAGCGCTGCTCGACCACTCTCTCGGAAGGGTTCTCCTTGAGGACCACGGGCTCCAGTCGCAGCCCGGCATGGTAGTGCAGCGCGGCGATGGACCCTTCGACTTCGCCGCGTGCCTCGGCCAGCGTCTTGCCCTGTTCCTGCGTCAGCAGGCGCGCGAATTCCTCGCTCCGGGCTGCAAGGGCCTGTGCCATCGCTTCGAGGCAGGCGGCGCGCTCGTCCTGCGAACGTGCGCGCCAGCCGGGAAAGGCGCGCAGCGCGGCGGCGACGGCTTCCTCCGCCTGCGCCGCATCGGCGCATCCGCTTGCCGCGATCACCTCGCCGGTTGCGGGATTGAGCACGTCCATTGCGGCAGCGCCCTGTTTCAGGCGGCCGTCGAGAAGTAGTCGGTATTGCATCGCCATGCCCTAGCCGCCGGAGGCCGCGCGGCAAAGTGGGCGGATGGTCTCACCAGATCAGATGTCGTCGAGCCCGTAGAGCGCGACAAGGGTCTGCCGGTTCTGTCGATCCGCCTCGAACCGCGCAAGCGCCGGGTCCTGCTCCAGGATGGCATCGATGATCTTCAACCGTCCCGCCTTCCACTGGTCCAGCCCGAACATCCCCTGCATCGGTCCATCGGGGTGGGTGTTGCGGGAGGTTTCAAGCGCCACGCGGGTAAGCAGTTCGAACAAGGGCTGATCGACCATGCGAAACAGGGTTTCCTGCAACCCGGATTCAAGCGGCCCGAGCTGGGCGTCATCGGCGCATTGCGCGATATGTTGCCTGACCTTGCGCAGTTCGTCTCGAAGCGGCTGATCGCTGCAGCGCGCCGATGCCGCGCAGAGGCGGTTGAACAGGAGCGAGGTTATGTCGAGCACTTCCCGCCAGGAGGATTTTTCGCTTCTCACATAGGCGCTGAGCACTCTTTCAAGGTCGGCCCGGCCCGGCCTCCTGCCGTAGTAGCCCCCGCCGGGTCCGCGTTTCACTTCGAGCAGGCCCTCGTGCTCGAGAATTCGCGCCGCCTGCTGAACGGTGACGATGCCCACGCCGAACTCCCGGGCAAGCTCCGGGAGCGAGCCGATCTGCTCTCCGGGCGGAAGGGAAAATATCCGGTTGCGCAGGCATTCTGCCGTATTTCGCACCACCTGGCGCTTTTCGCCGCTCTTGCGGCCGGTTGCCCGTTCAGCCTCTGTCGATGTCATCCTGTAAAAATGAGCATATTATTATGATTTCGCAAGGGCGATCTTGCGGCGGATCGGCTTGATAGAATCAAAACATGCCCGTTATATTCGGCAACAAGACCGAATGCGGTATAACACAGGGCCGGAGCACCTGCCGGCCAGGGAGCGAATGCCATGGCTTTCAGGAATCCATCCATTGACGCACTGCCGCGTCATCCGCTGATCATCGGTGGGCGGCATGAAGAGCAAGGCGGCGGCGAAATGCTGGCGCATGTCTATCCGGCCACCGGCAAGGTCACGCGGGAAATCCGCATGGCCAACGCCGATGACGTGGACCGCGCGGTCGTGGCTGCCCGCAAGGCCTTTCCCGCTTGGCGGGCGATGCCAGGGGACAAGCGCCGCGATCTCATGTTCCGCATCGCCGCGCTGTTCGAGGCCCGGTCCGCCGATTTTGCGCCGAGCCTTATATCCGAAAACGGTTCGGTCGCGATGACGGCGCCTTACATGGGCTACGACGCTGCACAGAAGTTCCGTTACTTCGGTGGCTGGTGCGACAAGATCCACGGGCGAACGATCCCGATGTGGGGCGCGCCCGCGCACGATCACGTCGCTTATGAGCCTTATGGCGTGGTCGGCATCATCGTCCCCTGGAACGGCCCGCTGTTCGCCGCAACGATGGTGATGGCGCCCGCATTGGCGGCGGGCAACTGCATCGTTCTGAAGGCGCCCGACCTTGCTCCCTACAGCGTGATGAAACTGGTCGAGATCCTCCACGAGGCCGGTCTTCCCGAAGGCGTCGTCAACCTCGTGACCGGTGCGGCGGATGTCGGGGAAGCGATGGTCGCGCATCCGGGTATCGACAAGATCGAATTCATCGGTTCCGGCGCCACCGCCAAAAAGGTGCTGACCACGGCAGCGCAATCGCTCAAGCCCGTGGGGCTGGAGCTTGGCGGCAAGTCCGCGGTGATCGTTTTCGACGATGCCGACCTGATGCTGGCGGCCAAGAAGGGCCTGACCGGCGCCGTTTCCTCCAACGGTCAGGGCTGCGTGAACGGAACGCGCCTGCTCGTCCAGCGCGGGGTCTACGACCAGTATCTGCAGATCTTGGCTGCCATGGCCGGTCATGTGAAGAGCGGTGATCCTTTCGATGCGGCCACTGTGCTCGGCCCGGTCATCAGCGGGGGCGCCCTGGAACGGATCAAGGGCATGATCGATCGCGGCGTTGCTGATGGCGGCCGAGTGGTGGCCGGGGGCGAGCGGCTTGGCGGCGAATTCGCGGATGGGTTTTTCCTGCCGGTAACGGTCATCGCCGACGTCGCCAACGATTGTGAAATCGCGCAGAACGAGGTGTTCGGCCCCGTGCTGGTGGCCACGCCGTTCGATACCGAGGAAGAAGCCATCGCCCTGGCCAACGGCACCGAATATGGCCTCGGCGCCTATGTCCATACGCAGAACCTGCGCCGCGCACACCACGTCACGCGGGAACTTCAGTCCGGCATGATCCATGTCAACGGCTCCGGGGAGGCGATGCAGCCAAATTGTCCCTTCGGCGGCTTCAAGAAGAGCGGTCATGGGCGGCTCGGCGGGGTGGAGGGCCTTCACGAATTCCTCCAGCCGAAAAACGTCTGGATGAGCATGGCTGCCCCGGAGGTGAACTCGTGAGCCTGCTCGATCCGGGTGAGCGGACCTCGCGCGGCATCGCGGTCCAGTCGGAAGTGACCGGCAGGGCGGCAGCCCAGCCTGCAAGCCTGCTGCAGGAAAGCTGGCGCGACTTCATATATGCGGAAATCTGGTCGCGTCCGGGGCTGGATCGGCGCGCGCGCTTCCTGATCTCGATGGCTTCGTCGGCCGGAAGCAATGGCCCGCGCGATGCGCTTGACGGCTATGTAAGGGGCGCTTTGACGACTGGCGACCTGACCTTGGCCGAATTGCGGGAAGCGGCGCTGCACGTGGCGGTCTATGCCGGGTGGGACAAGGGCGGCGATCTCGATGCCGCGATCACGCGCGTGGAGGCGGAACTGGGCCTCGACCCGGCGCCCTGGGCACCGATCCGCGGCGAACCGTGGGATCCGCAGACACGCATGGAACAGGGCTTTGCCGCCTTCCGCGAAGTCATGACGTTCGACGGCCCGCGCGTGGGCAACGGAATGCCGTACCTGCAACACGGCATCCTCAACTTCGTGTTCGGCGAGATGTGGTGCCGCCCCGGGCTGGACCAGCGTTCGCGCCGTTTCCTCACGCTCGTCGGCGTTGCGGATTCCGCCGCGGTCGTGCCGATCGGCAGCCATTTCCATGCCGCCATGGCGAGTGGGAACTGCACGCCGGCCGAACTTCATGAATTCGTGCTGCAATATGCGGTCCACGCGGGATGGCCGAAAGCCTCGGTGGTTCAGGGCGTGGTCTTCGAGATGGCCGCCAAGTTCGAGAAGGGCCTGCCCTGGAACGGGTGAGGCGAAGGAAACCGACATGACCATTGCAATCGACATGACGGGCAAAGTGGCCCTCGTTACCGGCGCCGCATCGGGTCTCGGCCGTGCGGTGGCGCTGAAGCTGGCGCAGGCGGGTGCCGCGCTCTGCATCGTGGACGTGAATGCGGAAGGGCTGGCAGAGACCGAAGGCGCCCTGGCCGATATCGGCGCGCAAGTGCTGGTCCATGCCGCCGACCTTTCGGACCCCGCCGCCTGCAAGGGATCCGTTGCGGCGGCAACGGCACGCTTCGGTCGGCTCGATGCCCTCTGCAACGTGGCGGGGCTCATCTATCTCGCCCATTCGCACGAGATGGCCGAGGAACTCTGGCACCGCACCATGGCGGTCAACCTGACGGCACCCTTCATGCTTTCGCAGGCGGCGATCCCGCATCTGCTGGAAGCGAAGGGCGCGATCGTCAACGTGGCGTCCTGCGCATCATTCATCGGTGAGGCTTATGCCGCGGCCTATTGCGCCACCAAGGCAGGTCTCGTGAACATGACCAAGGCCATGGCGATGGAGTATATGCGCAAGCCCATCCGCATCAACGCGGTGGCGCCGGGCGGGATGATCACGAACATCGTCGTCAACTACAAGCCGCCCGAAGGCTGCGACATCGAACTGCTCAAGCGATTTTCCGGAATGCGCGGGACGGTGGAGGTGGACGATGTGGCCGACATGGTGGCGTTGCTCGCCTCGCCTGCCGGGCGCGGCTATCATGGCAATTGCATCTCGATCGACGCCGGGATCACCGCGGGATGAGCGCGAAGGAAACCATCGGCTTCATCGGGCTCGGCAGCCAGGGCGGCCCCATGGCCGAGCGCATCGCGGCGGCGGGCTATCCGCTCACCGTCTGGGCGCGGCGTCCCGAGGCGCTTCAGCCATTCGTGGACGCGGGAGCCCGGGGGGCGGCGACCATCGCGGAGCTTGGCGCGGCTTGCGACCACGTCGGCATCTGCGTGGTCGACGATGACGGTGTGGCCGCCATCGTCGAGGAACTGCTGGCGGCGATGCGGCCGGGTAGCCGCATCGTGGTCCATTCCACGATCCTGCCCGAAAACTGCCAGCGGCTTGCGGCGCGGTGCGCGGCGAAGGGTATAGCCTTCCTGGACGCTCCTGTCAGCGGCGGCGGCGCGGGGGCATCCGCCGGCACGCTGACGGTGATGTGCGGCGGTCAGGCTGACGACTTCGCGGCGGCGCGCCCCGTGTTCGAGACGTTCGGCGGGATGATCGTCCTCCTTGGCGCAGCAGGTGCGGGCCAGCGGGCCAAGATCGTCAACAACGCGCTGATGGCCGCGAACATGGGGCTTGCCCATGCCGCGATGCAGGCAGGCGCGGAACTGGGGCTCGAAGGCGCGGCATTACGCGAATTGGTCAAGGCCAGCAGCGGCCGCAGTTTCGGTTTCGAGGTCTATGCCAGGCTGCCGTCGCCGCAGGCCTTCTCCCACGGCGCGCCCTTGCTGGTGAAGGACGTGAAATTGCTCAAGGCCACGCTTCCCGAGGCCGGGGGCGCCGAGGCGCTTCGCATTGCTGCCGAACCTTTCCTTTCCGCCGCGATCGGCGCTGACCTTACGGAGACCCATCCATGAGCTTCACTCTCGACCAGTTCCGTCTTGACGGAAAAGTCGCTGTCGTCACCGGAGCGGGCGGGCGCGGCAATTCGATCGGCAGGGCCTATGCACTTGGACTTGCCGATGCAGGCGCGGCCGTGGTGGTTGCCGATCTCAATCAACAAGGGGCTCAGGCTGTTGCGGACGAGATCGCCGCGGCGGGCGGCAGGGCGCTGGCCGTGCAGGTGGATGTTGCCAGCGAGGAATCGACCCTGGCCATGGCCGCTGCAGCGAGCGAAGCCTTTGGCGGGATCGATATCCTCATCAACAACGCCGCTCTCATGGTCGATGTCAGCTACGACAATTGCGAGACGATCAGCCTCGATGCCTGGAACCGGGCCTTTGCCGTGAACCTCAACGGCGCACTGCTCTGTGCAAGGGCTGTCCTGCCTTCCATGCGCGCGCGCGGGGGTGGGCGTATCGTCAACCAGACGTCGGGCGGGGCATTCCCGGCAACCGGGCTTTACGGTATCTCGAAACTGGCGCTGGTCGGGCTCACCACCACGCTTGCCAAGCAGTTTGGGAAGGATAACGTGACCTGCAACGCCATCGCGCCGGGCAATGTCATGTCCGATGCCGGAAAGATGCTGGTGCCGGACGATTCCCCTTTCATCCAGTTCCTCAAGATGACCTGCGCGCTGCGTCCGCGCGGAGAGCCGGACGAACTGGTCGGCACCGCGCTGCTGCTCTGTTCGCAGGCGGGCCAGTGGATCACGGGGCAGACCATCCATGTCGACGGAGGATGGGTGCTGCGCCCGTGATCCCCGGCGGCAGTCAATGCCGCTCTATGGTGACGTGGCGAAGTTCGTGGACCGGGGTGAGCCGTCGGCGCAATTCGGCGGTGTCCACGGCGGTGTCGTGGGCGGTGACGCCGATGATTGCCGCGTGGGCCTCCGGACCGATCCGCCAGACGTGGAGGTCGGTGATGCGGGCATCTCCCGGCCCTTCCACGACCTCGCGAACTTCTTCGGCGACGTGCGTGTCGGTGCGGTCCAGCAGGACGAAGGCGGTCTCCTTCATGAGCGTCCAGGCCCAGCGCGCGATGACTACGCCGCCGACGATGCCCATGACCGGGTCGAGCCAGATCCAGCCGAGGTAGCGTCCGGCCAGCAGCGCCGCGATCGCCAGAACCGAAGTGAGCGCATCGGCAAGAACGTGGACATAGGCCGAACGCAGGTTGTTGTCGCCATGCCCATGGTGCCCATGACCACTATGGTCGTGGTGGCCATGCTCGTGGTGTCCATGGTGATCGTGATGATGATGGCCGGATAGCAGCAGGGCGCTGACGATGTTCACGGCCAGGCCGATCACCGCGATCACGGTTGCCTCGCCGAATGCCACCGTGATCGGGCGGAACAGGCGCAGGAACGATTCCACGCCTATACCAAGTGCGATGAGCGCGAGTACGAGCGCCGAGGCGAACCCGGCAAGATCGCCGACCTTGCCGGTGCCGAAGCTGAAAGCCGGATTGCGGGTATTCCGCCGGGCATAGCGGTAGGCAATCGCGGCGACACTCAGCGCGCCGGCATGAGTGGCCATGTGGAAACCGTCCGCCAGCAGGGCCATGGAGCCGGTCAGGTACCCAGCGACGATTTCGCCCACCATCATCAGGGCAGTGAGCAGGACGACCCACAGAGTTCGCCGCGCGTTCTCGTCATGAGAGGCGCCGAGGAAGTCGTGGTCGTGTGCGAAGCGATCGAGGTCGAAGTGAGTGGCCATGGCGCAGCGCCTTCTACTTGGCATAGCGGCGGATCGCCGCGATCAGGGCTTCCGCGCCTTCTTCTCGTTCGTCCTGCGTCAGGTCCGGGGCTGCGACGTGCGCCTTCACATGATCGGCGATCAGTTCGTCGATGAGACCATTGATCGCGCCGCGTACTGCTGCGGCCAGGTGAAGCGTCTTCGCGCAGTCTTCCCCGCCGACGAGCGCACGCTCGACGGCCTGGAGCTGCCCGATGAGGCGGCGGACGCGCATGACGAGCGCGTCGTTGTTTTCGGTCAAGTGAGCCATAGGATACCCCCCTATGGTATATTGAAGTCTGGCGCAAGAAGTGCTGCGCACTCGCGCCAGTGTCGCTTGCGGGTCAGGGGGGCAGCAAAAAGAGGACCGGCGGGCATAAAAGGTGGGTTGGTGCCCGCCGGCCCCTCAGGCACTGTCAGGGATGTGCGGAGAGATGCTCTCCCGGACAGTCTCCAAGTGGATTGGGAAGTTCCGGATTGCCTAGAACTTCGCGGCCAGTTCGATGCCGTAGACGCGGCCCTTGTTGAGCGGGGCGAAGGTCGATCCGGCGAAGAACGGCAACGGGGCCTCGGTGCCGTAAGTCGCCTCGTTCAGCAGATTGGTGGCATAGGCGGAGATGCTGTAACCGCCATGGCGCAAGGTCAGGTTGGCATCGACCATGGTGGCGCCGCGCAGCAGGCCGGTGTTGGCGTCGTTGTACCAGTCGGCATCGCGGTGGTTGGCGCTGACGCGGGCATCGACGCCGAACTGGTCGAAATCATGGCTCCATGCCAGCGTGCCGCCATAAGTCCACGGTGCGAGACGCGGCAGCTTCAGCCCGTAGTCGACGTCGTTGATGACGCCGTCGTTGTTCAGGTCGTAGATGATCTTGGTGTATTTGCCTTCGGTATAGCCGAACTGGCCGCTCAGGGTGAAACCGGCGCCCGGGCGCAGCGTCACTTCGCCTTCCACGCCGCGGATGCGGGCATTGGCCGAGTTGGTGATGATCTGCGCCGTGCCGCTGCCCAGAACCGGGGTCTGGATTTCGCGCTGGACGCCGTCGATCTTGTTCCAGAAACCGGCAACGTTCACGCGCAGGATGCCGCCGATATCCTTCTTCATGCCGATTTCGTAGGAGTTCTGCACTTCGTCATCGAACGGTCCCGGATCGACGGCCGGGTTGACGTTGCGGAAGTTGTAGCCGCCGCTGCGGAAACCCTTGGCCCAGAAGGCATAGACCTGGGTTTCGGGATCAGGCTGCCATTGCAGGCCCACACGCGGCGTCAGGCCCTTCCAGGTGTTCTTTCCGTGGAAGGTGAAGTCGCAGGTCTGCGCTTCGTAATCGCAGCCCGTGGCGGTGAGGTTGGCGACCTTCACGGACTTGGTCTCGCTGGAATAGCGGGCGCCGAGGTTCAGCGTCAGGCTGTCGGTGAAGTGCCAGTCCACCGCGCCGAATGCGCCGTAGGTATCCTGGTTCTGGATGCCGCCGCCCGAAAGGGTGCGCGTGCCGCCCGAAAGCGTGCGCTGTTCGATGTAGGCGATGCGCTGGGTGAAGAAATAAAGTCCGGTCGTTACGTCCACTCTGCCGAAGGTTCCGGCATAGCGAAGCTCGTCGCTCATCTGTTTCTGGTGCGTGGTGTTACCCGAATGGAAACTGTGCACCGGTGAAGCGTCGATATCGTTGGCCACGTTCGAGTTGTACTCGCGGTAGGCCATGATGTTGGTGATCTTGCCGTTGCCGAAATCGGTATCGATGTTCGTTTCGTTCGAGGCCATGTGCCAGTAGTTGTGCGCGAAGCCTTCTTCGTCGAGGTTCACGCGGAAGCTCTTGACCGGGTAGAGCCCATGGTTGGTCGCCACGGCGCCATCGCCGTCATATTTGCCGTATTCGTAACGGAAGATGCTTTCAAACCCGTCAATCGGCGTAAAGCGCAAGGCCGGACGCACGATGAGGGTGCGGTTCTTGCCGAGGTGGTCGTTGCCGTTGAAATCGTTGTGGAAGTAGCCCTCGTCCTTGTCATAGTAGACGGCGAGCTTGGCCGAGATTTTGTCCTGCACGATCGGGCCGGTGATCGTCCCGCTGACCTTGTATTCCGGGCCTGACGAAACCGAGGCCTTGAAGTCGGCGGCGAAGTGATCCTTGGGAACGGTGGTGCGCACGACCACGGCGCCGCCGGTGACGTTGCGACCGAACAGCAGTCCCTGCGGGCCGCGCAGCACTTCAAGCCCTTCGATATCGAAGTTGCCGAAGACGACGCCCGCGCTCACGCCGAGGTAGACTCCGTCGATGAACACGCCGACAGTGGGGTCGATCGAGGGGATCGAGCTGTTGATGCCCAGGCCGCGGATCGAGAAGTTGGCGTAGCCGGGGGTGGTGCCGATCTGGCTGAGCTGGACGTTCGGCATCGAGTAGCTGAGGCTCTGGAACGTCTGGAAGTGCTGTTCCTCAAGCTGCGCCGCGCCAAATGCGGTGACCGCGAAGGGGACGTCCTGCACGTTGGATGCCTGGCCCCGCTTGGTGGCGGTAACGACGATGGTATCAAGGCCGCCGTTGTTCGATTCCTGCGCCGTGTCCGCCTGCGGCGCGGCGTCTTGCGCCAGCGCGGCAGAGGCGTGGCACAGCACGAGCCCGGCGCTCGTTGCCAAGAGCCCAGCCTTGATGGTCCTGGAGATGTTCACTCAGCGATCCTCCCAAAATCCCGGCGCGTCGCGCCTTCATGTTCTTTTTTGTCTCGTGCGGCCCGTTGTTGCGGGTGCCGCCTCCGTTTCAGACGCCCAAGGCATCCTTGCTGATGGCGTCCTGTTCAATTCGGAGCCGGGTTTCGAGGGGGATTATCACAAGGCTGATATCGATTTCAGCGGCGCCGCGCGGTCGCTATCACAAATGGGAAACAGGGGAAGTGGGGCGATGCATATCGTCCCGCGTCTGCACGGATCGCCCAGCCATATCACGGATATGAAACATGCGTCCCCGCCGGCCGATCGGTATCGGGCGTGCCGGCCCCGTGCCACGGCTCTTGCGTGAAAAAGCCTGAACCATCGGAAGAGGTGATCGTGACGACCAGCGGCCAAGCCACCCTGTCCCAGCCTGAACAACCGGCAGCCATCGGCGCATCGCGCGGCGGGCTCGACGCGCTTTTCGCGCCGCGTTCGATCGCACTGGTCGGCGCGTCCGACGATGCCGCGCGTATCGGCGGGCGGCCGCTCAAGTACCTCCGCGCGAGCGGGTTCTCCGGCCCGGTCTATCCCGTCAATCCCAAGCGCGAAACGGTGCAGGGCGAGCCGGCCTACGCTTCGCTTTCGGCCTTGCCGGAAGCGCCGGACCTTGCCCTGCTGGCCGTTCCGGCCGCTGCCACGCGGCAGGCGGTGGAAGATTGCGTGGCGGCAGGCGTGAAGGCGGCGATCGTCTTCGCGGCGGGATTTGCCGAAATGGGCGAAGAAGGGCGGGCCGAGCAGGCGCGGATAGTGGACATAGCGCGGGCGGGGGGGCTGCGGCTGCTGGGTCCGAACTGTCTTGGCGCGGCCGATTCCTCGATCGGTTATTACGGCACCTTTTCCGTCATGCTCGATGACGGTTTCCTGGAGCCGGGCCCGGTTGCCATCGTTTCGCAGAGCGGCGCCTATGGTTCGCATATCGCGCAGCTTGCGCGGTCTCGCGGGCTGGGCATCAGGCACTGGATCACCACCGGGAACGAGTGCGACGTGGACATGGCGGAAGCCCTGCGCTGGGTGGTGGACCGCGAGGGCGTGAAAGTGGTCATGGCCTATGCCGAGGGCGTGCGGAACCGCGCCCTGTTCTTCGAGGCGCTGGATGTGGCGCGTCGGCGCGGTATCGGCGTGGTGCTGCTCAAGGTCGGTCGTTCGGAAGTCGGCGCTCATGCCGTGGGCAGCCATACCGCTGCTCTGGCGGGGTCGGACGCGGTCTTCGATGCAATCTGCCGCCAGTTCGGCGCCCACCGTGCCCGCAGCACTGCAGAGCAGATCGACGTTGCCTATGCCCTTGCCCGGGCCGGGGTGCCGGAAGGCGACAAGCTGGGCATCTTTTCGATGTCGGGCGGGCTGGGTATCCAGATGGCGGACGACGCGGATGAGGCGGGCCTTGCCGTGACCCCCATGCCCGAGGCCGCACAGGCGGAGCTGAAGGCCTTGCTGCCCTATGCCTCGCCGGTAAATCCCATCGACGCGACGGCGCAGGCGATGACCGACTTGCCGTTGATGACCCGTTACATCCGCACGGTGATGGAGCAGGGCGGATACGATATCTTCGTGGCCGTTCTCGGCACCGCGCCGGCTCTGCCGTCCTATTCGGTGCGCCTGGCCGAAGCGCTGGATGCAGCGGCAACGGGGCATGACGGGATCATCAAGGCCGTCACCATGTCGGCCCCGCAGGATGTCGTACGCCGTTATGAGGAGCGTGGTTTCCTCGTGTTCGAGGACAGCGCGGCGCTAACCCGCGCGCTGGGAGCGCTTGTGCACTTCCGGCGGAGTTTTGCCCGGGCGGCCAGCCATGCAGAGCCTGTTCCCCCACTGCCCTCGCCAGTAGAAGCCAGCGGCGCGCTCTCCGAACATGGCGCCAAGCGGGTGCTGGCGGCAGCCGGGATGACATTCCCCGATGAACGGCTGGCCGGCGATGCGGACGACGCCGTGATCGCGGCGCGGGCGATCGGTTTTCCCGTCGTGCTCAAGATCTGTTCGCCCGATATCGCGCACAAGACCGAAGTCGGCGGTGTGGCGGTGAACGTGAAGGACGAAGCCGCCGTTCGTGAGGCTACCGGCCTGTTGATCGAAAGGGCAAGGGCAGCCGTGCCGGGAGCGCGGATAGAGGGCGTTCTGGTGGCGCCGATGATTGCGGGCGGCGTGGAAGTGATTGCCGGTGTCAGCCTGGACCCGACGCTCGGTCCGGTCGTCATGTTCGGTCTGGGCGGTATCCTCGTCGAAGTGCTCAAGGATGTTTCGTTCCGTGCCGTGCCGTTTTCCGCGGATGAGGCGAGGCGGATGATTGCCGAAACCAATGCCGGCAAGGTGTTGCAAGGGGTTCGCGGCGCGCCGCCGTCCGATATCGACGCTCTGGCGGAAACGCTGGCGGCGCTTTCGCGGTTTGCCGCTGCCAACCAGGACCGGCTTGCCGGGGTCGATATCAATCCTATCAGGGTCATGCCAGTGGGTGAAGGCGTGGTTCCGCTTGATGCGTTGGTGCTGCTCTCGCGATGAGCAGTCGTCTGCTCGACCGCGAGTTCCTCGATTTCCTGCTGCATGATTGGCTGGATATCGGCGAAGTGCTGGCGCAGCCGCGCTTCGCGGCACATGGTCGTGAAACGGTGGATGCGGTGATCGACCTTTCGGAAGAGGTCGCGCGGGACATGTTCCTGCCGCACTTCAAGGAAGGAGACGCCGAAGAACCCCGGTTCGGACCGGACGGCGTGCAGATTCACCCGCAGGTTGCCGCAGCCTTGGGGGAATATGCCCGGCTCGGCTTCTTCTCCGCCGGTTTCCCGGAGCACCTTGGAGGTCTCGGCCTGCCGTTCTTGGCCGCGAGCGCATCCTTTGCCTGGTTCGCCGCCGCCAACATCGCCACATCGTCCTATGCAATGCTGACTGTGGCCAACGCGCGGCTGATCGCATCGTTCGGCAGCCCCGCCCAGGTCGAAGCCTTTGCCCGGCCGCAGATCGAGGGCCGATGGTTCGGCACGATGTGCCTGTCAGAACCGCAGGCGGGGTCCGATCTCGGCGCGGTGCGGACCCGCGCCGAATTCCACGGCGAAGACGGCCTCGGCCGCCGCTACCGCCTGACGGGCTCGAAGATGTGGATTTCCGGCGGTGAGCACGATGCCGCGGACAACATCGTCCATCTCGTGCTTGCGAAGGTCGCGCGGGAGGACGGCTCCTTGCCGGATGGAACGGGCGGCCTGTCGCTGTTCATCGTCCCGCGCGTGCTTCCCGATGGTTCGCGTAATGAGATTGCGGTGGCGGGGCTCAATCACAAGATGGGCTATCGGGCGATCCCGAATTGCCTGCTGGCATTCGGCGAACAGGAAGGTGCGGCCGGCTGGCTGGTCGGCGAGGAGGGGCAGGGCCTGCGCCAGATGTTCATGATGATGAACGAGGCGCGCATATCTGTCGGACTGGGGGCGGCGGCCATCGCGTGCCGGGGCTTCGGCCATGCGCTGGGCTATGCGCAGGAGCGTCTGCAGGGACGAATGCGGGGCAGCGGGTCAACAGGCGCGGTTCCCATCATCGCGCATGCCGACGTGCGACGGATGTTGCTGGCCCAGAAGAGCTATGCCGAAGGCGCGCTGGCCCTCTGCCTGTTTGCCGCCCGCCTGGTGGACGAGGAACACGATCCCGAAAGTGCGGCCCTGCTCGCCCTGCTGACACCCGTCGTGAAGACCTTTTCGTCGGAGTTCGGGCTGGAGGCCAATGCCCTCGCCATGCAGGTCCATGGTGGCTACGGCTACACGCGGGATTTCGATGTCGAGCAACTCTATCGCGACAATCGCCTGAACCCGATCCACGAAGGAACGACCGGCATCCAGGCGCTTGACCTGCTTGGCCGAAAACTGCTGCGCGGCGGAGAAGGCGCGGCGGTGCTGACGGCCCGCATCGCCGCAACCGCCAGAAATGCTCGGTGGCTGCCCGAACTGGCGGCGATGGGCGATGCGCTGTCGGCGGCATGGCATGCGATCGAGGCGGCGCTCGATGTGCTGCGCACGATGCCGCAGGAGCAGGCCCTGGCTCGGGCGACGCCGTTTCTCCATGCATTCGGGCACGGCGTTGTCGGATGGGTATGGCTGGATCTTGCGATAGCCGCGCGCGCGGCCTCGCCGCGTCTGCAGTGCGGCACACTGGCGGCCTGCCGGTATTTCTTCGATTGCGAGATACCGCGCATCGCCGCATGGCTCACGCCTTGCACGGCTTCGTCGGACCTGTTTGCGGTGGAGGCCGACTGGCTCTGATGGTGCGGGGCGGCCCAAGCCGCCCCATTCGCGTCAGAGAATACCGTTGGCCAGGCCACCGTCCACGGTAATCATCTGTCCGTTGACGAAGGCGGATTCCTCGGATGCCAGCCACAGTGCGGTATTGGCGATATCCTCCACTTCGCCCAGTCGTCCGAGCGGAATGCGCGCGGCGCGTTCGGCCAGCGCCTCTGCATCCAGCATCGACTTGACCCCTTCGGTCGCCACGGTGGCCGGCGCGATGGCGTTCACCCGGATGCCTTGGGCACCCAGCTCGACCGCAGCGGCACGCGTCAATCCGCCGACGCCCGCCTTGATGCCGCAGTAGAGCAACGCGTTCTTCATGCCCTTGAGCGCCGAGACCGAGGCAATGTTGATGATGGAGGCTCCCTTCGCGCTCATGTGCGGCGCGGCAGCCTGGATCATCCAGACGATCCCGTCGAACCCGACGCCGGACATGCGGGCCAGTGTCTCGGGAGCGATATCGGCTATCGGTTCATAGCGGTTCCACATCGCGCTGCTCACCACCACGTCGAGTCCGCCCAGCTCGTTCACGGTGCGGCTGACGGCGGCTTGTACCGCCTCTCGATCCGATACGTCACAGCCGACCGCGATGCCGCGTCCGCCGCGTGCGACAATCCCGTCCACCACCGTCTGCGCCCAGTGCTCCTTGAGATCGAGCACGGCAACCGCAGCTCCCTGCGCAGCGTAGAGTTCGGCGATAGCCCGTCCCAAACCGCGCGAGGCGCCGGTTACGAGAGCTACCCGTCCTGAAAGTCTTTCCGACATGATCTTCTCCGTCCTTTCCCCCGGCGCTTAATGGCCGGCGTGGGCGCGGCCAAAGCGGGGCGCAGGGCAGGGCGGCTTATCGCATAGGTGATAGGCGGCAGCGGACGGCACCCGCGATTGAGGGCGTCTCCGGCAAATGCTTGGCCCTTATTTCACGACCGTACCACGAAGCCGGCCCGAGACCGGAAGCCATGGGAGAACGCGCAGATGCCATTGCCATCGAGGATCATCGTCATCACGGGCGCAGGAGCCGGGATCGGCCTTGCCACGGCCCGCCTTTTCGCCTCGCGCGGGGATATCGTGGTGCTGGCGGACCGGGACGAAGGCGCCGTATCTAAGGCGGCGCGGGCACTGGGGGCGCCGCATTCCGCCCTGGTCATGGATATGGCGGAGGAGAGCAGCATCGTTGCGGGAATCTCGGCGGTTCTCGCGCGGCATGGCCGGGTGGACGTATTGGTCAACAATGCCGGGATCGTCGATCCGGAAGGCCGGTCCGCGCTTGATATCGACATGGCAACCGCCGAGCGCCTCCTGCGGGTCAACCTGACCGGAAGCTATCTCGCCGCGCGTGAAGCGGGCCGGGCCATGTTGCGGCAGGGAGAGGGTTGCATCATCAATCTCTCTTCGCTGATCGCGTTTCTGACGATCCCCGGGCGCGCTGCCTATGCCATGTCGAAGTCGGCATTGCTGGGCTTCACCCGGGCGCTGGCGTGCGAGTGGGCGCATGGCGGCGTGCGCGTCAACGCGGTGCTCCCGGGCTATGTCGAGACCGAGATCGTCGCCTCTCTGGTGGCGGAAGGCAAAGTCGATACCTCGGCGGTGGCGCGGCGGGTGCCGCTGGGCCGCATGGCCATGCCGGAGGAGATCGGCGAGGCGGTCTACTGGCTGGCGGGAAATCGCTATGTCACCGGCGCAAGCGTGGTCGCCGATGGCGGTTACGGCGTCTACGGCGGTTCCGATGCCGCAGCGACCGGTCCTGCACCGCAAGCTGACCCGCCTTCGCAGCGCGTGGTCGTCATTACAGGGGGCGCGAGGGGCATCGGCGCCGCGACGGCGGATCGCTTCGAAGCCGAAGGCGCCCGGGTCATCGTGCTGGACCGTGACGAGAGCGCTCTTGCCGCGCTGCCGTCCGGGCGCGTGGGCCATGTGCTCGACATTACGGACGGCGAAGCCGTGGAGTCCGCGATCGCCGGGATTGCCGAAAGTCACGGGCGCATCGACGTACTGGTCAACAACGCTGCGATCGCCGACGATTTCCTGCCCACGGTAGACCAGACGCTGGCTGCGTTCGACCTCAGCCTTGCCGTGAACCTCATGGCGCCTTTCCGGTTGGCGCGGGCCGCGGCGAGGGTGATGGCCCGCAATGGTGGCGGCGCAATCATCAACATGTCCTCGATAGCAGCGCGCGGAGGCTTGCCCCGGCGCAATGCTTACTGCGGCGCGAAGGCCGGGGTGGAAGCGATGACGCGTTCCCTGGCCTGCGAATGGGCGGCGAGCGGCGTGCGGGTGAATGCCGTTGCCCCCGGCTATATCGCGACGCCCGGCGTTTCCGCGCTGGAGGCAGAGGGCAAGCGGTCGCTGCGCCCTGTTCGCCGCCGGGTTCCGCTGGGCCGGCTGGGCGATCCTGCGGAGATCGCCGAGGCTATCGCGTTCCTTGCCGGACCACGTGCGTCCTACCTCACCGGAGCGATCGTGCCGGTGGATGGCGGCTGGTCCGCCTTCGGCGACGCCGGTGATGCGGCCGAGGTCGAGTGAACCTTCAATCGCATATGGAATTAACCCGCTCCGCAGGTTCGGAAGCGCGACGGAAGGTGCTGTCCTGCGGTCTGATGGTGGGCGGAACAGAGGATGCTGGAAGATGATCAGACTTGAAGTTGCCGACCATGTCGCCGTGGTCACCATGGACAATGCGCCGGTCAATGCCCAGTCGATGGAGATGATCCACGGTCTTGCCGATGCCTTCGACGAGATCAGCGATCGCGACGACGTGCGCGTCGCCGTGTTGACGGGCGCGGGCAAGTGCTTTTCCGCCGGGGCCGATCTCAAGAACCGCCCCGACCTGTCAGCACCGGGTTCGACCTGGAAGCGGAACCGCGCGGTGCGGGAATCCAGCTATGCGATCATCGAATGCAACAAGCCGGTGATCGCCGCCGTCAATGGCCCGGCTCTGGGCGGCGGACTGGGGCTTGCCGCGAGCTGCGACATCATCGTGGCGTCCGAGAATGCGGTGTTCGGGCTGCCTGAGGTCGACGTGGGCCTGATGGGCGGCGGGAAACATGCCGCGCGTATCCTGCCGCATTCGATGGCCCGCCGCATGATGTTGACCGGCTGGCGGGCGCAAGCCGGCGAACTCTACCGGCGCGGTGTGATCGAGGCCTGCCTGCCGCAGGACGAACTGATGCCCTGGGTCATGGACATGGCCCGGACCATCGCTTCGAAGAGCCCGATGGCAACCCGCCTCGCCAAGGATTCCATGCGCACGATCGAGAACATGACCCTGCGCGACGGCTATCGCTACGAGCAGAACAACACGCACAAGCTTTCGAAGTCGGAAGATTCGAAGGAGGCGATTGCCGCCTTCCGGGAAAAGCGCCAGCCGGTGTTCCAGGGCCGCTAAGGTCGCCCGAAAACGATAAAGAAGATGCGGGAGATCGAGGAAATGACAGCGACGATGACGATCGAAGAGGCGCCGCCAGCGGCATCCGGCCCCAGGACCGCCGGCGCCTACGACTGGTACGTCGTCGCCATTCTCTTCTCGGTTTCGGTGCTCGGCTATATCGACCGGGTGATCCTCAGTTTCCTGGTGGAGGACATCAAGGCCGATCTCTCGCTATCCGATGCGGAACTGGGCGCGGTGACCGGCATGGCCTTCGCCGTGCTTTATGTTTTCGGGGGTGTTTTCATCGGGCGCATGCTCGATCGGGGACGGCGAGTGACGATCCTGGCCGCCTGCATCCTCGTCTGGTCCGTCGCTACGGCTGCGAGCGGCCTCGCCACCGGTTTCGTCACCCTGTTCATTGCCCGCATGTTT
Source organism: Novosphingobium sp. RL4 (assembly GCF_035658495.1). Taxonomy (NCBI): domain Bacteria; kingdom Pseudomonadati; phylum Pseudomonadota; class Alphaproteobacteria; order Sphingomonadales; family Sphingomonadaceae; genus Novosphingobium; species Novosphingobium sp. RL4. The sequence goes on along the minus strand of NZ_CP141945.1, from coordinate 222,200 downwards.
GTCGGCGTGGGTGAGGCGGGGCTCAATCCGGCGGCGATCGGCATCATTTCAAGCCGTTTTCCGCAGGACAAGGTGCAGAAGCCGATCGGGCTGTTCACCACCGGGCTCTACGTCGGCGGCGGCATGGCCATGATGCTGGGCGCGCATCTGCTCACCCGGTTTGCCGCAGGCGGGCCATACGACCTGCCCTTCATCGACAGCGCGGAGCCCTGGCGCGTGGTGTTCCTGCTACTGGCCGTGCCGGGGCTGTTCGTGGCGCTGCTGGTCCAGTCATCCGTCAGGGAAGAGCGTGGCGGCGGACAGCGCGCGGCGCCCGCCAAGGGGGAAGCCCTTGCCTTTGCCCGCGCCAACCGCAAGCTCATCGTGCTGCTGGCGCTCGGCATCGTGTCATGGTCGATGAACAACTACGGGTTGCTGAACTGGTACCCGGCGATGCTCATGCGTTCCTACGAAATGACCCCCGGTCTGGTGGCGACCACATATGGTCCCGCCTTCCTGCTGGGCGGCATCGCAGGGTGCCTTGCGGTTCATCCCTATTACAAGTGGCTGCGCTTCCGCTTCGGCGACAGGGCGGCCTACTACCTCAGCTTCTCGTCGATGGCGGTGCTGGCCGTGACCACGCTGGTCGGCCCGATCGTGCCCACGGTGCAGCTTGCAGTGGCGATGTCCTATGTGAACCTGTTCGTGAGTTCGATATCCGTGGCATCGATCTTCGTGCTTATCGTCGCGGTGGTGCCGCCCACCTTGCGAGGGCTCTACACCGGGCTGTACATGGCGCTCGTAAATCTCACCGGCGGGGCATTCGGCTCGGTCATGGTCGGATTGCTCACCGACCATGTCTACGGCGCTCACGGCCTCAATCTCTCGCTGACGACGATGGCGGCGGCCTTCGGACCGCTCGGGGCGCTGTTGATGTGCCTTGCCTCGCGGCAAGGCGGCGCCGGTACACGGATCGCAGCCGATTGACTTGGAACCGGGCTCGGCGCAGTGCTTGTCGTCGCGGGGCGCACGGGCTCTTCGTGAAGGCATGGAGCCCTGATTGTCCATCGATTTCGAGGCGCTCTTCGCGCTTTCTCCCAACCCCTACATCGTCGTTGACCGCAATCTCGATATTGCCTGGCTGAACGATGCCTATTCGCGCTCGACCATGCGGAGCCGGGAGGAACTGACCGGCCTGGGCATTTTCGAGGCTTTCCCGAGCGAGCCGGGGTCGGAAAGTCATGAGATGCTCAAGGCTTCCTTCGAGAGGGTCCTTGAAACGGCCAGTGCCGATGAACTGGCCTTTGTTCGTTACGATATACCACGCGCCGATGGCGGAATGGAGCGTCGCTACTGGAGTGCAACCCACACCCCCCTGTTCGGCAGCGACGGGCAGGTGGCGCATATTCTACAGCACACTGTCGACGTGACCGAACTTCACGGGCTGCGGCAATTGCGGGACGAGAAACATGTCGTCGAGCGCGCCAGGGCAGTGCAGGCCCGTAATCGCGACCTGGCGGCGGAAAGTCAGCGTCTGAAGACGATGTACGATCAGGCACCGGGCTTCATCGCCATCGTCGATGGGCCGGACCACGTCTTCACTATCGCCAACAATGCCTATCGCCAATTGACGGCGGGCCGTCCGATCATCGGCAAGACGGTGGCGGAAGGTTTGCCGGAAGTTGTGGAGCAGGGGTTCGTCGACCTGCTCGACGAGGTCTATCGTACCGGGATCCCCTATATCGGACGCGGTTCCCGGGTCTCTCTGGAGAGCAAGCGGACCGGACGTTTCGAGGATCGATATCTCGATTTCATCTATCAGCCGATCCTCGATGAGCGAGGTTCGGTCGTACAGATTTTCGTCCAGGGTCAGGACGTTACCGAGCAGTTCGAAGCGGTCGAACGGCAGCAATTGCTGATCGACGAACTCAACCACCGGGTCAAGAACACGCTCGCCATCGTGCAGAGCCTTGCCACCCAGTCCTTCCGCGACCCGAAATCCTTTGCCGACGCGAGACTGGTTTTCGAGGGGCGGCTGCGGGCACTCGCCGTCGCGCACGATTTGTTGACCGAACGAAGTTGGCAACCTGCGGAACTGAGCGTGACGGTGCGCGGCACGGTTGCGGCTGCGGTAGGATCGGCCATCGACCGGGTGCGCATCGATGGCCCGTCGGTGCTGCTCGTGCCGCACGCCTCGGTATCGATGGCACTGGCCATGCACGAGCTGGCGACCAATGCCGTGAAATACGGCGCGCTGTCGTCGGTCTCGGGGGAAATCGCGATAAACTGGCGAATTCTGGATGAGGAAGACGGCAGAAGGCTGGTGATCGATTGGCTTGAAAGCGGTGGCCCGATGGTCTCGCCGCCGGTCCGCCGCGGGTTCGGTACCCGTCTGATCGAACGCAGCTTTGCGGCTGACAAGGGCCAGTCGTCGATGGAGTTCGATCCGAAGGGGCTTCGCTGCCGATTTTCGCTCATGCTGCCGCAGGAGCCTGAAGTCGGGGGCAACAACTGAAACAGGAAGTGGCGGCGCTTTCCTTGAGCGCGCCGCCGCTTCCTGAAGGCTGATAGCCTTAACCGGTCGTTCCTTCAGACCATTGTTTCGGGCCGTACCAGCCGGTCGAAAGTCGCGTCGTCCACGAGTTCGAGCTCCAGCGCCGCCTCGCGCAGGGTCTGGCCCTTTGCATGGGCATGCTTGGCGATCTTGGCGGCATTGTCGTAGCCGATCTCGGGCGCAAGCGCGGTCACCAGCATCAGCGAGCGTTCGAGCAGTTCGGAGATACGCGCACGGTTGGGCTCTATCCCGTCCACGCAGCGTTCGGCAAAGCTGGTCATGCCCGTGGAGAGCAGATCGATCGAGCGGATCACCGCCGCGCCAATCATCGGCTTGAACACGTTAAGCTCGAATGCTCCCTGCAGCCCGCCGACGGTAACGGCCTGATGGTTGCCGATGACTTGCGCGGCCACCATCGTCAGCATCTCGCACTGGGTCGGATTGACCTTGCCGGGCATGATCGAACTGCCGGGCTCGTTCGCCGGGAGATCCAGTTCGCCGAGGCCGGAACGCGGGCCTGAACCCAGCAGACGCACATCGTTGGCGATCTTGGTGAGCGCGACGGCGAGGGTGGAGAGTGTGCCGGAAAGCTGGACGAGCGCGTCATTGCTGGCGAGCGCCTCGAATGTATTGGGCGCCTGGACGAAGTTCTTGCCGGTCTGCTCCGCGAGATCGGCGGCGACAGCCAGCCCGAAGCCCTCCGGGGCATTGAGGCCGGTGCCGACCGCCGTACCGCCCTGCGCCAGTCGCAGCACGCCCTTTTCGGCATCGCGGATGCGTTGATAGGCATCGCGAAGCTGCTGCACATAGCCGGAAAATTCCTGCCCGAGGGTGAGCGGGGTGGCATCCTGCAAGTGCGTGCGGCCGATCTTCACGATGTCCTGCCAGCTTTGTGCCTTGGCATCGAGCGACGCGGTAAGCCGGTCCAGCGCGGGCACGAGGTCGTCCTCGATCGACACGACTGCCGCGACATGAAGCGCGGTTGGAAAACTGTCGTTGGAGGACTGTCCGCGATTGACGTGGTCATTGGGATGCACCGGGGACTTGCCGCCGCGCTGGCCGCTGAGGATTTCGTTGGCGCGCCCGGCGATGACCTCGTTGACGTTCATGTTGCTCTGGGTACCGCTGCCGGTTTGCCAGATCACGAGCGGGAACTGGTCGTCGAGCTTGCCCTCCACCACCTCCGCAGCGGCGGCCTCGATGGCATCGGCGAGCCCGCCTTCAAGGCCGTGGGCGCGGTTCACCCGTGCCGCTGCCAGTTTGACGCGCGCAAGGGCGCGCACGATCGCAAGAGGCATGCGCTCGCTGGATGCGAAGGGGAAATTCTCGATGCTGCGCTGCGTTTGCGCACCCCAGTAGGCGGCTGCGGGAACTTCGATTTCACCGATGCTGTCGGATTCGCGACGAATATCCATGGCCGCAGCCTACTCCTCGTTGCCGGGCCGGGAACGTGGCCCTGAGCCGAGTTAGGAGTTCACTGCAAAGGATGCAACCAATTTGCTTTTGATAATCAATATCAAGTTATCGTTTCAAGCAGCATTCGCCACTCCTCTGGCAAGGGCGCCGGCCTACGACTATCGCGATCGACGTAGACATGCGTGAAATGCCCCTCGGCGGCCGCTGCTCCCGAACCTTCCACGAAGATGCCGAGGTGGTAGGTGACACTGCTCGAACCCAGTCTGGCGACGCGGATGCCGACTTCCAGCTTCTGCGGGAACTGCACCGAAGCGGCGTAGCGGCAGCCGGTTTCGACGACGAGGCCGATCGGATTGCCGTTCTCGACATCGAGCAGGCCTGCCTCGATCAACCATGCGTTCACGGCAGTGTCGAACCACGAATAGTAGACCACATTGTTGACGTGGCCGTAGACGTCGTTGTCGTGCCAGCGCGTGGTGATCGGTGTGAAGTGGCGATAGGTTTCGCGCGGGCGCAAGGGTTCGCGGCTCATAGTGCTGCCTCGTAGAGTTGACGCGCATCGTCAAGCGTGATCGGGCGCGGGTTGTTGCGCAGCAGGCGTTCCTGCAACATGGCGTCGGCGGCAAGCCTGTCCAGATCGGCGCGGGAAATGCCCACTTCGGCCAGACGGGATGGCATTCCTGCCGTTTCGGCCATGTTCCGCAGCGCTTCAAGCAGGCCCTGGGCCTGCGCTTGCCCGCCAAGTCCTGCCAGCCCCGGATCGACCAGCGGGCCGAGCTGGGCGTAGAGCGGCAATGCGGCACTCATGTTGAACGCCAGCACATGGGGCAGCATGAGCACGTTGGACAGGCCGTGGGGAACGTGGAACCGGCCTCCGAGAGGATAGGCAAGGGCGTGTACCCCCGCCACCGGGGCATTGGCGAAGGCCACTCCCGCCAGATGCGCGCCGAGCAGCATGGCCTCGCGCGCGGCGATATTGGCGGGCTCGGTACAGGCGGTGAGGAGATTGCCTGCGAGCAGGGTCAGCGCCTCCCGGGCCAGCATGTCTGACAGCGGGTTCTTGAGATGCCGCGAGGTATAGGCTTCTATCGCATGGACCATCGCATCCATGCCGGTGGCGGCCGTCACTGCGCTGGGGAGACCGAGCGTCAACGCGGGGTCGAGCACGGCATTTCCTGCCACCAGCGCGGGTGAGGATACGCCCCGCTTCTCGTCGCCGGGCAGGGTTATGATCGAAACCGGCGTGGCTTCGGAACCGGTGCCGGCAGTCGTCGGGATCAGCACCAGCGGCAGGCCGGTGCCGCGTGCATTGCCCACGCCCCAGATCTTGTCGAGGTCATCGCCCGAGCCGAGCAGATAGGCTGCCAGCTTTGCGACATCCATCGGACTGCCACCGCCGAAACCGACGACACCGGCTGCCGCGATGTCCTGCCCCGCTGCCACGACAGCTTCTAGTGTCGCCCGGGAGGGGTCTGCTTCCACCGCGTCGAAAACCGCGACTGGCCGACCGGAGGTTCTCAGCGCTTCCAGCGCCGGTTCCGCCAGTCCCAGCGACACGATCTGGCGATCGGTGACGAACAGGACCGGGCCGTCGGGCAGCATGTCGGCAACCCGCCTGGCGGTGCCTTCACCGCAGGTCACGCGCGGGCCGTAAGTGAAGCTGAAGGGGGCGCTCATGCGAAGCCTTCCCCGCGCCGGGCAAGGTCGCGCAGCAGGGGCGAGACAGTGAAATCGGCCGGGAGACGGTCTGCGTGGCGGTTAAGCGCCTCGACGATCCTGGCAAGGCCTGTCTCACCGGCCCAGAACATCGGGCCGCCGGTCCAGCGGGGCCAGCCGTAGCCATGGAGCCAGACCACGTCGATATCGGAAGCGCGCTGGGCGATCCTCTCCTCCAGGATTTTTGCCCCCTCATTGACCATCGTGTAGAGCGTGCGCACAACGATTTCCTCGTCTGCAATCTCTCGCGGGACGATGCCCTCGCGCTCTCGAAATTCCTCGATCAGGGCGGTGACGACCGGAGAGTTCGTGCGCTTGCGCTGTTCGTCATAATCATAGAAGCCCGCACCGGTTTTCTGGCCCCAGCGTCCCTGTGCGCAAAGGGCGTCCTTGAGGTTTTCGATCCGGGCGGGATCGCGGTGCCAGCCGATGTCCACCCCGGCGAGGTCGGTCATCTGGAACGGTCCCATGGGCATGCCGAAATCGGTGTGGACCTTGTCCACCTGATCGGGGCTGGCCCCTTCCAGGATCAGGGCCAGGGCATTGTCCTGCCGGGGGATCAGCATGCGATTGCCGATGAAGCCGTAGCAGACCCCCGCAACCACCGGAACTTTCCCGATCCTGCGGCCGAGCGCCATGGCGGTGGCAATCACATCCGGCGCCGTTTTCGCGCCGCGCACCACTTCCACCAGCTTCATCACATTGGCGGGCGAAAAGAAGTGCAGGCCGACCACGTCCTGCGGACGGGAAGTGCTTGCGGCGATTTCATCCACGTCGAGGTAGGACGTGTTGGATGCGAGGATCGCGCCGGGGCGGGCAACCTTGTCCAGCCGTGCGAAAACCTCTTTCTTCACGTCCATGTTCTCGTAGACCGCCTCGATCACGAGATCGCACTGGGCCAGAGCCTCGAAATCCAGGGTCGGCGAAAGTCGGTCCATCGCCGTCTCGACCTGTTCCGGGGTGAGGCGGCCCTTGGCGGCGCTCGCTTCGTAATTGCGGCGGATCACCCCGGTGCCGCGCTCCAATGCTTCGCCATTGGTCTCGACCATGGTGACGGGGATTCCCGCCGACAGGAAGTTCATGGCGATGCCGCCGCCCATCGTGCCTGCGCCGATGATGCCGACGCGGCCGATCTCGCGCAGGGGCGTGTCCTTGGGCAGATCCTCGATCCGTCCGGCGGAGCGCTCGGCAAAAAAGGCGTGGCGCAGCGCGCGGGACTGGTCACCGGCGACGAGATCGAGGAAGAGGCGGCGCTCCACCGCCATGCCTTCGGCAAATGGTAGCGCGGCGGCGGCCCTCACCGCCTCGACACAGGCGGCCGGGGCATGGAGGCCCTTGAACAGTCGGGGGTTGGCCGCCACGAACGCATCCGCGCTTCCCGCTTCGCCGGAGACTTCGCGCAAGCGGGTAGGGCGCGCGGGCAAGCCGGAAGCGGCCAGTTCGCGGGCGGCCGGAAGCAGTTCCGCGTAATCCGCAACCATGTGATCGACGAGCCCGATCCCGGCCGCCTTGGCCGCTGCGATGGGAGAGCCGGAGACGATCATCCGCAGAGCCTCGTCCAGGCCGACGAGACGGGGCAGACGCTGGGTGCCGCCAGCGCCCGGCAGGATGCCCAGGGTCACTTCCGGCAGGCCCAGCTTCGCCTCTTCAAGGGCAATGCGGTAATGGCAGGCGAGCGCGAGTTCGAGACCGCCGCCCAGCGCGGTGCCGTTGATCGCGGCGATCACCGGTTTGGGGCAGGTCTCGATCGCGTCCAGCACATCGGGCAGTTGGGGATCGGCAAGTGGTTTGCCGAACTCGGAAATATCGGCCCCGGCGCTGAACAGCCTGCCCGCGCCGGTCAGGATTATCGCGGTTACCGCGTCGTCCGAGGCGGCACGGGCTACTGCTTCGGAAAGACCCGCGCGCACGGAAGCGCCGAGCGCGTTGACCGGCGGATTGTCCAGGGTGATCTCGAGAATGGTGCCGGAAAGGGCCGTGCGGATCATGGGGAACTCCAGAAGGTAAAGAGCGGGGATCGGGGCAGGAAGGAAGGGCTCAGCCGCCGTTGAACCGGGGCGGGCGCTTCTCGCGAAAGGCGGTCACGGCGTCGCGGTGGTCGCCGGTCTGTCCGAGCAGGGGCTGCATCGTGGCTTCGAAGTCTAGAAAGGTCTCGAAGCTCATCGCGGGAGCTGCGGCGAACTGGCGCTTGGCGAGATGAAGCGCGGTGGCGGGCCCTTCGGCGATATCGCGCGCGAGTTTCATGGCGCGGTCCATCAGGGCATCTCCCGGCAGGACTTCCATGGCAAGGCCGAGCGCGAGGGCTTCTTCGGCACGGACCTCGCGTCCGGAATAGACGATCTCCCGTGCGCGCATCGGATTGACGGTGCGCAGGAAGTGCCAGGCGAGGCCCGCATCCGGAGCATAGCCGATGCGGCGGAAAGTGGCGGCGAAGCGTGCTTCTTCACCGGCGAGCACGATATCGGCGGCGAGGGCGAAGCCCCACGCCGCGCCAATGCAAACGCCGTCCACCGCAGCGATCACCGGAGCGCGGAAGCGGGCTACCGCGCGGGCCATGGCATGAAGGAGATGCATCCGGGCCAGGAAGTCCTCGGGGCCAGTGTCTCCCATTTCGCCGATATCCGCGCCGGAGCAGAAGTTGCCTTCGCTCCCGGTAAGGACGACGGCGCGGACGGAACGATCCGCGTCCAGCGCGGCAAAGGCATCGACGAAATCCCGCCGCATCGCCATGGTGAAGGCATTCTTCGCGCGTGGGCGATCGAAGGCGACAATGGCGACCGGGCCATCGCGGGTGACTGTAATGCTCATGCCCCCGGCTTAGGCTGCCTGTCCTTTCGGCAGGAGGCCAAGTGCGCGGGGGCGGCCATATTCACGGATATGATGGGGCCTTATGCTAGTTTACAACCTGGGGTGCGGGTGCAACGAGCCCGAAAGTACCCCTGGGCGCCTCGAACAGGCCCAGAAAGGCCTTGAGCCGCCCGGCCCGATCCTCGTCCAGCGGATCGACCGGCGGCTTGTTCGTGATCGCGGCGACGAGCTGGGCGTGGGTCATTTCGAGCCGCGGCGCTGCAGGTACGCCCGGCCCGACCGGCTGATGGATCAGTACGCCGCTGCGCACTTCGATGTGCTGCGCTTCCTTCCCGCCATCCAGCGCGAGATCGAGCGTCATCGGCTGCGCGAGGGCGCGTTCCGGGACCAGCCTCACGGCGAGCAGGTTGAGTATCTCGTCCAGCGAAAGTGCGGGGATCGAGCCGGCTACGGAATCGAACCCGGCCTGTTTCACGCCTTCGCGCAGTTCTTTCGCGCCGGAGAGGAAGGCGTTGCGCCACATCGAGCTTGTCGCCTCGTAGCCCTGCTGTTCCAGGCTGTCGGCCAGGGCGAGTTTGGCGGCGCGGTTGTCCGGCTCTGCGAAGACAAGGCGGGAGAGCAGTTCCGATGCCCAGCGATAGTCGCCCCCCTCGATGGCCTTGCGTCCTTGCGCCAGCACCGCGTCCGGCCCGCCCATCGCCGCGACATATTTCGGCGCGGCCGCTTGCGGCGGCAGCGGGTTCAGGTTCGCCGGGTTGCCGTCGTACCATCCCATGTAGCGCTGGTAGACCGCCTTGGCGTTGTGGCTGAGGGTTCCATAATAGCCCTGATTGAACCAGCGATCGGCAAGCGGTGCAGGCAGCTTGAGGTTCTCCGCGATTTCCGTGCCGTTCAGGCCCTGGTTCATCATTCTTACCGACTGGTCGTGCAGGTACTTGTACATGTCCCGGTGAGCAGAGAGGTAGTCCAGGATCTTCGCATTGCCCCAATGCGGCCAGAAATGGGAGGTGATGAGCGTATCCGTACCCGCGCCGTAAAGCCGGATGGATTCGGTGAGGTCGTCCGCCCAGGCCTTTGCATCGCGGACCTGCGCACCTCGCAGGGTCAGGATGTTGTGCAGCGAGGAATTGGCGTTTTCCGCCATGTCCAGCACGCGCAGGCCGGGGAAATAGATCGCCATTTCCGCCGGGGCCTCGGTATTGGGCATGTACTGGAATTCGAGCTGCACGCCATCGATCGTCGCTGTTTCGCCGGTCTTGTGGATTTCGCGCGTGGGCGGGAGCATCCGGACCGTGCCGGTCGCCATGCCGAGGCGGTTGAAGGCCGGGCCGATGCCGTCGCTCACGTCGGCTCTGGCGCCGGTTCCCAGCAGGTGGCCGAAGGCATATGTGGCGCGGCGGCTCATGGCCGGGCCTGCGATCACGTTTTCGGAAATCGCTTCCTTGAGGAATCCGCCGGGCGCGATGATCGGCACTTTTCGGCGCGCGGCTTCTTCGGCGCCGATGACACCCGCAGCGCCGCCGAAATGGTCGATATGGCTATGGGTGTAGATCACCGCGACGACCTGCCGGTCGCCGAGCTTCGCGCGCACGAGGTCCATCGCCGCCTTCGCGCTTTCCACGGTGGTGAGGGTGTCGACGACGATATAGCCGGTCTTCCCCAGCACCACGGTCAGGTTGGCGAGTTCGATCCCGCGCACCTGATAGACGCGGTCCGTCACCTTGAAGAGCCCCGATTGCGACAGGAGCTGCGCGTTGCGCCAGAGGCTGGGATTGACGCTGTCCGGGCGCGGGCCCTTGAACATGTCGAGTTCGGAGAGATCGCGGATCTTGCGGCCGTCTTCCTTCGCGATCACTCTGCCGGGAATGCCCGCGATGAACCCGCGGCTGGCAAGTTCGAAATCCTCCCGGTCGTTCCACGGCAACCGGGATGTGGTTTCCTCGAAGTAGCGCAAGGTGGCGGGCGAGGCGGGTTTCGATTCGGCGGTGCCGGCGTCCTGCGCATGAGCGGTTCCGGCGGCGAAAGCGGCGAGGGAGATCGCGGCAACTACCGCTTTCGAATGTATGCGACGGGTCATGGGCATCCTCTTTGCGACCGGCGCCGGGTGTCGTTCCCCGGCCAGACAGCCGCCGCACTGTCCTCGCGGGCCGGCCACCGGCAAACCCCGCGAGGATCGGCGCGGCGTAATTCCCGGTTGTGATAATGTTTCCGGGGCTCCCGCGTAAGGGGCCGGGGCGAAGGGCGGGTTGCTAGGAGGAGCGGGACCGGATCACCCCGACCCGGGGCCGAGGAACCTGCGCCATGACCAGCCATGCCTTCATCTGCGATGCCGTCCGCACCCCGATCGGGCGCTACGGCGGCGGGCTTGCGGCTGTTCGTGCGGACGACCTGGGCGCGGTGCCGCTGCGAGCCTTGCTCGCGCGCAATCCCGGGCTCGATCCGGCCGCGATCGAGGAAGTGTTCTACGGCTGTGCCAACCAGTCGGGCGAAGACAATCGCAATGTCGCGCGGATGAGCCTGCTGCTGGCGGGCCTGCCGGTGTCCGTCCCCGGAGTGACCGTCAACCGGCTCTGCGCTTCCGGTCTCGAGGCGGTGGGGGCCGCTGCACGCGCGGTGCGGACCGGGGAGATGGAACTCGCTGTCGCCGGAGGGGTAGAGAGCATGACCCGCGCGCCTTTCGTCATGGGCAAGGCCGAAGGCGCGTTCGGGCGTAGCCAGAAGATCGAGGATACGACGATGGGCTGGCGCTTCGTCAATCCCGCGCTCGATGCGCTTCACGGGACCGAAACGATGCCCCGCACCGGTGAGAACGTGGCGCAGCAGTTCGGGATTTCCCGCGCGGATCAGGACGCCTTCGCGCTGCGGAGCCAGAAGCGCGCCGCTGCCGCGCAGGCCGCGAACCGCCTTGCGGCGGAAATCGTGCCGGTCACGGTGCCGGGGCGCAAGCGGGGGGAAAGCGTGGAGATCGCCGTTGACGAGCATCCCCGCGCCGATACCACGGCTGAGGCGCTGGCCAGGCTGAAGCCGCTGTTCGGCCCGGAGGGCACGGTTACCGCAGGCAATGCTTCCGGCATCAACGATGGCGCGGCGGCGCTGGTCATTGCCGGGGAGGCTGCGGCGAAGCGCCATGGCCTGGTGCCGCGCCTGCGCATTTTGGGTATGGCCTCTGCCGGGGTGGAGCCGCGTGTGATGGGCATCGGGCCAGTTCCGGCGACCCGCAAGCTGATGGCGCAACTGGGCCTTTCCATCGCCGATTTCGACGCGATAGAGCTGAACGAGGCTTTCGCCAGCCAGTCGCTCGCGGTGCTGCGCGCGCTTGGCTTGCCTGACGATGCGCCGCATGTGAACGCCGATGGCGGCGCCATCGCTCTCGGCCATCCGCTTGGCATGTCGGGCGCGCGTCTCGCGCTGACGCTGGCGCGGCAACTGGAGGCGGGTGGCGGCAGGCTGGGTCTGGCAACCTTGTGCATCGGCGTGGGCATGGGACTGGCGCTGGCTGTCGAACGCGTTTGACCGCTGCGGCATGGTTGCGCCGGTGGAGCTGCATTGCTATCTAAAATAGCTAAGTTCCGGGAGAGCATCCATGCAGTTCGAGCGCATCAACCCCCTGACCGGCGAGGTCGCCTCCAGTGCGGCAGCGATGACCGCTGCCGAAATGCCGGCCATTGCCGCCCGTGCCGCGGCAGCGCAGCCGTTGTGGGCAGCGCAGGGGCCTGCGGCGCGTCGCGCGGTCCTGATGAAGGCGGCCGATGCGCTGGAGGCGCGCAAGGCCGATTTCGTCGCCGCCATGATGGGCGAGATCGGCGCAACCGCCGGTTGGGCAATGTTCAACCTGACGCTGGCAGCCGGTATCCTGCGCGAAGCGGCCGCCATGACCACGCAGATCGGCGGCGAGGTGATCCCTTCCGACAAGCCGGGCTGCATTGCCATGGCCCTGCGTGAACCGGTGGGCGTCATCCTTGGCATCGCTCCTTGGAATGCGCCGATCATTCTCGGCGTGCGGGCCATCGCCATGCCGCTCGCCTGCGGTAATGCGGTCATCCTCAAGGCCAGCGAGACCTGTCCCCGGACGCATGGCCTGATCGTGGAGGCGCTGGGCGAGGCGGGGTTCCCGGAAGGCGTGGTGAACGTCGTCACCAACGCACCCGCAGATGCCGCAGGGGTGGTGGGCGCCCTGATCGATGCGCCCGAAGTGAAGCGCATCAACTTCACCGGATCCACCGCAGTCGGCCGGATCATCGCGACCCGCGCTGCGGGCCATCTCAAGCCCTGCCTGCTCGAACTGGGCGGCAAGGCGCCGCTGCTCGTTCTGGAGGACGCCGATCTCGACGAGGCGGTGAAGGCGGCCGCGTTCGGGGCCTTCATGAACCAGGGCCAGATCTGCATGTCGACCGAGCGGATCATCGTGGTCGATGCCGTGGCCGATGAATTCGTGGCACGGTTCGCGGCCAGGGTCGCCGGGATGGCAGTGGGCGATCCGCGCGAGGGCGCGACGCCGCTGGGTGCCGTGGTTGACGAGAAGACGGTCGCGCATTGCCGCAGCCTGGTGGAGGATGCCGTGGCGCGAGGGGCGCGCCTTCTGGTAGGCGGCGAAACGACGAACAAGGTTCTCATGCCTGCGCATGTCGTGGACGGGGTAACGCCGGAGATGAAGCTGTTCCGTGACGAGAGCTTCGGCCCGGTGGTGGGCGTGATCCGGGCGCGGGACGAAGACCATGCCGTGGAACTTGCCAACGATACCGAATATGGCCTTTCGGCGGCCGTGTTCACGCGCGATACCGCGCGCGGTCTCGGCATCGCGCGCCGCATTCGTTCGGGCATCTGCCATGTCAACGGACCGACCGTTCACGATGAGGCGCAGATGCCGTTCGGCGGGGTCGGCGCTTCGGGTTATGGCCGCTTCGGCGGCAAGGCCGGGATCGACAGCTTCACCGAACTGCGCTGGATCACCGCCGAGACGCAGCCGGGTCATTTCCCGATCTGACCGCTCGGCTCCAGGGCCCGGCTCGATGCTTGGCGCTTTCCAATCGCGGAAACTCTCGATAGGCTATTTGCGAACAGTTCTCAAATAGCGAGTGAACATGCCGCAGGCCAACGTCTACCGAGTGAGCGAATGGAACGGAAAGAGCGGCGAACGCTGGGTCTCCAACCAGGCGCGTCTCGATGCCATGCTGGAACATTTCGGAGCCGCCGCGATCGAGGCTGCCGTGCCGGTGCCGGGCGAACAGGTGCTGGATATCGGCTGCGGAGCGGGCGCGACGAGCCGCGTGCTCGCCGATCGTGTCGGCCCTGACGGCCACGTCACCGGCATCGACATTTCCGCCGCCCTGATCGAACGCGCCCGTGGGCTTTACCCGGCAGATACAGGGCTCGATTTCGAACTGGAGGATGCGGGCAGTGCCGATCTGGGGGCGGCGCGGTTCGACCTGCTCTATTCGCGTTTCGGCGTCATGTTCTTCGCCGAGCCGGTCGCGGCCTTCACCAATCTGCGTCTGGCGTTGAAACCGGGAGGACGGGCAGCCTTCGTCTGCTGGCGCGGGGCCGACGAGAATGACTGGGTGCGCTTGCCGATGGGGGCGATCAAGGGCATCGTCCCAGCTTCGCCGCCGCCGGAGCCTGATGCACCGGGGCCGTTTTCGTTCGGTGACGGGGAAAGAGTCCGATCGATCCTCTCGCTTGCGGGGTTCACGGATATCGCGATCGCGCCGTTTGACCGCGAAATCCCCTTCGGGCTCGGGACCAGCAGGGAAGGGGCCATCGGCGATGCGGTGGACATGGCCTTCGAGGTCGGCCCGCTGTCCCGCGCTCTGGCGGACGCCGCCCCGGACGTGAGAAAAAGCGCCGCAGCAGCAGTGCGCGATGCTTTCGCCCGGCGTCCGGGCGAGCACTCGGTGATGATCGACGGTGCGGCATGGATCGTGACCGCACGCAACGCATCTTCGTGATGGACAGAAGGGCGCGGCGAAACACCGCGCCCTTCTGTCCGATCAGAAGCGGAAGCGCGTCCCGAGGCCGAAGTAGCGGCCTTCGTAGCGGATGTCGCGCGGGTAGGTCTGGGTCTGGTTGAAGTAGCGGTAGTTGTTGAACGGCTTGCCCAGGATATTGCTGACGTCCGCCGTGATCGTGATTGCCGGGATCACGGTGTAGGACAGGGAATAGTCCAGTCGGGCGATCGCCTTGGTTCCTTCGCCCACGTAGAGATTGCCATTGGCGTCGGGCGAGTAGAAGTTGGTGAACTTCGACCGGTAATTGTACGAAAGACGGGTCGAGAGCTTGCCGCGTTCATAGAACAGCACGGCGTTGTAGCTCCAGTGCGAAACGCCGGGGATGGCCACCATCCTGGTGTCCTGACCAAGCGCGTTGGGCAGTTGGTTCTTTCCGTCAAGATAGGTGACGTTGCCCTGCACCCCGAAGCCGGAAAGCATGCCCGGCAGGAAGTCGAAGAAGCTGTGGAACCCGGCTTCGACGCCCTTGATGCGGCCTGAGCCGGCATTTTCGGGGCGAACCACCTGGATCAGCCCGTAGACCGGGTCCTGCACGTCGCGCGTATAATCGCTGATGAAGCCGTCGAGATCGCGATAGAACAGCGAGACGCCCGCCGCCGCACGCGGGGAGAAGTAGTATTCGAGCGTGGCGTCATAGTTGCGCGAGGTCAGCGGCGCGAGGTCGCGGTTGCCGGCGCGGCCATAAGCGTCATAGCGGCCCGGCGTGCCGCCGGTGTTCTGCGCGCGGGTGATGTTCACGGCCGGATTCAACTGGCCGAACGTCGGACGGGTACGCGTCTTGGTATAGGCCAGGCGGACCTGGAACTTGTCCGTGAAGCGGATGCGCGTGCTGAAGTTGGGCAGCACGTCGACATAGTTCTGGCGCGTTTCCTCGGGCGTCTGCACGCCGTCCACCAGCGATGTGCCCGAATAGCGGCCATCCGTATTGACGATGCGCACGCCGACGAGACCGCCGATCTCCACCCCGCCGATGTCGAAGGCATACTTGCCCTGCGCATAGGCGGCATAGGTCTTTTCGCTCGCATCCCATGAAGCCAGCGGATCGAGCGGAACGTCAACGCTTGACCACCGCTGGATATTGTCGCGGATGCCGGCATCGTTCGGATACATCAGCGCCAGCTGCTGCAATCCGGCAAGCGATATCGCGCGCAGGCCGTCGATATTGCTGCGGACTGCCGAGCGGCTCGGCGCCAGCCACTGGGTGAAGCCCTGCACGCCGCCCCGGAAGGTATTGTCGATGAGCGACATGTCGCCCAGTCCGAGTTCGTTCATCCCGATGCCGAGATCCATCAGGTAGGCATAGCGCGAACCCGAACGCACCGACGAATCCCGTGTCGTCACCCGGCTGCCGACCTGGAGCAGGGGCAGGAAGGGAATGTCGGTTTCCAGCGAGACGTCGCCGCGCCACTGGATGCCGTTGCCCTTGCCCACGTAGATACGGTCGAAGAAGCCGCGGAACTGGTAGTTGGCGGGATCCGTCGCATCGAAGCCGGGAAGTGAGAAGGCCGCGGAGCCCTTCACGTCGAAGGCGGCATCCACCGTCGGCGCGGAAGTGAGGGCGGAGTCCAGGCTCCATTCGGTCTGCTTGAACGTGCTGTCGGTATAGGCGAAGTCGGTCGAGATCGTCGCCTTGCCGGTGGTCCAGACCGCGCCGATCGCACCCTGATAGGTATTGGTGTCGCCATTGACCGTGGAGCGATAGATATCGGGGCGCCAGCCACCCGTCTTGGTCAGGCTGAGAACCTTGTTGGGCTCGTCGGGATCGAGAACGACATTGCTGAGCTGCGCTCCTGCAAAGCGCAGCGAGGTCGCGAAGAAGTCGTTCGCATCACGTCCGCGATAGGCCTGCCACAGGCCATCCACGTAGATTTCCAGATTGGGCGCGGGCTTCCACTGGAGCGACGCATTGATCGACGGGCGCTTGCGGATGCCGCTGTTGTAGAAGACGCCGACCGCTTCCGGGAAGACGAAATCGCGGCCGACCGATTCCGGTTCCACGGTATTGCCGGCATCCGGCGCCAGCACATCGGCGCTGTTCCAGCGCGCTGCGTTGCGGAACTGCTGCTGGGTATAGGCGAAGTTGATGAGCGCGCCGATCTCGCCGATGCCGGTCTGCCAGCGGTCGGTGATCTGGAGATTGGCGTTGGCGGGGTCGTACTTCTTGGACTGGTCGTTGTAAGTGCCGCGAACCGATCCGGCCACTTCGAAGCCCTTGAAGTCGAACGGGCGCCATGTCCGCACGTTGATGAGGCCTGCCAGGCCCGGCTCGATGAGATCGGCGGTGCCGGACTTATAGACTTCCAGCGCGCGCAGGGCGCCGGGAGGGAAGTCCCAAAGCGCCACGCCGCGCGATTCCGCGGTGAAGATGTCGCGACCGTTGAAGGTCGTCGTCAGATCGGGCAGCCCGCGCACGAGCACCTGGTTGGCCTCGTCGCCCGAACGGCTGACCTGGATGCCGGAAACGCGCGCCAGCGATTCCGCCGCGTTGTTGTCCGGCAGCTTGCCGATATCTTCGGCCACGACCGCATCGACGATCGCGTCGGAATCGCGTTTGATCTGGGCTGCGTTGAACAGGCTGGCACGGAACCCGGTGACGATGATGTCTTCCGGCGACACTGCTTCCTTCGCGGCATCGTCTTCCGGAACGGGCTGGACTTCAGGCTTGGCGTCCTTGTCGTTCGATACGGCCTGCCCCCAGGCCGGTGTAGCGAACGCGACGAGTGCGCAGGACAGACTTAGTCTGACTTTATTCACGATTCCCTCTCCCCTGTTCCCCATTGTCGGGGCAACGTCAGCGCAGCGAAGGCGCTAACGTCGGATTATTTATCCGATATCCGGGGAGTTATCGTCGAAGAATGGATTCTACAACAATAAAATAGTCGGACTAATTAAAACTGTTTCCGAAAGGTAATAAGTAGCTCACGTCTTATTTCCGGCGATTGCGCAAACGCGCTCCCTTCCCGCGAAAGGAAGGGAGCGCGTCTGGGTTGAGCCTCAGAAATCCACCGTCGCCGACAGCCAGAGCCGGCGGCCTTCCTGATTGATCGAGTAGGCGGGAGTGTAGACCGTGCTCGTGCCGCTCGCATAAGGCACGTAGACCGCGTAGTCGGTGTCCAGCACGTTGTAGACCGTGGCCGCCAGACGGAAGGCGGGGGTGATCTGGTACGACCCGCCAAGGTGGAACACTTCGTAGCTGCGGAAATCGCCCACCGCTGCCTGCTGGACATTGTTGCCGCGCCAGCGGCCGGAGCGGATCTCGGTCCTGGCCCAGAGGCTCGCTTCTTCGCTGACCTTCCAGCGCAGGTTCCCGTTCAGCATGTGCTTGGGCATGCCCACCAGCGGGAGCCCCTTTTCGCTGCCGCTGAGTTGTTCGGTTTCGGTGTAGGTGTAGTTCACCGAGAGCGAAATCGCCGGTGTGAAGGCGAAGCGGGTGGCCACTTCGACACCGCGGGTCCGGGCCTTGTCGATATTGATCGACTGGCCGAACAGCTCGACATTGGGGAAGTTGCCCACGTCGATGCAGCCCGCTGGAGGGGTGGTATAGCCCGAGAACGTGCAGTTCGGAATGCCGGGTCCGGAGGCGATCTTGTCGTCGAAATCGTTGTTGAACAGGGTGACGTTGCCGCTGAAGAAGCCATGGCTGTCGTAGTAGAGACCGGCTTCGTAGCTGGTGCTGGTCTCGGGCATCAGGTCGGGCGTGCCGATCAGCGGTACGCGGCCCTGGCTGCCGAAACCGATGATGCCGCTGGCGATCTGTTCGACGCGCGGGGTCTTGAAACCACGGCTGACGCCGCCCTTCACGGTCAGGCCATCGTTGATGTTCCAGACCGCATAGGCGCGGGGAGACCACTTGCTGCCGAAGGTGGAATGGTCGTCGTAACGGGCGCCGCCAGTCAGGTTGAACCCGTCGACCACGGTAAGGGTCGCTTCGGCGAAGCCTGCCCACTGGGTGAACTTGAACGGTGCGGGCGCGACGCCGTCCTTCATCTGCGCGCGCCAGTACTGTCCGCCGACCGTGAAGGCAACGGGGCCTGCCTTTCCGGCAAAGCGCGAATCGATGATGTCGTTGCGGGCTTCGAGATTGCGGGCACTCCCGGGCGTCGCACCGGGGGTGCCGTTGGGAATGAGGCGGCCGATCGTCTCGGTATCGTTGCGCGTCAAAGTGGTGTCGAGTGTGCCGAGGCCGGTGCGCCAGCTATGAGCGACCACGTAGTTCGTGCGGTTGAACTGCTGCCTCGGTGAATAGCCGCCCGATCCCAGCGTGCCGAGCTGGCCCTTGCTGTTGTCGTAGGTCTGCTCGTTACGGTCGATCTCCACCCAGAGATCATGGTCGACATGGGGCGTGAAGCTGAGGCGCCCGCCGTAAGTGTAGATATCCGATTCCACCGGGTTGCGGCCAAGCGTGAGCGCAGGATCTCCGGGTATCTCGATATTCGCGCCCTCGCGGTGGAACACGCTGCCGCGCAGGGTCAGGCCGAGAAGATCCTTGACGACGGGTCCTTGCACGAAGCCGTTGATCGACTGGATATTGCCGAACCGATCGTCGCCCTGAACCGTGGTTTCGGCCGATGCCGTGCCGACCCAGCGCGTCCCGACCTTGCGGGTGATGATGTTGACGACGCCGCCCATCGCGTCCGAGCCATAGAGCGTGGACATGGGTCCGCGCACCACTTCGATCCGATCGATCGCGGAGAAGGGTGGCATGAAGCTGGTTGAGGATTCGCCGAAGCCGTTGGGCGTGACGTTGCCCGGGGCGTTCTGGCGGCGGCCGTCGATCAGGATCAGCGTATAGTCGCTGGGCATCCCGCGGATCGAGATGTTGAGGCCCCCGGTCTTGCCGGCCTCACCACCGACATCGACGCCCTGCACATCCTGCAATGCCTCCGCCAGGCTTCCGAAGCGCTTTTCCTGAAGTTCCTCGCGGTCCAGCACAGTGACGCTGGCCGGGGCTACGGTAATGTCCTGCTCATAGCCTGCCGCCGTGACGACGATCGCCGGGCCGGTGTTTTCCTCGGCTTCCGCAGCATGGGCGCCTTGACCTGCAAGGCAGGTAAGAGCGGTGCAGGCGAGCGCGGTCAGGCTGGCTCCGGAAAGGATGCGCGCGCGGCGATAGGACGTGTTCGACAAGACTGATCCCCCTGATGAGTAATGCGAATGCATCGCATTTGCACGGGCCAGTGTGGTCGCTGCTGCAAGCTGTCAATCGGGTCGGATCGGCAAGTCGCTATGGGAAATGAATTATTACGAGGAGCAACATTTCGGCTGCCACCCCGACATGATGCCGCATCGAAGTATTGCAGAAGGACTGTTCGAACCGCTCTTGAACTTCCCTTTTCGGGTTTAGGGTGGCAGCTGTTGAATGGCCCGATGAATTCATGGAAAGCGTTTCGATTCGAAACGGTGCATTAAATGGCGTCGAATTGACCGCGATCGCCCTTGCGTGGAATTTTGCAGTTCGGCAGCATCGTCACGGAAATGCCGCAGAGAGTTCAGCTCCTGCCCCGAAAGTACAAAAAAATGGCCCGAAGGCGTGAAGCCTTCGGGCCAGGAAATGGGGCTGCTCGGTTAGGAGCCGCCTTCGGGTCGCAAGGCTTTTCTAACGGATTGAATCCATATTCCGCGTGACACGGATCACGCACATGCAGCGAATCAGAATTGGTTTGCTGTTCCTCAGGTGCTGTTAAAATCGGTCAGGTCCATGATAGTGGGACGGATGAGGCCGTTCCGGCCTGGGGCAGCAACTGTTGGATATTGAAGAGCAAATCGAGGCAATCGGGGCGATTTTTCGATGCGGCCGGTCATCGGCCGAGTCGCTTTCGCGCGTCCTGATTCCGCAGTTGCTCGGCGCCAAGGAGATCATCGCGCATCAGGGGGAGCCTTCGCAGTACTGCTGGCTGGTGATCGATGGGGCGGTTCGGATCGAGACATTTGGCCTTGAAGGGCAGCGTCAGCAACTCGCCCAGCATGGCCCGGGCGAATTTTTCGGCGCCTATCCGGCTCCGACCGTACATCGCGCGGAAATCGGCACTCTCGCAGAATCGACCCTATTGCGCGCAGAAGCCACAAAGATCGCCGAACTTGTGGCCGCAGATGCGGAAATTGGCGCCGGAATGGCTCGATTATTGGCAAGGCAACTCGATCGGGCGCTGGACCGGATGGTTGCCCGCACGACATACAGCGCGGCCGGGCGCGTCTATGCCGAATTGCTGGCCCTTGCGGATGGCAGGGAACGGATCGCGCCTCCGCCACGCGTGACTACGCTGGCACTAAGCGCCAATACCACTCGCGAGACGGCATCGCGCGCGATCGCGGCGCTGATCCGGCGGGGCATCATCAGCCGTGATGAAGGCCAACTGGTGATCCACGCCCCCCGCATGCTCCATGAACTGGTCTGCTGAACGCGGCCGCCTGTTCAGGCCGACGAAAGCAGCCTGAACAGGCCTATCGCAAAATCGCCCAATGGGGTGACGATGTCTCCGGCAGCCTCGAAACGGTAATCGGGGGCGAGCAGGTCTATGACGGCGATCTGCGGCCAAGGCGCGCAAATGCTTCCCGCGGGCGCCGCCCGTGCGAGCACTATGGCAAGTTCGGCATCTTCCTCCACACCGGATTCCGGCGCGCAGGGGCGGCAATCGAACCCAAGCCGGCTCTCGGGAGCCATGTGCAATATAGCGGCCGCGTGATCCATGGCCATGACGGGATCGCCGAACCGAAGGATCGAGAACCCTTCCTCCGTCAGTTCCGGTGCCCCTACCGACGGGTCGGAACAAGGCGGTAACGGACGTGTCGAGGCAAGGACGGTGCGATCGACTGCTCTGCCGAACCCGGCTCCGCTCGCCGGGACGGAGTAGTCCAGGGTGAGGTCATGGATTTCCAGCCCCTGGGCCCGCCATTCCGCTTCGGCTTGTGCGATCCTGTCCGTTTCCCGGCCGACATGGAGTGCGATGGCCCGCGTTGCGAGCATTCTCGATCGTCGCAGCGCCAGCCCCATCGCGACGCGTGATCCGTTCAGGATCGCGGGAGCAGAGAGGCAGTTCGTCCGGTCAAGCGTTTCCACCAGGTCGGCAGCCTCGATGAGCCGGTCGAACCGCTCGGCCCAATCGCCGCCGTACTGGGAGACGGAGATATGGCGAAAAGCGGGCAGGGAGAGCGGCAGCACGATGTTGAGCCGAGCGCCCCTTGCCTGTGCCATTTCGGCGATGACAATATCTGATCCTGCCGCAAGCGCGCCGAAAACCGCGCCCGGTCGGATATCGTCGAGCAGGACGCCGACTTTCTCGCGGATTTCGTTTTCATCTCCCGGCAGGCCGATGATGCCGCTGAAATAGAGGCTCGGCGGCGGGCGGAGATGATCGAAGAGATCGCTAGGCGCCCCGATCCTTTCGAGTATCTGCCGGAACTGACGCAGCGTGACCGCGTGATCTTCCCATGCCTCGGGCGCCGCCGCGATTGCCAGTTCGAGCGCGGTGCGGCTTGCCTCTGTATTGCCAAGCAGCAAGTGGCCCTCGGCAGCCGTCGCGCCGATCCAGTAGCGCGTTTCCGGTTCATGGTCGCCGCTTTCCAGCAGTTCCAGCACTCTTGTTGCGACGAGAGATGCCTCCTGCGTCTTGCCGTTGAGCAAGGCGATGGTCGCCGCGTTGATGAGCGGATAGGTGGCCCGCCGCTCGCCCGCCGCCTGCATGTAGGCGGCCTGCGCCTGGTCCAGAAGCTGCCTACGCTCGTCGCCCAAGCTGCGCAGGCCGCGGTCCTTGAGCAGCCGGCCCTTGAGGCTGAGAGCATCCGGCGCCTGCGAGGCCAGTAGCCCCGCACTTTCGAACATGCGCCACGCGCGGAGGATATCCCCCGCGCGTGCCGTCTGCCGGATCTGGGCCAGTACCGAAAGGATCACGAATCGATCATCCGCTATTCAGACCTGCGGAGGCGGGTTCTTGATGTCGGGATCGATGGTCAGTCCGATCCAGCGCGGTTCGCAGGCATTTACGTCCTGCAGCAGGTCCACGTTGATGTTGAAGCGGTGGCGCGTGCCGTACTTTCCACCTTGATTGAAGCGCGCGTTGAAGCGGACCGCCTTGTACCGGTCGAGCTTCTCGTCATAGGCGCTGTACTCAAGCCCGCCATAGAAGGACGAGAGGGGTTCCTTGGTGGTGATGGCGTCGAATTCCTTGGAAAACCAGAGCTGGTCCCCGACCAGCGTGATGTCGACGACGCTGTCGCAGGTGATCGCGATATAGTCTTGGCCCGGTGCGGCGGGCTGGTCATATTCCAGGACGATGCGTCCTTCTTCGGCCTTGAGGATGACGTTGAAGACGATCGGCTCTTCGCCCGTCAGTTCGAGGTCGAGCTGGTTCGCCAGACCGTATTGCATGTAGTTCAGGGTCGACATGATGGGTTCCTATTTATCGAGGGGTTTGGTCAGCTTGGCCTTCCACAAGCGCCAATCGTTGTTCTCGGGATCCGATTCGATCAATCGCTCGACATCGCGACGAGCATCCTCTCGCATTTTCTCGGCTCTGTGCCGCTCGCCCAGCGAATTGAGCAATTGCGACATCGAATATCGCGCCAGCATCCAGTCCTGGAGGTAGCTGACGTTCTTCGGATCGTCCTTGAGCAGGCGCTGCACGATCGCCGCCTGCTGCGCGCGTTCATGCAGCGCGTCGACGTTCCTGCCCTGCACGCGCAGGGCATCCGCCATCCAGGCATGGCGGTTGGCGATGTCCGCCTTGACGCTGAGATCGCCGGGGACCATCTTGCCCACGCGCTCCATCGTGGCCAGCGCATCGCTGCATTCCGCGAGCTGCTTTTCCGGGCCGCGCCGCGTGACCGCGATCGTGCAGATGTTGCCCTGGGCATAGGCCAGTTCGCGCCAGTAGGACTGATCGCCCGGGACAAGCCTGACCAATTGCTCGGCAAGTCCGCGATAGGCGATGAAACGCGGCAGGGCCTTTTCATACCGGTAGTCGATGAAATCGACATAGCCCAACCAGAACTCGCTCTGGGCATGGGCGAAGAGCCGTGGCGGATCCTGCGGGCTTGCCGCCAGCAGGGCGCCGGTCACACGGTGCGCTTCGCTGAACTTCGCCAGCGCTCCGGCTACGTCACCACGCTTGTGGTCGTCCTCTCCCATGGCGTGCAGAATTCGGGCGCGGCGTTCGAGCGAGTCGGCCGGCAGGGTCTTGAGGTCGGACTGGTCGGCGTAATAGTCTAGTGCGCGTTTGTTAACGGACTGGAGCACGTCCAGCCGGCCGACGCCTTCCAGCCTCTGCCTGAGGTCGGTCAACATGAATTCTATCAATCCCTCGGCCTGCTGACGTTGATGCTCGGCTTCAATCCGCGCGCGCAACGCGAAGATCAGCATGAGGGCCATCGATAGGGTAAGCAGAACCGTAAGCAGCGTGATGGCGATCACACGGCGCAATTGTCTCTGGGCATCGCGCTGGATAATCTGGTCGAGCGCCACGCCGGTCAGGCCGGCGACGATCTTCAGGCGGGCAAGGCGGGCACCATCGTGGTCGGGCCGGAAATCGGCTGCAATCGGCTCCCGCACCACGCCTTCCGCATCGGGTTCGAGAAGCGCGGAGGGAAAACTGACTGCCGGATCGCCCAGGACCAGAGCCGCGATGATCGGCCGATCGGGGTGGAGACTGCGAAAGAGCGCGATTTCCGCATCGACCCAGCGCGAAGCCCTCGCTGCCGGAGAGCACAGCACGAGCAGCGCGTCGGACTGGGAGAGCGCCTGGCGCACTTCCTCGTCAAGGCTGGATGCCGCCGGGAGTTCCGCGCGATCCCGGAAGATGGGCGAGAGGCGCGGCGGCACATGGCCCATCGGTGTTGCCGAGCCGACCAACCTTGGCGGAATACGATAGGATTCCAGCCATTGATGAAGCTTGCGTGCGAAATGCTCGTCCGCGTGACTATAGCTGAGGAAGGCCCGGAAGCGGCGCTCACCGCCCGGTCCCGGGGTTTCCTCATTCGCCTTCATCGTTGCGAACCGATCATCTGCCTGCGCCCTGCGAGCCCCGGCTTTCTGGCCCCCGGGCAAGTATGCTTACTGGGACAAGCGCGGCGGCGTCCAGCGGGGATGTGGAGTTTTCCCTATCCGGATGAATTCCATGGTGAATTTGGCATGAACGGGACCCGCCGGCGTTAGCTAGTCGTAGACGGCAACGGGGGCGCTCATGCCTTGTAGATGTTTGAGAGCGCCTGAGCCCGCAAGGTCATGTTTTGGAAGGCACGTCGGCATAGAGCGTGACCTGCCCGTGGAGGCCGTCCGTCGAAGACTGGCCGATCCACAGGTCGAACAGGCCGGGTTCCGCAATCCTGCGGTTTCCGGCGCCCACGAATTCAAGGTCCTTGCGCGACAGCGTGAAGCGGACGGTCCGGGATTCCCCCGGTTCGAGCGAAACCCGGGACATGCGCTTCAGTTCGCGGATCGGACGGGTCCGGCTTGCAACACGGTCCCGCATATAGAGTTGCACGACTTCGCTGCCCCGGCGATCGCCCTTGTTCGTGAGGCGCGCGCTGATCTCGATGGTTTCGTTCCAGCGCATGACCTCATCCGAGAGCTTGAACTGATCGAGCGCAAACTGCGTGTAGCTCAGGCCGTGGCCGAACGGGAAGCGCGCGCTGTTGTCGGTTGTCGTGTAGCGGGCGCGATATTCGGTGCGGCTGTCCACAACGGGGCGCCCGGTCGACTTGCGATCGTAGAAGAACGGTTCCTGACCGGATTCCCAAGGGAAACTCACCGGCAATTTGCCGGAAGGGTCAGCCTTCCCGAACACGATATCGGCAATGGCATGGCCGCTTTCCGATCCGAGGAACCAGGTGGCAAGGATCGCCTGCGCATTCGCGACGCTGTCATGAAGGGCCAGCGCCCGGCCATGCCGGAGCAGCACCACGACAGGCTTCCCTGTCGCTCCCACGGCATCGGCCAACGCCTGTTGGGCGGGAGGAATCTCGATAGTGGTGCGGGACTGGGCTTCCCCGGACATCGTCTGGGACTCGCCGATCGCCAGCAGCACGATATCGCAGGCCCTGGCGGCTTCCACGGCCTTGGCAATGCCGCCCGCGACAGGCCCTTCGATGCCGCTGCCCTGAACGACGATCAGGTCGGAGGGATCGGGCAGCGCGGCGCGCAGGCCGCTGGCGATATCCACGCCCTGGCCCGGATCGCCGTAGAAGGCCCATGGGCCATAGACGTTGTCCTTATCTTCGGCGAACGGCCCGATCAGCGCGATCTTTCCGGTCTTGCGGGCATCGATCGGAAGAATGCCGCTGTTCTTGAGCAATACAATGGAACGGGCTGCAGATTCACGGGCCAGCGCGCGGTGAGCGCTGGTACCGATCCGGCTCCGTTCCGCGTTTTCGTCAAGCGATCGCCATGGATTCTCGAAGAGCCCCATCGCCGCCTTGACGTAAAGGATGCGCCGTACGGCGACGTCGACCGTGCCCATCGGCACGGCTCCGCTCTTCACCAGTTCCGGCAAATAGCGGACATAGAGCCCGCTCTGCATGGACATGTCGACACCGGCAAGCACCGCGAGGCGGGCGGCATCGCGCTCGTCCTCGGCGTAGCCGTGAGCGATCAGTTCCTCGTCGGCGGTGTAATCGGAGAAAACGAAGCCGCGAAACTTCATCTCGCCGCGCAGGAGATCGGTGAGCAGCGCGCGATCAGCGGTGGCGGGAACGCCGTTGATCTCGCTGAAGGCTGCCATCGTGGTCAGTGCGCCGGCAGCAAAGGCGGCATTGAAGGGCGGAAGGTGGGTTTCGCGCAGGGTTTCGTCGCTGATATCGACGCTGCCGTACTCCAGCCCGCCGGCCACCGCACCGTAGGCTGCGAAATGCTTTGGGCAGGAAAGCAGCGAATCGTCGCGTCGCAAGTCCCGCCCCTGGAAACCGCGAACCCGCGCGGCGGAAAGCAGCGCGGTCAGCGTCACGTCCTCGCCCGAACCTTCCACCACGCGGCCCCAGCGCTGGTCCCGGGCCACGTCCGCCATCGGCGCAAACGTCAGATGGAGCCCGGCTGCCGTCGCCTCGATGGCCATGGCGCGGGCGGTGCGTTCCGCAAGCAATGGGTCGAAGCTCGCCGCTTCGGCAAGGGGAACCGGGAAGATCGTCTTGAGGCCGTGGATCACGTCTCCGGCGAAGAGCAGGGGGATGCCGAGGCGGCTTTCCTTTACCGCTATCTCCTGCGCCCGGCGGGCTCCGGCAACACCGATGCCATTGAAGAGGCAGCCGACCCGCCCCTTGCGCACTTCCTGCGCCAGCCGCTTCTCGTCCTGGATGCCGGCTTGCGGATTGGGCGGGTTGAAGGGCCGGAAACTGTCGGCAAGGCAGGTCATCTGCCCGGCCTTTTCCTCTATCGTCATCCGCGCGATCAGGTCGTCCACGCGCTGGACATCGTCAGCGCCGAGCGCCGCACGAG
The DNA here is from genome assembly GCF_035658495.1 of Novosphingobium sp. RL4. Taxonomy (NCBI): domain Bacteria; kingdom Pseudomonadati; phylum Pseudomonadota; class Alphaproteobacteria; order Sphingomonadales; family Sphingomonadaceae; genus Novosphingobium; species Novosphingobium sp. RL4. The sequence goes on along the minus strand of NZ_CP141945.1, from coordinate 195,301 downwards.
GGACAGTGAAAGCGAATGCGCCACCGGCGATGCCGGACAGGATGCTACGGCGATCTAGGTTCATGAAGGAGAGCGAGCAGACCCGGAAATGTGATGGGAGGGAGTAGCTGCAATCCAGTCGTATGGAGTTTGTTGCACTGCGGCAAGGCGAGCCGCCGAAAGGCGGGGCCGACCGGGGCGCCGGCACGACCGGCTGTTGCCTGCAGGCGGGCAGGGCGCGGCCCATAACGCCGGGGCATATCACCATGCCATTATGATGGGTCCAGGATTGCGCTGTATTCCGGGTTCGTAATCCCTGCTGCACATTTCAAATTGGCAGCCGTTCCGGAGCACGCGCATAGGCGCGGGCATCCCTGTCCTGGGCGATCCATCTCTTCCGTCGGCGAACGCCGGTAGAGAGGTCGCGTAATCAGGAGACGCGCCGAGTTCCACTGCTCCGTGCGCGGCATCTGACAAATGGATCGCATAGCCGTTCATGCCCTGAGCGGTTTCATGCATTTGCGTGGCCTTGTTGGCTTCTTTGAGTATAATTGCAGGAAACGAAGGAGGTGCCGGATGCCAGGCACGAAGAACGACGGTAGTCTGCTGACAAGAGCATGGCTTTGGCTGCTCGGCGCGGTGGTGCTGCTAGCAGGGATCTTCTTCACCGCAGGCGGGGCAAAGCTCGCCAGCCTCGGCGGCAGTTTCTACTTCGTGATCGCGGGCCTCGCGCTGCTCGTATCCGGCTTCCTCATCGCTCGCCGACGCCCGGCGGGCGCTCTCGTTTTCGGCGCCACTTTCCTCTGCACGATAGTCTGGGCCTTGTGGGAAGTGGGCCTTTCGTTCTGGCCGCTGATCTCGCGCCTGCTGGCAATGGGCGTCGGCGCGACCGTGATCGCGCTGTCCTATCCGCTGCTGCGCGGTGCCGTTGCCGGCAAACGTGCCTGGGGACCGTCCCTGGCGATCGGGGGCGTGCTGGCCCTGTGTTCCGCGTCCGGCTTTGCCGCGATGTTCGTTGCGCATCCGACCGTGGCATTCTCGGGGGACATGGGCGGACTCGTTCCCGTCGATGCCGCGCATGAGCAGAAGAACTGGGAAGCATACGGCAACACCAGCGGTGGTAGCCGTTTTGTCGCGCTCGATCAGATCAACCGCGACAATGTAAAGGATCTCAAGGTCGCATGGACCTATCGGACCGGCGATGTCGCGGTGAGTGACGGCAACGGCGCCGAAGACCAGAACACGCCGCTTCAGGTCGGCGATACCGTGTTCGTCTGCACGCCGCATAATAACGTGATCGCGCTCGATGCCGATACCGGCAGGGAGAAGTGGAAAACGATCATCAACGCCAAGGCCTCTGTCTGGATGCGTTGCCGCGGTCTGGCCTATTTCGATGCGAAGGCCCCGCTTCGGCAGCCTGACGTGCCGGGCTCAACTCCGGTCCCGGCCGTCACCGTTGCCGAGGGCGCGCTGTGCCAGCGCCGCATCCTGATGAACACCATCAACGCCGAACTGGTCGCTCTCGATGCGGATACCGGGAAGTTCTGTCCGGACTTCGGCAACGGCGGCCGCGTAGACCTCAAGGCTGGCCTCGGCAACGCGCCCGACCCGCAGTACCAGCTCACCTCGGCGCCCACGCTGGCGGGGACGACCGTCGTGATCGGCGGCCGCGTGGCGGACAACGTGCAGGTGGACATGCCTGGCGGCGTTATGCGCGGGTTCGATGTCGTTACCGGCAAGCTGCGCTGGGCATTCGATCCGGGCAACCCCGCGATCACCGGCATGCCTGCCGCAGGAAAGACCTACACCCGCTCCACTCCCAACGTCTGGGCGGCGATGTCCTATGACCCGGCGACGAACGCGGTGATCATGCCGGTGGGCAGTGCCTCGGTCGATCTCTACGGCGTCACCCGCAGCGCGCTCGACCACGAGTACGGCGCTTCGATGCTCGCGCTCGACGCGACGACGGGCAAGGAAAAGTGGCATTTCCAGACCGTTCACAACGATCTCTGGGACTTCGACCTGCCGATGCAGCCGAGCTTCATCGACTTTGCCAAGAACGGCAAGACCGTGCCCGCGCTGGTATTCGGCACCAAGGCAGGCCAGCTCTATGTCCTTGACCGGACCACCGGCAAACCGCTGACGGAAGTCGCGAATGTCAGGGTGAAGGCTGCCAATATCCCGAACGAGCCCTATTCGCTCGTGCAGCCCAAGTCGGTCGGCATGCCGCAGATCGGCGTCGGTCCGCTGACCGAAGCCGACATGTGGGGCGCAACGCCGTTCGACCAGCTGATGTGCCGCATTGCCTTCAAGGGCATGCGTTACGAAGGGCTCTACACCGCGCCGGGCACGGACAAGTCGCTCAGCTTCCCCGGATCGCTCGGCGGGATGAACTGGGGCGGACTTTCGACAGACCCGACCACCGGCACGATCTTTGCCAATGACATGCGTCTCGGCCTTTGGGTGCAGATGTTCCCGCAGACGAAGGAGCAGGCGGGCAAGGCGGGCGCCGCGGGTGAGGCGGTCAATACCGGCATGGGCAGCGTTCCCCTGAAGGGCACGCCCTATTCCGTGGTCAAGGATCGCTTCCTTTCCGCGCTGGGCGTTCCCTGCCAGGCTCCGCCTTTCGGCACGCTGACGGCGATCGACATGAAGACCCGCAAGATCAAGTGGCAGGTTCCGGTCGGCACGGTTCGCGATACCGGCCCGATGGGCATCAAGATGGGCCTGCCGATACCGATCGGTCTGCCCACGCTGGGCGGCACGCTGGCGACGCAGGGCGGTCTCGTGTTCATCGCAGGCACCCAGGACTACTATCTGCGCGCCTTCAATTCGGCGACCGGCAAGGAAATCTGGAAGGCCCGTCTGCCGGTGGGTAGCCAGGGCGGCCCGATGAGCTACAAGTCGCTGAAGACCGGCAAGCAGTACGTGGTCATCACCGCCGGCGGTGCGCGGCAGTCGCCCGATCGCGGTGACTATGTGATCGCCTATAAGCTGCCGTAACGCTTTCGGGGGCGGAACACAGCCTTCCGCCCCCATCCATTCTTCAAGACATATTGGTCCTGCGTCTCTTCCCGAGGCGTCGGGGGAGGAGGGGGCCATGGCCCATCGTTTGGATAGATTCACGCGTCTGGCCGGCTGCGGCCTTATGGTTTCCGCCCCGTTCGCGGCGGTCGATGCCCGTGCCGAGGAAACCGGCGAAGCGCAGCAGACCGCGCAAGTCGCCACCCTTCCGGCAGCGGAAACGCCCGCCCCCCAGCCGGCGGCGCGCGATACGCTCACGGGTGACTGGGGCGGACTGCGCACGCAGCTCAAGACGGCCGGCGTCACGTTCCGGGGCGACTATGTTTCAGAGACTTTTTCAGCGGTGGACGGAGGGCTCAAGCGGGGCACCGCCTATGTCCAGCAGGTCCGCATGGGCGCGGACTTCGACATGGACCGGCTTGCAGGATGGGAAGGTGCGACGCTGCACCTCACGTTCAACGACCGGCGCGGCGTTGGCATTTCCTCGGACTATGTAGGCAACCGGCTGCCCATTCAGGAAGCGGCAGGCGGATACTACGCGCGGCTCACCGAGGCGAGTTGGGAGCAGAACCTCCTGGAGGGCAAGCTCAACCTGCGGATGGGCTATTTTGCGATGGGCAACGATCTGGGCGGCATGCCGATCGGCTGCAACTTCGTGAACGCCGCGTTCTGCGCCCACCCTCTTTCGCTTTCCGGCGACAGCGGATGGTACAATTACCCCAATGCCAGGTGGGGCGCGGCGGTGCGCTACAAGTTGCGTTCGGACATTATCGTCAGGACCGGCGCCTTCCAGGTCAATCCGCGCCTTAACGACGAGGAGAACGCCTTCAACCCCTTCGCGGGAGGAACCACCGGGGTACTTCTGCCGCTGGAAGTCGAATACGATCCCGGCGCGGCGAAGGGCAGCCGTTCGCTGCCCGGCCATTACAAGCTTGGCGTCTACTACGACACTTCGCGTGTGACCCGTCAGGGCGGCGGCGGCACGGTTCGTGGACGTTACGGCGTCTATCTGCTGGCTGACCAGATGATCCTGCGCGAAGGGCAGGGCAATCGAGGACTGTCGATCTTCGGCCAGTTCACCGCCAATCCCGCGATCTCGGGCCAGATCACCCGTTGGTATGCGGCGGGGCTCGTCAAGACGGGCACTTTCCGGGGACGTGATGCGGATTCGATTGCGCTCGGCTTCACGCATGCCGTCGTGGATCCGCGTCTTCGCCGGGCCCATGTCGAAGCCAATCCTCTGCCGGGAGGATATGCCGCGCTGCCCGCCGGGGAGACCGCGATCGAACTGAGCTACGGCCTGCAACTGCGCCGCTGGCTGAGCCTCCGTCCCGACATCCAGTACATCATCGAGCCGGGCGCCTTCGGTTTCCGCAATACGCCCAATGCCCTCGCGCTCGGCTGTCAGGTCAAGATGCAGTTCTGAGAATGCGCTCCGGCATCCGATCGGGGTTCCCGTGCGTTGATCCTTCCGTCGCGCATCGGCAAGGCCGGAACGAGGAACTCTGGAAATGAAGCAACTGGCGTCCGTTCTCCCGATTCTGCTGGGCCTTGCAGTGACGGCGTGCGGATCGCCAGGCGGGCCGGATGGCGCCGATGGCGAGGAGGCGGCGACAAGTTCGGCGCCTCCAACCGCAACCCTGTCCGAGGCGCCGCCGATAACGGAACCATCAAGGACGCAGGCACCAGCGGCTTCCGGCTCCGCGCTGCTGTCCTGTTCGCAGCAGATCGGTGCTGCGGCGGCAGCCCGCCGCGTCGAGGTGTGCCGGTCCGTCTCTCCCGCAACGCATCCGCCTTGCAACGTGTCCAATAGCTGCGCGATGATCGAGGACGAGATTGCGCGGAGCTGCGCTCTGTTCGATGGCAAGGGATCGCCGATGGCCGGCTGCACCCCCGCACCGAAGAGCATGGAAGCCGCAGCCGATGTCGTCAGGCGCTACTATTCGGCGCTCGATGCGCGGGATTACGAAACTGCATGGCAGCAATGGGGCGAGGATGGACCGCCAAGGCAGACGCGCGAAACCTTCAGGGCCGGTTTTGCGCAAACGGTATCCACCAGGGTTACCATCGGCAAGCTCGAACCGGGGGACGCAGGGGCTGGGTCGATCTACCAGCCGGTGCCCGTCACGGTGGATGCGACCCTTGCCGATGGGCGCCACCAGACGTTTCGCGGCAGCTACGTGATAAGGCGTGTCAACGACGTGGACGGCGCGAGCCCCGCCCAGCTGCGCTGGCATATAGACTCCGCCAGCCTCAAGGCCGGTCCGGCCCGTTGAGCCCCTTTTTCGGCATGAGTTTATAATTTCCGCGTAATCCTAATGCATTAGAGGAATTCCCGGCCAAACCTGCGGCGTGAACGCCCGGTGCGGGGCGTGCCCCTTCTATAATGGCACTGCCTCATCTGTCCCGGAATAGGACTTCCATGCGTTTTGCCATTTCGTCAGGGTTCGCCCTGACCCTGTTGTCGTTGCCGATTGCCGCACATGCCCAATCCGATACTCCCGCCTTCACCGTTTCCGGCGGCGCTACCATCATCAGCGACTATCGCTTTCGGGGCATCTCGCTGACGGGAAAAGACCCGGCGGTACAGGCCACCATCAACCTGTCTCATGAGAGCGGCATCTACGTCGGCACCTGGGCCTCCTCCATCGACATGGGCGAACGCTACGGCGCGACCGAGGTGGATCTCTACACCGGGTGGGCGGGAAGCCTGGCGCCCCACACCAGCGTCGATGTGGCCGTGGCCTATTACAGCTATCCCGGCGGCGAGGGTTCCGGGAAGATCGAATACTTCGAAACCACGGCGAAGCTCACGCAGGACCTCGGCCCCATGCAGGCCACTCTGGGCAGCGGCTATAGCTGGGACCAGGCCGCGCTCGGGGGCGATCACCTCTATCTTTACGGAGAAGCGGCGGTGCCGATCCCGCGGACGCCGCTCACGCTTCGTGCCCATGGGGGCCGCAGCAAGGGCGCGATCAGTCCTCGGCCCGGCGGCTATTACGACTGGTCGCTCGGCGCGGATGCGAACCTCGGGCCTGTCACGCTGGGACTATCCTACATCGACACCGATCTCGGCCGGGGAGCCCGGGCCGACGGCGCCGCGCTGTTCTGGGTCAGCGCCGCCTTCTGAAGATTTCTTCTGGAGCTTTTAAATGAAAGACCTGTTCAGTCGCATGCGCATTGCGGGCAAGCTGATGACGGTGGCCGGACTGGCGATCGCCTTGCTGCTCTTGTTCGGCTTTACCGCTGTTGTCGTGGAAACCGGCTCGGTCGTGGGGACACTGTCGGATCAGTCCGCCGTTGCCCAGGCCGATGCGGAGGGCAACCGCGTCAGTACCGATATCGCCACTTTCGAGGCGACGGCGCGTTCCATGGCTTCGGCTCTGGGCAAGATGCATGCCGCCGGAATGCGCGATCGCGGCGCGGCCCTGCTGGTGCTCAAGACGGACCTCCTGGAATCGAAAGTGGCATTGGGAAGCTGGACGATGATCCAGCCCAACCAGTGGGATGGTCCTGACGCCGGCAAGAGCGGGCTTCCCGGCTCCAGCGGAGACGGCAACTTCACGCCATACTGGGTGAAGAGCAACGGCGTGCTGGCGCAAATGCCGAACAACGAGGCCGGAGCTTACGAAAAGCCGTATTTCCGGGCGGCATTCGAAAGCGGAAAGGGCGCGATCGTTGATCCCTATGCCTATGACGTGGACGGCAAGACCATCCTGATGACATCGATCACCGATCCGGTCAGGTCCGGGGACAAGGTTATCGGCGTGGTGGGCGTGGACATGGAGCTGGGCAGCCTCTCCGAGCGTCTTTCAGCGCTCAAGCCGTTTGGGACGGGCCGCGTGATGCTCCTGTCCTCCTCGGCAACATGGGTGGCCAATCCAGATCCTGCCCAGCTCGGCAAGCCCTATGAAGGTGCCGGTCTCGATGAGGTGAAAGCCGCTCTTGCCAGCGGCGAGACCCGCGTGCTCAACGATCTCGACATCGGCGGCGTGCCCACGCGCCGTGTCATTCGCCCGATCGCGCTTCAGGGGCTCAATACCACCTGGGGTCTCGTTCTCGACGTGCCGGAGGCGACCATTTCTGCGCCGGCTCGCTCGATGGCATGGCAACTCGTGATCGGTGGCCTCGTCATCGTGGCGGCGGTCCTCGCCAGCCTGTTCTACGCGGCCGGCAGCATCATCGGCAAACCGATCGCCGGACTGAGCCGCGCTGTCGATCGTCTGGCCAAGGGCGATCACTGCGCCATTCCCGAACTGGACCGTCAGGACGAGATCGGCACGATGGCCCGCGCAGCGGATGTGTTCCGTCAGGCCGCGGAAGATCGGGCGGAAGCCGACCATCGTTCGGCCGAGGAACAGCGTATCGTCACCAGCGCCGTCGGTGCCGGGCTCGACGCGCTGACGCGGGGCGACCTCACGGCAGAGATTTCCGCGCCGTTCCCGGCGGGATATGCCGCACTGAAGGAAAACTTCAACGCCGCCCTTGGCGAATTGCGCCGCATGATCGGTGCCGTAACGAACAGCGCCGTTGGCATTCGCACCGGGTCGGAGGAAATCGCCCAGGCATCGGAAGACCTTGCCCGGCGGACCGAGTCCAACGCCGCCAGCCTTGAGGAAACCTCGGCGGCGCTCGTCCAGATCGACCACCGCCTGAAGGCTTCCGCAACCGCGGCATCGCAGACCGTGCGCCGCGCCGACGAGGCTCTCTCGACCGTTGCCGGTGGCCGCACCGTGGCTGGCGAGGCCGTTCAGGCGATGGACCGCGTGAGCCTGAGCGCAAAGGGCATCGACCAGGTTATCGAAGGCGTAGACAAGATCGCGTTCCAGACCCGCGTCCTCGCCATGAACGCCGCCGTCGAGGCCGGGCGCGCCGGAGATGCCGGGCGCGGTTTCGCGGTCGTCGCCGATCTGGTTTCCGCGCTTGCCATGCGGGCCGAGGAAGAGGCCAAGCGTGCGCGTGACCAGCTTACCGTGACGCAGACGGACATCGTGACCGCCGTTGACGCGGTGCAGCGTGTCGATGCCGCGTTCGAGACCATCTCGGGCGGGGTGGGCGAGGTTCACACCCTGCTCGGACAGATGGCCGAAGACAATCAGGCGCAATCGTCGGCGATCAGCCAGATCACGGTCGCGGTTTCCACCATGGACCAGTCGACCCAGCAGAACGCCGCCATGGTCGAGGAAACTTCGGCCGCGGCACGCAACCTGACGATCGAGGCGATTTCGCTCAACGATCAGGCGGCCCGCTTCGACACGGGCGGCGGCCGGAGCCCGGCTCGCTACACCGCGGCGGCCTGATACGATGAAACGAGGCTCGCGGACCGATCGCAACGATCCGCGGGCCTTTCCTCTTTCGATCATTCCACATTAAAACCGCAGGTTACTGCCTCATTCCGAGGAAATCTCGGCGTTTCCCCCATTTCCGCTATCTGTGGGGGGCCTGAACTGTTACTTTCGGGGACGTGAGCAACGCGATTCCCCACAGCTATCCCATTGGCATCGACCCGGTCGACATCGACTTCATGGGGCATGTCAACAATGCCAGCTATCTGAAGTGGGTGCAGGATGCCGTGCTCGATCATTGGCGGGCGCTTGCGCCCACCGAAGCGGTCGCGCAGCATCTCTGGGTCGCGCTCAAGCACGAAATCACCTATCGCAAGCCGACCTTCATCGACGATGACGTGATCGCCACGGTCCTGCTCGAAAAAGTGCAGGGTGCGCGGGCGTTCTACGAAACCATCATCCGTCGCGGCGAGGAAGTGCTGGCCGAAGTCAAGTCGAGCTGGTGCTGCCTGGATGCTTCCACCATGCGGCCGGCCAGGCTGGCCCGCGAAGTGATCCAGCATTTCTTTGCTCCGGAAAGCCGCGACACCGGCGAATAAGGCCGCCGCAGGCCTCAGTTTCCTGAGGCCTTCTCCTCTGCCAGCGTATCGTCCGCACCAATCGCGCTGTAAACGGTCACGCGGTTGGTGAGGTCCGCCAGAATTGTCGCAATCCGCGTCTGGCGATAGGCATAGAGAGAACGCTGGGCGACGAGCGCGTTCAGGTAGGTATCCGTTCCGGCCCGGTATTGGGCATCCGCCAGATCGTAGCTCTTCTGTGCTGCGGTAACCAGCCGGTCCTGCGCGGTGCGCTGACTGGTGATGGTGCCGCGCCGGGCAAGCGCATCGGCCACGTCCCGGAATGCGGACTGCACCGCCGCCCGGTAAGCGGCAAGGTAGTATTCCTGCTGCGCCTTCGCATATTCAAGGTTGCCCTTGTTCGTGCCGCCAAGGATCGGCAGGCTGGCGCTCGCCGTGCCGCTGGCGCCGAGCGCGCCGCCGGTGAACAGATCTGCCAGCGCAGTGCTGGCAAGGCCAAGAGCGGACGTCAGCGAGATGGTCGGGAAGAACGCGGCGCGGGCCGCGCCGATCTGGGAATATGTGGCCTTGAGCTGATGCTCCGCCTCCACGACGTCGGGTCGCCGCAGGAGGACATCGGACGACAGCCCCGCCGGAACCTGCCCGATGCGCGTGTCGAGTTCCGCCAGCGACGCGGGCAGCAGGGCGTCTTCCACGGGGCCGCCCACCAACAATTCCAGCGCATTGCGGTCCTGCGCGACCAGCGTCGTCTGCGAAGCGACGTCGGAAGTCGCCTGTTCCAGCACCGTCTGCGCGGCAGCCAGGTCTCCCGCTGCGGCAAGGCCCGATTTGAGCAGTCTTTGCGTCAATTCCACCGAACGGCGTCCGCTGTCGCGCGTCTGCTCGGCGAGCGACAGCAGGTCGCGGTCGGACGCGAGTGTTATGTAGGCGGTCGCGGCGTTTGCCACCAGCGTGAGGCGCGCCGCGCGATAGCCGGACTCGGTGGAAAGATAGGTCTCGAGAGCCTCCCGGCTCTGGTTCCTGAGGCGGCCGAACAGGTCCAGTTCGAAAGCGCTGGCACCGATGTTCGCATCGTAGCTCTGGCTATCGCCCTGCGAGCTCTTGAGGCCCCGCGTGGCGCTCGCGCTTGCCGTTCCGGCTAGTGTCGGCAACTGGTACGAACGTTCGACATGATACTGCGCGCGCGCCGAAGCCACGTTGGCAAGACTGGCCTGAAGGTTCCGGTTGTTCGCCAGCGCCCGCTCGATCACCGTTTGCAGGCGGGGATCGGCGAACAGGGCCCGCCAGGGAAGGCCGGCCTCGCCCGCTTCTGCCGGGGCATAGGCGGCGCCTTGCGGCCACTGCAGTGGAGCGGCCGCCTCGGGCTGGACGTAGCGGGGCGCCATGTTGCACCCGGCCAGCGAACCGGCGGCGAGAATGAGCGGGATCAGGGTACGGCGCATCGGATCATTCCTCGATGAAGGCGCCCGGAGCCCCGACCTGAAGGGGCTCCGGGCTTCACCGGCGCGGGAGGGTGCGACTGTTCCGCGCCGGTGAATGTGGGGGAAAGGGGATGTAAACGGGATGCCAAGCCGAATGCCGTCAGCCATCGCCCTCTGATGGGGCGCCCGGAACTTCGGCATGTGACCCTTGCCGCAGGTTCCGGGCAGCGCCGGCGCTCCCGTCAGTCGTGCCTGAGCCCCCTCGGTGGAAGAGCCCGGCAACAATGACGAAGAACATCGGCACATAGAAGATCGCCAGCGCGGTGGCGGTGAACATGCCGCCAAGCACCGCCGTGCCTATGGCGATACGCCCCTGGGCGCCTGCTCCACTGGCGATCGCAAGCGGAATGACGCCGGCCATGAAGGCGATAGAGGTCATCATGATCGGGCGCAGGCGCACGCGGGCCGCCTCCAGCGCCGCATGGAGCATGTCGCGGCCGTCTCGCCACGCCTGCTCGGCAAATTCCACGATCAGGATCGCGTTCTTGGCCGCAAGTCCGATGGTGGTCAGCAGGCCGACCTGGAAGTAGATGTCGTTTTCCAGCCCGCGTACCGCCACCGCCAGCACCGCGCCGATCACGCCGAGCGGGATCACCAGCAGAACCGCCAGCGGCACCGACCAGCTTTCGTAAAGCGCCGCAAGGCACAGGAACACCACGGCGATCGAAAGGGCGTAAAGGTAAACGGCCTGACCGCTGGACTGGTTCTGCTGATAGGACAGGTCGCTCCAGGCATAGCTCGTGCCGGGCGCGAGCTTCTGTTGCAGGGCGACCATCTCCTTCATCGCGTCTCCCGAGCTGTATCCAGACCCGGCATCGCCCTGAATCGTATAGGACGAACGGCCGTTGAAGCGGGAAAGGCTGTTCGGGCCGGTTTCCCAGTTCATCGTCGTGAAGGCCGAGAAGGGAACCATCTTGCTGGTCCCATCGGCATTGGTGGCGGCGGTCGAGCGGACGAACCACTTGTCGAGATCGCTCGGCAGCATTCGCGCGCTTGCCTCTCCCTGTACGTAGACCTTCTTCACCCGTCCGCGATCGATGAAATCGTTGACGTAGGTGCCGCCCCAGGCCGTGCTGAGCGTATCGGTTGCATTGGCCACCGAAAGGCCGAGGACCGACAGCTTGGCATCGTCGTAATTGATGTCGAACTGGGGCGTGTCCGGCAGAGAGGAAGCGCGGACCTGCGAGAGTTTGGAGCTCTGGTTGGCGGCGGCGATCAGCTTGTCCCGCAGGGCGACGAATTTCTCGCGGTCCATGTTCGTCGAATTGAGGAGCTGGAAGGTGAAGCCGTTCGACTGGCCGAGGCCCTGGATCGAAGGCGGGGTCATCACGAAGACTTGCGCATCGCGGATCTTCGCCAGCTTGGCCATGACGCGGCCGCTGATGGCCTGCGCGGACTTTTCGGAGTCCTTGCGATCATCGAAGGGGGCAAGGCTGGCAAAGCCCATGCCTGCGTTCTGGCCGGCTCCATTGAAGCTGAAACCGCCGATGGTGAAGCGCAGGGGCACGTTCGCGCCTTCCGACCTGAAGGCTTGCTCGATCTGTTCGCGAACCTTGTCAGTCCGTTCGGAAGTGGCGCCGGCGGGAAGCTGGTAGACCACCATGACCTGGCCCTGGTCCTCTGTAGGCAGGAAGCCGGTCGGCAGGCGCATGAAGACAATCACGAGTGCCACGATCACCAGTCCATAGACTGCGAGCCAGATACGGCGGCGGGCGATGAGTTTCTCCGTCGTATCGACATAACGGCCGGTCATGCGGTCGAACCAGCGGTTGAAGCTGCCGAACCATCCGTCGAGCCTGTGTTGCAACCGCCGGGGTGCACCGCGCAGGCGAGATGCGGGTTCGCGCTCGGCATCGGCGTGCTCCTTGGCCACGAGCAGGGTCGAGCAGAGCGCGGGCGAGAGGATCAGCGCCGTCAGTACCGAAAGCCCCATGGCCGAGACGATGGTGATCGAGAACTGGCGGTAGATCACCCCGGTCGACCCGCCGAAGAACGCCATCGGCAAGAGCACCGCCGACAGCACCAGCGCGATGCCCACAAGTGCGGAGCCGATCTCGTCCATCGAGCGTACCGTGGCGCCATAGGGGCTGAGCCCATCCTCGTGCATCAGGCGCTCGACATTCTCGACCACGACGATGGCGTCGTCCACCAGCAAGCCGATGGCGAGCACCATTGCGAACAGGGTCAGCGTATTGATCGAGTAGCCCAGCAGCGCGAGGATGCCGAAGGTGCCCATCAGGACAACCGGCACGGCAATTGCCGGCACCAGCGTCGCGCGCCAGCTCTGGAGGAAGGCATACATCACCAGAACGACGAGGATGATGGCGATCACCAGCGTCTCGATCACTTCCTTGATCGAAAGCTTGACGAAGTCGCTGGTGTCGCGGGCATAGGCGAGCTTGTATCCGTCCGGCAGGTCATGCGCGAGTTCGTCCACCCGCGCCTTTACGGCGGCGACGGTCTTGAGGGCATCGGCGCCGGAGGCCAGTTCGATGGCGATACCCGAGGCGGGATGCCCGTTGAGGCGAGCCGAACTGGAATAGCTCTCCTGCCCGAGTTCGACCCGGGCGACATCCGAGAGACGCACGATCGACCCGTCCGACAGCGTCTTGACGACGATCTGGCGGAACTGGGCGGGGGTCTGCAAGCGCGACTTGGCCTTGACGACCGCGTTCAGCATCTGCCCCTTGGCGAGCGGTTCGGCGCCGAGTTGTCCGGCGGACAAGTCAACGTTCTGTGCCGAAATCGCGCTCGTGACGTCGGAGGGGATCAATTGGCGCGCGGCCATCCTGGTGGGATCGAGCCAGATCCTCATCGCATATTGCGCGCCGAAGACCCGCACCCCGCCCACGCCGTTCACGCGGGCAAGATCGTCCTGGAAGTTGGAGACCAGATAATCGGCAACGTCGCTGTCGCTGCTCTTGTCGCTCTGGTCGTAGAGGCCGACGACAAGCAGCATGTCCGAGGCCGACTTGGTGACGGTCAGGCCTTGCTGCTGCACCTGGGTCGGCAGGCGTGAGTTGGCTTGCTGGACCTTGTTCTGGACCTGCACTTGCGCAACGTCCGGATCGGTGCCCTTGGCGAACGTCGCGGTGACGGAGGCCGAACCGGAACTGTCCGAGCTGGATGAGAAGTAGAGCAGGTTGTCGATGCCGGTAAGCTGCTGCTCGATGACCTGCGTCACCGAATTTTCCAGCGTCTGCGCCGAAGCGCCGGGATAGGTGGCGCTGACAGTGACGGAAGGCGGCGCAACGTCGGGATACTGGGCGACGGGAAGGCTCATGATACCGGCGATGCCGGCCATCATGACGATGATGGCGATGACCCAGGCGAAGATCGGCCTGTCAATGAAATAGCGACTGAGGTTCATGGGATCAGTCGCCCTGCTTTACGGTGACGGCCTTGACCCTGGCCCCGGTGCGGGCCTTGTCGGTTCCCTCCACGATCAGGCGGTCGCCTGCCTTCAGTCCGCTGGTTATCAGCCACTTGTTGCCGATAGCCTGGCCGGTCGTGACCTTGCGCTGTTCGACCTTGCCCGCAGCATCGACGACGAGCGCCGTCCCGTCGCCCTTGGCGTCGCGCGAAATCCCCTGCTGCGGGGCAAGAATGCCGTTGCGCACAACGCCTTGCGGCGCGGCCACGTTCACGAACATGCCGGGGAGCAGGAGACCATCGGGATTGGGGAACTTCGCGCGCAGGGTGACCGTGCCTGCCTCGGGATCGACGTTGACTTCGCTGAACTCGATGGTCCCCTGCTGGGGGTAGACGGTGCCATCCTCCAAAGTCAGCGTCACTTTCGCACTGGCCGGAAGCATGTTGCCCTTGGCCAGCGCGCTCCGCAGGCGAAGCAGTTCGGCGGAGGACTGGGTGATATCGACGAAGATCGGGTCGAGTTGCTGGATCGTCGCCATGGCGTCGGTCTGGCTGGCGGTAACAAGCGCGCCCTTCGTCACCGAGGAACGGCCGATACGGCCGGTGATCGGCGCGAGAACGCGGGTGAACTCCAGGTTCACCGCGGCGCTGCGACTGGTTGCCTGATACTGGTGCACCGCAGCCTGTGCGGCGCGGGCGGCGGCGATCGTCTCGTCCTTGTCTTGACCGCTGACCGCTTCGCTATCGCCCAGGGTTCGATAGCGGCGGGCCTTGGCCTCGGCGCTGTAAAGATCGGCCTGCGCGCTTTCCAGCTGTGCACGGGACGTATCGAGAGATGCGCGGTAAAGGCGCGCGTCGATCTGGTACAGAGGCTGGCCGGCATGGACGAGCGAGCCTTCCTCGAAGAGCCGGGACTGGATCACGCCGTCCACCTGTGGTCGAACCTCGGCAACGGTCGTCGCGGCGGTGCGGCCGGAAAGCGTGGTGGAGACTGTTACCGGCTCGGCCGTCAGCATGACCACGCCGACTTCGACGTCCTGCTGCGGCATGGCCTGCTGCTGGCCGCAGCCGCCGAGGCTCATGGCGGACAAAGCAAGCGCCGAGACCATGGCGAGATGTTGGAAGGAGGGGCGCAAGCGGAAGGCTCCTGTGCACAGTTGCAGCTCGGTTTCGCAATTGTGCGCCGCAGCAAGCGGGGGCAAGGATCGACGCGTATCGTCAGGTTGCCGGGCGTAGCCTATTGTTTCATCGTGTATCATCGGGGCAGACTTCGAGGGGCAGCGCGTTTATGACCTCATTCATGATCCCGCAGAGCGATGCGCCGGAGGGGCGCATCATCGTCCTCGAGGACGATCCCGACATTCGCGAACTGATCGCCGCGCAGCTTTCGCGTGAACCGCAGCACGTGGATTCGGTCGGTACGGTCGCGGATCTGCGCGCCATTCTTCAGGGCGATCCGGTCGACCTGCTGATCCTCGATCTCAACCTGCCGGATGGAGACGGCCTCGACATCTGCCGGGACTTGCGCGCTTCCGGGCATCAGGGCGCGATCATGATGGTGACCGCGCGCGAGGGACCTATCGACCGGGTTCTGGGGCTGGAACTGGGCGCCGATGATTATCTGACCAAGCCGTTCGAGCCACGCGAACTGCTGGCACGGGTTCGCAATCTCCTGCGCCGCTCGCGGATATTCGATCACGGCCGGCCGCGCGTTGCCCGTTTCGCCCGGTTTGGTCCATGGCGGCTCGATCTGCACCAGCGCAGACTGGTGACCAATGACGAGCGCCTCGTGATGCTGTCCTCCGCGGAGTACCGCTTGCTCAGCCGTTTCATCGAGGCGCCCAACCAGGTGCTTTCGCGCGAGGAATTGCTGCCGGAACGCAGTGCCACCGTCGCCTTCGATCGCTCGATTGATATCCAGATCAGCCGGTTGCGCCACAAGCTCGCCAGCGAGCCGGGCGGAGACGAACTGATCCTCACCGTCCGCAGCGAAGGCTATGTCCTGCCCGGACCAGTCGAGTTCGAATGACCATGACGGAGCCCGACAGGCCAGGTTTGTTCAAGCGCCTGCGCGACTATCCGCGTTCGCTGGCGGGGCGCCTTACGCTTGTCCTCTCGCTGGGAATGGCCGCTTCGGCCGTTTTGGCCCTGCAGGCCTCGGACAGCCTGCGCCACCGGATGTTCCGCAAGGAGCAGGTCGAAGCCGCCCTGAAAAGCGCAGAGGACATCGCCCACCGCTATGACAGGCAGCCGGAGAAAACCGAGCAGGTGCTTTCGCGCGGACAAGTGCTGGGCGCGCACGGTGCCGGTGCCGAGCTGAAGATGACCTCTTTCGACCCCGCCTTTTCGCGCCGCCTGAGCGAGCGGCTCGGCAGGCCCGCGTTCGTGATGCCGCTGCTGAACGATCAGTGCTTCGCCCAGTTCTCGCGTTTTCCCCATGCTGCCGGCATGAACACCGATCCCTTGCCTGACTGCTGGTTCGTCCGGGTCGAGTCCGGGAAGGGCGCCGAATATCGCTACGTCGTCGATCTCTGGCCCGACCGGAGTTGGGACCGGCACAGCGTGGGGCCGCCCTATCTCGAACTCATCATCGTGGCCGGTGCCCTGCTGGGCCTGCTTGCGGCCAGCCTAGCCACGACGCCGCTGAGGCGGATGGAGCGCGCCGCACGCTCGTTCTCGCTGGTTGGCGATTTCGAGCCGATCCCGGTCAAGGGGCCGAGCGAGGTCCGCGCCGCACTGGAGACCTTCAATCTCGCCCAGGAACGCGTACGCGAAGGGCTGCGCGAACGAACGCAGATACTTGCTTCGGTAACGCACGATCTGCAGACCCCGCTCACCCGTCTGCGCCTGCGCCTTGAACAGGTCGAGGACGAAGCCCTGCGCGACCGGCTCGTGGCGGACCTCGCGATTACGCAGCAGATCGTGCGAAACGGGCTCGATCTGGCCCGCAGCAGCGAAATGCGTGAACCCTGGGCCGTTCTCGATATCGATTCCATCCTCTCCAGCATCGCCGAGGACGCCGGCGAGTTTGGCCACCGCGTGGTCTTCGCGCGCGGCTGCGGGGCGCAGGCCAGGGTCAAGCCGAACGCATTGGCACGCGCACTTGGCAATCTCGTGGACAATGCCCTGAAATATGGCGGCAGCGCCGAACTGAGCTGCCTTTACGCGGGAAACGATCTCCTGATCCGCGTTGCCGATCGCGGTCCCGGGCTGGACGAAGACGAACTGACGCTGGCCTTCCAGCCATTTCGCCGGCTGTCTTCAGGCAAGGGCAGCGGTACGGGTATCGGGCTGGCCATCGCGCAGGCGCAGGTCGGAACCTTCGGTGCAACCCTTGCCTTGCGCAATCGCGACGGGGGAGGGCTCGTGGCCGAGATCGAAATCCCCGGCATCGCCAATCCTCCCGATAGCCCAGGGCAGCCGGGAACCTGATTGCTGCATTTCGGCCGAGGGCCTTGCCGAATTTTCTGATAGGGCTTTGAGGGATACGGGCTTGCGTTGCGTATGCGGCGGGAGAGCGTTTGCTGGGCAAGCGGTTGAAGGTGGGACTGGGCCGATGAACGAACTGGACGAAATGCTGTCGATGCTTCGCGGTGAAGCCTTACCTGAGGGTCTCGGTTCGCTTGATGCCGCCGTGCTTTCAGGCCTTGCTGCGGGGCGCGAGCGCATGGCGGGACGTCGCGGGCTGGTATTGGCGGGCTGCATCGCCGGCTTCGTCGGCTTGTGGGGAGGTCTCGCGCTGCCCACCTCCGCAACGGCGCAAGGCACTTCCCCAAGCGAACCCTTGCTGGCCATTCCTGCAGCGGCGCCTTCTCATCTGCTGGCGCTCTGATCATGGCGAACGCCCATCGTTATATCCTCGTCGCGCTTGTCTCGTTCCTTGTGGCTCTCGGTGCGCTGTGGTTCGGACAGAAGCTGCGCGGGGATGCCCCGGAAGAGAGCCGTATCCACGTATTGCTTCACGGAGAACTCGATCTCGACGCCGGCCAGAAGCGCCGGATCGATGCGCTTGAGCAAGGTTTCGCCGAGCGCCGGGGCCAGTTGGAAGGGGAACTGCAAGCCGCGAACGCCGATCTTGCACGGGCCATCGCTCACGAACACACTTATGGCCCCGACGTCGAGAAAGCGGTGGATCGATCGCATGTGGCGATGGGCGAACTGCAGAAGGCGACGTTGCAGCACGTCTTCGCCATGCGAGCCGTGTTGCGACCGGACCAGACAGCACGCTTCGACAAGGCCGTGGGCCAGGCGCTGACCACCTCCCGGCAGGACTGAATCCGGGTGGCCGGATCGGAGTTGAGCGAGGCCGAAGCGGTCCGGGCCGCGCTCGCCGGGCGACAGGCAGGCTATTCCGCTCTCATGGGCTTCCACCGGGAGGCGGTATTTCGTTTCGCAAGAGCGCATGTCGGCAACGAAGCAGATGCGCTCGACATAACGCAGGAGGCCTTCGTCGCTGCCTTTCTGGCGCTGAGGCGCTATGATCCGGCACGGCCTTTTCGGGCGTGGATTCTGCGGATAGCGCTCAACAAGTGTCACGACTGGGCGCGTCGCCGCAAGGTCCGGCGCTTCTTCTCCTTCGCGCTGCCGATCGAGGAAGCGGCCGGCGTTGCCGATGGCGGGCTCGATCCCGAACAGGGATTGGCCTCGCGCCGACAGGTCGCGCATATCCATGCGGAAATCGCGGCGTTGCCCGATGCGCTGAAGGAACCGCTGCTGCTTTGCGCGCTGGAGGGGCTATCGCAGGATGAAGCCGCATCGATCCTGGGGATCAGCCGCAAGGCGGTGGAAACACGAATTTATCGCGCTCGGCAAAAATTGTCGCATCTCTCCGAGGGGTAGCAGCCCAGACGGCGTATGAAGAGCATGACGCCGCGCGATACTCACCATAGTCACCTGCTCGAACGCAGACGTTTCCTCTCGCTGGGCGGTGCATTCGCCGGGAGCCTTGGCATGGCGGGGCTGTTCCCGGCTTGGGCAAGAAGCGGGACGGCGGGCATTGTCCATGCGAGTAACCAGCCCGGTGTGCTGTCAGGCGATACCATCGCGCTTCAGATCGGCGAGAGCCATTTTGCGACCGGCGGGCGCTCGGGTCATGCGGTGACCGTGAACGGCACACTGCCCGCGCCGCTGCTGCGCCTGCGTGAGGGCGAGACGGTGCGCATCGCCGTCACCAACCACCTGAAGGAGCAGACCTCGATCCATTGGCACGGGCTGCTGGTGCCCTTCCACATGGACGGTGTGCCGGGCGTCAGCTTCCCCGGCATCGATCCGGGCGAAACGTTCGTCTACGAGTTCCCGCTCACCCATTCGGGCACGTTCTGGTACCACTCGCACTCCGGCATGCAGGAGGCGGAAGGGCTGTTCGGCCCGATCGTGATCGACCCCGCCGGCCCCGATACGATCGCTTGCGACCGTGAGCATGTGCTGGTTCTATCGGACTGGAGTCCGATCCATCCGCACGAACAGATGCGCCGCCTGAAGATGATGGGCGGCTACTTCAACCGGCAGCGCCAGACGCTTGCGGGGCTGCTGGCAGGCAAGGACCAGTCGCTGGCCGACCGCCTCGCCTGGGGGAAGATGCGCATGGATGCGACCGATATCTCGGACGTGACCGGATCGACCTACAGCTTCCTCGTCAACGGCCACGGCAATGCCGAGAACTGGACCGGGCTTTTCGCACCGGGCGAGAAAGTACGCCTGCGCGTCATCAACGCCTCGTCGATGACCAACTTCAACTTCCGCATCCCCGGCCTGCCGCTGACCGTGGTGGCAGCGGATGGCAATCCTGTGCAACCGGTCGAGACGGACGAAGTGCAGATCGCGATTGCCGAGACTTACGACTTCATCGTCGAACCCGGCACCGCGGAAAGCTACGGCGTGATCGCCGAGGCCATCGACCGCTCCGGGCTCGTGCGCGCGACACTGGCACAGCGGCCGGGTCTCGTCGGCGAAACGCCGAAGCTACGTGAGCGTCCGGTCCTCACCATGCGCGACATGGGCATGGACATGAGCGGCATGGATATGGGCGAGGGCGGCGAGATCGATCTCAGCAAGCCCGCCATCAGTTCGATGAGCGGCCATTCGATGTCGATGCGCGATCCTTCGGTCGCCGCCGGCGTGAAGATGGGGCCGGGAGTTGCCACGCTCTCGCCGATGCCCGCGGACCGACTTGCCGACCGGCCGACCGGGCTGGAAAGCGTCGATCACCGCGTGCTGACGTACGCCGATCTGCGCTCGCGCGACCCCAATCCCGATCCGCGCGTGCCGAGCCGCCAGATCGACGTGCACCTGACTGCTGCGATGGAGCGGTACATGTGGTCTATGGACGGCGAGGCGATGTCGGAAAACCCGGCACCGATACCGTTCCGTCTGGGCGAGCGCGTGCGCGTCAATCTCATCAACGACACGATGATGCCGCACCCGATCCACATCCACGGCCACTTCTTCGAACTTGTCAGCGGCGAGCCGGGGAACCGCGCGCGCAAGCACACCGTCAACGTGCTGCCGGGCGGCAAGGTCTCGTTCGATCTCACTGCCGATGCAGAGGGTGACTGGGCGTTCCACTGTCACATGCTTCTGCACATGCACGCCGGGATGATGCGCGTGGTGACGGTGCGCCGGGAGGGAGAAGCCTGATGGCAAGACTCTTCCCGATCCTTACCTCGCTCCTGCTGGCCGGTTTTCCGCTTGCAGCACACGCGCAGGAGAGTGAGGCTGCATCCTCACGGGCCGATGAACATGCCGGGATGGACCATGCCAGCATGAACCATTCGCAGATGGACATGTCCGGCATGAACATGAGCGAAGCGGACATGAAAGGCATGGATCACTCCGCCCACGTCATGCCCGCAAGCACCGTCTCCGATGAGCCGGGCGATGCTCCGCCCCCCCCGGTGCCGACCGATTTTCCCGCCGACCGCTTCTTCGCGCCTGACCGCATGGCCGCCTCGCGCGCGGCAATGGTGAAGGAGATGAGGTTCAACACCTTCGCCCTTCAGGTTGATCAACTGGAATTCCGCACCGGCAAGGGCGGCGACGGTTTCGGCTGGGAAGGGCAGGCGTGGTACGGCGGTGATATAGACCGGATCGTGCTGGCCAGCGAGGGTGAGGGCACATTCGGTCAGCGTGCCGAGCGAATTGAGCTTAACGCCTACTGGCGCCACGCGCTGGACCCTTGGTTCAACCTGCAACTCGGTACGCGGCAGGACTTCCGACCCGATCCGCAGCGAACCTACGCGCTGGTTGGCATCGAAGGACTGGCGCCTTACTGGTTCGAGTTGCAAGGTCAGTTGCTCGTCTCGAACAAGGGCGACATTCATGCACGCGGCAAGGCGGGTTACACCCAGCGCATCACGCAGTCACTGGTCGTCGAGCCTGAAGCCGAGATAGATTTCGCGTTTCAGGACGTGCCCGCCCTGAGTGTTGGCGCAGGCTTCGAGCGTCTCGAACTGGGTGCTCGGCTTCGCTACGAACGCAACCGCTCGCTAGCGCCTTACGTTGGCGTCAACTGGGAGCGTAAACTCGGCGGAACGGCAGACCTCGCACGGGCTGCTGGTGAGGATGTTTCCGGTGTTTCAGCGGTATTCGGCGTGCGCGCGATGTTCTGATTTACGCATTTCACGGCTTCCCGCTTCGCGATTTCTGCACGACCCTTTGCAAAGTCGCGAAATCGATGGCGCCGGGAATGAGGTAGTCGCCTATAACCAGCGAAGGCGTTCCTGAGAGACCAAGGGTCTCCGCCAGCCGTCCGGTCCTCTGTAAGGCCGCATCGATGTCATTGCCGTGGAGCTTGAGGTCGGTCTGCAACCGGGGCCAGTCGACACCGGCGCGCGCCGCTGCCTGGCGAATGGTTGTTGCATCGAGCTTGACCGGGCCAGCCATCAGGGCGTCATTGAAGGCAGCGTGCTTGCCCTGATAGCGCGTTGCCATGGCAACGCGAGCGGCCTCGCGCGATAGGCCTCCGAAGATTGGCCAGTCCCTGTAGACGACACGCAGCTTTCGGTCTGAGGCGAGGAGCCGGTTCAGGTCTGCGTGAAACTTGCGGCAGTATGGGCACTGGTAGTCCGAGAAGACGACCACGGTGACATCGTAACCTTGCGGAGCCAGGATTGGGACGCCCGGATCGTTTGCCAGGGCCTCCTTCATGCGGGCGCGCTCCTGAGGAGAGGCGATGGTCTCGGCCCTTGCGTCAAGGGAGCCCTGTCCGCAACCCAGGAATGCGGCGAGCGCAATGGCCAACCCGGAGATGGCCGGTCCCATGCCCAATTTCATATCGTGAATTCCATTCAAAGCTCTTGCGGCGGCGCTGCGCCAGATTGGACGGGACCGCAAGCCCCTATGTAACTGGACATTCCCGCAAACGGATGATGCGCAGACTTGCGCCTTCGGCCGATCTCCGGCCGACGCGGAAAGAATGAACGTCGAGGTTTGACGCATCATCCGGGCCTAGCTACCGCGTGAGACATGATCGTTCTGCTTTCTCCCGCCAAGACCCTCGACTTCGAACGGACGTTGCCCGCGATTGCCGCCACGACGCCGCATTTCACCGAGGAAGCGCATAATCTCGCCAAATCGGCGGCCAACCTCTCGCAGAAGCGTTTGGCGGAGCTGATGCGGATCTCGCCGCGCCTCGCAAAGCTCAATGCGGACCGGTTCCGCGACTTTGCCGAACTGCCCGAGCGACAGGCGCTTTATGCCTTTGCCGGCGATGTCTACACGGGGTTCGAGGTGGACACGCTGGACGAGCCGGGTGTGGACTTTGCACAGGACCATGTGCGAATTCTGTCCGGCCTTTACGGGCTTCTCCGGCCATTGGATGCGATCCGTCCCTATCGCCTGGAAATGGGTACGCGCTGGGCGCCCCGGCACAAGAAGTTGACCGACTGGTGGGGTGACCGCATCGCAGCGCTGTTGCGCCAGCAGGTCGCGGACGAGGGGTCTGGCGTAGTGCTCAATCTGGCCAGCCAGGAGTATTTTGCCGCCGTCGAGAACAAGCTGAAGGGCTTGCGCGTCATTCACGTCGACTTCCGCGAGCCAGGCCCGGACGGCCCCCGTTTCGTGAGCTTCAATGCGAAAAAGGCCCGCGGCATGATGGCGCGGTGGATGTGCGAGCATCACATCGTCGATGCAGATGCGATGCGCGGGTTTGACAGCGACGGATATCGGTTCGCCCCGGACGAAAGTGACGCCGACAATTGGCGCTTCATCCGGTCATGACCGGAAGAGGCGAAGCGTCCGCCGTCGTCGTCGGGGCATCGGGCGGCATCGGTGCCGCTTTCGAAGCTGCGCTGATCGAGGAGGGGGCTTTCAGGGTCGTTCACGGCTTCGCTCGGTCCCGTGGAGGATCGCAGCACCTCGATCTTCTTGACGAGGCAAGCATTGCGGAAGCGGCCGGACACATTGCCAAGGGGCCAGCGCCGACCTTGATAATCGTAGCGACTGGCTTGCTGCACAGGGAGGGTCTCGCCCCGGAAAAGGCGTTGGCGGATCTCGATCCTGCATGGCTTGCAGAAATCCATGCCGTGAACGCCATCGGTCCCGCGCTTATCGCGAAACACTTCCTGCCGCTCATGCCGAAAGGCGGACGAGGGGTATTTGCGGCACTTTCGGCGCGGGTCGGTTCGATAGGGGACAATCGTCTTGGCGGATGGCATGGCTATCGCGCGTCGAAGGCGGCGCTCAACATGCTGGTGCGCAATCTTGCCATCGAGGAACGTCGCCGCAATCCCGGCGCGATCGTTGTTGCCTTGCATCCCGGCACCGTAGACACTGCTCTGTCCCGGCCATTCCAGGGCAATGTGCCGCCCGGGCGGCTGTTCGACCCAGAGCGTGCCGCTCTGCAATTGCTTGACGTCATCGAAGAGCTGAAAGTGCCCGATAGCGGCAAACTGCTCGACTACGAAGCGAACGAGATTCCATTCTAGCCGATACTTCCAGCCGCTTTTCCTGCCAGCCGCTTTTCCTGAGCGCGTCTGTGGCTGGCCGGCGTCAGCGCCGCTGACGTCGCAAATCAGCGATAGCGTCAGGACTACACGAAGTTTTCTGGAACATTACGCCTCTCCTGTCATTCCATGATCGCAGCCGTAAAATGTTTCCGGAGTGTGAATGATGCTGTCTCGAAATGCGCAGCACCGGCCATCGCCGGCGCCAATCGTCCTGGGCAGCATCATTGCAGCGATCGGAGCGATACTGACGATAGGCGGGGTCTGGCTCGCAGGGCTGGGCGGCTCGGCCTACTATATTCTTGCCGGGATCGGCCTGCTCGGTTCGGGAGCGCTGCTTCTGCGCAGGAACATCCTCGGCGGCTGGCTTTACTGCATAATCTTCGTGTTGACGGTTATCTGGGCCCTGGGCGAAGTTGGCACAAACAACTGGGCGCTGGTGCCTCGGGTGGTCGCACCGCTTGTCCTGCTGGTGGCTTGCTTCCTGGTCATGCCAACGCTTTCGGTTCATCCGGCACGCTGGAAATTCGGCCTTGGCGCAGCCGTTGCCGGCATAGCCCTGGCCGGGGTGACCGCGACGATCTTCGCCCGCATGGCCGATCGTGGCCCTCAATCGGCTCTGCCAGATCTGCGTTTCGAGATGAGCGATCCTTCGCTGGCCTCCGCGGGAGACGATTGGCCTGCCTATGGCGGCAGCGAGGCGGCTCGCCGCTTCTCTCCGCTGGGCCAGATCACGGCAGCCAATGTCGGCAAACTCAAGCGAGCCTGGCTCATCCATACCGGCGATACACCGTCGTCCGCAAAGATCGCCAAGACTTACGGCGGCGAGAATACGCCGCTGAAGGTCGGCGACATGCTCTATGTCTGCACGCCTAAGAACATGGTTCTCGCGCTGGATCCAGCCACGGGCAGGCAGCGTTGGAAGTTCGACCCCAAGGTTGCGGACGATGCCATTCCCTACACGGCGGCCTGCCGCGGCGTCAGCTACTTTGCGGTTCCGAATGCGCCGGCCGATCAGCCCTGCGCCCGGCGGATCATCTACGGAACGCTCGATGCCCGCCTCTTTGCGCTTGATGCGCGTACGGGCGCGCGCTGTACGGGCTTCGGCACGAACGGGGAGGTGGATACCAAGATCGGGATGGGCGACACTCCTCCGGGGTATGTTTCCATCAACTCTCCGCCGACCATCGTTCGCGGTGTCGTCGTAACCGGCCATCAGGTGTTGGACGGGCAGGATCGCTGGGCACCTTCCGGTGTGATCCGAGGCTTCGACGCGATCACCGGCAAGCTGCGCTGGGCCTGGGACATGATGCACCCGGACTGGAACGGTTACCCCCCGCAAGGACAGACCTGGGCCCGAGGCACGCCGAACATGTGGACTATCGCCAGCGGCGACGAGCAACTCGGTCTCGTCTACCTGCCGATGGGCAACGCGGCGGCCGACTATTACTCCAGTTTGCGTCGTCCGCCGGAAAGGGACTTTGCCACTTCACTGGTCGCGCTCGACGTGGCAACCGGCAAGCCCAGGTGGAAATTCCAGGCGGTAAGGGATGACGTCTGGGACTACGACTTCGGCGCACAGGCGACGCTGGTGGACTTCAAGGGAACGCCGGCGCTGGTGTTGCCATCGAAGCAGGGCGATATCTACGTGCTGGACCGGCGCACCGGCCAGCCGCTGACACCTGTCGGCACCATCAAGGCGCCGGGAGGTGGGGTCGAGCCGGCGCAGCGGGCACCGGTCCAGCGGGTGTCCCTGTGGCATACCTTGCGCAAGCCGGATCTGACCGAGCGGGACATGTGGGGCATGTCGCCGATCGACCAGATGATCTGCCGTATCCAGTTCCGCAAAGCGAGCTACAAGGGCTTCTTCACCCCGCCGGAAAGCGATCGCCGCTCGATCGAGTATCCCGGCTATAACGGGGGTACCGACTGGGGCGGCATTGCGGTTGATCCGCGCCGGGGTGTGATCATCGCCAATTACAACGACATGCCCAATTACGTGCGCCTCGTTCCTCGCGCGGAGGCGAACAGGAAGGGCTGGGCGCCGCGCGATCAGGCACGAGGCGAGATCGGCGGTGCCGAAGGCGCGGGCGATCCGCAAGCCCACACGCCTTACGCGATTGACGTCAATGCCGGCTGGCGCCTGCCGCTCACCGGCATGCTCTGCAAGCAGCCTCCCTATGGCGGTATCCGCGCCATCGACATGGCGACCGGGCGTACGATCTGGGATCGTCCTCTGGGTGAAGCACGCACCAACGGGCCTTTCGGCATCCCTTCGATGCTTCCATTGACGATCGGGACGCCGAACAACGGCGGCGCTGTCGTAACGGCGGGCGGAGTGATCTTCATTGCGGCCGCGACGGACAACCTGATCCGCGCAATCGACCTGAGGACCGGCAAGGTCCTATGGAAGGACGTGCTGCCTGCCGGCGGCCAGGCCACGCCGATGACTTACATGATGAACGGCAAGCAATACCTGGTGATCGCTCCGGGCGGTCATCACTTCATGGAGACGCCGATCGGCGACGAGGTCATCGCTTATGCATTGCCCTGATGCGGTTGTTGATGACCACGCTCGGTCGAATTCGCTGGAAAATGCGTTTCGTAAGTAAGATGACATTACCGAGGCGATGTCCAAAAATGGCTCCGGGGAAACTTGCCGATGACCGACACCCAGAACGAACGCGGTTCCCTGAAGGGCATCAGTGACTACAAGGGACCGGCAGGGGGCTGGGGGGCTCTGGCGGCCGTTGCCCGGACGGTTCGCGAACAGATGAAGGCAAGCCCGGATACGCGGGCTTTGCTCCAGATGAACCAGCCTGACGGGTTCGACTGTCCGGGATGCGCCTGGCCCGATCCTAAGCATACATCCTCCTTCGAGTTCTGCGAAAACGGCGCCAAGGCGGTAACCTGGGAAGCGACCGTCAAACGCGTAGACCCGGAGTTCTTCGCGCTCCATTCCGCCAGCGAGCTTTGGGAGTGGAGCGACCATCAGCTTGAGGACGCAGGCCGCCTGACGGAGCCGCTTCGCTATGATCCTGAAACCGATCACTTCGTCCCGATCGGTTGGGATGAGGCCTTCATGCGGGCAGGGGCTGCCTTGCAGGCGCTCGACCATCCCGACCAGGCGGAGTTCTATTGCTCGGGCCGTGCCTCGAACGAGGCGGCCTTCCTCTACCAGCTTTTCGCTCGTGAGTTCGGGACCAACAACTTCCCCGACTGTTCGAACATGTGCCACGAAGCCACCAGCACCGGTCTTCCGAAGTCCATCGGCATCGGCAAGGGCACAGTGACGCTGGAGGATTTCGACCACGCCGATGCGATATTCTGCATCGGTCATAACCCCGGCACGAACCATCCCCGGATGCTCTCGACGCTGGCGGCTGCCTCCAAGCGCGGCGCGCAGATCATCGTCGCCAATCCCATGCGCGAACGCGGACTTGAAAGGTTCAAGTCTCCTCAGCACCCGACCGAAATGCTGTCTACGCACGCCACGCCGCTGGCCTCGGCCTATCATCAGGTCCGTATCGGCGGCGACATGGCCATGTTGAAAGGGATGATGAAGGCCCTTTTCGCGATGGAAGAGGCCACGCCGGGAATACTCGACCAGGCCTTCATCTCGGAACATACCGAAGGCTTCGAAGCGCTGCGGGCCGATATCGAAGCAACCTCATGGACGTGGATCGAAGCGGAGTCCCGTTTGGCGCGGGAAGCCATAGAAAGCATGGCGCAAGTCTATGCAGCGGCAGGGCGGGTCATCGTCTGCTATGGCATGGGCATCACCCAGCATCGCCATGGCACCCAGAACGTGCAGGCGATCGCCAATTTGCTGCTGCTCCGCGGCAATTTCGGCAAGGCCGGTGCCGGGATCTGCCCCCTGCGCGGGCACAGCAACGTTCAAGGCGACAGAACCGTCGGCATCACCGAAATTCCCGCAGAGGACATGCTGAAACGGCTTGATGCCGCGTTCGGCATCAAGTCCCCGCGCAAACATGGCCACAACGCGGTGGAAGCCCTGGCGGCGATGCGCGATGGGCATTCCAAAGCGCTGATCGCGCTTGGCGGCAATCTCGCGGTGGCGATGCCGGACCCGGAGGCCTGCTTTGCCGCGGTCCGCAATCTTGACCTCTCGGTGAACATTCTCACCAAGTTCAATCGCACCTGCCTGCTCACAGCCAGGGAAACCCTTGTTCTGCCGTGTCTTGGACGCACCGAACTGGACATGCAGGACGCGGGACCGCAGTGGGTCACGGTGGAAGACAGCATGTCGATGGTTCACGCCTCTCACGGTAAACTCAAGGCACCGGGGCCGATGGTCCGGTCCGAACCCGCGATCGTGGCGGGTCTTGCCAGGGCCGCGATGCCGCAGAGCAGGGTGCCCTGGGACGAACTGGTCGCCGATTACGATCTCATCCGCGACGGGATCGAAGCCGTCTACCCGGACTTCCGCGACTTCAACGTGCGTGTTCGCACGCCCGGCGGATTTCGGCTGACGATCGGACCAAGCGAGCGTGTCTGGCATACCCCAAGCGGGAAGGCGCAGTTCATCACGCATCCTCATGTCGAGGATGCGGCAAGCAAGCCGCTGCTGCTTACGACCATTCGCAGCCACGACCAGTACAACACAACGATCTACAGCCTTGACGATCGCTATCGCGGCGTAACCGGGCGTAGGGATATCATCTTTGCCAACGAAGTCGATCTGGCCATGCTGGGTCTGGCTCACGGCGATGCCGTGGACGTGACTGCGACCGGCGGCAGGACGTTGGAGGGATTTACCGTGGTGAAACACGCCATCGCACGGGGATCGCTGGCAGCTTATTATCCGGAAGCCAACTGCCTCGTTCCGCTTGACGATTATGATCCGGCCAGCGGAACGCCTGCCTACAAATCGATTCCTGTGACGATCCGGGCAGCGAGCTCAGCCTAATTCGGCGAGCAAAGGGCTCGATCATCACTCTTCACGCAGAATCAATGCCAAGATCGATAATGAACATTATGTTAAACCATGCACCGCTGAGCGCGGTGTCACGGGCCCTGACCTAGATTTCCTTGAGATCCGTGACGAACTCGTAGCGATCCCCGCGATAGACCGAGCGCGTGAATTCCACGATCTGCCCATTGGGAACCCTCGTCGTTCGCTCGATCCGCAGCACTTCTGAATTCTGCTGAACACACAGGATGCCGGCCTCTGTCTGTGTGGCCAACGAAGCGCGCACACGCTGGGTGCCGGATGTGGGACGAAAACCGTGCGCTTCCAACGCCTGATAGAGGGAATCTCCCAGACTATCGAGGTCCGGCATGAACTCCGCAGGTATCACGGCATGTTCGATCGCCAGTGGTTCGCCACCGGCAAGGCGCACGCGGCCAAGACGGGCGACACGCGCCGTGGCGGGGACTTCGAGAGCCGCAGCCTCCTCCTCGGTGGGCTGCGCGTAGGACTTGTAGATCCAAACGACGCCGGGGTTCTCGCCACGTGAGCGGGTGTCGTCGCTGAAACTGCTCAACCGCGAGCCCGCCGTTTCGATCCGCCGGGCAACGAACGTGCCGGACCCCTGCTTGCGGACCAGTACGCCTTCATCGATCAGCTGTTCGATGCCCTTTCGCACGGTAACGCGCGAAAGGCCGGCCATTTCGCTGAGATCGCGCTCAGAAGGCAGTGCGCTGCCCGGATCGATCCCGCCGCTGCTGATATGCTCGCGCAGGCTGCGGGCGAGTTGCAGATAGAGCGGCGTCCCTTCCTCGCTTCGCGTCCAGGCAATGTCACGCATCTTCGGTCAATCTCGCTTTTCCAGCACCTGCATGACTTCGCGCAGACTGCCCTTGTGTGCATCGAGCAGTTCCTGCCCTTCTTCGGCCGAAACACCGAGCGCGACAATGACGCCGAGCCGGATTTCGTTGTCTGCCGCTTCGAGAGCGCGTGCCGCAACGTCGGCATCGACCCCGGCGATATCCTGAACCATGCCCCTGCCCCGTTGCAAGAGCTTCTCATTCGATATGCGCATGGCGACCATGCGGCCCTGATAGACGAGGCCCAGGCGGATCATGATCGCGGTGGAGAGCAGGTTGAGTATCGCTTTCTGCGCCGTTCCCGCCTTCATGCGCGTCGAACCGGCGACGATCTCGCTCCCGGTCACCGCCAGAATGGCGTGCTCGGCCTTCTCCAGCAGGACCGAACCGGGATTGTTGGCAATCCCGATGGTCAACGCGCCCACTGCCCGCGCCTGTTCGATTGCGGCAACGGTATAGGGCGTGCGGCCGCTGGCGGCGACGCCGATCACGATGTCGGAAGGCCCGATCCCGCAATTGCCGATATCGGCGCGTCCGGCCTCCACATCGTCCTCGGCTCCTTCATAGGCTTCCGTAAGCGCGCTGGTGCCGCCGGCCATGAGGAACACCATGCGGCTCATGGGCCAGCCATATGTCGGGTAGAGTTCCGTACCGTCCTGCACCGCAAGGCGGCCAGAGGTGCCGGCGCCGACGAAGACGAGGCGGCCGGTTTCGCCAAGGCGCCCGGCTGCTGCTTCCGCGGCGCGGGCGATGGCGACGGTCTGCGACTGGATCGCCGCTATGGCCGCCATCTGGCCTTCGAGCATGGCTTCCACCGCCAGTTCGGTCGGCCAGAGGTCGAGATCGACGTAACGGGGGTCGAGCGCTTCAGTTTTCATGTTGTCCTTTGTCCCTGTCCGGTGACGTTTATCTGGCCGGGGATCATTATTCGGCCGGGGCCATGTGCTTGCCCGAACCTGCAGGAGCGGCGCAGACGAGGAAGGCCACGACCGTGCCGATGCAGAGCTGGAACGGGAACGACAGCCCATTGAGGATCGGCGGAAGGCCGATGGCGTGCGCGATACCGGGCTGAAGCAGCAGAATGGTAACAAAGCCGACAAGCAGTGCCGCGATGACCGAGCCCGTGGTGCCCCGCCCCGTAAACAGCGCGGTGAAATAGACACCCAGCAGGCCGGCATATGTAAATACCATGACTTGCAGCGCGAACTCCAGCAGTCCCATGTCGCTGTAACGCTGCCAGTAGAACGAAACCACCGCCATCACGAACATGGCAAAGCCGATCACGCCCATGCCGGCGCGTCCGGCCGAAACGAAATGGCGTTCCGGCGCCGGGCCGCGCTTTTCGCGCCAGGGACGATAGAAGTCCTGCACCAGCACCGATGACATCGCGTTGAGCGCCGAATTGGTGGTCGCCACTGCGGCAGCGCAGATGCCCACGGTTACGAGACCGCGCAGGCCGCCGGGAAGCTGGGTGAGGATGTAGTGCATGAAGATGCTGATCTTCTCGCCGCCGAACTCGTTTCCTGCCGCCGCCGTGGCGCCGCCCATCAGGTCTGGCCGGTCATAGAAGACATAAAGCAGGAGGCCGATGACGATGAACATGCCCACCACCGGAATGGTGGCCAGAACCGAAAGGTAGAGGCTGCGCGCGCCGGTCTTGGCGTCCTTGCACGAAAGCAGGCGCTGGGTCGTGTCCTGATCCATGCCCGCATTGGCGATATAGAGCAGCGACAGACCGGTGATGATCGCGAGCATCGAGAACGGGCGTGAAAGGTCGAGCGAAAAATCGAAGAACTTGAGCTTGTTGACACCCTCGGGGGTATTGGCGAGGCCCTGGATGATATCGCCGGTGGTGGCCGGGATCGACATGCGCAGGAACACCAGGACGGCTATGGCCGAACCGAGGTAGACGACGAACTGGATAAGATCGTTCCAGAGGACCGACTTGAGGCCGCCCACGAACGTGAACAGCACGCTCGCGACGACGAGAACGGCTGCCGCGATCATGATGCCTTGCGCATCGACGCCGCCGGTGATGACCATGGCAAGGGCGATCGCGGCCAGATAAACACGCGCACCGCCCGCGAATACACGGCCGACGAGGAACATGCCCCCTGCCCAGCGTGTCGCCTTCTCGCTGAAGCGCAAGGTCAGCATTTCGTAGGCCGTAGTCGCCTTGATGGCGTAGAAGCGCGGGATCATGACGTGGGCGACGAAGATCGCGCCGATCAGTCCGCCGATATTGCCGCTGAGATAGGTCAGGTCGCCGTGATAGCCATAATCCGGGCCACCGAGAAATGTCGCTGCCGACTGGGTCGCCGACAGTACCGAAATCGCCGCGAGCCAGGCCGGAACGCTGCCGCCCGCGAGAAAGTATTCATGCGCGGATTCGGTCTTGCGCGGCGTGAAGATCCAGCCCCCCGCAACCAGCAGCAGCAGGTAGGCGGCTATCACCAGCCAGTCTGCCATCGAGAAAGGGAGCGTCATCGAATTCATCTCCGAACCCGGCCCTGAACGGGATTCCCGTTATCAGAGCCTTGCAAAAAAGCGGGCGCCCGGCCGGAGGAGGAGGTTGACCGGGCGCCGCGCAGGGTGGGTTTTCCTCAGATATGCGCGGTCAGCGAGAAGCCGATCGTGCGTCCGAGGATGTCGTATGTGTCGGGGAAGGTGTTGAAGACACCGCCCGTCGACACATAAGGGGGATTCTTGTCGAAGAGGTTGTAGACGCCGGCGCTGAAGGTGATCGCGTCGGTAAACTCATACGAGGCGGACAGATCGAAGGTGTTCTGGGCCGAGATCGTCTCGGTAGACCCGACGGTGCTGGACCGGACCTTGCCGATGCGCTGCCAGTCGAACTGGACCACGCCCTTGTCGAACAGCCAGGAGAGGCCGACCGTGTGGCGATAGTCCGGCTGCACCAGCGTGGTGCCGTCGCTGGAGCAGGTGGCGCCGAAGGTGCCCTTGCACTGGACCGCCGAAACCGTCGAGTTTGCCTGGATCAGGTACGAGGTGACGATGTTGCCCTGATAGCTCAGGCGCACACCTTCGCCCGGCAGGAATGCCGGATGCAGGGTGTAGCTCGCCGAGATGTCGAAGCCGCGCTGCAGCAGACGGCCCAGGTTCTGGTTGTTGACGTAGGCGTCCTTGAAGGTGCCGTCCGCGTTGCGCGTCACCAGCGAGCACAGCGGGTTGCTGGCGGTCGGATTGGTGACGTAGCAGCTCGTGATCGCCGCGATCGGCTGGATCACGCCCACGGCGCCGCGCAGGTCAAGCTCGTACCAGTCTACGGTCAGGTTCAGGCCCGGAAGGAAGGTCGGTGTGAACACGGCGCCAAGCGTCGTGGTGTAGCCGGTTTCCGGCTTGATGTCCGGATTGCCGCCGTAATAGTAGTTGCCGGTCAGGTAGCTGGCAGACGTGGAATCCGCAGAGCCGACGGCCGGCGCACCGAAGCGGGCGCACTGGGCGGCGTCGCCGGTGCCCAGCACGCACGGATCGCCGCCGTAGCGCGGCTTCAGGCGGTCGACCGTCACGAGGTTGCTGAACGGCAGCGACGAGGTGCTGGCTGCGAACTCACCGAAGTTCGGCGTGCGCAGGACGCGCTGGTATGTGCCGCGCAGGCGCAGGTTGCGATCGACTTCCCAGTTGCCCTCGACCTTCCAGGTGCCGTGCGTGCCGAACATGTTGTAGTCCGACAGACGGTAGGCGCCGCCCACGTCGAGCTTGCGGATCAGCGGCAGGTCCCGAAGGATCGGCACCAGGACTTCGCCGTAGAGTTCCTTGACGTCGAACGAGCCGCTGTAGGCAGCCTGGACGCCCTGGCGGTAGGTATTGCCGGTCAGAAGCGCCGTATCCTGGTCGATGCTGGCGGTTTCGCGGCGATATTCGACGCCGACGGCGAAGCCGATCGGACCGGCAGGCAGCGAAAACAGCTCTTCCAGAGTGCCGCTCAGGGTTGCCGCCGTGACGAACTGGTCACGCTTGCGGTTGAACCCGTTGATCGAGCTGCCAAGGGCATCGGCGAGTTCGGTCTGGTTCGGGCCGAAGATGTTGACGCTGTTGACGATCGAAGCGAAGTTGTTGGCGCCGGTCGAGCTGGTGACGAGGCCATCGCCGGTAATCAGCGTGTTTTCGGTCGAACGGCCGTACTGGGCGTAGACGTTCCACTTCACCGCACTGGTCAAGGGACCGCGCAGGCCGGTCTGGAGCTGAAGCGTGTTCCGCTCGGTTTCGTAGTTGATGAGGCCGAGTTCGGCGAGCGAACGCGAAACGTTCACCTGCGCCGCTCCGTTGACGAAAGTCAGCTGGTTGCGGATGTCGTCGGTGAGGTACGGATTGCTCTCGCTGATCGAGACAGTGCGGTTCACAGAGGCCGGGGTTGCGCCGGGGGTGCCGGTCTCTTCGGTGCGCGAATTGGTATACATCGCGCGGCCGTAGACTTCGACCTGGGGCGTGATTTCATACTTGAACAGCGCCGCGACGTTGATGCGCTTGAGCGGCGATACCAGCGGGTAGCGGTCCGAGATGTTCGAGGTGGCCGAGGGGCTGGTCGTGAAGTCGCCGCTGTCGGTGAAGCCGAACTTGCGGCCGCTGGCCACGTCGGTGAAGACGCCGCCGATGCTGGGGATGGTCTGGTTGGGGGTTTCCGCCCAGTCCCGCTGTCCCGAGCGGATCAGGTCGCGCTGGGTGTAGTCTGCCGCGATGACGATGTGGCCGCGATCGCCAAGGCCGGTGCCCATCATGATCGAGCCGCCGTAAGTGGCGCCGCCATGTTCGGACAGGCGGCTGGTGGCCGTGCCGCGAATGCCCTCGAAATCATCGTTCAGGATGAAGTTCACGACACCGGCGACCGCATCTGCGCCGTAAACTGCGGCAGCGCCGCCGGTCAGCACGTCAACGCGCTTGATCAGCGAGGCGGGAATGGCGTTGACGTCGGCCGAGTTGCGGAAGCTGAACGGCGTTGCGCGGGTGCCGTCGATCAGGACGAGCGAGCGGCTCTGGCCGAAGTTGCGCAGTTCGAGAACCTGCGCGCCGAAGGCGTCGCTGCCCTGCGAACCCTGGCGAACGCCGCCGGAAAGCTGCGGAAGCTTGGTGGAGAAGTCTTCAACGGTGAGCGCCGACTGCAGCTTGATCTGCTCTTCGCCGGTCGAGGCGACGGGGCTGCTGGACGTCAGGCCGGCTACCGCAATGCGGGTGCCGGTGACGACGATGTCCGCGGTGGTGTTTGCGTCTTCGCCCGAATCGGCTGCCTGCGCGAAAGCGGTACCCGGCGCCTGCGAAAGCGCGATGGCGAGAGCTGCGATTGCCACGGTATGTCGTTGAGACTTAACCATTTATGACTTCCTCATTTTCGTTTCCCTGGACCCAGATCCCGTCGTTTCTGGTGCGACCCGAAGACTCGACGGCGTGCCTTTTTAGCGTTTTTGCACCATGCATACCTGTCATGGATATGTAAAGGTGTGGTATTCAAGTGGTGATATAAAATTTGGCAGGATATCAGACCAATTCGAGCGCGGCCGGTTCCGGGCGCCAGATCGTGCCCCCGGTGAGCGGGCGGGCGACCCCGGTCGTGCCGGGGAAGGTGAGCGGCAGGCCGCGCAGGCTGCGCGCCGCCAGGAAAGCCATCGCCTCGGCTTCGACGAAGTCGCTCCGAAGGCCAACTTCGTCCGCCGTCCGGCAGTCTCCAAGCCGATCGCGCAGGGCCTGCATCAGCGTGGGATTGTGGCTCCCGCCCCCGCAGACGACCCAGACTTTCGGCGCCTGCGGCAAGGTGCGGAGCGACAGTGCAACCGCTTCCGCCGTGAAGGCCGTGAGCGTTGCCGCCGCGTCCTCCAGCGAACAGGCCTCGGCCCATTCGAGAGGAAAGTCGTATCGGTCAAGCGACTTCGGGCCTTCTCCCCGGAAATGCGCGTGCGAAAGCAGGTCCGTCAGCACATCCCGATTGACCGTGCCTGCCGCCGCGATCCGGCCGCCATCGTCGTAGCGACCGGCGCCATGCGCCTGAACCACCTGATCGATAAGACCATTTCCCGGCCCCGTGTCGAACGCCACCAGCGATCCGTCTGCTCCGATCCAGGTGAGGTTGGCCACGCCGCCAAGGTTGAGGAAAGCCACCGGCCCATCGAGCCCGATCCGATCTGCCAGCGCGGCATGATAGGCCGGGACCAGCGGAGCCCCCTGCCCGCCCGCCATGAGATCGTCCTGCCGCATCTGCGCCACGACTGAAATTCCCAGCGCATCGGCCAGCACCTGCGGGTCGCCGATTTGCACGGAAAGCTTGCGCTCCGGGCGATGGAGCAGGGTCTGCCCATGGAATCCGATCAGGTCCGGCCGCCGCCCGGCCCGCGCGATCACGTCGAAACCGGCGCGGACATGCGCGCCCTCGATCACATCCGCCGCCAGCGCGAAGGATCGGGGCTCTTCACCCTGCCCGTCCCACGCCAGCGCCTCATGCGTGGCCCGTTCGAGCACGGCGCGTTCGGTCGCCGAAAAGGCGATCATCGCCGACGGCCCGAAAGCATCGATCCGCTCTCCATCGGTTTCGATCAGGGCGACATCGACACCGTCGAGCGAGGTTCCGCTCATGTATCCCATGACCAGCATCAGCGCGCATCCTCCCAGCTACAGACAACAAGGCTGGCATCGTCGCGCGGCTTCACGCGGGCAAAACGATGCAGCGAATCGGGCTCGTCCTCGAGATCGCGCAGCAGCCCAAGCCAGCGCGCCCAGTCCTCCTGCCCGGAAATGGCGAGGAGATCGGCCGGTGCCGCCGCGCCGAACAGTTCGACGAGGCGCAGAAAACCGTCACTGGCGATGGCGAATCTCTGGCCGGGCCGCACGGGCATCCGCACTTGCCAGAGATGATCCGCAGCGGCCGGCTGGGTGCCGAGCACCCAGTAGCCGCCATCGCGGTTCATCAACCGGCGATTGGCGCGCAGCCCCGGCATCAACCGGGCCTTGAGCGCCTCGAAACCGAGATCGCCCTCTTCCGCGACAATCGCCTTCATCGCCTCGATCGTGCGGGCCTCGATCGCATCGAGCGCGGAACTGCCGAACAACCGGGCGCCGCCGCCGCTTTCGCATGCCGCGATTCGGCAGTCGGCCAGGGTCGTGAATTCCGCCTCGCCGCCGATGATCCGCACCATCGCGAAGGCCGCCGAGGGGTGCTCGTGCGGGCCGTCCGCAGGCCTGACCTGTTCGCGTGCCAGCGCTTCGGCGCATCCGGCCATGACCTGGCGGAGCAGTTCCACGGTCGGAATTTCCGGCGCTTGCGCTAGCGTGTCGGCCAGGAGGTCGCCGGCCTTGCGCGCCAGCCAGGAAGCGTCGCTCGGCGCGCCGAGCAGCGATGGCCCGATGCCGGTGGCACCGTCGATCACCCATGCCGCATCGCCCTGATAGCCGAAGCGGTCCTCATTGACTTCACCTTGCCCATCGGAGGCGGCAATCTCGATCCTGAGCATCGGATTCTCCCGTCACAATTCACTTGCGATGTAAGACCGGTATCACGACGACGGTAAAATATAAAACCACTTTAATGCCACTTGTACCAAAAATCGAAACTGGTATCTGTCCTCGACATGACTCTAGCGACACCTAAAGAGACCAGAGCGGCACCTGAGGCAGGTACGCAGATGGCCCGCGAAGCCCATGAGGCTCCCCAGCGCTGCGTCGAGCAGCTTCGGCTCAATGCCGATCTCGTTCGCGAGGCCGGACGGCAACTCCGCGCGCTGGCACCGCCTTTCGCCGCCACCCTTGCGCGCGGAAGTTCCGACCAGGCAGCCGCTTTCGCCAAGTTCCTGCTGGAAACCCATGCCGGCGTTCCCACGCTGAGCCATGCACCTTCGGTGGGTTCGCTCTATCATGCCACTT
The DNA here is from genome assembly GCF_035658495.1 of Novosphingobium sp. RL4. Taxonomy (NCBI): domain Bacteria; kingdom Pseudomonadati; phylum Pseudomonadota; class Alphaproteobacteria; order Sphingomonadales; family Sphingomonadaceae; genus Novosphingobium; species Novosphingobium sp. RL4. The sequence continues at coordinate 157,985 of NZ_CP141945.1, read as the reverse complement.
CGCCGCGTTTCGAAGGCGTGCCGCTGATCGCGATCTCGCAGTCCGGCCGCAGCCCCGACCTGCTGGCGGCGGCGCAGGATGCGCGCGAAAAGGGCGCGGTGGTGATCGCGGTGGTCAATGACGCCGAATCGCCGCTCGCCGAACTGGCGCAGATCGTCATTCCCGTCCACGCCGGACCCGAAACCAGCGTGGCCGCCACCAAGAGCTTCGTCTGCACGCTCGTCGCCCTCACCCATCTCGTGGCCGAGTGGAGCCAGGACGAAGCGCTGCTTGCCGCGCTCGAGACGACAGGCGAAGTGCTGGAAGAAGCCGCGAATGCGGACTGGACCGCGGCGGTCGAACTGCTCAGGGACGCCGGCGAGATGCTGGTGCTCGGCCGAGGCCCCACGCTTCCCATCGCGGGCGAGGCCGCGCTCAAGCTGAAAGAAACCTCCAGCCTGCACGCCGAAGCCTTCAGCAGCGCCGAAGTGGCCCATGGCCCGATGACGCTGGTGGGCGAAGGCGATCCGGTGCTGGTGCTCGCCCCGCTCGACGTGGCCCGCACCGGCCTGCGCGAACGGCTTGAGGACTTCGCGGCACGCGGCGCGCGGGTGATCGCCGCCGGGCTTGCCGAGGACATCGCCCCGGCAGCGCTGGTCCTGCCTTCGCGGACGGACGTTCATCCGGTACTGGGCGCCATCGGGCAGATCCAGAGTTTCTACAGCCTCGCCAACGAACTCTCGCTGGCGCGCGGTCGCAATCCGGACAACCCTCCGCACCTCAACAAGGTAACGCGCACGCTATGACCCTTACAGCCCTTATCGGAGCGCGCATCGTCCTTGCCGACCGCGTGGTGGAAGGCGAGGCGCTGATCCTGGACGGCGCGCGCATCCACGGCCTTGCCGCGCCCGGCGCCCTGCCGGAAGACTGCACGGTCGTCGACCTTGGCGGCGGCTACCTGCTGCCCGGCTTCATCGATACCCAGGTGAACGGCGGCGGTGACGTGCTGTTCAACGACATGCCCTGCATCGAGGGCATTCGCGCGATCGCCAAGGCACATCGCCGCTATGGCACCACCGGCCTGCTGCCCACGCTCATCAGCGATTACCCGCAAGTGGTGGAAGCCGCGATCGCAGCGGGCGAAGCCGCGCTGGCGGAAGGCGTTCCCGGGGTTCTGGGCGTCCATATCGAGGGGCCGCACCTCAACGTCGCCAAGAAGGGCATTCACGACCAGAACCGCTTCACGCGGGTCGATCCCGAAGTGATCGCACGGCTTTCCGCACCCACCGCCGGTCGCCGGGTGGTGACGCTGGCACCCGAACTCGCCGCCGAGGGCACGGTGCGCGCGCTTGCCGAGGCGGGCGTTCTCGTCTGCGCCGGACACAGCCTGGCCGATTACGACCAGGCCCGCGCGGCGCTGGCCGAAGGGCTGGCCGGCTTCACGCACCTGTTCAACGCGATGACGCAGTTCCTCAGCCGCGATCCCGGCATGGTCGGCGCCGCGCTGGAGGACCGCGCCAGCCACTTCGGCCTGATCGTGGACGGGTTCCACGTCCACCCCGCCGCCATGCGCGTGGCGGTTTCAGCCCGCGGCGATGAAGGCGTGATGCTCGTCACCGACGCCATGCCGCCGGTGGGCGGCACGCTGGGGCAGTTCACGCTGATGGATCAGGACATCAAGGTCGCCAATGGCATGTGCACCGGCCCGGACGGCACGCTGGCAGGCTCAGCGCTCACCATGGCGCAGGCCCTGCGCAACGCGATGGACATGATCGGCTGCGACATCGTGACCGCATCGCGCATGGCGAGCGGCAATCCCGCCCGTTTCCTGCGGCTGGATCATGAAACCGGCGCCATCGCGCCCGGCCTTCGCGCCGATCTCGTCCACCTGGGCGATGACCGTCTGGTCCGCTCGACCTGGATCGGCGGCGCCCGCGAGGATCACCGGGAATGACCCGGCAAGCTCCTGCCGCCAAGCCCGTGCTTCAGCCGGAACTGGGCCTGATCGAGGGGCGCTTCGGCCGTATCTGGAACGAGGCCGAGCGCAGCTACGTGGTGAGGACGCTGGCGGAGGCCGGTTACGGCTTCTACCACTACGGCCCCAAGGCGGACCGCTCGCTGCGGCGCGAATGGCGAAAGTCGCATGACGCCGCGCAGGCCGAATCCCTCGCCCGCCTTTCCGCCGAGTGCCGGGGCGCCGGGATGCGTTTCGGCATGGCGATCACGCCGGTCGGCTCCACGCACCCCTTCGACGATGCCGCCCGCGCCGACCTGACGCGCCGCGTCGCCGAGCTTGACGCCATCGGCATAGACGACCTTGCAGTGCTGTTCGATGACCTTCGCGGCGACATGCCGGAACTTGCGGAGCGTCAGGCCGAAGTGGTCAACTTCTGCGCCGGGCTCACCCGGGCCACGCGGGTCTATACCTGCCCGACGTACTATTCCGACGATCCGGTGCTGGACCTCGTCTTCGCGGACCGCCCGGCGGACTATCTCGGCAAGCTCGGCCGCCTGCTCGATCCGGCCGTGCAGGTCTACTGGACGGGCGAGGAAGTCTGCGCGAAGGAAATCGGCCCGGCCCATCTCGAACGCGTGGCGGGCGAACTGGGCCGCAAGGTCTGCCTGTGGGACAACTGGCCCGTCAACGACGGCGCGCGCATGTCGCGCTTCCTGCACTTGCGCGCCTTCACCGGCCGCCCGGCAGGTATCGCGGAGCATGTTTCCGGCCATGCGATCAACCCGGCGATCCAGGCCCATCTCGGCTGCATCCCGGCGCTGACGCTGCCGATGGTCTATGCCCAGGGCGGCGACTATGCCTATGGCGCCGCCTTCGCCGCCGCCGCGCGCCGGCTTCTCGGAGATGAATTCGCCGTAATGTTGCAGCAGGACCTTCCGGCCCTCCAGGACGTGGGCTACGAGCGGCTCGGCGTTCGCGGCGGCCGTCTGCGCGCGCGCTACGAAGGCATCGACCATCCCGCCGCGCGCGAGATCCTGCACTGGCTCGACGGCGCCGACCTGATGACCGACGACGAGGTCCAGACCCAGTAACCGGGGAAAGAACCATGGCAGCGAGCATCACCACACGGGACAAGGCGCTTCTGGCCGCCCTTCGCGGCGCGGTCGGCAAGCGTGACGTGCTCACCTCTCCCCGCGCCACGGCGCGCTTCCGCAAGGGCTATCGCACCGGCGAGGGCCCGGCCATCGCGGTGGTGCGCCCCGGCACCCTGGTGGAGCTGTGGCGCGCGGTGCAGGCCTGCGTGGCGGCGGACGTGTCGATCATCATGCAGGCGTCGAACACCGGGCTTACCGGCGGTTCCACCCCCGATGGCGACGACTATCCCGGCGGTCTCGTCATCATCAGCACCACGCGGCTCTCCGCGCTCAAGGTGATCCAGCGCGGCACCCAGGTGCTTTGCATGCCCGGCACCACGCTTTACAAGCTGGAGCAGGCGCTGCGCCCCTTCGGGCGCGAGCCGCATTCGGTGATCGGCTCATCCTGCCTCGGGGCCTCGGTCGTGGGCGGGGTCTGCAACAATTCGGGCGGTTCGCTGATCCGGCGCGGGCCTGCCTATACCCAGCTCGCGCTTTATGCGCAGGTCCAGGCCGACGGTTCGCTGCGCCTGTTCAACCACCTCGGCATCGATCTTGGCGACGAGCCCGAGACCATGCTCTCCCGCCTCGACCGCGAACAGTATACCGAGGCCGACATCGACCCCGCCGGCGACAAGTGGGCGCACGACCATGCCTATGCCCGGCACGTCCGCGATATCGAGAGCGAGGTGCCCGCCCGCTTCAACGCCGATCCGCGCTGCCTGTTCGAGGCGGCGGGAAGCGCGGGCAAGCTGATCGTCTTCGCCGTCCGCCTCGACACTTTCGCGCGCGAGGACGAGACGACCACGTTCTACATCGGCACCCGCGATCCCGACCGGCTGACCGACCTGCGCCGCACCATGCTGCGCGATTTCGATACCCTGCCGATTGCGGGCGAATACATGCACGCCGAGGCTTTCGACGTGGCGGACCGCTACGGCCGCGACATGTTCTACGCCATCGAGCGGCTCGGCACCGATCGCCTGCCCGCGCTGTTCGCGGCCAAGTCCCGCTTCGACGGGCTGTTCGGCGGCGGCCTTGCCGACCGGCTGATGCAATGGGCAAGCCGGTTCATCCCCGAGCACCTCCCGCCCCGCATGCGCGAATACCGCGCCCGCTTCGCGCATCACCTGATCCTCAAGGTGCCGCGCGATCAGGTAGAGGCGGCGCGCGCGCTGCTCGGCGCGCTGTTCCCCGGCGGTGCCGATGGCGATCATTTCGAATGCACGCCGCAGGAAAGCGCCAAGGCCTTCCTCCACCGCTTCGTCGCGGCGGGGGCGGCGGTGCGCTACCGCGCTGTCCATCGCCGCGAAGTGGAGGACATCGTCGCGCTCGATGTGGCCCTGCCCCGCAATACCCGCGAATGGGTGGAGCAGCTTCCCGCCGATCTTGCCGCGCGCACGATCCACACGCTCTATTACGGCCATTTCTTCTGCCAGGTGTTCCACCAGGACTACATCGTGAAGAAGGGCACGGACCCGCTCGGCTTCGAGCACGCGCTCTGGGCGCTGCTCGACGCGCGCGGCGCCCGTTATCCGGCCGAGCACAACGTCGGCCACCTCTATGTCGCGCGGCCCGAACTGGCGGAATTCTACCGCGAGATCGACCCGCGCAACCAGCTCAACCCCGGCATCGGCCATACCCCCCGTGGCCGCGACTGGACGGGGACTCACGGAGAACACCCATGACCTATTTCCTCGGCATCGACGCAGGCGGCAGCAATTGCCGCGCCCGGCTGGTCGACGCGCAGGGCAAGGAGATCGGCCATGGCAGGTCCGGCACCGCCAATGCGCGGATCGGCATGGAAGCGCTTTACGAAACGCTCAAGGATACGGTCGATCAGGCCGTGGCCGAAGCCGGGCTGACCGATGGGCAGCGCGCCGCCATCCATGCCGGCATGGGCATCGCCGGGATCACCCGCCCCGGCGTGCGCGATGCGCTGGCCGAACTCGATTTCGGCTTCGCTTCGGTGAACTATGCCACGGACGCGCAGATCGCCAACCTCGGCGCGCACGCCGGACAGGACGGTGCAATCCTCATCATCGGCACCGGCAGCGCCGCGCAGGTGCGGGTGGACGGCCGCGATTTCACCATCGGCGGCTACGGCTTCCCGATCTCGGACGAAGGGAGCGGCGCCGCGCTCGGCCTTTCCGCGATGCGCCACGCCTTGCGCGCGCTGGACGGGCGCACCCGCAAGACCCCGCTCAGCGCCGCCGTGACCGAACGGTTCGAGCATGACACTGCACGGGCCATCGCCTGGATGGACCATGCAAGCCCGCGCGATTACGGCACCTTCGCGCCGCTGGTGATGGACTATGCCGAGGCCGACGACGCCATCGCCCGCTCCATCGTCGAACACGCGGCAGGCCATATCGAGCGCTTCATCGAGACCATCTTCGAACGCGGCGCCACGCGCTGCACGCTCGTCGGCGGTCTCGCCCCGCGGATGCAGCCGTGGCTACGTTCGCGCACGGTAGAGCGTCTGAGCCCTGCCCTCGGAGATTCGCTGGACGGCGCGCTGCGCCTTGCCGGTTTCGTGCCTGCCTGAGCTTACGGCAGCCGATCGGGCGCTTCGCGGCTGTCGAGCGTGAGCTGAAGAAAGGCGAGGTCCAGCCAGTTTCCGAACTTGCAGCCGACCTCTATCAACAGGCCCACGGATTCGAAGCCGAGCTTTTCGTGAAGGCGGATCGAGCCCTCGTTGCGGGCCTCGATCCCCGCGACCATGGCGTGCTTGCCGATGGCCCGCGCCCGTTCGATCAGGGCAATCATCAGGTTCATTCCGATCCCGCCGCCGCGCCGGTCCGCGCGGACGTAGACCGAATGCTCGACGGTGTGGCGATAGCCGTCGAATGCGCGCCAGTCCCCGAAGGAGGCATAGCCCAGCACCGTCCCGGATTCGTCGAGCGACACCAGCACGGGATAGCCCGCCTGCCTGCGGTCGGCCAGCCAGGCGAGCCGGTTGGCGGTGTCGACGGCGGTTTCGTTCCAGATCGCGGTCGTGTTCAGCACGGCGTCGTTGTAGATGGCCGTGATCCCTTCGATATCCGCCGGTACGGCATCACGAATGGTCAAACATGCTCCACCGAGGTGCCGGTCGATATCGTCAGCTTGCGTCATCCCGGCACTATAGTGGACGGCTCGGTCCCCGCAAGCAGCCCCCCCGAACGCGAAGCTTCCCCAGGCGGAAAATTATGACGGCCAAGCGCCCGGCCGGGGCCGCGGCTTTCCTATAAAGCATTGACGCAAAGGATTTCATTACGGCCGGCGAGCCGCCGCCGCACGGGAGATCAAATTGACAGTCAAGACGATCGAGGAACGGCTGGAATTCCTCGAGTTCGACCCTGCGCAGCGCCGCGTTCTCGCGGCGGCGCAGCCCCTGCTTCGCAAGTGCATTCCCCCCGCGCTCGACCATTTCTACGCACGTGTCCGCGCCACGCCGCAAATGGCGCGCATGTTCACCAGCGACCGGCACATCGATTCCGCCAAGAGCGCCCAGCTCGGGCACTGGATGGGCATCGCCACCGGCCGCTTCGACGAGAGCTACCACGCCGCCGTCAGCCGCATCGGGAAGGTCCATGCCCGGATCGGCCTTGAGCCCCGCTGGTACATCGGCGGCTATGCGCTCGTGCTTGAGGAAATCATGCGCGCGGTGGAGCGCAGCGCAAGCCCGTGGAAGCGGATGCTCGGCCTCTCGCGCCCCGGCAAGCTCAGCCGGGCGCTGATGAAGGCGGCCATGCTCGACATGGACCTGTCGATCTCGATCTACTTCGAAGAAGCCGAGGCAGAGCGGAACCAGGCCATCGCCGCGCTGGACCGCGCGATGTCTCGGCTGGCTGGCGGCGATCTCATCCATGACATCGACGACCTGCCCGGCGGCTTCCTCTCGCTCAAGCAGTCCTACAACGGCAGCCTCGCGAACCTGCGCGGCACGATCGGCTCGGTGGTGCGGACGTCGGAGGCGATCTACGGCGAATCCGGCGCGATCGCCCGCGCGTCCGAGGATCTTGCACGCCGCACCGAAAGCAGCGCCGCCAATCTCGAAGAGACCGCCGCCACCCTTGTGCGAGTGGAGGAACGGGTGAAGGCCACTGCCGGCGGCGCGCAGGAAACCCTCGGCATTGCAGGCGGCGCGCTTTCCGTCGTGCAGCAGGGCCGCGCCGTGGCCGAAGATGCGGTGCAGGCCATGCAAGTGGTCCACGAAAGCGCGCGCGGGATCGACGAGGTGATCGAGGGGGTGGACAAGATCGCCTTCCAGACCCGCGTCCTTGCCATGAACGCCGCCGTCGAGGCGGGGCGTGCCGGAAACGCCGGGCGCGGTTTCGCGGTCGTGGCCGACCTCGTCAGTTCGCTGGCCATGCGCGCCGAGGAAGAGGCCCGCAAGGCCCGCAACGGCCTTTCGGCCACCCGCTCCGAGATCGACCGGGCGGTAGAGACGGTATCGCGGGTGGACCGCTCGCTGGAACGGATCGCCGGAGAAGTCGACCGGGTTCACCACCTCGTCGAAACCATGGCGCGGGACAACGACGCGCAGGCCTCGGCGATTTCCGAAGTGAGCGTTGCCGTGGGCATGATGGACCGCACCACCCAGCAGAACGCCGCGATGGTCGAGCAGACGTCCGCTGCCGCCCGCACGCTGATCTCCGACGCGACCACCCTTGCCGAACATGCCAGGCGCTTCCAGATCGGCGAAGCACCCGGCGGCCTGAAGCCCAGGTTGCAGGCGGTCTGAGCGAAGCGGGGCCGGGTGCGGAAAGGACAATCCTTGCACCCGGCTCCCCCTTCGCCCCATTTTTCGCCCCTCTTCAAAGTTTAACTTTCGACACTTTGCCCGCCGGTAAAGTGTCACGGCCGACAAAGCGCAGAATTGCGAAAGATCAGGGATTCTCACGATTCGCGATCTGTGCTCTATAGATTCCCGTTATGTTTCTCGCGCCGACCGATCCCGCCCGCCGCGCTCCCGCCAGCGACATGGCAGCCCTGCTAGATCAGGTCGCTCATGCCAGCAGCCGGCCCCGCTATGCCTTCATGGTGCTCAGCCTGATCGCCGAGATCGCCCGCCCGGACGGCAGCGCCGGGCCCTTCATCGCCCATCGCGGCCAGTCCATCCTGCTGCGGGACTGGCTCTGCGACGCGCTGACACCGATGGGCGGGCGCGATCCCAAGCGACAGGCGCTGATGATGAAAGTGCGCGCGGAGCTGGAACGGACGGGAAAACTCCCGCAGCAGCCCACTGCCGCCGAAGCCGCGATCGAGGCCGAAGTGCGCGAGCGTGTGCGCAGTTCGGGCAAGACCAACCTCAGCCGGGCAACCACCGAACTGGTCAAGGCGGGCCTGATCCAGCGTCATTATCAGGGCTTTCGCGTGGACCATCACAACCGGGGGGCGCAGCGGCACGTCGTCTACACCCTGACCGGCCGGGCGCGCTGCCTGATGGGACGCTCCGGCCCCATCTCGGGCGATCGCAGGCAGGGCGAACTCGCGCTCAACTGAAAACACGCGGGGCGCCCCCTCCGCTTCCCGGCGCTCGGCAAAGTGTCACGCGGGACAGGCACGCGCACCAGTCAATCTGCCCGAAGTGACGACAGGATATTGCCGAAAAGCGGCACTGTGGGCATTGACGTTTCGCGCCGCCTGGTGAACGGCTCCCGCTCCCCAACGCAGGAGCGATATCCAGTGAGCAACCAGAAGACCGGCAACGCCACCATCGCCGGCATTGCCTGCGGCGCCGGTGCGGGCGCGTTCTGGGGGCTCGTGTTCCTGGCGCCCGAACTGGCCGGAGACTTCACGCCGCTGCAGCTCACTGCCGGGCGCTACCTGTTCTACGGCGCGCTCTCGCTGCTTCTGCTCCTGCCGCGCTGGCGGCAGCTCGGCCCGCATGTGACCCGGCGCGAATGGCTGGCGCTGGGCTGGCTCGCCTTCACCGGCAACACGCTCTATTTCATCCTGCTATCAAGCGCGGTCCAGAACGGCGGCGTCGCGCTAACCGCCCTTGTCGTGGGGTTCCTGCCGGTTGCCGTAACCATCATCGGCAGCCGCGACCATGGCGCCGTGCCGCTGCGGCGGCTGATCCCCTCGCTGCTGCTCTGCATGGCCGGCGCGATCTGCATCGGCTGGCAGGCCGTTGTCGATCCCTCTTCCGGCACGGTGGAGCAGCAACTGATCGGCCTGGGCTGTGCGGTAGGCGCGCTCATCTCGTGGACCGGCTTCGCGGTGGGCAATTCCCGCTGGCTGGCGCGGCTCGACCATGTTTCCCCGCATGACTGGAACCTGCTGACCGGCCTCGTGACCGGCGCGCAGAGCCTGCTGCTGCTGCCTTTCGCGCTGCTGCTCGATACCGCGCACCATACCGATGCCGCGTGGCTGCGCCTCGGGGCGATCTCGCTGGGCGTGGCGGTGCTCGCCTCGATCCTCGGCAATGCGCTGTGGAACCGCATGAGCCGCCTGCTTCCGCTGACGCTCGCCGGGCAGATGATCCTGTTCGAAACGCTGTTCGCGCTCGTCTATGCCTTCGTCTGGGAACGGCGCCTGCCCACCCCGATGGAGGCCGCCGCCTTCGCCCTGCTGGTGCCCAGCGTGATCTCCTGCATCGCCGCCCATCGCAAGCCCGGGACGGTGCCGGTAAGCGACGGAGACACCCTGCACCCCTGATCGCCGCGCTCTCCCGCTGCTCGCCCGCATTTGACTCCGGAATATAGGTCGCATACTACTTATATTCGTTGAGGCGGTACCCGTTCGTCCGAACCGGGAGCCTGCCTGTGTTGGAGAGGATGAGACGATGCAATTTCACCTGAACGGATTCCGCACCGGCGACCCGGCCGTTTCCGAACCCGTCCCCCACCTCGCCGCGGCCCCCACCCTCGCACTTGGGAGCGACAGGCCCTCCGGCGCGCCGGACGATGTGGACGTGCTGATCGTCGGTTGCGGCCCCGCCGGGCTGACGCTGGCCGCGCAGCTTGCGCGGTTCCCCTCGATCCGCACCCGCATCGTCGAGCGCAAGGACGGTCCGCTCGCGCTCGGTCAGGCGGACGGCATCGCCTGCCGCACGATGGAGATGTTCAACGCCTTCGGTTTTGCCGACCGCGTGGCGCGGGAAGCCTACTGGGTCAACGAAACCACGTTCTGGAAGCCGGACGACAGCGAAGCGCGCCGGATTTCCCGCCACGGCCGCATTGCCGATACCGAGGATGGGCTTTCGGAATTCCCCCACGTCATCCTCAATCAGGCCCGCGTCCATGACTTCTACCTTGAAGCGATGCGCAATGCGCCGACCCGCCTTGTTCCGGACTACGCCATGGAAGTGGCGGACCTGACCATACCGGAAGACCCGGCCGAGCCGGTCCTCGCAAGGCTGCGGCGCGTGGGCGCAGAGGGAGAGGAAGGCACCGAACTGGTGCGGGCGCGCTATGTCGTGGGCTGCGACGGCGCCCGCAGCCAGGTCCGCCGGGCGATCGGCCGCGAACTGATCGGGGAATCCGCCAACCAGGCCTGGGGCGTCATGGATGTGCTCGCCTACAGCGACTTTCCCGATATCCGCCTCAAGAGCGCGATCCATTCCGCGAACGAGGGCAACATCCTCATCATCCCGCGCGAAGGCGGCTATCTGGTGCGCCTCTACATCGAACTGGACAAGCTCGGCCGGGACGAGCGGGTGGCGGCGCGGAACATCACGCGCGAACAGCTCATCGACGCCGCCCGGCGCATCCTCCATCCTTACGTGCTCGACGTGAAGGAAGTGGCGTGGTGGTCCGTCTACGAGATCGGCCAGCGCCTTTGCGACAAGTTCGACGATGTGCCCGCCGGAGCGGAGCAGCGCAGCCTCCCCCGCGTCTTCATCGCGGGCGATGCCTGCCACACGCACAGCCCCAAGGCCGGACAGGGCATGAACGTGTCCATGCAGGACGCCTTCAACCTCGGCTGGAAGCTTGCTGCCGTGCTGCGCGGGCAGGCCGGGCCGGAACTGCTGCACAGCTATTCGGCCGAGCGGCAGACGATCGCGCAGGAGCTGATCGATTTCGACCGCGAATTCGCCGCGATGTTCAGTGCGAAGCCGAAAACCGCCGAGGACGAGGACGGTGTCGATCCCGCCGAATTCCAGCGCTATTTCGTGAAGCAGGGTCGCTTCACGGCAGGAACCGCCACGCAGTATCGCCGCTCCGCCTTGACCGGCAGCGGCGAGCACCAGCACCTTGCGGAAGGTTTCAGGGTCGGGATGCGCTTCCATTCGGCGCCCGTCGTGCGCCTTGCCGATGCAAAGCCGATGCACCTCGGGCACGCCGCCGAGGCGGACGGGCGCTGGCGGATCTACCTCTTTGCGGGTCGTGACGGTCTCCAGCCCGGCTCCCGCCTTGCCCGGCTGTGCCGCACGCTGGAAACCGACCCAGCCTCGCCTCTGCTTCGCCACACGCCGAAGGGCGCCGATGCTGACGCCCTGTTCGACTTGCGGGCGGTATTCCAGCAATCGCACCGGTCGCTGTCGATGGACGAGCTTCCCGGTCTGCTCTGGCCGCGCAAGGGCGAACTGGGCCTGCGCGACTACGAAAAGGCGTTCTGCGCCGATCCGGGCGCGGGCGACATCTACGACATGCGCGGCGTGAACCGGGAGGAAGGCTGCATGATCGTGGTCCGCCCGGACCAGTACATCGCGCAGGTGCTTCCGCTTGACGGCACGCGGGAACTGGCAGCCTACTTCGCCTCCAACCTGACCGCCGCCCGCATTCCCGAACCGGCGGGCTGAACCTTCGGGCCGAGGTCGGCCATGGCAGCACACGGGAGGCTTGAGCAGGCGGGCGTTATCAAGCTAGGTGGCTGTCATGAGCGACCTCGAGACCATGCCCGGCCACCTGATCCGCCGCCTTCAGCAGATTTCCGTGGCGCGCTTCACATCGCGCATGACCGAGGCCGGGCTTGACCTGACCTCGGTCCAATATGCGGCGATGCTGACCCTGCGCGATCATCCGGGGCTGGACCAGCAGACGCTGGCGGGCATGATCGCCTATGACCGGGTGACGATCGGCGGCGTGATCGACCGGCTCGTGCAGAAAGGGCTGGTCGAACGCGAGGTCAGCCCGACCGACCGCCGCGCCCGCGTGCTGATGCTGAGCCGGCAGGGCGGCGAGGCTCTGGCCGCGGCAACGCCATGGGTGGACCAGGTGCAGGACGACATCGTCTCTCATCTCACATCAGAAGAACAGGATATCTTCCTGAAACTTCTGAAGAAGACCACGCGCGCCGGTAACGAGCTGAGCCGCGCGCCGCTGCGCCCGGCGCCCACGGGGGCAGGCAACCGGAGCGAGTGAGCAAGCCTTCAGGGAGGCAGGCCGTGCTCAGGCCGATTGGCGCCTGAGCACGCGCTCCGCCCATAGTCCGAAAGCCAGTCCGATGGTGGCCCACAGCACGAGCTGCGTTCCCATCGAGGCGAGCCGGAAGTTCCAGAGCAATACCGCCGGGAAATCGGCAGGCACTTCGTTGATCGCGGGAAGCAGGAACTGGCCTAGGCCGACCATCCCGAGATAGACCACGAAAGCCAGCAGGGTGGCATCGAAGCCCCTGCCCGGCCGCGCCAGCCTGCCGCGAAGGCGCCCGGCAACCACGGCCGCGCCGAGCGACAGCGCGATCATGCCGAAATAGGCAGCCGTGCGCAGCGCCACCGTCTCGTGCTTGCCTACGGCCGGCGGGGTCTGCGGATACTTGATCGCGGGAACCACCACCACCAGCACGAAAGTCAGCGCCGCCAGAAGCAGTGCGAAGCTGCGCGGGCCGAGATGGCCCATCCTGCCATAGCCGTATGCGAAGACCAGCGAGAAGATGCCCCCCACCGCCGCGCCGTAAAGCGCCAGCGCGGTAACGAGGCCGGCCCCCTTCTGGGTATCGCGGCTGACGAGTTCCTCTTCGTCCGCCGGATGCGGGTGTGCGAGCGGCGCAGATGCCATCGCCATTCCAGCATGATCGGGCGCCGGGTGATCGGGCAGAGCGCCGTGGGCCGCATGATCTTCCTCGTAACCGATCGCGAGGTCGATCTGCGGTTCCGCGAAACCGCGTGCGAAAAGCGTGGCCAGAAGCGCGCCCAGAATGCCGGCAAGCATTCCGCGCCAAAGCAATTGACGGGTCATGACGTTACCTCAGTGGCAGGGAAAACCGAGGAGGTGCCGGCCGTCGTGGACGAATTCGTGAACGTACATGCCCTGGAACAGGGAGAAAGCGCCCTGCTCGGTGCTCACGAAATAGAGGAAGATAAGGGCCAGCAGCGTGCCCAGCACGGCCCAGGGAGCGATGTCCTCGATCGGGATGGCGCTGCCGCCTTCGACCGGAATGAAGGTATCATCGAAAATTGCGGCGGAAACAGCCATGCTCATGCTCCTTGGCGGGATTGCGCGTCCCCGGAAAATCTGTGCCAAGGCGGAAGGTCTGGCTCTCGACGGGGAAGTTCCCGTTCGATTACAGTGGCGCGACCGCGCCGGAATTCCACCGGCTTCTTCAATCCTCGACGCCTTCCCTTAGGACCGGGTTACCGGCGGCGTCAACGACCTCGATGGAATTCAGGCCTTGGCGACGACCCTCCTGCTGATCTGCATCGCCGCCACGGCCCCGGCCCGTCACGGCGGCTTTGCAGGGCCTGACGAACCGCTGGACGAGGGCGGGCTGCGCGATGCGGCGCGCACCGCGCTGAACGATCGCTTCCGCGATAGCACCTTCACCAGCCCCGCCATCGCCGCTGCCGAGACCGCAGGGGCGATGGGCATTATCGGGCGGACGGAACCCGCGCTGGCCGATATCGATCATGGCCGCTGGTCCGGCCGCGCCTTTGCGCAAGTGCACCAGGAGGAACCCGGCGCGTTCTCGGCATGGATCGCAGACCCGCTTGGCGGCGCTCCGGGGGGAGAATCGATGGAAACCGCCCGGCAGCGGATCGGCCGATGGATGGACGAGATCGCCCGTCACGACGGCCCGGCCTGCGGGATCACGCACCCGATGATCGTGCGCGCGGCGCTTTCCCATGCGCTCTGCCTGCCGCTTTCCACCACGCTCGCGATAGACATCGCGCCGCTTTCGCATACCGTGTTTTCGTTCAGCGGCAGGTGGCGGCTGCAATCGCTTGGCCTTGCCGGGGGGCTTGCGGGCAGCGGCCTGCCCGGCTAATCGCCGCAGGGCCCGTTTCGCCCTTCAGGACGCCGCGGGCAAAGATCGCGCCGGTGCCCCGCAAGGGGCTTAATACGGGAACCCGGTAGAGTTTTGCTCGAAAGAGTTTGCTCGATTCCGGGGCTGTCCCTGCAACTGTAAGCGGTGAGCGCGATGCACATTCGCGGCGGGACAATCGCTTCCCGACGCAGCCACTGGGCCGGACGCTAAATCCTGCGAGGCCTGGGAAGGCCGTGCATCCCGCCCTGACCCGCGAGCCAGGATACCTGCCTGCGTCGATGTCGCTCTTGCCCGGGTCCAGGGGATGGCCAAGGCACGGTAACTCTTCCGTCTGAGCGACGTGATGCATGCGGCCGGGGCCGCAGCGGCATGCCGTGTCGGGCGCCCGTGCGCCGGTCCGACGCGGCACGCCGCAATCGTCGCAGGTCGCGGCGGAAAGCCCCGCCGCTTCAGGTCGCTGGCGCGCGGGAGACGACACATGAGCAAAGTTCCCACCACCGTCATCACCGGCTTTCTGGGCGCCGGCAAGACCACGCTGATCCGCCACCTGCTGCAAAACGCCAAGGGCCGCCGCCTTGCCCTCATCATCAACGAATTCGGCGATGTCGGCGTGGACGGCGAACTGGTGAAGGGCTGCAACGACGAAGCCTGCCCGGAAGACGATATCGTCGAACTGGCCAACGGCTGCATCTGCTGCACCGTCGCCGACGATTTCCTGCCGACCATGCAGAAGCTGCTGGACCGCGAGAACAGGCCCGATCACATCATCATCGAGACCAGCGGCCTTGCCCTGCCCAAGCCGCTGGTGAAGGCCTTCCAGTGGCCCGACATCCGCACCCGCGCCACGGTTGACGGCGTGGTCGCCCTGATCGACGCCGATGCCGTCGCGGCCGGCCGTTTCGCCACTGACGAGGCAGCACTGGCAGCCGCCCGCGCGGCCGATCCGATGCTGGACCACGAAAGCCCGCTGGAAGAACTGTTCGAGGAACAGCTGGGCTGCGCCGACATGGTCGTGCTCAACAAGACCGACTTGGTGGATGCCGATGCCCTTGCCCATGTCGAAACGCTGGTGCTGGCCGAAACGCGCCCCGGCGTGAAGATCGTGCGCGCCGATCACGGCGCCGTCGACATCGCCGCGCTGCTGGGTATCACTGCCGCGGCCGAGGACGATCTCGATTCCCGCCCCTCGCACATCGACGGGCTGGACGAGGATCACGACCATGACGACTTCGACAGCTTCGTCGTTTCCGGCGGCGATGTGGCCGATCTCGACGCCCTTCTCGCCCGTTTAAACGGCCTGATCGCAGAGCACGACATTCTGCGCGTGAAAGGCATGGTCGCGGTCGGCGGCAAGCCGAGCCGCCTTGTCGTGCAGGCCGTCGGTCCGCGCATCCAGCACTTCTACGACCGCGCCTGGCTGCCGCAGGAACTGCGCCGCACCCAGCTTGTCGTCATCGGCCAGAAGGGGCTGGACCGCACCGCCATCGAAGCAGGGCTTGCCGGGGTTCTCGGCCCCGTGGCCACTACAGCAGACGCCTGATGCACCTGCTGTCCGCCACGCCGGGGACGATCTCCAACGGCGAGGAGGCGATCGACCTCGACCAGTCTCCCGGCGACATGGTGATCCTCACCGTGGCGGACAGCGAACTCGCCTGCTTCGCGGGCGCGGCGGCGCGTTTGCCGGAAGGTGGGCCGAGCGTTCGCCTCGCCAATCTGCTGCAACTGCGCCATCCCTACTCGATCGACCTCTATGTCGAGAAAGTGATCGCGAAGGCCAGATTCGTCTGCGTGATCCTGCTCGGCGGCAAGAGCTACTGGGGCTACGGGATCGACGAGATCGCCCGTGTCGCGCGGGAGAACGGCATTGCCTTCGCCGCCATCGCCGATGGGCGCGAGGCCGATCCCGCACTCGACCGCGCCTCCACCTTGACCGCCGAGGTCCGCGAGCGGATGCGCGACTATCTCCGGCAGGGCGGCATGGCCAATGCCCTCTCGTTCCTGCGCACCGCCGCGCGGACCATCGGCCATGACGCAGGCGAACCGGACGATCCGGTGCCCGTGGCCGATGCCGGGCTCTACCTTGCAGGCACCGAGCGCGCCGGGCTTGCCGAAGTGCAGGCAGGCTGGACCGAAGGCCGCCCGCTCGCCCTGCTGGTGTTCTACCGCGCGCTGATGATCGCGGGCACGCTGGACGCCGTGGACGCGATGATCGCGGCGCTGCAGGAGCGCGGCTTCAACGTCGCCGCCGTTCACGTTCGCGCCTTGCGGGAACCTTTCGCGGTGGACTGGCTGGGCGGATTGCTGGGCGAGGTCGCGCCCGATGTGATCGTCAACGCCACCAGCTTCGCCTCGTCCTCCGCAGGTGACGATCGCAAGCCGGGCATTCTCGAAAAGGCGGACTGCCCGATCCTGCAAGTCGCCTTTGCGGGTGTCCTGGAAAGCGAGTGGCAGAGCGCCGCACGCGGCCTTGGCCCGCGCGACCTTGCGATGAATGTGGCGCTGCCCGAAGTGGACGGCCGCATTTTCACCCGCGCCGTCGCCTTCAAGGCGGCCGAGCGTTTCGACGACGTGACCCAGTGCGGCATCGTCGTCCCTCGCGTCGCGCCGGACCGGGTGGCCTTCGTCGCCGATCTGGCCGCCAACTGGGCGCGCCTGCGCCGCACGCCGTCCACCGAGCGCCGTGTGGCGCTGGTGCTGGCGAACTACCCCAACCGCGATGGACGCATCGGCAATGGCGTGGGCCTCGACACCCCTGCCAGCACCGCTGCGATCGTCGCCGCGCTGGCCGAGGCGGGCTACGACACCGGCAAGGCTCCGCAAGACGGCGCCGCACTGATGCGCGTGATGACCGGCGGCGTGACCAACGATCTGACATCGCTGGAACGCGCGGGCGAAGTTTCGCTGCCGCTTTCGGCCTACGAATCCGCCTTCGCAATGGTGCCCGAAAACGCGCGCAAGGCGATGGTCGAGCGCTGGGGCGCGCCATCCGCCGATCCCTTCGTGCGGGATAGCGCCTTCCGCCTGCCGGTCCACCGTTTCGGCAATCTCGCCGTCGCCGTGCAGCCCGCGCGCGGCTACAACATCGATCCCAAGGCCAGCTATCACGATCCGGCCCTGCCGCCGCCGCACGCCTATCTCGCCTTCCACGTCTGGCTGGCGCAGGACTTCGGCGCGCAGGCGGTGGTTCATGTCGGCAAGCACGGCAATCTGGAATGGTTGCCCGGCAATGCCATCTCGCTCTCGCGCGAGTGCTTCCCGGAGATCTGCGCCGGGCCGCTGCCGCAGCTCTACCCCTTCATCGTCAACGACCCCGGCGAAGGCACACAGGCCAAACGCCGGATCGGCGCGGTGGTGATCGACCACCTCACCCCGCCCCTGACCCGCGCCGAGACCTATGGCCCGCTCAAGCAGCTTGAGGCGCTGGTGGACGAATACTACCTCGCCGCCGGGATGGACCCGCGCCGCCTCGACCGCTTGCGGCGGGACATTCTCGATCTGGCGCGCAGCCACGGCCTCGACCGCGATGCCGGGGCCAGCGGAGACGATGACGACGCGCTTTCGGCCATCGACAACTACTTGTGCGAACTGAAGGAATTGCAGATCCGCGACGGTCTGCATGTCTTCACCCGGTCACCCGAAGGCCGCTTGCGGCGCGACCTGCTGGTGGCGCTGGCCCGCACGCCGCGCGGCTATGACCATGCCGGACAGGCCTCGCTCTTGCGCGCGATGGCTATCGACTTAGGCCTCGACTTCGATCCGCTCGATTGCCGCATGGGCGATCGCTGGGACGGCGCGCGGCCCGAGGCGCTGGCGGCGATTTCGGGCGAGCCTTGGCGCACGCATGGCGATACCGTCGAGCGGCTCGAACTGCTGGCAGCCGAGATGGTCGATACGCCCAGCGGCAACCTCGGCAGCGAAACCGCCGCCGTCCTTCACGCCATCCGCACCGACCTCGCCCCCCGCATTGACCTGTGCGGCCCGCGCGAGGCCGAGGCCCTGCTGGCCGGTCTGAACGGCCGCTTCGTTCTGCCCGGCCCCTCCGGCGCGCCAACGCGCGGGCGGCCGGACGTGCTGCCCACGGGGCGCAACTTCTACTCGGTCGACACCCGCGCCGTGCCCACCGCCGTTGCCTGGGAACTCGGCCGCAAGTCCGCCGATCTGCTGGTGGAAGACTACCTCCAGCGCGAGGGCGAATACCCCAAGGCCATGGCGCTTTCCGCATGGGGCACCGCCAACATGCGCACCGGCGGCGACGACATCGCGCAGGCCCTCGCGCTGATGGGCGTGCGCCCGCGCTGGGACTGGGCTTCGGGCCGCGTGGTCGGCTTCGAGGTGATGACCGTGGCCGAAATCGGCCGCCCGCGCGTGGACGTGACCTTGCGCGTCTCCGGCTTCTTCCGCGACGCCTTCCCCGAACAGATCGACCTGATCGACAGCGCCGCGCGCGCGGTTATGGCGCTCGACGAACCGCTGGGCGACAACCCCGCCGCCGAGCGCCACCGCGCCGAAACCGCGGGGCTCATCGAAAGCGGCGAGGCGGAAACGCAGGCCACCCGCCGCGCCGGAACGCGCGTGTTCGGATCGAAACCGGGTGCCTACGGCGCCGGACTTCAGGCCATGATCGACGAGAAGATCTGGCACGAACGTAGCGATCTGGCCGATGTCTATCTCGACTGGGGCAGCTACGCCTATGGCGGCGGCGTGGAGGGTGATGCCGAGCGCGGCCTTTTCGCCGCGCGCCTCGCCTCGGTCGATGCCGTGGTGCAGAATCAGGACAACCGCGAGCACGACCTGCTCGACAGCGACGATTACTACCAGTTCGAAGGCGGCATCGCCGCTGCCGTCGAGCATCTGAAAGGCCGCGCGCCGATCAGCTATCACAACGACCACAGCCGCCCGGAACGCCCGGTCGTCCGCACGCTGGAGGATGAGATCGGCCGCATCGTGCGCGGGCGCGTCACCAATCCCAAGTGGATCGCCGGCGTCATGCGCCACGGCTACAAGGGCGCGTTCGAGATCGCCGCCTCGGTAGATTACCTCTTCGCCTTCGCCGCCACGACCCACGCGGTGAAGGACCACCATTTCGACGCCGTCCACGCCGCCTTCATCGAGGACGAGGCGGTGCGTGATTTCATGGCCAAGGCCAATCCCGCCGCCTTGCGCGAAACCGCCGCACGCCTTGCCGAGGCGCTCGAACGCGGCCTCTGGAAACCCCGATCGAACAGCGCGGGCCTGACGCTCGCGGCCCTCTCAGGAGCATGACCATGGTGCAACGCAGTGACGAACAGCACGCCGAGAAGATGAAGAAGAAGCAGGCCGCGCATGACAAGATCATGGCCGGAAAGACGGTCGAAAAGGGCCTGCTGATCGTCCACACCGGCAAGGGCAAGGGCAAGACGACCGCCGCGCTCGGAATGGTGGTGCGCGCCATCGGCCACGGCAAGAAAGTGGGCGTCGTCCAGTTCGTGAAAGGCGCGATGACCACCGGCGAGAAGGTCGTCTTCGATGCCTTCCCGGATCAGGTCGAATTCAAGCCGATGGGCGAAGGCTTCACCTGGAACACGCAGGACCGCGCCCGCGACATCGAACTCTCGCGCGAGGCGTGGGAGGAAGTGAAGCGGATGGTCGCCGATCCGGGCTATGACATGGTGCTGGCGGACGAACTCAATATCGTGCTGCGCTATGACTATCTGCCGCTGGACGAAGTGCTGGACGTACTGACCGCGCGCGGCGAGATGAAGCATGTGCTCGTCACCGGCCGCAACGCCCCCGAAGCGCTGATGGAAGCCGCTGATCTCGTGACCGAGATGACGCTGGTGAAGCATCCGTTCCGTTCGGGCGTGAAGGCACAGGCCGGCATCGAATTCTGAAGATGCCGCCGCGCTTCGGCTCCGAATTCCGGGAGCAGCTGGGCGAGCTGCTGGCATGGCGGCGTGATGTCCGCCATTTCCGCAGCGATCCGCTGGGTGAAAGCGTGGTGGCCGAACTGCTGGCGGCGGCGCAGCTTGCGCCGTCGGTGGGCAACTCGCAGCCCTGGCGGTTCGTGCGCGTCCGCTCGGCGGACTTGCGCGAAACACTGGCGGAGCATGCCGATACCGAAAAGGCCGCCGCCGGATCGGGCCTGGCAGACCCGGCCCGGCGTGCCGCCTATGCCTCGCTCAAGCTCCACGGCCTGCGCGAGGCGCCGGAGATCATTGCGGTATTCTGCGACGAAGGCGCCGCTGAGGGCGGCGGCCTCGGCGCGGCGACAATGCCGGAGACGCGGGCCTATTCGGTGGTGCTTGCCGTCCATACGCTTTGGCTGGCGGCACGGGCGAAAGGGCTGGGGCTGGGCTGGATATCCATCGTCGAGCCCGATTTCGTCACCGCGCTCCTGGGCGTGCCGCCGCGCTGGCGTTTCATCGCATTGCTGTGCCTGGGCCACCCCGAGGAACCGGACATGGTCCCCGAACTCCAGCGGCGGGGCTGGCAGGCGCGGCTCGACTGGCGAACGAACGTCAGCGAGCGTTGACCTGCCGCGCAAGGCTGCGCGCCGCCTTGACGTAGGCGGGACCGCCGCAAACCGTCCAGGCCTGCGGGATCGCGACGCGCGGAATGTCGCGCAGGATCGGATGATGGATCATCTCGGTGCCCTGATCCGAGACCTTCTGCGTGGCGCTGTCGATTACGATGTAGTCCGGACGCGCCATCGCCATTTCCTCCAGGCTCATCTGCGAAAGCGACGGTTTTCCTAGCTGTCCTGCCAGATTGACGAGGCCGACCCGCACCATCAGGTCGTCGATCAGCGTGCCGGTGCCGGTGAGATAGCCCCGGCGCTGGTAATAGGCCGCAACCTTGCCGCCGCGCGCGCGGGGAATTCCGGCGAGATCGGCGTTCATTCGCGCAATCAGTGCCTCTCCGCGCTGCGGATGTCCCACCGCCCGCGCCACGTCGCGTATGGAGGCGACTATCTCGTCATAGTCATGCGCCGACTTGAGATCGAGCGAGCGATAATGGCGGTTCCGCAGCACCGCGATGGCCGGATTGCGTCTTGCCGGCATGCCCACCACGAGATCGGGATCCGCCGCCATGACCTCCTCCGCCGACCCTCCGAAAACGGGCAGCCCCTTCGCTTGAGACGCCACGGCGGACATTTCGGGATCGGAAGCATAGCGCGTAAGTCCGGCGATCTGGTCACGGTCGGCCAGAGCCACCAGCAACTGGTCGGCGCAAAGATTGAGCGATACGATGCGATGCGGAACCGCGCCCTTGTTTGCCGCGGCAGGAGGGGCATTCCCGGTCGCCGCGCACGGAAGGAGCGCGAACATGACCCCGGCAACGACGCCGAGATTCCGATGCCGGGCAAACTCCTTCATCGCACCACGCAATTTCATAGACTTGTTCGCCAATCCTGAGACGCTATCGAGATTCTTTCGGTGATGCTCTCCCACCCGAAATCCCCTGACGAAAGGCGATTATGGGATCACCGGCGCCATGGCAACGCCCTATTCCCCTGCCGCATTTCCCGCCGTTCAGCAGGGCGCCCGGTACGACGGCAGAGTTAGCGCAAACGAATAGCCTATCGTCAGGCGGTGGGTTTCAAAATGCTGCATTGCACCTATATGGTCGGCACCGGTACGCCCGCACAGAAGATGGACGGCCTTGGATTTGGGGGGACGTCCTTGTCAGTACGCCAACCGGAAACATGCCCATGATCCAGCTTGCCAATCTCCCCGAGGCCCCATGCTGAGGCCCAGGCGGCGCGGTATCGCCTCCGTCAACGCGGAAGTGCGTGACGGCATCGTCCCGGCCGCCGGCTCCATCGCCAAGACCCGCGATCTCGGCCCAGCCGAATCCGGAGCGAACTACCGGCTCGTCGCGCTCATCATCGCGTCGGCACTGTTCATGGAATTCGTGGACGCCACGGTGCTCGCCACCGCCCTTCCCACCATGGCCCGCGATTTCAGCGTCCGCCCGCAAGAGATGAGCGTGGCGCTGACCTCTTACCTGCTAGCGCTTGCCGTATTCATTCCGGCTTCCGGCTCGCTGGCCGACCGCTTCGGATCGCGAACGGTGTTTCGTGCCGCGATCGTGCTGTTCGTGCTGGGCAGCCTTGCTTGCGGCCAGTCCCGATCGCTGGAAATGATGGTCGCCTCCCGCTTCGTGCAGGGGATCGGCGGCGCGATGATGATTCCGGTGGGGCGGCTCGTGCTGCTGCGCTCGGTCGCCAAGCAGGACATGGTCAATGCCATGTCCTGGCTGCTGGTGCCCGCGCTAATCGGGCCGATCGTGGGGCCGCCGCTCGGCGGGTTCATCGTGACCTATCTCGACTGGCGCTGGATCTTCTACATCAACCTGCCGATGGGCATGCTCGGGTTCTGGCTGACCAGCCGCTACATCGCCAATATCCGCGAGGACGAACCCGGTCGGTTCGATACCCTTGGTTTCATCCTCAGCGGTATTTCGCTCGGCTGCCTGCTGTTCGGCTTCGAAATGGTGAGCCGTCCCGGCGAAGGCGCCATCGCGGCGGGACTGATCGCCGTCGGCGTCGTGGCCGGGTTCTTCTATATCCTCCACGCCCGCCGGCACGAAGGCTCGATCCTCGATCTCGCCCTGCTCAAGGACGATACGTTCCGGCTTTCCGTGATCGCAGGTTCGATCACCCGCATCACGCAGGGCGCCCAGCCCTTCCTGCTGCCCCTGATGATGCAGGTCGGCTTCGGCTTTTCCGCCGCGCGCAGCGGCACGATCACGGTGGCAACCGCGATAGGTTCGCTGGCCATGAAGAGCTTCGCGCCCCGCCTGCTGCGCCGCTTCGGCTTTCGCCGCGCGCTGATCTGGAACGGCGTGATCGCCACCGCAGGCTATGCGATCTGCGGCCTGTTCCGCCCAAGCTGGCCGGTGTGGACGATGTTCTGCGTGCTGGCGCTGTCCGGCTTCTTCATGTCGTTCCAGTTCACCGCCTACAACACCATCGCCTATGACGGCGTGGACAAGCGCCACATGAGCAGCGCGACCGCGTTCTATTCGACCTTCCAGCAGCTCATGCTTTCGCTGGGCATCTGCGTGGCGGCGATCGCGCTGCACCTTGCCATGCTCGCCAGCGGGAACGAGACGCCCTCCCTTGGCGACTTTTCGGCGGCATTCTGGGTGGTGACCTCCATTTCGCTGACGGCAACGCTCTGGAACCTGCGCTTCGCGCCCGAGGCGGGCGGCGAGATCAGCGGACATGTCCAGTCCGAGCCGGACGGCGAAACGAAGCGCGAACCCGCCTAGGCGGCGGAAAGCGCGGTATCCCCGCCGATCCGGCCGAGCATGGCCTCTATCTCTGCCGCCACCACCAGCGCGGCGGGTGAGCGGGAGCGCCCTCGCCGCAGGAGCATGCAGATCTCGCTGTCGATCGGCGCCAGATCGCTTACCGCCAGCCGGACAAGGCTGCCTTGCTCAAGCTCCCCCGCCACGAAGGCGGGCGAGGACAGCCAGACACAATCGGTCCTGAGCACCAAGTCGCGCAGGACGTGGAAGTTGTCGCAGACGAACGATCCCCCGCGCCCGCCGAAACCGCCGGAGGACAGCTCAACGGCGCTTGCGGTGGGATAGCCGTCGAGATCCGGCGTGGACACCGCAGTCCGGCCCGCCAGCGGATGGCCCGCGCGGACCATCACCTCCAGCCGCACCCTGCCCAGATCGCGCTTTTCCGTGCCGGGAACGTGGCTCATCTTCCAGTTGTTGCCGACGATCATCTCGATCCGGTCGTCCAGCAGTTCGGGCAGCAATTGCTCCGGGGGGCGGGTGACGGTCACGATCCTCAGCCCCGGCCGCGCCCGGAGCAGCGCCTGCCCGAGATCGGGAAGCAGCAGGCTTGCCAGCATCGGGCCGAGCCCGAAGGCGACGCGGCCGACATCGCCCGTGCCATAGAGCCGCAGGCTGCGTTCCAGATCGTCTGCGGCGGCGAGCAGGGTCCGCGCCTGCTCGATCACCAGTTCGCCTGCCGGGGTCGGCCGCGCGCCGCCGCGCCCGCGATCGAAGAGGATCACCGCGTGGCGCTGTTCGAACGCGGCGATGCTGCGGCTGAGGGCGGGCTGGGTGATCCGCTCTTCCTCGGCCGCGCGCGAAAAGCTGCCCGTACGCGCGACCGCGAGGATATGGCGAAGACGGACATGTTCCAAGGCAGCGCTCCCTTTCCATTACCATAAGGCATGGAATATCGCATTGATATGCATTGGACGTGATGGCGCGCCAAGCCCAAACACGCCGCTTGAAACAATAGCGGGCAAGAGGGCGGGCAATGGGAAATCGATGGATGGGGTGGCTGCTGGCGGCCACCGTGCTTTCGGGCGGGACGGCGAATGCGCAGGAGGAAACCGGGCGAGCGGTGCTGCCCGTGCCGACCGCGCCGTTCGACGGCACATTCGCCGAAAACGTCCTTGACGCGCGGCCGGGCACGGCAAGACCCGTCAGCGCTCCTGTCGGCGCGCCGAACATGTTCGTGATGATGAGCGACGACGTGGGCTTCGCCATGTCGAGCGCATTCGGCGGCCCGGTGCCGACACCCAATTTCGAGCGGGTCGCCGCGCAGGGCCAGCGCTACAACCGCTTTCACACCACCGGCATCTGCTCCCCCTCGCGCGCGGCGCTGCTGACCGGGCGCAACCACCATGCCGCAGGCGTGGGCTGGCTGAGCGACGTTCCCTCCCCCTACCCCGGTTATGGCGGAAAGATCCTGCCCGAAACCGCCACCGTCGCGCAGATCCTGCGGCTCAACGGCTACAGCACGGCCATGTTCGGCAAGCACCACAACACCCCGTCGAACGAACGCAGCGAGGCAGGCCCGTTCGATGCATGGCCCACGGGCCTTGGCTTCGAATATTTCTACGGCTTCGTCAGCGGCGACAGCGACCAGTATTCGCCGATGCTCTATCGCGGCGTCCAGCGCGCCGATCCGCAGGATGGCCCGCGCGAACTGCTGGACAAGCGGCTGGCGGACGACATGATCCGCTGGATTCACAACCAGAAGGCCGGAGCGCCGGACAAGCCGTTCCTCGCCTATCTCGCCCCCGGCTCCACGCATGCGCCGCATCAGGCGCCGCCCGCCTACATCGCGCGCTTCAAGGGCAAGTTCGACCAGGGCTGGGACAAAGTGCGCGAAGAGACCTTCCGCCGCCAGGTCGCGATGGGCATCGTTCCCGAAGGAACCCGGCTGACGCCCCGCCCGCCGGAAATTCCCGCGTGGGACACGCTCACCCCGGCGCAGAAGGCCTTTGCGGCGCGAACCATGGAAGTGGCCGCAGCGCAGCTCGTGTTCCAGGACGAGCAGGTGGGCCGGGTGCTGGACGAACTCCAGCGGATGGGCCAGCTGGACAACACCATCGTCGCGATCATCGAGGGGGACAACGGCGCCAGCGCCGAGGCCGGCCCGCGCGGCACGATCAACGAGATGCGCAGCATGGGCCGCCATGATGAGGCCGAAGCCTGGATGACGGCCAATCTCGACCGGCTCGGCGGGCCGGATACTTACGAAAGCTATCCGGCGGGCTGGACCTGGGCAATGAACACGCCGCTGCGCTGGACCAAGCAATATGCCTCCATGCTGGGCGGCATCCGCAACGGGATGATCCTGTCGTGGAAGGGCCACGTCGCCCGTCCCGGCAGCATCTGCGGGCAGTTCAGCCATCTGGTGGACATGGCGCCGACCCTGCTGGATGCCGCGCACGTGCCGATGCCGGCGAACGTGCTCGGCTCGGCGCAGAAGCCGCTCGACGGCCGCAGCCTCCTGCCCGGCCTCGCTTCCTGCGATCCGGCCATGCCGCGCACCCAATATTTCGAGATCGGCGGAAAGGTCGGCCTCTATCACGACGGCTGGTTCCTCTCGGGCGACGATGGCCGGATGGCCTGGGAGAACCTGCCGCCCGAAGGGCCCCGGCCCCGCATGCAATGGTCGCTCTACAATCTCTCGAAGGATTTCTCGCAGTCCACCGATCTTGCCGCGAAGGAGCCGGAAAGGCTGAAACGGATGTTGGAGCTGTGGCAGCAGGAAGCACGGCGCAACAACGTCTTCCCGCTCGATCACCGCTTCGCCATGGCCCGCGCCGTGGCGGCCATGCGCCCCAGCGGGCGCAAGCAGTTCACGTTCTGGGGCAAGGACGTGTCGATCCCCTCCACCACGGAACCCGTGCTGATCGGTCGTTCCTTCACGCTGGATGCGGACTTGAGGCTGGACACCGCCTCGGCCTCCGGTGCCGTCGTGGCGCTGGGAAGCCGCTTCGGCGGCTGGAGCCTCTACCTCGATCGCGGAGTGCCGACATTCGTCTGGGCCCGCTCCACCGACCCGGACGAGATCGTCAGGGTCCGCGCCGCCCATGCGCTGCCGCAGGGGGCCACGACCCTGCGTCTTCGCTTCGCCGTGGCAAAACCGGGCGGCCCGGCCGAAATCGCACTGAGCACCGGCGGTGAGGAACTGGCGCGCGGCTCACTGCCCACCAGTATCCTGACCCCGGCGGGCGGCGGCGAGACGCTGGACATCGGGCGCGACCTCGGCGTCACCGTCACGGATTATCCCGTGCCTCATGGCGCGATCGAGGGAGACATTCCGCGCATCTCCATCACGTTCGACTGAGGCGGGCGGGGGCAGACCTTCAGCCAAGCAGCGCCCGCGTCCAGTCCACGATAGCCCGCTCCGGCATGGCGCCGGACTGGCGCCCGATCTCCCGGCCCTGCGAAAACAGGATGAGCGTGGGGATCGAGCGTATGCCATAGCGCCCGGCAATCGCGCTTTCCGCCTCGGTATCGAGCTTGCCGAGGCGGACCTGCGGCTCCAGCAGCCGGGCCGAGGCCGCAAAGGCAGGCGCCATCTGCCGGCATGGCCCGCACCAGCTCGCCCAGAAATCGACGAGCAGCGGGATGCCCGAGCGCGCGGCATGAGCATCGAAATTGGCCGAAGTCAGCGTGATCGGCACGCCGGCGAAAAGCGGCTGGCCGCAGCGCCCGCATTTTCCGCCCGCGGCAAGCCGATCGGACGGCACCCGGTTGCGCGCCGCACAGTGCGGGCAGGCGATCAGCAGGGCATCGCCCCTGTCGGTGGGCATGGTCTTTCCCTTTTTCCGTAAGCTTTGCTCTTCCCTTTATCCCGCCAGCGGATCAATGCCAGAGATTGGTCCGCGCCAGATCGACGATCTCGTCACCCCGGCCGCTCATCACGGCCTTGACCATGTAGAGGGTGAAGCCCTTGGCCATCTCGGCATTGATCTTGGGCGGAATGGGCAGTTCCGTCCGCGCGACGACCGCGTCGATCAGGACCGGGCCGTCATGCTCGAACGCACGGCGGATCCCCTGCTCGACATCGGCAGGGTCTTCGAGACGAATGCCCTTGATGCCGATCGCCTCGGCCATGGCGGCAAAGTCGGGATTGTCGAGATCGGTTCCGAACGGCAGGAAACCGGTCGATTTCTGCTCCACCTCCACGAAACCGAGCGTGCCGTTGTTGAAGACCACGATCTTCGCCGGGAGCCGGTTCTGCCGCAGGGTTAGCAGGTCTCCCATCAGCATGGCCAGCCCGCCATCGCCCGATAGCGAGATCACCTGCCGGCCGGGAAAGGCGCTCTGGGCGCCGATGGCCATCGGCATCGCATTGGCCATGGAGCCATGCCACAGCGAACCGATCAGTCTCCGCCTGCCGTTCATCCGCAAGTAGCGGGCGGCCCATACGGTAGGCAGCCCGACATCGAAGGTGAACACCGCATCGTCCGCCGCAAGATCGCTGATCGCCCTGGCGACCTGCTGCGGATGGATCGGCGTCTTGCCGGGACGGCCTACCGCCTGCGAATCGAGGTCCTCGCGGGCGCGGCGATAATGCTTGAGCGCCTTTTCCAGATGCCTGCCATCCGTCCTTGCCCGCAGGCGGGGCAGCAAGGCCCGCACCGTAGCGCCGACATCGCCCACCACCCCGAGGTCCAGCGAAGTGCGGCGGCCGAGCTGGCCGGGCCGGATATCGACCTGCACGGTCCGCACGCCGCTGCCCGCCGGATAGAACTGGCGATAGGGAAAGTCCGTGCCCAGCATCAGCAGCACGTCGGTATCCATCATCGCATAGTAGCCCGAGGAAAATCCGATCAGGCCGGTCATGCCCACGTCGTAGGGGTTGTCGTATTCGACATGTTCCTTCCCCCGCAGCGCATGGACGATGGGCGCCTGGAGCCGCTCGGCCAGGGCCACCACTTCCGCGTGAGCGCCGGCGCAGCCCGAGCCGCACAGGATCGTGACACGGCTCTCGTCGTCGAACATCGCCGCCAGCGCCGCGAGGTCCGGCTCGTCCGGGACCACCACGGGCGGTCGGGGCAGGAGCGAGGCGGGCGGGGGCTCGGCAGCGGCGGTCGCCGGTTGCAAGGCCACGTCTCCGGGAATGACGACAACGGAGACGCCCTTTTCCCCGATCGCGGTGCGAATGGCGATTTCAAGGCTGCGCGGCATTTGCGACGGATCGGACACGAGTTCGCAGTAATGACTGCACTCGCGGAAGAGGTCCTGCGGCCGGGTTTCCTGGAAATAGCCGGAGCCGATTTCCGGCGAGGGAATATGGGCGGCGATGGCCAGCACCGGCACGCGCGAGCGATGACAGTCGAACAGTCCGTTGATGAGGTGGAGGTTGCCCGGGCCGCAGCTTCCCGCGCAAACCGCGATGCTTCCGGTGAGATGCGCCTCGGCCCCGGCGGCGAAGGCGGCGACTTCCTCATGGCGGACATGGATCCATTCGATGGTGCCGCGAGCCCTGATGGCATCGGTCAGTCCGTTCAGACTGTCTCCGACGAGACCGTAGATCCGCTTCACGCCCGCTGCCTCCAGCGTGGCGATGAACTGGTCCGCTACGTTCCTGGCCATCTGCAACTCCTCGTCGTTCGCCGCGCGCGGCTGTTGGGAAACCTTCTGAACGGTCAGAGGCCGCGGAAGTGCCGTGCGATCCCTGCAACCCCGGTTTCAGAACGCGCGCTTTCCCGGCGCAGGGCAACCCTGACCAAAGTATGAGCCGGTCGCATTGTCTCCATGCGGGAATCAGTCTGTCTCGATCATCCCCGATTATCCGCCTGTTGTTCGAGGGCCATATCGCTCCTGTCCGATCCGGACATGAATCAGGGAACAAGACAATGAACAGGATTATCGCAGGGATCATGGCCGCAGCTTCCGTGATGGCGGCTTCCCCCGCCTTCGCCGAAACGTTCGACGGCCCCTATGTCGGCGTTCAGGCCGGCCTGAACCACGACCGCGCGCGCGGCGCGGATACCGACATCGGCGAAGTCAACGTGCGCGATTCCCGCGACAGCTTCATCGGCGGCGCCTTTGCAGGCTATAACTACAGGCTCACGCCCCATGTCGTGATCGGCGCGGAAGGCAGCTTCGACATCGGCGCCGACGATGCCCTGCGCAGCGGCGCAGCCGTGATCGACCCGAACCATTCCTTCGACCTGTCGGCCCGCGCCGGCTACCTCGTGACCCCGGAAACGCTGCTCTATGTGCGTGGCGGCTACGAGAACATGCGCGCCCGCATTTCGGATGGCACGGCGACCGGTCATGATACGTTCGATGGATGGAGTGTGGGCGGCGGCGTGGAGCGCGCGATCCTGCAGAACGTAACGGCCCGCATCGAGTATCGTTATTCCGATCTCGGCAACAACGACCATGACTTCGACCGCCATCAGGCGCTTGTCGGCGTAGCCTACCACTTCTGACCGCACCGCCTGGCGGGGCTGCCGGACCGGCGGCCCCCGGGCGACATCGCGGCAATTCCGGTTGCCGATCGAAGCCGCGAATGAAAAAGGACTTCACCCCGGCCCGCGTTCTCCCCATCTAGGGCGCCAAGGAGAACGATCCATGCCGACCTACAAGAAAACCGACGAGGCGATCGCACGCCTGACCCCCGAGCAGTTCCACGTAACCCAGCACAGCGGGACCGAGCGCCCCGGCTCAGGCGAATACCTTGGCAACAAGCGCGCCGGAATCTACGTGGACATCGTTTCGGGCGAGCCGCTGTTCGCCTCCTCGGACAAGTACGAGTCCGGCTGCGGCTGGCCGAGCTTCACCAAGCCCATCGAACCGGCCAACGTCAGCGAGTTGCGCGACACCAGCCATGGCATGATCCGCACCGAAGTGCGCTCCGCACACGGCGACAGCCACCTCGGCCACGTGTTCGAGGACGGGCCGCGCGATCGGGGCGGATTGCGGTATTGCATCAATTCGGCCGCCCTGCGGTTCGTGCCGCGTGAAGACATGGAAACAGAGGGTTACGGCGATTATCTCGATCAGGTCGAGGAAATCGGCCACCGCGGCTGACGCCTTGATGCAGGCGCGGCCCGAGCCCTGTGGCCGGGCCGCTCGCCGCTGCGGCGCAACCGAAATCCCGAAAAACGCAAGGAACAACTCGTCCACCGAGCCATTGCAAGACGTTGAGCCCTGACCGTCTTGCACGGTAAGGCCGTTCGCATGTCGGCATGCCGCGATATCGGCGGCAGCCACGGTCGCCGAAACGAACATGGATTGAGCGCAGGATGAGCACCCCCACTTCCCCCCCGAGCCCCAGCCCCGGCGCCCACGCGATGCCGGACGTGGCCACGCAGGTCCATAACCTGTCGAGCGCCACGGTCTCGTGGTTCCAGACCTACTGGCTCCAGATCATCGTCGCCGGACTGATCGCCATTGCCATAACCTCCGGCCTCTATGCCCTTCGCGGATTGGGCAATCGCCTCTGCCGGGCGGAACGCGGCAGGGGTGCCTGGCTGACCGTGATCGGCCGCGCCGTGACCAAGACCACGAACTACTTCATCGTCATGGTCGCGATCCGCGTGGTGGACGGCTATGCACAGACGCCGCCCGCGCTCGACGGTCTGGTAACGTTCCTGTTCACGATCGCAGCGGTCCTGCAAGGCGCGATCTGGGCGCGCGAACTGATCCTCGGCGCAATCGAACACCGCACCTCCGCCGAACATTTCCAGGGCGAGGCGATCATCAATGCGATGGGCCTGATCCGCCTCCTCGTCAGCGTGGTGGTCTTCGCCGTCGCGGCGGTGGTGCTGCTCGATAACCTCGGGGTCAACGTGACGGGTCTGGTCGCGGGTCTCGGCGTTGGCGGCATAGCCATCGGCCTTGCTGCGCAGGGAATCTTCGCGGATCTGTTCGCGGCGCTGGCCATCATCTTCGACCGCCCCTTCAGCAAGGGGGATGCAATCAGCTTCGGCACCAGCACCGGGACTATCGAAGCCATCGGCCTGAAGTCCACGCGCATCCGCGCCTATTCAGGTGAATTGCGAGTAATTTCCAACAAGAGTTTGCTTGATAAGGAAATTCTCAACGTCACGCGGCGCGATCATATCCGCCTGCAGTTCACCATCGGTGTCGCTTACGAAACCCCGCCCGACACGCTCGCCCGCATACCGGGCATCCTGTCCGAACTGGTCGAAGCCGAAGGCGGCAAGGCTGCTCGCGCCGGGTTCGAGGCGTTCGGAGCGAGTTCGCTGGACTTCACCCTGCTGGTGGACGTGCCCGGTGCGGACTGGTCGGTCGCGCATCCGCTGCGCGACCGGCTGCTGGTGTCGATCATGCGGCGCTTCGCCGCCGAGGGCATCTCCATCCCCTATCCGACCCAGACGACCTACACCGCCTCACCCGACGGTAAGCTCATCATGCCCTACCCCGATCACTCGGTAGAAAACCATCCTGCTCCGACACGGAACGTTCCCGCACAGGAGGCCTGATGAATCACCGGTTCCGCGCCCTCCCTCATTCCGGCGGCAACGGGCGCGGAACCGGCACTTCGGCGGATTGCCCCTGCCATGTCCGCCTGACGATCCATTCCCGCTTTGCGGCGCGAAGTTCATAGCTCCCTCTCGCGAAAAGTTCGGGCGCGGATTTCCGTAAAGCCAGCAAACGGGCGGTGAGCGAGAACTTCCGTTCCGGGAGCGAGCCGGCGGCGTGTTCGGCCCGGCGATCCACGGCGCGGCGGTTGTCCGGATCGGTGAGGTTTGCCGAGACCCACTCCGTGCCCTGATAGACGTCCGGGATGCCCGGCGCGGTGATCTGGAGCGCGACCTGAGCCAGGATCACCGCATCGAGCACCTCATGGAACGACGCTTCCTCCTTCCCGCTCCAGATGCCATCCCCGGCGAGTTCCTCCAGCAGCCCGGCAGCGAGCGCGCCGAGCTTCCGCTCGGCACCTTCATCCGGGTTCTCATAGCTGGACAAGTCCTTGGCCTCGCGCGCTGCCTTCGTCATGTGCTGCATCAGGCGGGCCTGCGCATCGGGTTCCTCCCGCATGGCGAGTGCCGTCTGAAGTGCATAGATGCCCCAGCGCGGCGCCAGCCCGCACGCAGAAGCACACTCACCCGCATGAGCGTAAAAGCGGCTGGCGAGCGCGGGAAAATATGAGAGCGCGACGATCGTCGCGCGCGCATCGGCCGAGCGCTTGGTATCGTGCGTCGAAAGCGCGTTGAGCCCGTAAGGCGTCCGCGCCGCGCGCCGGTTCATCAAGGCTTCGAACGCACTCCTCGAAATGGTCTGAAGTTCGGGTTCGGCGCCCACCTCGCAGAACGGCAGGTAGGATACCGCACGGAAGAAGACGGTATCCTCCTCGGACTTGGCGGTGAGCGCTCCGGTCAACTGCTCGAACCGGGCTGCGAACTGCCGGGCCTGCGGATCTCCGGCAGCCGCTTGCAGCAAGTCCAGCAATGCCCCCGCCATCCCACCGGCAGAGCGCAGCCCCGCGAATTCCGGCGAGAGCGGCAGACCGTCGGCCGTGTAGGAACGGTAGACCGGCCAGACCAGCGCAAGTGCTTCCACCGCCTGCTCGACCGCACCCCGCAGCGCCTCGGTACAGCCTAGCGCCGCCATGGCCGCATCGACGACGCGCGCGTGCTCGGGCACGAAAGTGCCGTGCAGCAGCTCCCGCCTGACGTTCCGCACTTCATCCGCCATATCTTCAGGCACGGCATGGCGGGCCGCTGCCCGCATCGCCGCAAGCCCATCCGGCTGCGTGAGGAACTGCGTGACCGGGGTCATGAACTCGTAACCGCTCATGCCCTGTACCGGCCAGTCCGGGATATCCTCGCCTTCCTTGGCGATCTTCTCCACCCACACGGGCACATCCGGTCCCACAAGCTCGCGCAGGTGCGCAAGGTAGCCGCCGGGCCGCGCCAGACCATCGATGTGATCGACCCGAAGCCCCTGAATTCGGCCGGCTTCGACTTGCCGCGAAATCCAGCGATGGGTAAGCCGGAATACTCCTATATTTTCCTGACGAATACCGATCAAACTACTGATATTAAAAAATCTTCTGTGATTTATGGATTGAGCGGACTGCCGCCAGTCCCCGATGGACCAGCATTGCTCCGCCAGCAGGTCGGCAAGCGCTGACGCATCCAGTTCACCGCGCTCCGCAAGCTCCCGCGACACGGGCGTATCGGCGAGCGGATAGCTCTGACCGTAGACCTCCAGCACGGCATCATCGCCCAATCGCCCCATCGCGATCTGCCCTGCGGCAAGGACTTCGTCCGGCGTGCCGTCAAGCACCGCGAAATGCAGCGGCCCCTTGGCCCAGTCGATATCGAAAATCTCACTGGAGGCGCTATCGCGGCCGCCCTTCATGAGGTCATACAGCAGCGGGTTTTCCGGTACGCAGGCCATATGGTTCGGCACGATATCCAGAACCACCCCGATCCCGGCAATCCTTGCTGCGTCGCTCAGGCGGATGAAGGCTTCCTCCCCGCCCAGCACTGGGTCCACCTCGTTGGGATCGATCACGTCGTAACCATGGGTAGAGCCAGTCGCTGCCCTGAAAAGCGGCGAGAGATAGAGATGGCTGACGCCAAGCGCACCCAGTGCAGGAAGCAGCGCGCGCGCGTCATCAAGGCTCACACCGTTTCGCAGCTGCACTCTGTATGTAGCTGTTATATCATATGAATAATTGGATACGATAACCATGTAAGTCATCCGTTCCCAAGCGCTGCGGAGAATGCGAAGCGGCTTGCCCCGCCTCCCACTTCGATGAGCGGATCATCGTGCGGCACAAACGTCCCGCTGCCGAGGGAGGCGCGCATCAGCAGCCGGCGCTCGGTGAAAGTCCAGGCTACGTCGATCGCGCCGCCGTCCCGCATCACTTTCACTTGAGGATGTGCGTCCGCGGCGAGCAGCGGCACGATCCGGTTCCGGCGCAGCGCCAGGAGGTCGCGCACGAAAGCCTCATGCGAGACCTGATCTGCGCCAACGGCATGGCCGATCTTCGAGGCGAGGAAGGTGTCCGGCGAGATCGGGTCCGGAACCTCCCCGCCGAACGCCGTGAAACCGGCAAACTCCTCGGCCCGCCCCGTCCGTACCGCTGCGGCGAGATCGCCGGTGAAGTCGGCAAAGAACTGGAACGGCGCACTCGTGAGAAATTCGTCGCCCATGAAGATCATCGGCACGGAAGGCGAAAGCAGCGTCATCGCCGTAACCACGCGAAGCGCGTTCCGGTCTCGGACGAGATGGTGCAGCCGCTCGCCCCTTGCCCGGTTGCCCACCTGATCGTGATTGCCGAGGAAATTGATGAAGGCGGTTCGCGCCATCCCGGCGGAAGGTTCCCCGCGCGGATGAGAGGCCCCCTTGCGAGGCTG
This sequence comes from Novosphingobium sp. RL4, assembly GCF_035658495.1. Classification (NCBI taxonomy): domain Bacteria; kingdom Pseudomonadati; phylum Pseudomonadota; class Alphaproteobacteria; order Sphingomonadales; family Sphingomonadaceae; genus Novosphingobium; species Novosphingobium sp. RL4. Next base: position 123,174 of record NZ_CP141945.1, on the reverse strand, counting down.
GCCCTGCTCTACATAACCGTCGCGCAGCGCGGTTTCGATATCGGCCAGCGGGTCGACGGCGAAAGAGGCATAATAGGCCTCGTCCTCGCCGGTGAGCAGGCAATGCAGCGCGTGGTGCCAGTCGTCGTTCCACGTCGCGTCGAAAGGTGCTCCCGGCCCGAAGCCGGACGCGGGATTACGCTCGTCCTCGGTGACCAGATGAACCGGGCGGCCCCATTCCACCGCGCGTACCCGTTCGGCCAGTTCGTCCAGGAAATGAACCTCGGAGCGATCCTCGATCGCATGGACCGCATCGAGGCGCAGGCCGTCCAGCCGGTATTCGTCCAGCCAGTAGAGCGCGTTCTCGATGAAGTAGTCGCGGACCGCGCGCTGCTCATAGGCGATGCCCCGTCCCCAGGGCGAGCGGCGGTCGGCATGAAAGAACGAAGGCGCCCACGCGGCAAGGTAGTTACCGGAGGGCCCCAGGTGGTTGTAGACCACGTCCAGCAGGACACCCATGCCAAGACCGTGCGCCTTGTCCACGAAGCGCCTGAAATCGCCGGGCGATCCATAGGCGTTGTGGGGCGCATAGGGCAGGACGCCGTCGTAGCCCCAGCCCCGCTCGCCGTCGAACTGGGCCACCGGCATCACTTCCACTATCGTCACCCCGAGATCGCGCAAATGGCGCAGCTTCCCGGCGGCGGCGGCGAAAGTGCCTTCTTCGGTGAACGTGCCGAGGTGCAGCTCGTAGATGACCGCCTGCGACCACGGGATGCCCCGCCACTCCGCCTGCCAAGCATATGTCGCCGGATCGACCAGAACCGAGGCCCCGTGAACATCGCCTTCTTGCGCGCGGGCGGCCGGATCGGGAAAGGCCGCGTCGTCCAGCCGAAACCGGTATGTATCCCCGCAGGCGGCCCGGGTGTCGATGCTCCACCAACCGCCCTCCCCGCGCTCCAGCGGCATAAGGCCATCGGCGAGTTCCACCGCCACCATTCCCGCGTCCGGCGCCCAGAGCCTGAACCGCCAGTTGCCGCCGCCAAGGGGCCGCGCTCCCCACGTCCAGTCGAGATCCTGCGGCATCGCCAATTCCGGCCCCGTCATTCCGGTGCGAAGACGCAGACGCTGGCCGGCGGAATGGTCGCCGCCTCTCCTTCGACCGGCTCAGGCTCGAAAGCGAGATCGCGCGAGGTGTCCAGCACGCGGTGCCATTTCGAAACCCCGTTATGTGCCGGGAGGACGAAGTCCACGGCATCGCCCGCGTTCAGGACGATGAACAGCGGCCGCTCGCCTTCTACGAAGGCCTCCTGCGCCGAATAGCTCAGGACGAAGCCCAGGATGCGCAGTTCGGCCTGCCCCCATAGCTCCGCGTCCATCTGCCGCCCGTCGGGCTGGTGCCACGCGATCTCCACGCGGCCGTCCTCGGCAGGCTCGCCGTTGAGGAAGTTGTCCTGAGAGAGCACGGGATGGTCCCGGCGGAACCCGATCATCCGCGCACAGAACTCCAGCAGGGCGTCATCCCGGCACGGCCAGTCGATCCAGGCCGTCTCGTTGTCCTGGCAGTAGACGTTGTTGTTGCCCTGCTGGCTGTTGCCGATCTCGTCCCCGGCCAGGATCATCGGCACGCCCTGGCTGAGCAGCAGGGTTGCCAGCATGGCGCGGCGGCGGCGCGCGCGGGCGGCGTTGATGGCTTCATCCCCGGTCGCGCCTTCGGCGCCCATGTCGTCGGACAGGTTGTTGTCATGGCCATCGGCCCCGCCCTCGCCGTTCGCCTCGTTATGGCGATCGTTGAAGGAAACCGTGTCAAGCAGAGTGAAGCCGTCATGGGCGGCGAGGAAGTTGACCGAGGACGTCGCCCCCCGATCGGAATGGTTGAACTGTTCGGGCGAACCGATCAGGTGGTTGGCCAGATCGCCCACGAGCGCCGGATCGCCTCGCCAGAAGCCGCGTGCCGTATCGCGGAACTTGTCGTTCCATTCGCGGAACGGATAAGGGAAACCGCCCACCTGATAGCCGCCGCTGCCCACGTCCCATGGCTCCGCGATCAGTTTCACGCCGGAGAGGATCGGGTCCTGCCTGATCGCGTCGAAGAAGCCGCCTTCCCTGTCGAAACCCATGGCCTCGCGGCCGAGGGTGGAGGCGAGGTCGAAGCGGAACCCGTCGACGTGCATCGCCTGTACCCAGTAGCGCAGCGAATCCAGCACCATGCGGATGACCATCGGATGGGCCACGCTGAGCGTGTTGCCGGTACCGGTCTGGTCGAAGCTGTAGCGCGGGTTTTCCGGGGAGAGCTGGTAGTAGCTGGCATTGTCCAGCCCGCGAAAACACAATGTCGGACCGCGCTCGGAACCCTCGGCCGTGTGGTTGTAGACCACGTCCATGATCACTTCGATCCCGGCCCGGTGAAAACGCTTCACCATGTCCTTGAACTGGCGGATCGCCGGCGCCTTGCCCCGCTTGGGTCCGAGATAGCGGGGCTCCGGCGCGAAGTAGCCCAGCGTCTGGTAGCCCCAGTAGTTGGAGAGCCCCTTGTCCAGCAGCATCCGGTCGTCGAGGAAATACTGGCAGGGCAGCAGTTCGATCGCCGATACGCCCAGCTGGCGCAAATGATCGAGGATGGGCTCGCTGACCATGCCGGCATAAGTGCCCCGCAATTCCTCGGGCACGTCGGGATGGGACATGGTCAGTCCGCGGACGTGGGCTTCGTAGACCACGGTTTCATTCCATGGGTGGCGGATGGAATTGTCACCCTCCCAGTCGAATTCAGGGTCCTGAACCACGCCCTTGACCATGAACGGCGCGGAATCGCGGATGTCGAAAGTCATGTCGTCGCCCGAGGCGAGGTCGTAGCCCCAGAGCGCGTCGTCCCATTCCAGGCTGCCGGCGATCTCGCGGGCGTAGGGATCGAGAAGAAGCTTGTTGGGGTTGAAGCGGTGGCCCTGTTCCGGCGCATAGGGGCCGTGCGCGCGGTAACCGTAGAGTTGGCCGGGCCGCACCCCCGGAACGTAGCCGGAGAAGATCGCCCCCTCCCGGCTCGGCATTTCCAGCCTCGCCAGTTCCTCGTCGCCATCGTCCGAATAGAGGCAGAGCTCGATCGCCTCGGCATTTTCGGAGAAGACCGCGAAGTGCGTTCCGTCCCCCGTGAATTCCGCGCCGAGTTCATGGTACTGGCGGTCGGGCTTGGCGAATGCAAATGTCATCGGTTCCCCTTGCGGGTAGGAGGATGGATGCCGGTCAGGATAACAGGCACGTAGGCCGATATGTGGGAGTGTATCTGCAGGCGGAGTCCGGCCGGAAGGAGCGCGTTTGCGCCGGGCACGGTTCCGCGCCGGTGGGCGCCGGGGCAATCTTGCAGGATCGTCGGCCGGAAATCACACCGTGCATTAGGCCCCCGGATCGGAAACGTCGTGATCGGCAGCGTAAAATCGCGAACGGCGGCCGGGTTCCGGCTTCCCGGAACGGCAGGATCAAAAAGGCCGGATAGATCTCAGCTTTCTGGTGAAGTATCTCCGCCAAGTGCCTGATAGACCTGCACTTGTGTCACCAGTTGATTATAGCGGTTCTGGATCAGGCCGGTACGGGCGCTGCGCAGGCGTTCCTGCGCGTCCAGCCAGTCGCGCAAAGGGATTGCCCCGGCCCGGTACTGCCGTTCATAAAGCCTTTCGGCGTCACGCGCGGCAGCGTAGTTCGCCTCCAAGAAGCCTGCCTGCTTCAGATATTGCTCCCGCGCCGAGAGGGAGACCTGCGTATCGCGCAAGGCATCGTAGAAGGTCTGGCGGAAATCCTGCACCGCGATTTCGTAATCGGCCCGGGCGATGCCGGTGCCGAGGCGGATTTTCTCCGGGTTGAGTTCGGCAAGTGACAGCACCGCGCCAAGGCTGGCTGCGGGATCGCTGAAGAACCCCAGCAGCGCCGAGCTGGCCGTGCCTAGTCCGCCCGTCAGGCTGAAGCTGGGGTAATAGCCGGCGACGGTGGCATCGCTGGCGGCCAGCGTCTTGCGCAGGCGCAGTTCGGCGGCGGCGAGGTCAGGACGGCGAGACAGCAGCGAGGCCGGCGCCTCTGCGGCGATTTGCGGCAGCGGTTGCCGGGGAAGTGCCTGAAGCTCGGTCCCTTCGTAGGATTGGCGGTTCACCAGCGCGGCGATCGTCTTCAATGCCGAGACACGCGCCTGCACGAGCTGGGTCTGCGAGGCTTCCTGCGCCGCGACCGATTGCTGGGCATCGCGCAGTTCGAGGCGTGACACCGCGCCCGCATCGTACTGGCGCTGCACGAGGTCCAGCGCACGGCGGACATAGCCCAGGCTTTCCTCGCCTATGGCGATCTGTTCGTTGGCATAGCCGAGCTGCCACCAGGCCTGCGCCGCCGTGCCGATCAGCGAGAGCCGCGTTTCGGCCAGATCCTGCGCGCTAGCCTGTTCTTCCCACTTCGCGGCATCGGCAGTGGCGCCAAGGCGGCCGAAAAGGTCCAGTTCCCACGACACGCCGAGCGAGGCGGCGCTCGATTTCGTCCAACCCGCCCCGCCGTCCAGCGCTTTCGAGCCGCTGGACGAGAGGCTGGCAGTGCCGCTCGGGAACAGGCCCTGCCGCGCCTGTTCGGCGGAAAGGCGGGCCTGCTTCAGCCGCAAGCCTGCCGCCGCCAGATCGGCATTTGCGGCCAGCACCTGATCGACAAGCGCGCTCAGCGCCGGATCGCCGAATTCGTTCCACCACGGGGCGCCCGCCGTTCGGGCCGCGCCTTGCGAGGGCTGGTCCCATGCATCCGCGATCGGCAGTTCCGGGGCGGCATAGCGAGAACGCGTCACACCCGCGCAGCCGCCGGTGCCCAGCGCGAGCGCCAGCGTGGCCAGCAGGACAGGGCGGAAGGGCTTGGTCTGCTGGGGCACGGGGTCAGTCTCTCGAAAGGGCATCGACCGGGTCGAGCCGGGCCGCGCGGCGGGCGGGCAGGAAGCCGAAGATCACGCCGATGAGCGTGGAACAGGCAAAGGCGGCGACGATCGAAGTGACCGAATAGGCCATGCGAAAGTCGATCGGCGTAAAGGAGATCGCAACGCCGACCGCGAGCGACAGGCCCACCCCGATCACGCCGCCGATCAGGCAGACCAGCACCGCCTCGATCAGGAACTGCTGGAGAATGTCCGACTGGCGCGCGCCCACGGCCATGCGCACGCCGATCTCGGCGGTACGCTCGGTCACGGAAACGAGCATGATGTTCATCACCCCGATCCCGCCGACGATCAGCGCGATCACCGCGATGGCGGCGATCAGCAGCGTCATCGTGTTGGTGGCGTTCGTGATGGTCTCGCGGATATCGTCGGAATTGCTGATGAAGAAGTCCGTGGTCCCGTGCCGTTTGGCGAGAAGCTGCGTCACCGCCGATTCCGCCGCCGCCGTGGAGGTATCGTCGTTCACGCGCACGGTGATGCTGGACAGGTAGGTCTGGCCGAGCATCCGGCTCATCGCCGTGGTGTAGGGCACATAGGCGGTCAGGCTGTCGCTGCCGCCGAAGCCCTGCTGCTGGGTGCCGACCACGCCGACGATCCGCGCGGGCACTTTGCCCAGCAGCACGACCTTGCCGAGCGGGTCCTCGCCATTGGGGAACAGGGTATCGCGCGAATTCTCGTCGATCACCACGTCCTGCGCCAGTTCGCGCACGCTCTGGGCATCGAACAGGCCGCCCGAGATCAGTTCCAGCCCGCGCACGCGAAAGTAGTCGGCACCGACGCCGCTGACCTGCGCGGTCGCCGCGACATTGCGATAGCGGGCGGTCACGCTGGTCGAGACGCTGGGGGTGACGCTGTCGACGTAAGGCAACTGGCCGAGCGCATCGGCATCGGCATCCTTGAGCGTCTCGATCCTGGCCGACCGCATGTCGCCGAAGCTCTTGCCCGGATAGATCGTCAGCGTGTTGGTGCCCAGGCTGCTGATATCGGAGAGGATTTTCTCCTGCGCGCCGCCGCCCAGCGCCACTACCGAAACCACCGAGGCAATGCCGATGATGATGCCCAGCATCGTCAGGAACGTGCGAAGCTTGTGGGCGGACATCGCCAGCACCGCCATGCGGAAGGCTTCGCGGAAGCGGTCTGCCACCTGCTGGAAGCCGCTGGCGACCGGCGCGGCCTTCTGCACGGCCGGGCGCACCGCGTTTTCGCGGGTGCGGCGGTCATCGATGATCTCGCCGTCGCGGATCTCGATGATCCGGTCCGCGTGCTCGGCCACTTTCATATCGTGCGTGACGATAATGACGGTGTGGCCCTCGGCATGAAGCTCGCCTAGGATGGCCATGACTTCCACGCCGCTGGCGGAATCGAGCGCGCCGGTCGGTTCGTCGGCGAAGATCACCTCGCCGCCGTTCATCAGGGCGCGGGCGATAGAGACACGCTGCTGCTGGCCGCCCGAAAGCTGCCCCGGCCGGTGGCCGGTACGCTCGGCAAGGCCGAGACGGGCGAGTATCTCGCGGGCCCGCCCTGCCCGCTCCCCGCGCGCGCGGCCGGCATAGACGGCGGGCACCTCGACATTGCCGAGGGCCGACAGGTCGGTCAGCAAGTGGTAGCGCTGGAAGATGAAGCCGAAATGCTCCCGGCGCAGCGCGGCCAGTTCGTCGGGTTCGAGGTCTCCGGTGTCCCGCCCGTTGATGCGGTAGGACCCCGAAGTCGGCCGGTCGAGGCAGCCCAGGATGTTCATCAGGGTAGACTTGCCCGAGCCGGACTGGCCGACGATGGCAACCATCTCTCCTGCCTCGATCGACAGGTCGATGTCCTTGAGCGCCGCGAAGACACCGTCGCCCGAGGGATACTCGCGCCGGACGTGCGACAGGGTGATGAGCGGGGTGCGGGTCATCGAACGGGCCGGCGGCTCAGACCGGGGGCGGGCCCATCGGCCCCTGATTGGTCTTGGCCGCGGTGCTGGCCTCGCCCACCACCACGGATTCGCCCTCCTTCAGGCCCGAGAGCACTTCGGCGCTGATATTGTTGTCGATGCCGATGCGCACCTTGCGGGCGGCGATCTTGCCGTCCTCGCCCTTCACGCGGACGGAATATGTGCCGTCCTTGGCCTTGGCGCCGAGCGCGGTCGAAGGGATCATCAGCGCATTGGCGCGCTTGGCCAGAACGATGCTGACCTTGGCGGTCATCAGCGCGCGCAACCTGCCGTCCTCGTTGGGAACCTCGAACAGGGCGTTGTAGTAGATCGCCGAATCCGTGGTACTGCTGGACGAGGTGGTCGACGAGGAATCCACTTCGTTGACGATCGATTCCGGTGCCGGTTCGATCAGCCGCAGCTTCGCCTCGTAGCGCTTGTCAGGATCGCCCAGGATCGTGAAATAGACGGGCAGGTCCGGTTTCACGTCGATCACGTCGGCCTCGGAAACTTCGGCCTTCACCGTCATCACGTCCAGCTTGGCGAGGATGACGATGGTGGGAGCCGACTGGTTGGCGTTGACCGTCTGCCCCTGCTTGGTGACGACCGAAACCACCACCCCGTCCATGGGCGCGGTGATCTTGGTGTAGCCAAGCTGGACCTGCGCGGTATCGACGCTGACCCCGGCCGCGCGGATCTGCGCCTGAAAGGCATCGAAGCTGGCCTGCGCCGACTGGAGCTCGGCCCGCGCAGCCTCGAAATCGGCCTGGGAGGTCGCCTCGCCCGCGCCGAGCGCCTGCTGGCGCCGGAACGCCAGTTGCGCCTTGGCGAGCGTGGCTTTCGCTCCGGCAAGCTGGGCCTGCATGTTGGAAAGGTCGGCCCTGGCGGTTTCGAGGCTGTTGGTCTGCGTGCGGGGATCGATCAGGCCGATAAGGTCGCCCTGATGCACGACGTCGCCCACCGCGACGTTGAGCTGTTCGAGCCGCCCGGAAACCTGCGCGCCCACGCTGACCAGTTCCTTGGGCTCCAGCGTGCCGGTCGCCTCGACGGTCTGCTCCATCGTGCCGCGCGTCACTTTCGCGGTGGCGACGACGGGTTCGGCCGGTCCCGAGAAGAGCTTCCAGACAAGGAGCAGGGCAAGGGCGGCGGCAACGAGAATGCCCCCGATCACGAGACGGCGCTTGGTCGACATGCCCTGCGGTATGGCGAGGGACGAGGCGGTTGTGGGTAAAGAGTTCGAAAGCGAACTGTAAAGTTATCGCAAGGAAAGGGTTGCGAAGTATTGCTGGACCGTCATCGCGCCTTGCCGCCGGTCATCCCCGGAAAATGCCCGCCTTCAGAAATGCTTGAGCGCCATTTCCATGTCGGCCAGCGCCAGGTCGATGAGCTTGCGCATGGCACGCCGTGCACGGCCGGGGCTGTGATCGGCGATATGCCGGTGGAGTTCGCGGTGCTCCGACATCGGGTCGCGCGGAAGGACATGGATGTGCTGCTTGACCGCCGTGGTCGAGGCGATCGCCGTGAGGATCGAATTCGACAGCGCCAGCAGCATCTCGTTGTGCGTGGCTTCCATGAGCAGGGCGTGAAACCGCAAGTCTGCAGCGCGGCCTTTTTCGCTTTGGAGCGTGTGATGCTCCATCGTGTCGAGCGCATTGGCCATGTCCAGAAGCTGGCTTTCCTCGCGGCGGAGCGCGGCCATTTCGGCGGCCTGGGGCTCCACCACCCTGCGCAGTTCGAACAGGTCCCTCAGGAACGCATCGCTGGCGCCGCACTGGAGCTGCCAGGCGAGCACGTCGGGATCGATCAGGTTCCAGCGCTTGCGCTCGTTGACCCAGGTCCCCGCCTTGGGGCGGCTCGAGACGAGCCCCTTGGCGGTGAGCATGCGGAACGCCTCGCGCAGGACCGAACGCGAGACGCCCAGCGCATCGGCATGTTCCACTTCGGCCGTGAACAGATGGCCCGTGGGATATTCGCCCGAAACGATCCGCAGCGCGAGGCGACGAGCCACGTCGTGATGCAGCCTTCCGTGCCTCGCAGCCGCAAGGGCGTCAGGCTCGGGCGTGAGCGAAAAGGTCATCTTGTTCATCCGGTCAGGTCCGTTTCAAGCGCGACGCACCCGCGAGATGGAAAGGGGAAGACGCCCGTCCTCCGCGAACATCGCGAAGGACGGGCACCCTCGGCCACCGGCGACAGAATGGCGGTACGTCGCTGGCTGCCGGAAGGAAGACGAACGGCCAAGTCCGCCCTACTGGAACGTGAAGCGCGCACCGATGGCGAACGTCCGCGCCAGCAGGGTCGTGCCGAGATTGTCGGTGGTGGAGCCGCCGGCATCGGCGAACTTGTAGTAGCTCTGCTGCTTCGACTTGGTGAGGTTGGTGGCGTCGAAAGTCACGCCGATCGCCTTGGTGACGTTCCAGGTCAGCTGGAAGTCGAGGCTCTCCTCGGACTTGTACCAGATGCCGATCGGGTTCGCGAAGAGGCTGGACTCGTTGTTGTGCAGGAAGCCCTTGCGCCAGATGTAGGAGAGGCGCGCGTTGAACGGCCCCCGGTCGTAGGCCAGCGTGGCATTGTACGAGAGCTTCGAGACGTCGAAGAATGCCGACCGCGAATAGCCGGTGATCGTGCCGGCCGAGTCCGTGACCGGGATGGTCTGGCTGGAATCGAGCACCGTCAGGCTGCCCTGGAAGCCGAGCCCGTCCAGCGGACCGGGCAGGTAGTGCGGGAAGTAGGTCAGCCCCGCTTCGACGCCCTTCAGCACGCCGTTGGATGCGTTCACCGGCTTCGTCACCACGAAATAGTCCGTTGCGCCCGCGACGATGCCGTTGCCGGGGATGTAGGTCATGACCGGCAGGCTGACGACGAGGCCGTCGATCTCGCGGCGGAAAGCGGTCACGGTAATCGCGCTGTCGCGGTCGAAGTACCATTCCAGCGCCACGTCGTAGTTCTTCGAATGCGTGGGCTTCAGGCCTGCATTGCCCGCCGTACCGCTGCCGTAACCGACGCTGGTGAGATCGCCGGTGAGCGAATAGGTCGGGTTCACGTCGCTGAAGTTCGGGCGGCGCAGCGTCTCGCCATAGTTGAAGCGCAGGCGCAGGCGGTCGGTGATGGCATAGCGCGCGGTGAAGCTCGGCAGGAACTTCGCCGAGCCCGAATTGGCGCGGCTGCGGGCATAATCGTTGTAGCGGTCGAAGAAGTTGTAGTCGGTCGCCACGTTCACATAGCGCACGCCGCCTTCGATATCGAGCGGACGCCCGAAGACAGAGACCTGCCCATCCGCCAGCAGGTAGGCCGACATGGTAATCTCGTCGATGTCGAAGGTCTTGTTGAGGACCAGCGATTCCGAGGTCGGCAGGCCATAGAGGCTGCGCACATAGTCGGCGTTATTGTAAAGCCACGCGCCATCGACCGTCACCCAGCTTCGCGGCACGTCGGCCTCGCCGCTCATAAAACCGGAGTTGGTGAAATAGGCGGCTTCAGGCAGCGTGGTCAGACTGGTGCCGAGGCTGGCGGCATCGGCGGTGCGCACGTAGCTCGACGCCTTGCGATCGTCGTAGCGCAGCCCCGCCTTGATGCGGCGGATGAACCCTTCGTCCCAGGTATAGTAGCCATCGAGCGAGGCCGTGACGGCACTGCCCTTGTCCTTGTTGGCGTTGTCGTAAAGCTGCGCGACGTTCCAGGCAGAAGGATCGGTGAGCAGGGAATCGTCGTCGAAGTGGTACGAGGGCACGCCGCCGCCCGAGTTGAAGTCCACCGAAATCTGGTCTGCCGTGCGATCGGTACGCATGGCGATGAACGAGGTCTTCGCGGTGCTGGTCTGATAGGCGAGGTCGCCGGTGATCTTGCCGCGATCGCCCAGATCCCACTGGCCGTTGAGCGCGTAGACGTAGCTGTCGGTCTTCGACCTCGTATAGTCGCCGCTGTTGAAGCCGTAGACGTCGTCGGTCGTGCGTGACTTGATGATGTTCGTGTCGGGGTAGAGCTCGAAGGCGCCCGGATTACTCCAGTAATCGACATAACTGAACATCATGTCGCTGTAGAGCGAGCTGCGATAGCCGGTGTAGAACACCTCGGCGGTGTAGACCGAACTGCTGTTGGGGGCCCACTGGAGCGCCGCGTTGAACGAGGGACGCTTGCGCTTGCCGTACTGGTCGGTGGAGAACACCGCATCGCGTGAAAGGTAGTAAGGCACCTCTACGCCGTTGTAGTTGATCGTCGAACCGGGCGTGGTCGGCAGGCCTTCGTTGAGGCCGGGCGTCCAGCCCGAGAAGATGCGTTCGAGCGGGGAGAGGCCGGAGCCTTCCGTCGGGTTCTCGGTGGCGAAGGGCACCAGTGCGCCGGCAGTGACGGTCTCGTTGCGATACTTCGTCTGGCTGTAGCTGCCGTTCACCAGCAGGCCGATCTCGCCGATCGGTGTCTCCCAGCGGTCGGACACGAGCAGCGCCAAGTTCGGATTGAAGCTGTCAGAAACCTCGTTGTAGATGCCGCGCACGAGGCCGGAGACCGCCAGGCCATCGAAATCGAACGGACGGCGGGTCTTGACGTCGATCTGTCCGGCCAGCCCGGTTTCGAGCTGATCGGCCGAGCGCGTCTTGTAGACGTCCACCTGCTTCACGAGGTTGGCGGAGATGTCCTGCAGCGCGAAGGACTGCCCGGTCGAGGTGAAGATGTTGCGGCCGTTCATCGTCGTCACCGCGTCGGGAAGCCCGCGAATGGTAACGGTGCCCGCCTCGCCGCCGGCGCGATCGGTGATCTGGATGCCGGTCACGCGCTGGAGCGCTTCTACCACGTTATTGTCCGGCAATTTACCCACATCCTCGGCCACCACCGAATCGACGATCTGGATATTCTCCTTGCGCACGTTGAGCGCGCCGACAATCGAGGCGCGCACGCCGGTGACGATGATGTCTTCCGCTGTCGGCTGCGAACTGTCGTCGCTGGCGGCATTGTCCGCCGCACCCTGGCCTAACCCGGCGTCCTGCGCCTGGGCCATCCCGGCAAGGCCGAGAGCGAGAACGGATGCGGTGCAGAACGCGAATGGCTTGAGCGCCATGAATCAACCCTCCCTGAGGGGCTGGCCGATACCATGCCCCTTCAAACTAGACCGGACCTCTATTTGTCCGAGTAATGAGGATATGGCGCTAGGCGGCGCACTTGTGGGTAAAGAGTTCGCAAGCGCATCGTAAAGTTTTCGTAAGGCGCAACGCGAAAGGCTGACATTCGCGGCGGACTGCGCCATCAGGGGGTGTGCAAGAGGAAGCCAAACGCATCCTGCTGATCGACGACGACCTCGAACTGGGCGCCATGCTCGGCGAGTATCTCGAAAGCGAAGGGTTCCGGGTCGAGATCGTGACGGACGGTCTGGACGGCATGCGCCGCGCCCTGTCCGGAGAGCATGACGCGGTCGTACTCGACATCATGCTGCCGCGCCTGAACGGGATAGAGGTGCTGCGCCAGCTGCGCGAGAACAACGAAGTGCCCGTCATCATGCTTTCGGCGCGCGGCGACGAGGTGGACAAGGTGATCGGGCTCGAACTCGGCGCGGACGATTATGTGGCGAAACCCTGCTACCCGCGCGAACTCGTTGCGCGCCTGCGCGCCAACTTGCGCCGGCACTACCCGTCCGACCGGACGCCGCTGCCGCCCCCGGTCGTCGAGGCAGGCGGGCTCGAAGTGCAGGTGGCCGCCCGCAAGGCGCTATGGCTGGGCAGCGCGGTGGAACTGACCGCATCGGAGTTCAACATCCTGCTCGTGTTGGCCCGCGCGGCCGAGGCAGTTTCGACCAAGGACGAACTCTCGCTGAGGGGGCTGGGCCGCGCGCGCCAGTCCTACGACCGCAGCGTGGACGTCCACGTCAGCAACTTGCGCATCAAGCTGGAGGGCGCCTCGCAGGGTGCGGCCTCGATCGAGACGATCCGCGGGGTGGGCTACCGGCTTCAGGTCCGATGATGCGGCGCAGGCTGTTCTGGAAGATCCTGCTGGGCTTCCTGGTGACGTTCCTGCTGATGACGCAGGCGGTATGGCTGCTGTTCGCCCTGCGTGACGACCGCGAGTTTCCCGAATGGCTGGTGACGCAGCAGATCGGCCCCGCCGTGCTGGAGGCGGCCACCCAGGCCGTCGCGGCAGGCGGCCGGGCGCAGTACGACGAGATGGCCAGCCACCTGCCGCAGGACCAGCGCCGCCGTCTCGACATCTTCGATGCAAGCCAGCCGGTCCCGGCGCCTCTCGCGGACGATCCCGAGAATGCCGCGATGGAGCGCGGGGTGACCGACCAGGCCGGAAACCCCTTCGTCGTGCGCTTCCGCTACCACCGGGACAGGCAGCCCTGGCGGCTGAATGTCCCGCCCGAACTTCTCTTCATCGGCGTCATCGCCGGGCTGCTGTTCAGCGCGTTCCTCGCCTGGTATCTGGTGCGCCCGATCGAGCATCTCCGCCGCGGCTTCCAGCGGCTCGCACGCGGCGAACTGACCGCCCGCGTCTCGCCGGCGATCGGCAGCCGGCGCGACGAAGTGGCGGACCTCGCACGCGAGTTCGACCGCATGGCGCGTCGGCTCGAAAAACTCGTCGAAAGCCGTGAGCGGCTGATGCACGATGTTTCGCACGAGTTGCGCTCGCCGCTGGCCCGGCTGCAACTCGCCATCGCGCTCGCACGCCAGGCCCCCGAGCGGTTCGAAAGTGCGATGGAACGGATGGAGCGCGAGGTCGACAGGCTAGACGGGCTCGTCGGCGAACTGCTGATCCTCGCGAGGGTCGAGAACGAGGAAAATCCGGGCGACGAGTATTTCGATATCGCCGGGATCGCCGAAAGCGTGGTGGCCGATGCACGCTATGAAGCGCAGCCCGGCGGCATCGAAATCTCCTTCGAACCGCCCGCCGCCATGGCGGAGCAACTTCCGCCCGTTCGCGGCAGCTCCGAGCTTCTTCGCCGGGCGATCGACAACATCGTTCGCAATGCCTTGCGCTTTTCGGCGCCGCTCGGACATATCGACGTGTGCTGCACCTACCGGGAGCAGGAGAACCGCTTCCTGATTTCGGTGAGCGACGAGGGGCCCGGCGTTCCTTCGGAACTGGTGGACACGATCTTCGACCCTTTCGTGCGCGGCAGGCCGGACGGGAAGAACCTCGGACTGGGGCTGGCCATCGCGTCGCGGGCCATCGCCGTGCACGGCGGGCTCATCACCGCCCGAAACCTGCCCGAAGGCGGCTTCAGGGTGGAGATCGAGATACCCGCGGCCCTTTGATCCGTGGAGGACGGACTATCCTACAGGCGGACATTTCATCCTCGCGCATTCGACAGCGGCAGCGGCACCGGCAGAACCGGCGTCTGGAAAGAACAGCGCCCGCGAACAGACCGCCCCGGAGGAACCTCATGACGATAAAGCGAAACATCGACCGCGCTCTGGCGGTGCTCGCCGCCGGGCTGGCCCTGTCGCTGTCGGTTGCGCCCTCCGCCCTCGCCCAGACCGCCGCGCCGGATGCCGCGGCGCAGGCCCATCCATGGCTGACCGTCGCGCAGCTTCGCAAGACCTATACGGACAGGCAAAGCCGGTTCTTTACCGTGGGCGGGCTCTCCATCCACTACAAGGACGAGGGCCCGCGCGGTGCGCCCGTCCTGCTGATGGTCCATGGGTCGGAAAGCAGCCTGCGGACCTGGGACCGTATCGCACAAGTGCTCAAGGGCCGATACCGCGTGATCCGCTTCGACCTGCCCGGCTACGGCCTGTCGGACGGCGCGACCGACGAGGCGGCGAAAACCCTCTCACCCACCGACGTCCCCATCGCCCTGCTGGACCGGTTGGGCGTGAAGAAGGTCACTTTCGTGGGCGTTTCCAGCGGCGGCACCATGGGCATGTACCTTGCGGCCAGACGGCCGGACATGGTCGAGCGGCTGATCCTGTCGAATACGCCTTCCGATCCTGTCGATACCAGCCATCTCGTCATGCCGAAGAGCTTTCTCGATGCGCAGGCCCGGGCCAGGCAGACCGGCTTTCGCGACCAGGATTTCTGGGACGAGTTCCTGAGCTATTTCGCCGGCGATGCCTCCCGCATTTCCACTCAGACGCGCAAGGAATACTACGATTTCTACCGCCGCGTGCCCGAAAAGAACCTCATCGCGCTGATCGCCCGCATCGGCGACGGCAAGCAGGCTTCGATAGAAATGGCCAAGGTCGACAAGCCCACGTTCCTGATCTGGGGCGGTGCCGACCCGCTCCTGCCGGAATCGGCGGTCACCGCGATCACGCGCTATCTTTCCCATGCCCAGATTTCCAAGGTCATCATGCCTGACGTGGGCCACTATCCGCCGCTGGAAGTTCCGGACCGCTTCGCCCAGCTGATCGCCGCCTATGTCGAGGCGGGGACGCCTGATCCGGCGCGGTAGCCGGGACGGGCGCCGAGTGCCCGCTGTTCGGAGACTATGCCGCCCCGCCCTCCTTCCCGTCCGGTTCCGGCCTAGTAAGAGGGCATGACCGCACCGCGCACGCTTTACGAGAAGCTGTGGGACAGCCACGTCGTCGCCGAAATGCCCGGCGGCGCCAGCTTGCTCTACATCGATCGCCACATCGTCCACGAAGTTTCCAGTCCGCAGGCCTTCGTCGCCATGCGCGAGAGCGGGCGAAAGCTTCGCCGTCCCGAGACGCACCTCGGCGTAGCCGATCACGCGGTGCCGACCCGGAGCCGCGGCGGCGAAATCGCCGATCCGCAGGCCCGCGCGCAAGTGGCCGAACTGGAGGACAACGTCGCCGAGTTCGGCGTGCCCTACGCGCAGCTCGATGGGCCGGAACAAGGCATCGTCCACGTCATCGGCCCGGAAACCGGCTTCACCCTGCCCGGCACCACCATCGTCTGCGGGGACAGCCACACGACCACCCACGGCGCATTCGGCGCGCTGGCCTTCGGGATCGGCGCAAGCGAGCAAGGCACGGTCATGGCGGCGCAGGCACTGCCGCAGGCCAGGGCCCGCACGATGAAGGTCGAACTGCTCGGCGAACGCCATCCCCTGATAGATGCCAAGGACATCGCCCTGGCCCTGATCGCGAAAATCGGCGCGCATGGCGCGGTCGGCCACGCGGTCGAATATGTGGGGGCGGCAGTGGCGGGCATGGCGATGTCCGAGCGCATGACCTTGTGCAACATGACCATCGAGGCCGGCAGCCGCATGGGGCTGGTCGCGCCTGACGACGTGACTTTCGCCTATCTGGCCGGCCGCCGTCTCGCGCCCGAAGGGAAGATGTGGGATGCGGCCACCGCTTACTGGAGCACGCTCGCCAGCGATCCCGGCGCGGTCTACGACAAGGTCGTCACGCTCGACCTGGACCGGCTAGAGCCGCAGGTCAGCTGGGGCACCAGCCCCAACCAGACGCTGCCGATCGGCGCCCTCGTTCCCGATCCTCTGGCAATCACCGACCCCTCGGAGCGCCGCGAGACGGAGAAGGCGCTTGCCTACATGGGCCTCATGGCCGGCCAGCCGCTATCGCAGGTGGTCATCGATCACGTCTTCATCGGCTCCTGCACCAATGGCCGCATCGAGGACTTGCGCGCCGCCGCCCGGATCGCAGCGGGGCGCAAGGTCGCCGCAGGCGTCCGCGCGCTGGTCGTGCCGGGCTCCGCCGCGACCCGCGCGCAGGCCGAGGCCGAAGGGCTGGACCGCGTGTTCCGGGACGCGGGATTCGAGTGGCGGTTTGCAGGCTGTTCGATGTGCGTGGCCATGAACGATGACCGCCTCGCGCCGGGCGAACGCTGTGCCAGCACGTCCAACCGCAACTTCGAGGGACGGCAGGGCCCCGGCGGGCGCACACACCTGATGAGCCCGGCCATGGCCGCCGCCGCCGCCGTCTCCGGCCACCTGGCCGACGTGAGGGACTTCGCCTGATGCCGAACCAGCCTTTCGTCACCGTCTCCGGTCTCGCCGCCGCCATGCGCGAGGAGAATATCGACACCGACATCATCTTCCCCGCCCGCTTCCTGCTCATCACCGCGCGGGCCGGGCTCGGCGAATATGCCTTCCATGACCGCCGATTTGACGCGGACGGCAAGGAAGTGCCAGGCTTCGTGCTCAATTCGGACGGGTTCCGCGATGCGCCGGTGATCGTCGCAGGGGCGAACTTCGGTTCCGGGTCCAGCCGGGAGCAGGCGGTCTGGGCCCTGCTCGGCCGCGGTACCCGTGCGGTGATCTCTTCCAGCTTCGGCGAGATTTTCTATTCGAACTGCCTGCGCAACGGCGTGGTCCCGATCGTGCTGCCCGAAACCGAGGTTTCCGCGCTGATGGATGCAGCGGAGAGCGGCGCCCGGTTCACGGTCGATCTCGATGCGCAGCAACTCGGTGTGGAAGGGCGCCCCGCGCGGGCTTTCGAAGTTCCGCCCGAACGGCGCCTCGCCATGCTGAACGGGTGGGACGAGACCGACCAGATCGTCAACCAGTACGGCGCCGAGATAGACTCTTTCGAACAGCGGCAGCGCCGCACGCAGCCATGGCTGCATCACAAGGAACAGGACGCATGAGCAGCGAGGAAGACCTGCTGGCCAACTACAGGAAGGCCTATGACAACCGCGTCGGCTTCGGATCGCGTCCGGCGCTGATCCTGATAGACTTCTGCCAGGCCTATTTCGAACCGGGTAACGCGCTCTATTCCGAAGTCGACGATGCCCTCGAATCGGCCTTGCGCGTGCGCGCGGCCGCCCGGGCGGCGGGCGTGCCGGTGGTGCTGACCAATGTCGTCTATCACCCCACCGGGTTCGACGGCGGCCGATTCTACGAGAAAGCCATGCCGCTGAAGAACTTCCTGAAGGGCAGCCCGATGGGCGCCTTCGGACCGGGGCTGGAACCGTTCGATGACGAACTCGTCGTGTCCAAGCAATATCCGAGCGCCTTCTTCGGCACATCGCTCGCCTCGACGTTGACGGCGGCAGGGATCGACAGCGTGATCCTCACGGGCCTCACAACCTCCGGCTGCGTCCGCGCGAGCTGCGTCGATGCGATGAGCCACGGCTTCCGCACCGCCGTCGTTGCCGAGGCCTGCGGCGACCGTCACGCGGCGCCGCACGATGCCAACCTCTTCGACATGAACGCAAAATACGCGGACGTCGTGAGCGAGGCGGAGACGATTGCCTTCCTCGGGGGCCTGAGCCGCTGAATCGGCGCGCCTGAAAAGGCGCATTCCCAGCACGATCACATGCCGAACCCGCCGGGCCCAGCCCGCGCGGGTTCGCAGCGCATGGGCCGGCCGCGAGCGCCGCGCACGCTCATCCGACAGGCGAATACGCACCAGATTCGCCGTCATTCTGACGAGACTCAAGTAAATCTATCACTGACAAAAAAGCAGCGGCCCGCTCGATCGGGACGCAAGACAAAAAGAGGGAAGAAGCAATCATGGCGACAACCCGGACAAATATCGGGACCGCCAAACAACACCCCAAGAACACGTAAAAACAACCAGAATACAATCTGAAGAAAAAATCGGGCGAACATCCGGAGACAAGCGCTGAAGCGCGATCCTGACGCCTTGCAAGAACAAAGTGTTCAAGCAGCAGGGACTCAATTTGAAGCGATGCGCCCTTGCGTGTCCTTTCGATCAGCATTGAGGGAAAACATGACTGGCAATTCTCACACCATCCGTCTCGCTTCCACGCTATCAACCCTGGCGCTCGTCGCCGGTATGACATGGTCGGCACCGGCCATGGCCGAAGCTCCCGAAAACACCAGTGGCGACATCGTCGTCACCGCGCGCAAGACCGGCGAGGACATCCTCAAGGTGCCGGTTACGGTGACGGCGATCACGTCCGAGACGCTCGAAGCCAAGGGCATCGTCTCGATGGTGGATGTCGCCAACTCGACGCCCGGCATCAACATCAACAACAGCTCCTCGGGCCATGCGGATCGCTCGTTCCAGCAGGTCGTGCTGCGCGGCTTCACGCCGTCGACGACGCTGGCGACCACGGTTTCGACCTTCATCGACGGCGTGCCTGTCTCGTCACCCTCGCAGGTCGGCGCGATCAGCAATCCCGAGCGCATCGAAATCCTCAAGGGCCCGCAAAGCGCCTACTTCGGCCGCAACACGTTTGCAGGCGCCATCAACGTCGTGAACAAGGTGCCCGGCAACGACTGGGGCGGCCAGATCCTCGGCATGGTCGGCACGCGCGACAACTGGCGCCTGCAGGGCTCTGTCGAAGGGCCGATCATCGAGGACCTGATTTCCTTCCGCGTCACCGGCGAGAAGTGGTCGAAGAGCGGCTCGTGGAAGAACTACGACGGCAGCACGCTGGGCGACCAGTCCTCCACCGTCGGCACCGCGATGCTGGCGATCACCCCCTCCTCCTCCGTCACCATCAAGCTCTTCGGCATGATGGGCGAGGACAAGGACGGCCCGGCGGCACAGACCCGCCTCAGCGCCTATACCGTCACCGCCCCCAACGGCAGCGTCGTGCTTCAGGGCCAGTCGAACTGCACCCTGACCGGCGATACGCGCGGCGTGCTCGATCCCACCACGGGCCAGCCGATCGGCACCGCAGTCAGCAATCCCTATTTCTGCGGCACGATCCCGACGATCGCGAACCCCGTCACGGCCAACGTCGAGAATACCGACCAGGTGCGCCAGTTCCTGGCCAGCACGCGCGGCCGCGTCGTCTCGCCTGACGATACCGTCTCGGGCTACGGCCTGCTGCGCAAGACCCGCCACGTCCACGGCACCATCGACGTGGACCTGACAGACAACCTTACCGCTTCCGCCCTCGCCGGTTACAACCGCGAGGTCTGGACCACGCTGATCGACCTCGACGGCTACGATACCCGCGCCTTCAGCAACGACTCCTACGATCCGCCCGCGAACTACGGAAAGGGCTACTTCGACTATCCCTACCTGATCGAGCGCAAGATCGAGGACTTCTCGCTCGAAGGGCGCCTGTCCTACACCAAGGGGCCGTTCCGCGGCGTCGCCGGTGTCAGCTACCTCAGCGCCGACCAGATCCAGGGCAACGGCGGCAGTACCGGCTCCCTGCTCACCGCGTCGATGTTCCCCGGCGGTCTCAGCCGCAACAAGACGACCGGCTTCTTCTTCGGCCTGACCTATGACCTGACCGACACCATCTCGGCCAGTGTCGAAGGTCGCTACCAGATCGACAAGTTGCAGGCCTTCGCCACCGCATCGGGGCTCACCGTGGCCTCCAGCGCCTTCATCCCGGCCGGGTTCTACGAAGGCGGTTCGCTGCTGGCCAGCGCTACCTACAAGAACTTCACGCCGCGTGCGATCATCAACTGGCAGATCTCGCCCGACATGATGGTCTACGCTTCGTGGTCGAAGGGCGTGAATCCCGCCCAGTTCAACACCTCGATCCTGTCCAACGCGGCAACCGTGCAGCAGGCCGCGCTCGATGCGGGCGGCCAGCTCTCGATCAAGCCGGAGAAGATCACCAACTACGAACTGGGTCTCAAGGGCAAGGCGCTGGGCGGCAACCTGCGCTACAGCCTGGCGGCCTACTACGCCCAGTGGCGCGACCAGATCAACGCGGTGACCATCGTCGCGCCCGATTCCACGCAGGCTACCGGGTTCAGCTTCGTCAACACCTCGGCCAACTCGGGCGACGTCGATCTCTACGGTGTCGAGGGCGAGGTTTCCTGGCGGCCGACCGACTTCATCACCATCGATGCGGCCGGCGCGGTCAACGAAACCGACATCCAGAAGTTCACCAGCACCACCATCAGCGCGCTGACGGGCATCTACGATTTCTCCGGCAAGGAGATGAAGAACACCTCCAAGTATTCGGCCAACGTCGGCGTGACGCTGGGCACCGAGATCGCCGGTTGGGACGAAGGCCGCTGGTTCGTGCGCGGCGACTGGAACTTCAAGTCCGGTCAATGGTCGAACGAGGCCAACCTCGCGAAGACGCCGGACCTGCACCTCTTCAATGTGCGTGCCGGCATCACTCACGGCCAGATCACGGTGGAGGCCTTCGTCAACAACCTGTTCAACAACCACACGCCGATCTCGGTATCGGACAACTTCGTGTTCAACCCGACGTTCAGCTACACCGCGCGCTATTCCGCGCTCATGCTGGGCCTGCCGGAACTGCGCACGGCCGGTATCCAGACCAAGATCACGTTCTGATCGCGGTCTTCATTCAACTACGAAGGAAGGGCCGGGCGCGGGGAGCGCCCGGCCCTTCTCTTTTCAGCGCAAGTAGAATTCCACAGGAACCGTCAGTTCCAGCGGGTCAGGCCGGTCTTCGGGAAGACGGGGCAGCGGCTGCGCGCGCCCAAAGGTTTCGAGCGCCGCCTGATCCAGTCCCGAAAAGCCAGAACTGCGCTGGATGACGGCAGCAAGAACCTGCCCGCCGCGCGTAACCTTGAAGCGCACCAGAACGGTCCCCTGCTGCCGCGCCGAGCGGGCGCGCGCCGGATAGCGGCGGAACCGTTCAAGATGCGCAAGAAGCCGGGCTTCCCAGTCCGGCTCGGCCATGTTCGAAAGCCGCGGCGCAGGCGGCGCCTGGATGCTTTTCGGTGCGGTCGTTTCCGGTATCGGCGGGCCGGGATCGACCGGCTCGGCCACTTCCTGCCGCTCCTCCCGAGGCTGGATGGAAACCTTCTGCAGCGTGAATGCGGGCGCTTCCTCGGCCTGGACCTCCACCCGTTCCTCCTGCCTCTCGACCTGCTCCGGCCCGGGCGCGACATCGCGGACCGGGTCGGGCGCCGCAAGCGGTACGAGATTGACCGTGAGCGCAGGCGTGGAGGCGGACAGTATCCTCGGCGCCTCCCGCCAGACCACCAGCATGGCCCCGGCAACAGCCAGATGCAGCGCCACGCTCAGCCCGAATGCAGCCGGATTGCGGGCCGGTGCGTAACCTGTCTGGCCTGCCTTTAAATCAGGCACGGGCGAGATGATCCTCGACGAGCCCCCTCACCCGCAGGAATGCCGCTTCCGCTCCGGCGCGCGCGCGGGCCTGCTCTGCCGGGGAAAGCGCCGCCGCGTCCAGTGCGGCAGTAAAGCTGCGCCAGTGCCGGGCGCGGCCCTCGGGATGACCGGCGAGGTGGCGCGCGCCGCTATTCTCGTCCAGACCCAGTGCCGCCGCCGCCTTGAACAGGAACGCCGCCCCCAGGTTTGAGCCTTCCGCAACATAGAGCCAGCCCAGCGCCGTGGGAATGTCCGCGCCTGCGCCGAAGGCCGGCGCCGCGCTCGCCTCGGGAACCGCAAGGCCGAGATCGGCGAGATCGAACGCAATCAGCGGCAGTCGACGGCGGTCGGCAAGATCGGGGAGCAAGGCGGCCAGCGCGGGCTGCTCGTAAAGCGCATCGATATCGCGGTGGAACAGGTACTGAACGGCAACGAAGCGCCCGTAGCGCTCACGGTCCGCGAAAGGATCGGCAGACATGATGCGCTTGTCCAGCGCCTCGTGAACGCTTTCGGTTTCCGCCTTGAGACGCTTCGAGAGCGGAAGGGGAACGGTATCGGTGGTCATGGTCATCGAATTCTCCTTTTTCGGGGATCGGTTTCAGAAGGAGCGGCTAAGCCGGAGGCTGACGGTCGTGCGCCGGTAGGAATAGAGCCAGTCGATATTGCTCTTCACCCGGTTGTGCTGGACCAGCGCCTCGGGCACGAGCCCCGCCAGCCTGAGCGCCGGCACGCGCAGGATTGCGGTATAGACCTGCTCCCGGTCCCGGCGCTTCGCTTCGAAAAGTTCGCTGTAGGCCCGGTAGCGGCGCTCCCTCGCGGAGCCGAGCAGGAGCAGGCTGGCGGCACTGCCGAAGGATTTCGCCACACCGAGGCGCGCACCCAGCTGGCGATAGGCATCGACGGGATCGCCCGCCGATTTGTCGAGCGCATCAGGCCCGCCCAGCAGGGTCCAGCCGTGCGGCAGGGTATACCAGCCGGTGAGGAACAGATCGGCCAGCCCGCCGTCCTGCGTGTCGTAGCCGGCCAGGGCATAGTCGAACCGGCGGTAGTTGCCCTCCAGCTTGAACAGCGCGCGCGGAGAAAGGGTATGCGTCCACTCCGCATTCACGCCCCAGGCCGTGTAGAGGATCGAGGAACCGAACGTCCCCAGATCGAAGGAGGGCGAGATGGCCACACCGTCTCGCGCCGTCTGGTAATCGTAGCCGAGCCGCATGATCGCGGTGGTTTGCGAATAGGCGTGATGCTCGGGATAGATGTCCCCGAACAGCATCACCCTTGCCCGCAGCCCGCCATGCCCGCCAAGCGCGATACGGCGGCTGAGCGTTCCCTCGATGTTGATCCCGGTGGAGGCGATCGCATCCGGCACCTTGCGATCGATCAGGCAGGTGCCGTCATCGGCGGCGAGCAGGCAGGTATAGCTTGCCGAGGACTGGTTGAGATTGGTGCTGTAGCCCGGCCCAAGCGCCAGGCTGCCCTGCCAGCCCTGCCGCGTCTTCAATGCGGAGAGGAAAGCGTCGATCGAGCGCAGCACTCCTTCGCCCTGCGGCCCGCCCCCGGCCACCTGAAGCCGCGCGGCGCGGAAGATGCGGGCGGCCTCCCGGTCCTTGCGGTTCTCGAACAGCGTCCGCGCCAGTTCGAGCTGCCCGGGCAGGAAATCCGGCTTGAGGTCCAGCAGCGCACGGTAATCGCGTTCCGCCTGCGCCAGTTTGCCCTCGCTGCGGGCAAGCGCGCCGAGAGCGTAAAGCTCCAGCATCGGATCGCGATCTTCCAGCTTGCGGTAGGCCGCCAGAAAACGGCGCACGTCGCGCCATTGCTTGCGAGAGACGGAAATGTAGAGCGCCTGCCCGAGGTCGCTGGCATTGTTGCCGACCGCATAGGTCTCGCCGTCGATCACCATTGAAGAGGGCACTTCGTCCAGTGCTTCGGCATCCTCCCGCGCTTCGGCGTCGCGCTGGGCTTGCTGCCGGTCGATCTGCTGGTCCAGGCGCAGGCGCGTGTCCTGCCCGCTTCCGCTCTGTGCCACTGCCGGGGGGGTTCCGAGCGGCATGCCCGCACAGAGCAGCAGCAGGTACTTGCGAAAGGCGGCCATGAGGATCGTGTCTATCCCGTTCGCGCGTGGTGGGACCGGACGCACGGCGGCGCCCGATCCCGATTTCACGCTCGGATCAGTTCTTGGTGCCGCCGAACGCGGTGTTGTACTGGCGGGCCGACGCAAAGTTGACGATCCCGGCCAGCGCATCGGCATTGGTGCCGAAGAAGCTGCCGCTGACGGCGCCGTTCGTGGCGACCGTGGTGGTGCCGCTGGTAGCCGTGGCGGTAGTGCCGGAGAAGGCGCCTCCGCTGATGCCCGCCGTACCGATGTTGACGCCGTAGCTTCCCGATGCATTGCTCAGGCTGCCGGTGAGAATGCCGGTGCCGCCGCCCGTGAACGTCGCGTTGAAGGTGCCGGTCAGGATGCCCTTGTTGGCATAGTCGCTGATGCCCTTGACCGAGTAGCTGGCGGCGCCGCTGTTGGGCACTGCGCTGGTCTGGCCGGTGCCGCCGTAGTAGACGGTGTGATCGCCGGCGGTGGCGCTGCCGGTCTGCGACCATTCGCCGAAGTAGACATCCTGCGTGCCGACCTTGGCAAAGTCGAAACGGCCGTACTTGCTGTGGTCGGTGACGGTGCCGGTGACTTGCGCAACCGAGGTCACGCCGTTGGCATCAGCTGCGGCATAGGCCTGAAGGCCCTGGAAATCGACGTACTGCACGCTGGTCAGGCTCGGCACGTTGATGCCCACGCGTCCGGCCACGTGAGGTCCGCCGCTGACCGTGCTGGCGGCGATCTTCACTTTCGCCGTGTCGCTCGATGCACCGACCACTTGCGCCTGGGCAGTACCGGCCAGCGCGGTCGAAAGGGTGAAGGCGGCAGCAATTGCTTTGAGATAGGCAGACTTCATTCTACTTCTCCTGCAGTTGGTGCGCCCGATCGTTCGGGCGCGTTGATCCAGGATCGTCGCCGGTGCCCTGCTCTGTCAGGATCAAGGGCACCGGCGGCGGTCCTGAAATTCTCCTCAGAACCGGCCGGTCACGCTGAGCTTCACGGTGCGTCCCGGTGCGGGCAGCAACGAACGCGACAGCGGGTCGAGGTAATAGCGGTTGTTGAGGTTGAGGCCGGTCAGCTCGGCGCTGAACCGGTCGTTGATGCGGAACTTCGCGAAGGCATCCAGGGTCACGATCTCTCCCCAGGTGTACGGGATATTGAGCGCGCAGCCGCCGATGCAGTCCGCCTCGTTGGTGAATTCGGCCAGTTGCGGGTTGTCGTAGCCCGCATACCAGGTGACCCTGCCGCCCAGTTCGAGCCGACGGTCGAGGAAACGGCCGCCCACCGTCCAGTTCACCGTATCCTCGGGCGTGGCCTGCGTGAGCAGGAAACCGGCGATGAAGCCGTACTTCACGCAGTCGGGCACCCGGCCCCGGCTCGGGTCCATGGTCGCCGCCTGGCTCTCGTCGCAAACCTTATTGGTCGTCATATGGCCGGCGCTCAGATCGGTGAAGAAGCGCCCGTTGTCATACCGCGCCTGAAGCTCGAAGCCGGCGATCACCTGCTTGTCGAGATTGCTGAACATCAGGTGGATGTCGCGCTCGATCACGTCGCGGGTGGTGTTGTGATACCAGGTCAGCTTGAGATCGGCGTACTGGCCGTCGTTCAGGCCGAACAGCGGGCGCAGGTCCTGTATCCAGGCCGCTTCCCACGAACGGATGCGCTCGGGCTTCAGATCGCGCGAGGGGTTGATCGAGGCTGAAAAGCCGATCGTGCTCTCGAACATGCTGGGGAAGCGATAGGCCTCGGCATAGCGCAGATAGGCCCGGCTGGCGCTGCTGATGTAAGCGGTGGCCGAAAGCGTCGGCGCCCAGCCGCTGCCCGACTTGCGCTTGGCCTGCGTTATCGCGACCCGTTCGTTCTGGGCGCTGACCACACAGCGGCCCGCCACGAAGCCGGCGATGCTGTCGGTCGAACCGTTCAGGCAGAAATTGCCCGCGCGGTGGAAGTTGCCCGAGGCGTCCGGGGTCCAGTCCGGCCCGTCGTGACTGACGACGAAAGTATAGGGATTGGCCGCGTAGCTGGCGATCTCGATCGGCAGGATGATGTCGATCACCGATTGCGGCATGTTCAGCCCGGTCCAATAGGCCCTGCGATAGGCTTCCCACGCGGCGGCGCCGGATTCCTCCGTTTCATAAGTGGTCTTCCACGAGGGCGTGACATACTGCGAGATCGAACCGCCCTGCAGTTCGAGATACTTGGGCAGGAAATCGTCCTTCGCCCAATATCCCGAATAGGTCAGTCCGGCATTGAACTTCAGGAATTGCGCGGGGCGCCATTCGCCCTTGAGGCTGAGGCGATATTCCTCGCGCCGTCCCGCACGCGGCAACTGACGCCAGCCGTTGGCCATCGCCTCCGAATATTCGTCGTCCGAACGCAGCTTCTCGTGCTGCCAGCTTCCCTCCATCAGCAGGTCCAGCGTCGAGGTCAGTTCGAACTGGTTGCTGGCGGTCAGACCATAGCGGTTGTTCCGCGAGTTGGAGAGCGCCGTATTGGTGATGATCGGGTCCGCCTCCGAAGCGGCATTGGGAAAGCCACCCGCGCTGTAGGTATCGCCAACGGTATGGGTCGCCCAGAGATTGGCCTTGAAATCGATCAGGCGGCTATCCGGGTCCCACTTGTACTCCCCGTTCCAGGCCTGTGCATGGACCTTGCTGAGCGGCCACTGGATATTGCCGAAATAGCCGCCTCCGGCGGTCATGATCCGCGATGGCATGATCTCGCCGAACTTCGAGCGACTGTCGCGAAAACCGATCTGGAGAGCCTGATCGTCGGCGATCTTCCAGGTCGCCTTCAGCAGCCACGATTCCAGCTCGCTCGAGGTATTGGGAACCTCGTTGCCGGGTTCGTAATTGAGGCCCAGCTTCCGCACATAAGTATCGGCGTTCAGCGGCAGGTCTTCCTGCTGGTAATAACCGGCCCCCGTCTTGCCCGAAAAGTAATTGCCGCGCTCGCGGTAGGCGTAAGCACCGAACAGTTCGAAGTCTCCCACGCGCCCCGCCACGGCCAGCCGCGCGGCACGATCGCCGAACGAGACGAATTCGTTGTCGTCGCTGCCCTTCAGGTTCACCCGCAACGAAGGGTCCGCATAGGGATAGGTCGGCGAAGCGCCCACACCGGAGCCGACGAAGCCGGGAATATCGCGATAGTCCTGCCCGGTCAGCAGCGTCGGCAGGCGCGGATCGGTGGAGTTGTTGCCGCCTTCCAGCCGCATCTCCACGCCGAAGCTCTGCCCGGGCTTGAGGATGTCGCTGGCGTCGAGCGTGTTGATGACCACGGCACCGCCGGTCGATCCGTTGACCCCGCGGGTGGAAACCGGCCCCTTGAGCACCTGCACGCCCGAGATCAGGCTGGGATCGATGTAACTGCGATTGCTGGCGCCGTTGTATCCGCGCCAGACCGTCAACGCCTGCTCGGTTCCGTCGATCAGCACGGGCACGCGGCCCGGCCCCTGGATGCCGCGAATGCTGGGGTCGAGCGCGCCGCCGTTACGGGCATCGCCGCTGAAGACATTGACCATGCCCTTCAGCACGTCGGCGGTATTCACGCCCTTGTAGCGTTCGACCTCCTCCTTGCCCGCATAAGTCGAAGAGATATCCTGATCGTAGACTGCATCGCGCTGCCGGGTATCGCGCTCGCCGCCGGTCTCCGCCGCGTTGCTCACGCTGCCTTCGACCCGCAGCGGGCCGAGCTGGACGCTTCCGTCGGATGCGGCAGGCAGTTTCGAGAGGCTGACCACGCTGCCTTCGATGCGATAACCGAGGCCGGTGCCCGCCAGCAGGCGCCCCAGCGCCAGCGCCGGAGCCATGCGGCCGCTCACGCCGCCGGTCGAACGGCCGCGCACATCATCCGCATTGACGCTGACCTGCAGGCCGGACTGCTCTCCGAAATCCGTCAGCGCATCGGCCAGGGACTGCGCCGGAATGCTGAACGCCCGTGCTTCGCCGCTTGTGCTGGCCTGCGCTGCGGCCACAGCGGGAAAAGCCAGTCCTCCTGCGGATACCGACGCCAGAAGCGCCCCCGCCCAGGCACCGCGCCGCCCCATCCCGCAAAACTTCACCCCCGCAATCACCGTCAAAATCCCCCATTCGTCAAACGGGCGACTAAATGCTAATGCAAGTCAGTCGCATATCCTAACGACGGGCGAGGCTCAGGAAATTCCGGAAAAAAATGCAGTGAGCGGTGAATTAATTGAAGGCTAAGGGAAACTGCATGGAAAAGCAGCCTTTTCAGCGCCCGCCGGTCATCCCCCGGCTCACTCTACCGTGACGATCCTCAGCCATGGCGTAATGTCGCGCACGGCGATGGTGTGGGCTCTTGCAAGCGCCTCCAGCGCTGCATCCGGATGGCGCAGATCGTAAATGCCCGTTACCCGCCGCGTGTCGAGCCCCGGCCCTCGGGCGACGATATAGCCCCCGTACCAGGGACGCAGCGCTTCGAGCACGTCCCTTACCGGGCGATCGTTGACCAGAAGGCGGCCGTTCATCCACGCCGCGATCCGGTCCGGCCGGACCTGGCCGCGCGAAGGGCTTCCGGCCCAGGGCACCGCGATCGATTGTCCGGGGCGCAGCCGGTCTCGCACCCGGCCCTTGGGATAGGAAACCTCCACAAGCCCCCGCCGAACGGAAACCGCCATGCCCTGCTCGTTGAACCCTGCCTCGAACGCGGTGCCGAGAACCTTCACCGCCCCGTCTCCGGCCTCCACGCGGAAGGGATGGGCAGGATCGTGGGCCACGTCGAAATAGCCCTTTCCGCGCAGAAGTTTCAGGCGCCGGCCCTCTGCGTCCATCGAGAATGCCATCGCAGCGCCGGGCGCGAGCCAGGCGGTGCTGCCGTCCTGCAAGGCCACCTTGTGAACCTCTCCGGTGCGCGCGATATCCTGCGCCTGCATCCAGACCGGAATGTCGGCCGCCAGAACCAGCCCAAGGCAGGCCGCTACCGCGAGCGGCACAAACACACGCCATTTGCCCCGCGCCTTGCGGCGAAACTTCAACGGAACGACATTCCCGGAAGGCAGCGCTACGGCATCCACCGGCCTTGCAGCCTCAAGCAGGAGATCGAGATCCCGCGTTTCCGCCCATACCCGGCGATGCTCAGGGCTGGCATCGAGCCACTGCTCGAATTCCGCGCGCAATCCGGCGTCCTCCGGATCGTCATCGAGACGAACCAGCCAGGTCGATGCCATTCGCTCGACCGCGCCCATATCCACTTCGTCATTCATCACGGGTCTTGCCGCATTTCCTGTCGCCAACGAGACTCCACATGATTGAGACGAACGACGCCGCCGGGAATCCGGATAAAAATGCAGGTATCGTCATGGCCGCCGCCGCAAAGCCTTGCGGCAGCGCTCCAGACCATCCACCACGAGTT
Organism: Novosphingobium sp. RL4; assembly: GCF_035658495.1. Lineage (NCBI taxonomy): Bacteria > Pseudomonadati > Pseudomonadota > Alphaproteobacteria > Sphingomonadales > Sphingomonadaceae > Novosphingobium > Novosphingobium sp. RL4. The sequence continues at coordinate 94,009 of NZ_CP141945.1, read as the reverse complement.
CCTGCGCCAGGCTCCTGGAAATGCCGAGCCGCTCCGCGATGTCGATCAGGCGCGCGCCCTCGAACCGGTGCATGGTGAACGCCAGCCGCGTCCGCTCCGGCAGGGCGTCCATGGCCGTGCGAATGATCGAAAGCTCATCCATCGCCTCCAGCCGGGTCTGTGCGGAAGGCTCGTCGCTTGCAATCAGTTCGGCCACGCCGCTGTCGTCGCCGCTGAACAGCTTCTGCTCGAAGCTGCGGCGGCGCCGGCCATCGAGCGCAAGGTTACGGGCGATGCGGAACAGGAATCCCCGAGGTTCGCCGATAAGCTGCTTCTTCGCCGCAGCATTGAAACGCAGCCAGGCCTCCTGGACGATGTCTTCCGCCCCGGCCCGGTCCCCAACGATGTTCGCGGTATAACGGACGAGTTCGGAACGCTGCGCCAGGAAGACGCGCAGCAGTTCGCCATCGGACGATGCTCCGTTTTCCCTGTCTGCTCGATCCATGGCCGGGACGGATAGCAGATCACTTATTGCGAACCAATCGCAATTTATGGAAAATCAGATAACGACGACTTCCTGATCGATCGAACCGAACGGCGCGGTGCCGTCCGCGCCGGTTGCCGTCATGCGGATCGTGTCGCCATGCACCATGAACGGCGTAACGGGTCTGCCTTCCCGGATGATCTCGATGGCACGGACTTCGGAAATGCAGCTCGATCCCACTTCGGCGTAGTTCGCATTGGACACCGTACCGGAACCGATCACCGTTCCGGCAACGAGATCGCGCGTCAGCGCGGCATGGGCGATCAGTTCATGAAAGCCGAAATCCATGGCCGAACCGCTCGCCGCGCCAAACCGCTGCCCATTGAGATCGATTTCCAGATCCAGGCAGACACGCCCATCGCGCCACGCATTGCCGAGCGCGGCGGGGGTGACGGCGAACGGCGCCATCGAGCACGGCGGCTTGGCCTGGATCCAGCCGAAGCCGGTCTTCATCTCCACCGGCGCCAAGGTGCGCAGCGACCAGTCGTTGATCTGGACCACCAGCCTGATGTGCTTCGACGCATCCTCGGCGCGGGTGCCCATGGGAACGTGATCGACGATCACGCCGAACTCGCCCTCGAAATCGATGCCGTGGCCAGCGTCTGCAAACGGCACCGCGTCGCTCGGGCCGTAGAAGCGGTCGGAAACGCCCTGGTACATCAGCGGCCGGTCGCTATCGACCGGAGGCAGGCCGAAAGCGATCTGCATGAGTTCGCCATGCGTGCCGAAGGCCGACCCGTCGAGCCATTGCCACGAACGCGGCAGCGGCGCGCGCAGGCGGGCGGGATCGAGCCGTCCGCCCGCTCCGCCCTCAAGCGCCGCGGCAAGCCGAAGGAGATCGGGCTCGGCCGCCGGCCAGTCCTCCATGGCCGACAGCAGGCTCAGCCCGGCCGCCTCCAGATAGCGTGCACCATCGGCCGAGACGACCGCCAGCGCGCCATCCGGGCGGCCGTTTTCCAGAGTTGCAAGGCGCATGCTCAATCCTCGAAGATCGCGACGGCGCGGGTCCAGCCCGCCGAGGCACCCTTGATCTTGTGCGGGAAGCACGAGACGGTGAAACCATGGTCGGGCAGCACTTCGAGGTTGTGCAGCTTTTCGAGGTGGCAATACCCGATATCGCGGCCTGCCTTGTGGCCTTCCCATATCAGGGACAGATCGCCGGTTTCCTTGACCTTTTCAGCGGTGTAGCTGAACGGCGCATCCCATGACCAGGCATCGGTGCCCGTCACCCGTACCCCCCGCTCGGTGAGGTACATGGTCGCCTCGTAGCCCATGCCGCAACCGCGGTTGACATAGTTCGGCTCGCCCAGCGCCTTGCCGGCGGCGGTGTTGACGAGGACGATATCGAGCGGCTTCAACGTATGGCCGATGCGGGCCAGTTCGTCCTCGACATCCCTGGCCGTAACCACATAGCCATCCGGGAAGTGCCGGAAATCAAGCTTCACGCCGGACTGGAAGCACCATTCCAGCGGCACTTCGTCGATGGTGAGAGAACGCTCAGGCTCTCCGTCCTTGCCGTTCATTGTCGGATGGAAATGATAAGGCGCGTCAAGATGCGTGCCGCTGTGCGTGGTCAGCCTGACCCATTCCGCAGCGGCGAAACCGGCGCCATCCGGCGTATCCTCGGCGGTCACGCCGGGGAAGAACATGTTCAGTTCGCCCACCGTTTCGGAATGGGTCTGGTAGGTGATCTCCGGCTTCAGGAACGGAGGATCACTGACGACATCGTTACAGAGCGAGATCGAGAGATCGACGAAACGGCGAGTCATGCGGTCTTTCCTCCCAGCGTCTCGGCGAACCAGTCTGAAATCAGATCGCGGCCATAAGCCATGTTGTCCGCTCCGACGTGCTCGACGCCGCCTTCGCGGGGCGTGAAGATCACCTTCTCGCGGCGCGGCGAATTGACCAGCTGGTCGTAGAGATCGCTGGCGTAGTTCACGCTGATCTGGCGATCCTGCGCGCCGTGAGTGACGAGGAAGGGTACCTTTATGCGGTCCATGTGGCCGTTGAGGTTCATCGCATCGGACTTCGCCAGGAAATCGTCCTGATCCTCGGCACCGAAGGCCCAGTGGACATGCGCCCAGTAGTGCGGCACCGGGTTCTCGCCCTCGCGTGCCATGCGCTTGTCCTGCACTTCGCGCCAGTTGTGGTTGGCCCCCCAGACCGCGCCGGATGCAAAACGCGGTTCGTAAGCGACCGCGCGCGGCGCGAAGTGGCCGCCGAGAGAGATGCCGGTCATGCCGATGCGCGCCGGATCGACGTCCGGCTGCTGCTCCAGCCAGTCCACCGCCTTGCTCGCCCAGCTTTCCGAATTGGGATCGACCGGCAGGTTCTGAAGGCGCAGCGCCTCGCCCGATCCTGGCTGGTCGACGCAGAGCGTGGAGATGCCCCGCCGCGCCAGTTCCTGCGGCAGGCGGGTCCAGTAGAGCAGTTCCTTGCAGCTATCGAGACCGTTGCAGAACACCGCCACCGGTTGGCGTCCCTCTCCGGGTGCCCGCGTGAACAGCGCAGGCATCGTGCCGGTTTCCAGCGGGATTTCCACGCGCTCGCGGTTGATCCGGCCCAGCGCGGTCGAACGGTCGAACGCTTCGCGCGCCCTTGCGTAAGTTTCCTGACGGCCGGGATGGCCGTGGCCCTGCATGCGTTCCGCGGTGATGAGGTAGAGCGAGGCGCGCTCCAGCTTGTTCGAGGCGGAGAACTTGCGCCCCTCAGCCTCGTCCTCGGCGGCAAGTTCGAGCAGCTTGTCGCCCATCGCCGCCCATGCCTTCATGAACTGCGGCGTACCGGCATCGGCGCCGCTGGCCGCCGCGTCGCGGATCGGCTGGCACATGTCGATGATCTCGCCAAGCTGCGCGCCCGATTCCATCGCGATCGAAACCGAGAGGTTCCAGATGTAGTTCGGAAAGTATTCGAACAGAGCCATGGTTCAGGCCTCCGCCGGCTGGAACAGGCGCGCATCGGGTGCGGGATGCGGCATCGTCTGCGGGCCCCCGACACCGATGCCCCACTGGTCCATGATCTGCGGGCCCGGAATATGGACCTTGTGCTGATGCGTTTCGAAATCGACCTCTTCCAGCTCGGACGTATACTCGACCGCGAAACCGCCGGGCGTCGTGAAGTAGCTGAAGGTATTGTTGCCCGCCGTATGGCGGCCCGGCCCCCAGCGCAGGTCCGTGCCGCGCTGCTTGAGGCGATGGACGCCGCGCATCATGTCGTCGACCGAGAGCATATCGTAGGCGACATGGTTGAGACAGGGCGGACCGGGCAGGATGGCGACGCGGTGGTGCGCCTCGTTGCAGCGCAGGAAGCACATGAAGTCGCCCAGCCAGTCGCTGATTCTGAAGCCGAGCACATCGGTGAAGAAAGCCACCAGCGCCTGATGATCGGGCGAGTGCATGACGATGTGGCTGATCTTCACCGGCACGCCTTCCCAACGCTCCATCGCCCGCTTGCCGAGCTTCTCCACGTCCGCCGAAATCTCGAAGGGGAGGCCGTCGGGCGAGAAGAAGCGGAAGGCATAGCCGCCGCCGGGGGCATCGAGTTCGCGCGGGGCAAAGATCACCTTGCAGCCTGCCGCCACGACCTTCTCGTGCAGACCATCCACATCCCCCCGCGTATCGGCGGCAAACGCGATCACCTCGACATGGTCGGCATCCGACTTGTGGAGGCGCACGACATGGTGCTCGTCATGCCCGTGGGTCTTGAACCAGGCGAAATCGTCCTGCGCGGCGACCTCCACGAGGCCCCAGTCCTGGGTATAGAAGGCGCGCTCGGCGTCGAAATCCTGAACGCCATATCCGACATAGCGGATTTCGGTCACTCGGCTCATGGCTGCAATTCCTTGAATGAAATGGTCAAATGGGTTGGCTGACAACCGCGAACATCTCGGCGGTGGCCTTGTGGTTATCGACCGGGGGGCCCTTGCCGATCTGGCCGTGGCAGATCGCCAGCGAAGCCTCGACGATGTAGCGGCAGCGCTCGTAACGACGGGCGCGATAGGCAGCGAATGCCTCCTCGGGAGCGGTGTGCGCCGAGAGTTCCTCGGCCAGAACCAGCGCATCCTCGATCGCCATGCCGGCGCCCTGCCCCAGATGCGGCGTGGTGGCGTGAATGGCATCGCCCAGCAGCACCACCCGGCCTGCATGCCACGGACCGTGAACCATCATGCCTTCGAGCGGGCGGTAGACCACGCCCTCGTCATCGGTGATATGTTCGGCTAGTTCGCGGATTGCCGGTGCGGCCCCGGACAACCTCGCGCGCATCGCCGCGGCCAGGCCATCCACCGGATAGCGGGGATTGTCCGGCTCCGGCGTGGTCGCATAGATGTACATCGTGTCGGCCGACATCGGCACGAGGCCGACGCCGGTAGGTCCGTTGTAGACGTGAAGCGCATCGAGCCCTTCAGCGCGCGGAAAGTTGTAGCGCCAGACCGACTGACCGGTGAATTCCGGGCTTTCCGCCTGAGGCAGGACCATGCGGCGGGTTTGCGAATAGACGCCGTCAGCGCCGACCACCACATCATAGCGCCCGTCGGAGCCATCGGAGAAGCGCACGAAAACGCCCGTTTCATCCTGATCCAGCAGTTCGACAGTCACGCCGAGGCGGATCTCGGCGCCGAGGGCCCGGGCGCTGTCGCCAAGCACCTTCTGCAGGGCACGGCGGCCGATACCGACGTTGGAGGGCCTGCCCTCCACCAGTCTCGGCGTGGGAATACGAGCCACGCGGGTCCCGTCGGGAAGGTAGATCTCCACGGCATCGAACCCGCAGGCCGCATCCAGAAAGGCTTCGAGCACGCCGAGCTGGTCCATCGCGCGGACCACGTTCGATTGCTGGATGATGCCGACGCCATAGACCGACCACTCAGGATCGCGCTCGATCACGGTGACGCGATGCCCCTTGCGAAGGAGCGCAATCGCGGCGGAAAGGCCGCCGATGCCACCGCCGATCACGAGAATATCGAGTTTTTCCATATACCTGCTTTCAGGAACGCCATCCGCATCCGCCACGATGCGCCGCCATTCTTCTCCCATGCCCATCGCGAGCCCGTTGCCGGAGGGATTGCAGGACCGCTTGCCACAGATCAAATTTTTTGTTTTTGTCCATTACCAACGATGGAATCGATACCTGATGCGCCTGGACAAGTTCGACCTCAACCTGTTGATCGCCTTTGAACTGCTGCTGGAGGAACAGAACGTCACCAGAGCGGCACAGAGACTGAACCTGACGCAATCCGCGATGAGCGCCGCGCTGGGTCGGCTTCGACTGGCGCTGAACGATGAACTGCTGGTGCCGCACGGCCGCCGGATGGTGGCCACGCCCCATGCGCTGGCGCTGGCGCCGATGGTATCGGAAGCGGTGCGCAATCTTCGCGTGCTGATCTCGGGCGCGACCGCCTTCGATCCCGCCACGTCCGATCGCCGCTTCGAGATCGCGGCCTCGGACTATATCTCGACGGTGCTCCTCAGCCCGCTGCTGCCCCAGCTCAAGCACGAGGCGCCCGGGGTGGAGATCAACGTCGTCCTGCCCAACCGGGAATCGAGCGCGCTTCTGGAAGACGGCAAGCTCGATTTCCAGCTCACGCCCGAACAATACCTCAGCCCCGACCACCCCAGCGAACTCCTGTTCGAGGAACGGCACGTCGTCGTCGGATGGTCGGGCAATCCGGTGTTCCGGCAGGAAATGACAGAGGAAGCGTTTCTGTCCTGCGGTCAGGTCGCGGTGCGGATCACCGGCGTTCCCTCCTTTGCCGAGCGCCACCTGCTGGCATCGGAAGACCGCCGCCGGATCGAGGTGACGGCGCCATCGTTTTCGCTGGTGCCATGGTTGCTGCCCGGCACGAACCTGCTGGCCCTGATGCACGAACGCCTTGCCCAGGTCTTCGCGCCGCTGCTGCCGCTGGAAATCCGTCCGGCGCCGATGGCCATGCCGGCGATGCGCGAGATGATCCAGTACCATGCCGCCCGCACCACCGATGCAGGGATGATCTGGTTCAAGGACAAGCTGATGACGGCAGCGCGCTCCCGGTGAACACCGGCCTCATACCAGGCGCGAAGGCACTGCCGCAAAGACCTCGGTGCCGTGCGGCTGCCGGGCGCGGAATTCCAGCTTGCCGCCCAGCCGGACGGCGCGTTCGCGCATTCCTACCAGCCCATAGTGACCTTCGCGGCGCCCCGCTTCCCGGATCGCATCGGGCAGGCCGATACCGTCATCCGCGATGGAGAGGGTGAGCTTGTCCGCCGCATACCGGATACGGATTTCGACCGATGAAGCCTCCGCATGGCGAACGGCATTGGCCAGCGCCTCGCCAACGATGCGGGCCAGTTCGTCCGCCACCGAGGCGCGGATCGGCCGGACACTGCCTTCCTCCACGATCGTCCAGCGCAGGGCCGAAGGCACGATGCGGGCCGCGAGCGGAGCCAGCAAGGGCGCCAGCGGCACCGGCTCGCGGTCCTCCCGCAGAGAACGGACGCGGTCGCGCCCTTCGAGCAGCACGTCGTCCGCCCGCTCCAGCGTATCCTCGAGCGCGCTGCGGGCCTTGTCTCCTTTGGGGAGCAGTTCGACGATGGACTGGAACCGCAGCATCAGGCCCTGGAAACCCTGCAGCAGGGTATCGTGAAGTTCCCGCGCGATCCGCTCCCGCTCGGAGAGGCGGGCCTCCAATCGGCTGCTGGCCTGCGCCGCCACCGTTCGCAGGCGCCAGCGATAGAATGCCCAGACCGCCGCGCCGATCGCCAGACATGCGAGAGCGAGGAACCAGCCCGTCTGGTAGAAGGCCGGAGCGATGGTGAAGGCGATTTTCGCGCCCTGCCGGTTCCAGACGCCGTCGTTGTTCGAGGCGATGACGCGGAACTCGTAATTCCCCGGACCAAGGTTCGTGTAAAGCGCCTGGCGCTGGTGCCCGGCATCGACCCAGTTGCCGTCAGCGCCGCGCAGGACATAGCGGTATCGGTTGGCACCGGCATCGGTAAGGCTGAGAGCGGCGAATTCGATCTCTACGCGGTCCGTGCCGACCGGCAGTGCGATCACGCTATCGGACGGAGCATGCAGGGTCTTGCCCGCAATCAGCGAGCGGATCATCACCGGCGGCACGACGTCGTTGCGCGTCAGCCGTTCCGTATCGATCCAGGCCAGCCCCTGGTTGGACGCAAGCCAGAGCCGCCCGCCGCCATCCGCCGCCAGGTCATTGGTGCCGAACACATTGGATCTTGCCCGGAACCCTTCCTCATGCCCGAAGCGGTCGAACGGCAGGGCGGCGCCGGGCCTCTGGAAGGCGCGGTCCAGCCCCTTGGCCGGAATGCGTGCGATCCCCGTCGCCCCGATGGTCCAGACCGCACCGTCCCCGGTTCGGCCAATGCCGGTCACGCCGGCCAGCACGGGATAGTCCCGCTCGGAAAGGCTCTCGAGACGCGTGCCCCGCAGCCGCGCGATGCCCTTCTGCCCGCCGAACAGCAAGCTCCCCCCGCTCCCGACGACGAGGTTGACCGAACCGATGCGGTTTGCGCCTGCCGGCCAGAGGCTGATCGCCGAGCCGCCCGCGATGCGCTGAAATCCGGCCTTGCTGCGGCCGACGAGCAATGTGCCCGGCCCATCGGGGCGCAGGGTCAGCACGGTGCCGTTCCGGTCTCCTGCCGGACCGGAAGCAGGCTCCAGTCGAGTGCCTGAAAGCCGATAGACCCGGTCCATGCCGGTCCAGAATGTTCCCGTATCGTCCACGGTGCAGGATACCGAAAGCGGACCTGCTATCGCTTTGGACTGCGCGACGGTTCCGTCGCCCCGCAATGTCAGCAGGTAATTCCCGTCAAGGCCGATGGCCAGCAGGCGCCGGGCATCGCCGCACAGGACGCCGAGGGACGCCTTGCGGAAGATCAGTTCCGGCTCCTCGCGGTCCCGCCCGGCCCGGTAGACACCGGAAAGCCCGGCATAGAACACATGCCCCGAGCGCGGATCGGCCACGAACCCCGTCACCACCGCCTCGTGATTGCGCGGCCGGGCGACATTGCTGGCGGAAAACCGATCGAGACCGGATTCGGTGCCGACCCAGACATTGCCCTCGCGGTCTTCCAGAACCGACAGGGCAAGCGATGCGGTCAGCCCGTCCCGGTCGGAAAGCCGATCGAACACGGGCCTCGCCGCCGCCGTGGAGGGAACGACCCGGGCGAGACCATCATCCTGACCGGCGATCCACAGGGCATCGCCGCGATCGAAGGCGATCTGCCGGCGAACGTAGGGGGTATTGACGGGAGACAGCGGGGCGATAGGCCCGCCGCCCGACAGGTTGCGAAGCCCGCCCTCGTCGGCCAGCCAGATACGACGACGGGAATCCTCGGCAAGCGCAGCGAACGAACCGGCGCGGGCCCCCAGCGGTTCGAAGCGCGAGGCCCCCGGAGCAAGGCGGAGCACGCGCGATGGCTGGGCGACATAGAAGCTGCCGTCCGATGCGCTCAGCATCGATCCCATCGCCGCCTCGGCAAAGCCCTGCGCCGGTCCGAAATAGGTCCATCGTCCGTTGAGGTAGCGCGACAGGTTCATCACGCCCTTGCGGTCAACCGCGATCCAGACGGCGCCGTCGCGGCCCTGCCGGATGCTGTCCACCCCGCCCGAAGGCGGCCGCGGGTTCGCCCCTCGCAGCACGCCGCGATGAGGACCGCTGCCGCGCAGCACCGCGATGCCGCCGAAATCATAGCCGACCCAGATGTCCCCGTTGCGGGCCGCCAGCAGCGCCGTGACCTGTATCGACCGGCCGGGATCGTCGTCCACCGGATTGACCCGTTCGAAGCGAATGCCGTCGAAGCGGTAAAGCCCCGTGGAAGTGCCGAGCCAGAGGAACCCGTCGCGCCCCTGGGCCATCGCGCGGATATTGCCCGGAGCGCCGTCTCCCAGCGACCAGCGCGTATGCCGGAACTGATCGAGCCTGCGGGCCGGATCGAGCGCGGCGCCGGGCCCGGCAAGGCCCAGCAGCGGCAAGGTCCAGAGCAGCGCCGCGAAACGGCGAGCCAGTGGCCTCATTCCGCGCCGGGGTTCTGAAGATCCATGCGGATATTGAACCTGTCCGAACGATAATGCGCGTAAGTGCGCAGGAACGGCCGGTCCTGCCGATCATAGACGGTACGGGTGATGCGCAGGATCGCGGACATCGGCTCCACCTGAAGCCGTTCCACGCAAAGCACGTCAGCCAGCATGGCGCCGATGGTCTGTTCCGCCCGCGCGGCGTGGTGGCCCGCCTCGTCCAGCAGCTTGAGGATCGGGGCGCGCACCAGCGACGCCTCGTTGACCACCGCGCCCAGTTCGCCCGGAACGTAGCTGACGACATAGCCGATCGGCACCCCGTCAAGACAGCGCACGCGCACCGCCCGGACCACCTCGGCCCCTACGCCCAGCCCCAGCGCGCTTGCCACGGTGGCGGTCGCCTCGCGCCTTTCGACCGAGATCACGTTGACCGTGGTGCCCTGCCCCAGCGCCAGCAGCGAATCCACCGCCTGGTCGATGTTGGCCTCCAGCGGCTTGGCCGGGGATTTGAACACCACGCGCGTGCCAAGGCGGCGCTTGCGCTCGACATAGTTCTGCTCGGCCAGATCGTTCAGCACGCGGCGCGCGGTAATACGCGAGACGCCGTAGATTTCGGAGACTTCCGCCTCCGTGGGCATGGCGCTGCCAAAGGGACGCTGGCCGCTCAGGATCTCGTCGCGCAACATGAGGTAGATCTGGTGATAGAGCGGCACTGCCGCATCGCGATCGAGCACGTCATTCCCCCGGGAGGTGTCGGGCCAAGGACGCCCGCCTTGGTCCGACCCTGCTCTTCGGAGCCCGCCCCCGCTTAGTCAAGTCGCCGCCGCCACGCGCCAGACCGGATAGCGGCCCATCAGCAGCAGCGAGAACCCTCCCGCCACCAGGCAGCCGACCCCCGCCATGAGCGCCGGATCGTAGCGCCCCATCGTGTCGAAGGCCCACCCGTAGACCACCGGGCCAAGGCCTCCGCCCAGCGCGATCACGGTATAGAAACAGCCGTAGATCGTGCCGTAGTTCCGCCGCCCGAAGTAGCGCGCGATGAGATAGGCCAGCAGGTCGAACTCGAAGCCCGCCCCAAGGCCCAGCGCAATCACCGAAAGCACGGCATGGGTGGTGTCGAGTTGCGGCTGCGCCATCATGAAGCTGCCGGTGGCGGGCATGGCGAGGATCACCAGCGCGCAGCCGGGCGCCCAGAACCGGTCGAGCAGCCAGCCGCCGATCACCCGACCGGCGATCACCGAAAGCCCGAATCCGGCCGTGATCGCGCCGATCTCCGCCAGCGCAAAGTGCCGGGTGCGCAGGATATTCTCAAGATTGGGCGTAGGCGCGGTAAGCGCGAAGGCGATCAGCAGGAAGGCGAAGGTCATGATCCAGAAGCGCCTGTCACGCAGCGCCTCGCGCAGGGTCAGCCCGCTTTCCATGATCGGCGATTCTTCCTCGCCCGAACCGCGCCGCTCGCCCCTTTCGCGAAACAGCAGGGAAACCACCGGGAAGCCGATCACGATCGGCAGCGCCCCGATCGCCACGAACGCCCAGCGCCAGCCGAAGTCACCGATCAGCCAGGCAGCCAAGGGCTTCACGAGGAAACCGGTGATGCCCGTGCCGGTGCTGGCCACGCCGATGGCGAGCCCGCGGTGACGGTCGAACCAGCCGTTGACGGCGTGCATCCACGTCGCCGTCAGGGTTCCGGCGCCGACCACCGACATGAGCACCCATTGGCCGTAATAGATCCAGAGCGTGCCGTCGCTGAACGAGAGGCTCATGAAAGTCAGGCCGAACAGCAGCAGCGAGACTTGCGCCACCCGCCGCGCGCCGAAACGGTCCACGGCAAAGCCCGCCATCGGCCCGGTCGCCATGACCACCAGCGACTGCACGGTAATCGCGCCCATGAGCGCGGCGAAGCTCCAGCCGAAAGCCTTCTGCAACTCCGGCGCGAACATGCCCGCCGTATAGAACGGCAAGGGGCTCAGCCCCATCGCCAGTCCCACCATCGCCGCGAAGACCACGACCCAACCCGCGCCGCTGTCTCGCGCCGGAAGGCTGCGATCGGACGTCGCTTCGGGAGATGAAGGCCGTATCTCCGCAGAAGACGGTGCTGCTGTCACCATCGAATTCGAACGCATTTTTCACCTGTCGGAGATTGGGCCGCCCCGCTCTGGACGGACACTGGACAAGGCCGCGATCCTGACACAGTAATAGTCATATTGATATACCATAAAGGACGGGCCGCATGACCACCGCCAGCACCATCAGGCGCCGCTACGTGACTGCCCCGATTGCCGGCAAAGCGATCGGCAAGGGAGCGGAAGCAGGCCGGCTGGTTCACTACCGGGTCTGCGGCGAAGGGCCGGCGGTGGTCATGCTTCACGATTCCCCGCGATCCTCCCGCCTGCACACCGCCACGATGAAAATGCTCGCCAGCCGGTTTCGCGTCTTCGCCCTCGACACGCCCGGTTACGGCAATTCGCAGCCGCTCGGCCTGATCGATCCGGCGATCCCCGATTTCGCCGAGGCTCTGCGCGAAGCGCTTGCGGCACTGGGGCTGGAGGAAGCACCGCTTTACGCCACGCACACCAGCGCCAAGATCGCGCTGGCCCTCGCCGCGCGGGGCGGCAAGATGCCGCTGCTGGTGCTGGACGGCCTCTCGATCCCCGACGCCCCCGCCCCCGAAACCTTCATCAACGCCTATATGCGACCCTTCCGCCCGGATGCCGACGGGGCCTACCTCGCGGCGGAATGGGTTCATGCCCGCGACATGCTGCGCTGGTTCCCCTGGTTCTCGCGCAAGGCCGAGAGCCGCATGGCGATGGATGCCCCGGCGCCCGAATGGCTGGAAGACTACGGTATCGACCTGTTCAGCGCCGGACCGCACTATTCCGACGCCTATGCCGCCGCGATGCGCTGGAACCCGCTGGAGGACCTGCGCACCGTGCAAGTGCCGACCCGGGTGGCCGCCCGTAGCGACGACGTGCTCTACGGGTTTCTCGGCAAGGTACCCGTCGATCAGAACGACAGGCTGACGGTCGAAAGGCTCGGCAGCGATCGCAACGAATGGCTGGACTGGCTGGCGGAAACGCTTGCGGGAGCGGGAGCGGGAGCGGGAGCGGCATCGCCACCCCCGCCTGAAGCCGCACCGGATGCGCAGGCCGGCTATGTGGACCTTCCGCAAGGTCAACTTCACTGGCGGCGGAACCTGTCGGGCAGCGGGCGGACGGTGCTCGCGCTTTCCGCGCCGACCACCCTGGAAGCGCAGGCATGGGCACAGGCCCTCGCCGGTTCGCGCTCGACACTCGTGCCCGACCTGCCCGGATTTGGCGATTCCGATCCGTTGGCCAAACCGGATGCCGACCTTCTGGCCAATAGCCTGGCCCAAGTCATCGAGCATCTGGCTCTCGGCAAAGTGGACGTGCTCGCCATCGGCCTTGCCGCGCCGCTGGGCGCCAGGCTGGCGGCGCAGCGTCCCGATCTGGTGGAAACGCTCGTGATCCACGGCGCCCCCCACATGGACATCGACGCTGCCTTCAACGCCGCCTGCTGCCCGGTCATCCCCTTCGATGCCCATGCCGGAACCCATCTCCACCGCATCTGGCATATGCTGCGGGACAGTCAGGTGCAGTGGCCATGGTTCGACGGCACGCAAGGCGCAGCGCGCAAGTCCGCGGCGCTGCCCGAACCGGCGCAGATGCACGCCGCGCTGACCGGCGTGCTCAAGCAACTCCCGCGTTATGGCGACTGCGTGGCCGCCGCCCTGACTGCCGCCTCTGCAGAGAAGTGGCGGGAAGTCACGGTCCCGACCTTCGTGACCCTTGGCGACGATCCGGCCCAGCGCGAGGCGGAGGAAATCGCAGGCCTTCTGCGCGATGGGCAAACCTCCGCCCTGCCCGCCTCGCCGCAGGAAGGCGCGGCCATCCTGACCGCCATGCTCGGCGCCGCCGTCACGGCCGCTTCGTGAGCGCCGGCATCGAGAGCGCAGCGCCGCTCGCCGCCGCGTTCCCGCGCCGGTCCTATGCCTGGTACGTCCTCGCGCTCCTGACGCTGGCCTATGCGCTGGCTATCCTTGACCGGGTTTCGATCGCGCTGCTGATCGAACCGCTGCAAAAGTCGCTGGCGATTGACGATACCCAGTTCGGCCTTCTGCAAGGCATGGCGTTCAGCGTCGTCTACAGCGTCCTGGGGCTACCGCTGGGGATGCTGAGCGATCGCTGGCGGCGCGTGCCGCTGCTGCTGGGCGGGCTTACGCTCTGGAGCCTGGCAACGATCGGCTGTTCGCTCGCCACCACCTTTCACGAACTCTTCGCCGCGCGAATGATGGTGGGCGTGGGTGAAGCGGCGCTGGTGCCGGTCGCGACATCGCTGATCGCCGACTACTTCGCGCCAGACGTGCGGCCCAAGGCCTATGGCCTGTTCGTGACCGGCAGTTCGCTCGGCACGGCCGGAGCCATGGCGCTGGGCGGCCTGTTCCTCGACTGGGCCGACGGGCTGATTGCGGGCCTGCCCGCCGTATTCGGCGGCATGCAGACCTGGCAGGTGGTCTTCGTGCTTTGCGGAGCGCCGGGCATCGTCCTTGCCCTGCTGCTCTGGCTCACGACGCGGGAACCGGCCCGGCAGGGCGGCGCAAGGGCGACCGAACCGATCAGCCTGCGCCCGATCCTTCGCCTGTTCGCCCGCCGTCCCGGCGCATTCGCGCTGTTCATGCTGGGATCGGTGCTGAACCTCGTCTGCGTCTACGCCATCGTCGGCTGGTTCCCGGCGCTGTTCATCCGCGTGCATGGCTGGGGCGCCGCCGAAACCGGGAAAATTCTCGGTCTCTACGGCTTTCCCGTCTCGATCTTCGCGGCAGTGAACAGCGGCTGGGTCATCGCCTGGCTAGCCCGGCGCGGGCATGCCGACGCACCGATCCTCTGCGCGATGGGCTGCGCCGCCTCGATGGTGGTATTCGGCACGCTTGCCTGCCTTGCGCCAAGCGGCAGCCTTGCGCTGGCGGGATATCTGCTGAACGCCCTGTTCCTCAACTGGAACACCTCGGCCGTCTATTCCGGCTTCGCGCAGATAACCCCCAATGCCCTGCGTGCGCAGGTCATGGCGCTCCAGACGATCGCTTCGGGCCTGATCGCGCTCACAGCGGGCAATTTCATCGTCGGCTTCCTGTCGGACACGGTGTTCACCGGCAGGAGCGGCATCGCCTGGTCGCTGGGAAGCGTATTCTTCGGCTGCGGCCTTGGCGCCTTCTTCGTCCTCATGGCGGCGCGGCGCAGCTTCCGCGCCGCCGCCGCCGAACTTGCGGGAGAAACGGCATGACCGGCCTCACCCCGCTGCTGGACCGACTGGCCGAGACGCTCGGCCCGGACGGCATCCTCACCGATCCCGACAGCCTGCGCCTCCATGGCTCGGACCTGCTGGACGAAGGCGCGGACTGCGCCTTCGTGGTTCGCCCCGCAACGGTGGAGGCGCTTGCGGAAGCGGTCGGGCTGATCGGGCGGGCCGGGATCGCCATGGCCCCGCGCGGCGGCGGCCTTACTTATGTTCGCGGCTATACGCCCGCCGACCGCCGCTTCGCCGCCATCGACCTGTCCCGCCTCGACCGCGTGATCGCGGTGAGCGAAGCAGACATGACCATCACCGTGGAGGCCGGCGCGACGTGGAAGCAGATCCACGATGCGCTTGCTCCGCTCGGCCTGCGATTGCCGTTTTTCGGGACCTTTTCCGGCAGCCGGGCCACGGTGGGCGGCGGCCTGTCGAACGGCGCGCTGTTCCTCGGCACCGCGCGTCACGTCTCGGCGGCGGAAGCGGTCGTTGGCATGGAAGTGGTACTGGCGGACGGTTCGATCCTCCATACCGGACAAAGGGCCGTCGCCCGCGCCCCGCGCCCGTTCCTGCGCACCTTCGGCCCCGATACCACCGGCCTTTTCGTTCATGACGCAGGCGCGCTGGGTATCAAGGCCCGCGTGACCTTGCGCCTGATCCGCGCGCCGGGACACTTCGGCTATCTCTCCTTCGGTTTCGAGCGACAGGCCGACGGCATCGCCGCGCTTTGCGAAGTCGCCCGCGCCGACCTTGCCGAAGATGCCTACCTGATGGACGCCGACAAGACCCGCAGCGCTCTCTCCGGCCCGACCGATCTCCTCCGCGACGCCCGGATGCTGGCCAAGGTCGCCGGGCAGGAACGCGGGCTCCTGAAGGGCTTGAGGGCCGGTGCGAAACTCGCCCTGGCGGGGCGCTCGTTCATCGCGGCGGGATGCCATTCGCTCCACCTCGTCCTCGCCGGCCGCAGCGAGGCGGCCATCGCGGCGGACAGGCAGGCGGCGCGGGCAATCGCCGCCCGTTTCGGCGGCCGCGAACTGCCGGACTCCATTCCGCGCGCGGGCCGCGCCGACCTGTTCCCGCCGGTCAGGGACATGATCCTCGGCCCCCTGGCAGACCGCTGGATCGCCCTTAACGCCAAAGTCCCGCACAGCGAGGCGCAGCGCCTCACCGCGGCGGTGGAAGCGCTGCTGGCCCGCCGCCAGTCCGCACTGGACGCCGCCGGCGTGACCGTCTCGCGCCTCATAACCGTGATGGGCACCCATGCCTTCAGTTACGAGCCGGTCCTGAACTGGCGCGATGCCTGGTTGCCGCTGCACCGCGACGTGCTGGGCCCGGCGATCCGTCTGGACGAGCCGCCCGCCGCGGCGGATGCGCGCGCGCTGGTCATGGAAGTTCGCGAGGAACTGATCGCCCTGTTCGCGCAGCTGGGCGCGGCGTCGAACCAGATCGGGCGTACTTATCCCTATGCCTCGGTCCTGCGCCCGCAAGCGCGCGCGCTGCTCGAAGCGCTCAAGCGCGCGGTCGATCCCCAAGGGCTGATGAACCCCGGCGCGCTCGAACTGGGCTGAGCCGGGGTTCCTTCCGGCTCAGCTATATGCTTTTTATAAGCGACTTAGTTCGACAAGTTCATACCATGTCTGCATATATCCGCCGACACCGCCCTGCACGAAGATCGCATCATCGTCTGCCGTCACCCACAGCTCGTAGGGCGGATGGGCATGACCATCGACGGAGATCATGCCGCCTGCATCGTCGGTGAACTGGTACTTGTAGCAATCGAACGTCCCCGCCGCGACGGTAACGGTCTCCTCTCCGACGAAGCCGAGGTCGATGTTCGATTCCGCGATCAGCGGCGGCGTTGCGCCGCGATGGTCGGGCGAAGGCAGGAAGCAGCGGAAATTGCGCTTGTGCACGCCCAGCGAGCGGTCGATCTTCTTGGTGATATAGGCGTCGCCCGAGATCGGATGCGTGCCGAAGCCGTCGAAATCGCCGCCGATCGGCATCTTCTGCGAGATACGGCCGATCGAGGGACCGTAGCTTTCGCATTCCACCGTGTCCTCGCCGATGATGAACAGGCCCGACCCCATGAACCTGTCGCCGATCGTCAGGCGGACGAAGCAATCCATCGGACGGTCGTTCTCGTCGAGGCTGTAGACCACGTCGCGGTGAACGGTCGGCGCGGGCTCGTCGATCTCGCATCGCGCGCGCAGGGAGCGCTTGCCGTCGGTGTGGTGCGTGAAAGTGAACCATTCGCGCCCGCGTTCCTGGCCTTCACGGCCCGGTTTGCGCGAGGTGTAGAGGATCTTTCCGCTGATCGTGCGATGCTGCTGCATGGTTGCTCCGTAAGTCAGAGAGGGGTGGCGATGCCGAGGAAGCAGGCAATCAGCACCAGCACCCAGATGGTGAGGACGCTGATGCGCGCGCGGCCGTTGACGGCGGCGATCACGCGGTCGGTCTCGGGCGTCGGGCCGCTTTCGCGCATCTGCACGATGGCGGGGAACAGCGGCACCAGCTGGCGCCGCACGACAAGACCGAGCGTGATGCAGGCGCCCAGCGCCAGCATCTTGAGCGTGATGAACAGCGGCAGCGCGATCTGGCCCGAAAGTCCCAGGATCACCGCCGCCGCCAGCCCGGCCAGCACGATGTAGCGCACGAGAATGTCGAAGCGCTTGAACGCCTGTCCCTGCGGGCCGTGCTTGAGGTGTACCGCCCAGGCCAGCGCCAGCCATGCCAGGCCCAACACCCCTGCGAGGATCGCCCAGCTTGCGGACAGATCCAGCCATCCCTTGGCGACAGCAAGCCCGAAACCGGTCGGAAATGCGAGGATCAGCGTGGTGCGCGGCGCCATGTCGATATTGTTGAGGATCTTGAGCGCCATCATGCGCTCTGCCACCGAACGCTTCGGATCGACCATGAAGCGCGAACCGTAGAATGCGCCAAGATCGCCGCCCAGCCAGTAGACCGGAATCAGGATGTGAAGCAGCGTGAGCAGCGAAAGACCGATATCCATGGTTCAGGAATGTCCTGCAAAGAAGGCGGCCATCGCGTCATGGCGAACAGCGCGGAATGTGGGATCGTCGAAGCGCGGCAGTTCCAGGAAGTGGCCGTTCGGCAGCAACGGCGCCAGACGCACGCTGGCATCGTAGAGCGGATCGTTGGTCGCCGCCGTCACCAGCGTGGGACACTGGATCAGCGACAGGCGCCGGTCTGCGGGCCACTTGAAGGCCGCCCGGTAATTGAGATGGTACGTCGTGCTCGCCTTCATCACTTCGGTGACCCAGGCGTGCAGGTCCTCCGCGCTGCCCAGCCCGCCGTCCCGCCGCCCGGCGCGGGTGCGGCGATACCACGGGAAGAACAGGTACTGATCGCGGCAGAACTGGAACAGCCGCGCCAGATAGGCGCCGTCGAGGTCGGGCTCGAACGGGAAAGCGTAAGTGGCGAGTATCTCTTCCAGTTCGGCGCCTTCGATCAGGCTCACCCCGTCAAGCACGAGATGGCTGACACGCTCCGGAGCGAGTATCGCCAGTTCCGCGGCGATGGCGGCGCCGGTGTGCGAACCGTAGAGACGCACCCGCTCCAGCCCCATCGCGTCGAGATAGTCCACCATGGCTGCCGCCAGCGCGGTAATCTCCGGCTCCTCAGCGCAAAGCGCATCGGAATCGCCGTTTCCGGGGGTGTCGGGCGCGAAGACCATGGCTTCGCCCGCGAAATCCTCGATCAGGCGCACTTGCTGGCGCGAACTGCCCGGCGAGGCGTGAAGGATGAGCAGCGGCGCGCCTTTCGTGCCGGCCGCCCTGTAATGAACCTGCCCCTGCGCAAGATCGGCGAAACCGCGCCGGATGCGGATCTGCGTGTTCATCGTCAAAGCTCCCCGCCTTCGATCACTTCGAGCAGCGCGCCCTCCGGCGTCACCAGCACCCCGCTGCGGCGGCCGTCATAGAGCGGCCCTTCGCGCACCACCGGCATCGCGGCCCAGTGCCCTTCGAGCCGCGCAAGATCGGGATGAAGCATGGTCGTGATGGCAACGCCCGGCGGCAGAGCGCCGGGATGTCGCGGGCGCTCGGTCGCACCTTCGGGATACTGATCGAGCTCAAGGAAGACCTGCCCCGCGCCCTTGGCGGTCACCAGTTCCGTCTTCGCATCCTCTTCGAGACCGAAGCTGAGCGTGATCATCGAATAGCGGATCGCCACCGGATCGATCACCGGCAATCCGAGCACGTCCTTCACCCACTGCGCCGACTTGCGCAGGTCCGGGCAGGCCAGCACCATGATGAAGGGCCGGTCGACGAGGGAGCGAGGCTGGGGAAGGCCGGTGTCCGGCCCCGGAGCAAGGATTTCGGTGAGGTAGACGGTCTCCTGGTCTGCCCCGCGCACCTGCATCGGCTTCACGGTGGCGAAACCGTCCAGCTCCCTGGGCGGACCGATCACCTCGAACGGGCTTTCCAGCATCCGCAGGTTCACCGCTTCCACATCGGAAACGCACAGTTCGATGGCGGCCCAGCCATAGCTGCGGATCGGCGCGTAGCCGGGTACCGGATCGCCTTCGACGAAGCGCAGGAACACCGCCTCGCCCGAGGCGGGCTGCATCAGCGCATAGCCGCGTCCGGCACTGGCAGGTGCCTGCCAGGCAGCAGCGAGGTCGGGAGGAACCACTCCCTGTTCGACGAGGCGATAGCCCATCCAGTCCCGATACCGATCCACCGCCGCCGGAAGGTCCGCAACGACGTGAGTGGCGCACTTGAGTAAGGTCATTTCGCTTCCCTGCCCGATCCGCTCGATTATTTGATATAGTTTTATATCATAATGCAAGAGGCAATCGTGCCTTGCCTGCACATGACCTGTCCGCCCTGCGGCACAGCTCTCCGCACAGCGGAGAAACCACCCCTCAACCCATCACGCCGGCATCGTTCAGAAGTGCCACCGCATCGGCAGAGCCAGGCATGTCCGCGATGGCCTGAGCGAGAGCCTCGTGCAGATGCTCCAGCCCTGCAAAGGCAAGGCAGGCGCGCGCCTTGGCGAGATGCTCTGCCCCGGACAGCGGCCACTCGGGAGAGCCGAACTGCGCGGCGACATCTTCCGTCCATTCCCGGCCATCGCGGGTTCGCGCCAACGCTCTTGCGGGAACGAAGGCGGCAAGATCGGGATTGTCGTCAGCCACCACCCGTATCCGGGCGGCGAGCGCAAGGATTTGCGGATCGTCGAGGGTTTCCCTCTGGAAATCGCCAAGCGAAACGGTTCCCCGCAGCAGTGTCACCGCCGCCAGGAAAGGCAGGCAAAGCCGTGCATAGCCCGGCTCCATCGCCGCCTTGGCGGGCCTTCCGACGAGGCGGTGGATGAGCGGCGGCGCGTGATATTCAAGGCTCTCCAGCCCTTCAGCACCCGGCGCGCCCGCGATCAGTCCCCGCTCGATCAGCCTCTGGACAGCAACGATACCGCCATGGCCGGCCCGCCCGGTCGGAAACGGCTTCCAGCTCACTTCGGTGATCCGGTGCCCCTCCTGCAGCCGCGCAAGCGCCGCGCCGAGTTCCTCGCGCTTTTCCATCAGGGCGAAGTAGCCGAAAGGGCCGTCCAGCGGGTGCTCGACACCCGGCATTCCGGCATGCGCGAGATCGATGGCGACAAGGCTGGAGCGCGCGGCACCGGCAACCTGCACCGGCAGCGCGGGCTTGCCTTCGACATGCGCCTGCATGGTGCCGGAGGCCAGCGCGAGCGCATGCCCGAAAGCATCGAGCGCCATGACGCGCGGCATCGCCCTGAGGCTGGCAATGGCAGCGACGCAGCCGAAGATGCCTGCCGTGGCCGGACGAAAGAACCGGAGCGCATCCGGCGCGGCGATACCCAGCGTGACCGCCACGTCCACGCCGGCGACAATGGCGGTCAGGAACTGTTCCCCGCTCACCGGCGCGCCGCGCTCGGCCTCGGCCAGCAGGGCTGCCAGCACGGTCGCCATCGGATGCAGCACCGCCGGTTCGTGGACGCAGTCGTACTCCTGCCCGTGAATCTGGAAGGCATTGACGAAGGCCGCCGAAGCCGCCGGAAGGCGCAGCCCCGGCCGCCCCAGCACACCAGCGGCGCCGCCCTCGCCCCAACCTTTCGCCATTTCCAGTACGCCGTCGGCATGGGCGGCGTTGCGTCCGGCCACCCCCACGGCAAGACTGTTATGCAGGAAGACGGACGCCCGCTCGCGCGCCGCGCCGGGAATGGCCTCCCAGCGAAGCGACAGGGCGTGATCGATCAGGACTTCGGCGGGATTTTCGCTCATCTCAGTGCGGTTCCTCGCCGCCCGAGACATTCATGCTTTCCCCGGTGATATAGGCCGCTTCATCCGAGCAGAGGAAGGCGACCGCGCTCGCGGTGTCCTGCGGCAGGCCGGGGCGGCCCATCGGAATACGCGCAGCCATGCGCTTGAGGTATTCCTCCACCGAGATGCCTTGGACTTCGGCGAAATGCTCGTTCTGCCACTTGCCAAGGCCGGTCGTCACATGGTTCGGGCAGACGTTGTTGACGGTGATCCCTTCCGGTCCAAGCTCGATCGAGGCGGACCGCACAAGGCCGACAAGCCCGTGCTTGGAAGCCGTATAGGCCTGAGCATGGGGAAAGCCCGACTTGGCGGCCTGGCTGGCGATGTTGACGATGCGGCCGCCGCGCCCCTGGCGCACCATGCGCGCCGCCGCCGCCTGAAGGCCGAACCACGCCCCGCTCAGGTTCACATCGATCACCGCGCGCCAGTCTTCCGGCGAGACTTCGGCGAGCGGCTTCATGATGTAGCCAATGCCCGCATTGTTCACCCAGATATCGAGCGAACCGTGCTTTTCCATGGCATGATCGGCCAATCCCTCGACCTGGGCCGGATCGCGCACGTCGCAGGCGAACGTCGAGCCGCCGGAGGGCAGCGAGGCAGCAATCTCGCGCATTTCCTCGGTTCCGCCGATCATGCCATCCGGCGTCGCCGCATCGCGCGAACCGCCGATGTCCGAGATGACGACCCTTGCCCCCTCTTCCGACAGCCGCCGCGCAATGGCCTCGCCAAGACCGCCCTTGCGGCCCGACCCGGTGACGACCGCAACCTTGCCCGCGAACCTCATGCGGCCAATTCTCCGATGGTCACTTCCTCGGTGGTGAGGAATGTCACTTCGACCATGCCCTGGAATGCAGCGGCCACTTCCTGCATCGCCGCCGAAGCCACTTCGGCGCCGAACTGCTCCATGTCCTTCACGTCCAGCACTTCGACATAGCCGAACGGCGGCGGCGCATCGCTGCCGAGCACGCCGGTCGTGCGGAAAACGCGAAAGCTCTCGATCGAGGACAATGCATTCACCGTGGGGAGGTCCGATTCGCGGGCCCAGCTCTCATAGGCTTCGACCGAGATCCCCGGCTTCAGGTTGAACAGCGCGAAAATCAGCATTCTTCGTCCCTTTCTTGTCGCCTGCCGGTCATCGCCGCTTAGCGTGCTTGCTTCCGGCGCCCGGCCATTATATCATATCTCTATAACAAATGAGGTAGGCCGTGAAGACGTCTCAGAAACCCCATTCCCCAGCCCCGGCCGGCAACGACCCTAACGCGGCCTACGATGGCCCGCCGGACTATCGGGTGATTGGCCGCCACGCGGTTTTCCCCGAGACCAGCCATGACGAGATCGAGCGGATCAACTTCCTCGCGCAGATGAACCGCCATCTCGCCGCGCGCGTGGTGCCGGGGGTCAAGGCATCGTTTGAAAACCGCGTTGCGCCGGGCTTCGCCGCGCAGAACGGCCGTCCGCTCGCCAATCGCCACGAAGCGCGCAAGGCCATGCTCGATGACCCGGCGTTCCAGACCTGGTCGGCACTGCGCCGCATGACGATGGAGCAGCGGCAGCAGGCCGGGCGCTGGACGGCGCTGCGCCAGAACGAACGGCTCGCCCGGATCGCCGCCGATCTTACCGATGGCGACGAGCGACTGGCCCTCGATCCCTCGCTGGCGATCCCGCGCTACGTCTCGGCCGTGGATCATCACTGCATGCCGGGCAGCTACCACACGGAATACTTCCCCGGCGACGTGACCAACGGCGCTAATTACGACCACGCCGGTTTCGTCACCACCAGCGGCTTGCTGGGCAAGTATTCGGACGGCGGCGGGCATGCCGTGGTCAACTGGGTCCGCCGCAACCTTCCGGATTTCAGGCCCCGCAGGATCCTCGAAATCGGCGGCACGGTGGGCCATTCCAGCCTGCCGCTGGCCCAGGCCTTTCCCGATGCCGAACTGACGATCGCCGATCTCGGCGCGCCGGTCCTGCGCTACGGTCTTGCGCGCGCCAAGTCGCTCGGCGTTGACAACGTGCGCTTCGTGCAGGCCAGCGGCGAGGATCTCTCGCTGTTCGAAGACCAGAGCTTCGACTGGATCCAGACGACGATGTTCCTGCACGAGCTTTCGACGAAGGCGCTGCGCAATATCTTCGCCGAGACCCGCCGCCTGCTGCGGCCCGGCGGCGTCGTCCTTCACGTGGAGCAGCCGCAGTACGCGCCCGAAATGCCGCTTTTCGAGCAGGCCATGCGCGACTGGGATGCCTTCTACAACAACGAGCCGTTCTGGAGCCGGATGCACGAGATGGACCTCGATGCCGAAATGGTCGCCGCGGGGTTCGCCGCCGACAGTCTGATCCACGGCGGCGTGTTCGGCGTCGTCGACCGCGAACTGTTCCCCGATGCGGCCGAGGACGAAACCGAGGATTACGGCCGCAAGGCGGCCTGGCACGTGATCGGAGCCGTGGCATGAGCTTTACCGACGCCCTCAACCACGCCGGCGCCAAACCGGCCGGAAAACGCCCCTATTTCCTCGAACCGCAAGTGGAGCGGGTCCTCGCCATCACCATGGCGGTGGCGCAGGAACTGGCGGTTACCCGCCAGCGCGCGGACACGCTGGAACGCCTGCTGCTCGAAAAGGGCGTGTTGTCGGAAGGCGAGATCGACGCCTTCACGCCGGACCGCGCTGCCTCGGCCGAGCGGCAGATGTGGAATCAGGAATACATCGCCCGTATCCTGCGCATCGTGCAGCAGGAGAACGAGGCCGCCATGCTCGCCGAAGATGTCGCCTCGGGCGATGTGGGCGACGAACTCGCGAGCGAGGCATGAGCGGCGAGGCCTTCGAATTCAGCGTCCCGGTCCTGGTGGTCGGCGGGGGGGCATGCGGCTGCATTGCCGCGCTTTCCGCGCGGGAATCCGGTGCCGAAGTGCTGCTGGTCGAACAGGACGAGCGGCCCATGGGCTCCACCGGAATGTCGCAGGGCCTGATCTGCGCGGCGGGCACCCGGTCGCAGGCGGAGCACGGGATCGAGGATGATGCCGAGCGCTATTACGCCGATATCATCGCCAAGACCCGCGGGCAGACCGACCCGGTGCTGGCCCGCGCCATCGCCGATCACGCAGGGCCGACGGTGGACTGGATGGTCGGCGCTCTCGACATGCCGTGGCAGCTCGATACCGGCTTCCGCCCGGCCTATGGCAACAGCACTTACCGGGTTCACGGATGGCGCGGCCATTCGGGGCAGGACATGGTGGAACTGCTGCACCGGCGGCTTGACGACGCCGGGGTGGACGTGATGGCGGGCACTCGGCTTTCCGGGGTAGAATCCGATGAAAACGGCCGGATTCTGGGCGTTTCCCTGACCCGGCGCGATGGCTCGGTAGAGCGTGTGGGCTGCGGCGCGCTGGTGCTGGCCTGCGGCGGTTTTGCCGCCGATCACGCCATGGTCGCCCGGTACATGCCCGAGATGGCCCATGCCCGGAACAACGGCCACGAAGGCAGCCGGGGAACGGCAGTGCGGGTGGGCGAGCAACTGGGCGCCGCCCTGGGCGACATGGGGGCCTACCAGGGCTACGCCATGCTGACCGAACCGCAGGGAATCCCGGTGCCGCCGGGTGTTCCGGTGGAGGGCGGCGTGCTCGTCAACATGGCGGGGGAGCGGTTTACCGACGAGACCACCGACATCGCCGGCATGGTCCATCCGGTGCTTCGGCAGGAGGGCGATCACGTTTGGGTGGTGTTCGACGCCAGGATCGAGGCCGCTGCCGACTATATTCCCGAAATGCAGCAGCTCAAGGCCCTCAACGCCTTGAAAAAGGCCGATTCCATCGCGGATCTGGCCGAGGCGATGGGCGTTCCCGCCGCCGCGCTCGAGGCGACACTGAAAGCGACACAAACGGCACAGAGCGAGGGTAGAGCCGACCCCTTGGGCCGCGTCTGGGGAACCGACCTGCCGCCTGCCGCCCCGTACCGGGCGCTCAGGGTGGTGGGCGCGATCTTCCACACGCAGGGCGGCCTCCAGATCGACGGCGAGGCCCGCGTCCTGCGCGCCGATGGCACGCGGCTGCCCAATCTCTTCGCCGGCGGCGGCGCCGCAAGGTCGGTCTCGGGACCGTCCTACTGGGGCTACCTGCCCGCGATGGGCCTTGCCACGGCGGTGACCTTCGGGCGGCTCGCCGGGCTGGGCGCCGCGCGCGTGGGGAGCGCTTTCGCAGAGGCCGAACTGTCCGACAGGTGACCATGTTCATCCGACAGGCGGGCAATCGCGAAACCCGCGTTCAATTGATCTAAGGCAAAGCCAATTCAAGGCTTCCAGCGTCCGGGGAACCAAGCCATGTCCGCCAACCCTGCCACGAACGAAACCCTGTCCGGGATCGCCCCCTGCCCCGCCGACCTGCGCGCCGCGCTGGTGGCCATCGTCGGGCCGGAGAACGTCAGCGACGACGAGGCGCGCCTTCGCCTGTTCAGCGAGGACGTGTGGACCCGCGCCGATCACGTCGCCATGCTGGCCGTGGCGCCTGCCACCACCGCTGAGCTCGCCGCCGTGGTCAAGGCCGCGAACGAGGCAGGTGTGGCGCTGGCGCCGCGCGGCGCGGGCATGAGCTATACCGAAAGCTATCTCCCGGTCACGGACGACACCGTCACCATCGACACCACCCGCATGGACAAGGTGCTGAAGATCAGCCCCGAGGACATGACGGTGACCGTGCAGTGCGGCTGCACCTGGCGCGCGCTCAACGAGGCGCTCGCGCCGCATGGCCTGCGCACCCCTTTCTGGGGGCCGATGTCGGGCATCTATTCCACCATCGGCGGCGGTCTTTCGCAGCTCAACGCGATGTTCGGCGCCGGGCACCACGGCACCTCCAGCGAGAGCGTGATCGCGGTGACCATGGTGCTGGCGGACGGACGGACGCTGCGCACCGGCGCGCGCGGCCCTGACGGCGACACGCCGCACTACCGCCACTTCGGCCCCGATCTCGCCGGGCTGTTCTGCGGCGATTCCGGGACGCTGGGGCTCAAGGCCGAAGTGACTTTCCGCCTGATCCGCACGCCCCGGTTCGAGGATTCGGTCTCGTTCTCGTTCCCCACCGGCCAGATCATGATCGAGGCGCTGGCGGAAATGACCCGCGCCGGCATCGCTTCGGAGACCTGCGGCTTCGACCCCGGCCTCACCAAGGTCCGCATGCGCCGCATGTCGCTCGCCAGCGACGTGAAGACGCTGGGCAAAGTCGTGGCCAAGGAGAAGTCGCTGGGCAAGGGCCTGCTGGCCGCCGCGAAGATCGCCATGGGCGGGCGCGACTTCATCCCTGAGGACGACTACCCGCTTCACATCACCGCCGAGGGCCGCTGCAAGGAATCGGTGGCGGCCGATATCGCCAGTGCCCGCGATATCGCCAGGCGCTTCGGCGGCACCGAGATCGAGAACTCGATCGCCAAGGTGATCCGTGCCATGCCGTTCCCGGCGCCGAACTCGATCCTCGGCCCCGAAGGCGAAAGCTGGGTGCCGGTTCACGGACAGGCCTCGCTTTCCACCGCGCCTGCCATGTTCGGCGAAATCCGCGCCTACTTCGATGCGATGAAGGCCCGCTTCGATGCGCTGGGCATTCACAACGGTTTCCTGTTCTCCTCGCTCTCCACCAATGCCATCGTCATCGAGCCGGTGTTCTTCTGGCCCGAAGGCTATCGCCCGGTCCACGAATCCATGGTCGAGCCCGAGCATCTCAAGCGCCTGAAGCAGCTTGGCCCCGCGCCGGAGGCGACCGCGCTGGTCGCCGAAGCGCGCGAGCAGGTGAAGGCGATCTGCAAGAAATACGGCGCCGCCCATTTCCAGATCGGCCGCGCCTATCCCTACCGCGAGACGCGCGATCCTGCGTTCCTCGATGTGCTGGATGCGGTGAAGAACGTGATGGACCCCAAGGGCCTGTTCAATCCGGGCGGGCTCGGCTTCCCGCAGGGAAAGATCGCGCAATGAGCGAGACCTACCGCGCCATCCGCCTCGAACGCGTCGCGCCCTCGTTCCGCGAAGGGAGCGAGATCGTCGAACTGCCGCTGGCCGCGCCCGGTCCCGGCGAGATCCGCGTGCGCAACCTGCATTGCGGCGTCAACGGCATCTTCGACACCCAGATCGCCCGCAACGCGGTGGACTATGTGAAGATCGCCCTGCCCACTTTCACCGGGGTCGAGGCCATCGGCACGGTGGAAGCGGTGGGCGAAGGTGTGAGCGACTTCGCGGTGGGCGATGCGGCGGTCACGGTGCGCTTCACCGGCGGCTACCGCGAGGCCAATACCGGCCCCGCCAGCCAGTTCGTGAAGGCACCCGCCGCCACGCGCGAATATCTGGCGCTGGCCTCCACCGGGGTTTCCGCCCTTGTCGCGCTGGAGCGGATCGGCGAGCTGAAACGCGGCGAAACCGTGGCCATCTCGGCGGCGGCGGGCGGCCTTGGCCACCTGCTGGTTCAGCTTGCCGTTCTCATGGGCGCGCGGGTGATCGGCGTGGCGGGCGGCCGGGCGAAATGCGATTTCGTCGCCTCGCTCGGGGCGGAACGGGTGATCGACTACAAGTCCGAGGATGTGGGCGCCGTGCTGGCGGCCGAATATCCCGGCGGCCTCGACGTGGCGGTGGACACGGTGAGCGGCGCGATCTTCGATGCCTTTCTCGCCAATCTCGCCAATCATGGCCGCCTCGTGGTGGGCGGCGCCGCCTCGGACCTGGAGGGCAAGCCCGAGATCGTCACCGGCCCGCGCATCGCCCATGCCATCTACTACAAGGGCGCATCGGTGCGCGGCTTCATGAACGGGCTGCTCACGCCCCACTGGGCCGATGCGCGCGAGCGGCTTTTCGACCTTTACGCACAAGGCCGGATCAAGGTGCGGTTCGACGATCAGCCGAACATCGGCATCGAGGGCGTGTTCGGCGCGGTGGAGCGGCTGCTCTCGGGCCGATCGATGGGCAAGGTCGTGGTCGACCTTGCCGGACAGGACGACTGAAACCGCGCGAAAGCGGGTGCGACGACACATGACAGGCAAGACTCTCTTCGAAAAGATCTGGCAGGCCCACCATGTCGCGGACAGCGCGACCGGGGCCGCGCTCATCGCCATAGACCGCGTGTTCCTGCACGAACGGACCGGCGCCGCCGCGCTCAAGGCGATGGCGGCAGCGGGGCGCCCCGTGCGCGATCCGGCGCGCGTTTTCGCGGTGATGGACCATATCGTCGATACCCGCCCCGGCCGCGGCGACGGCACGCTGATGGAGGGCGGCTCCGCCTTCATCACCGAGACCCGCGCCGCCGCGCGGGCCGCCGGGATCACCCTGTTCGACGTGAACGACCGCGACCAGGGCATCACCCACGTCATCTCGCCCGAGCTTGGTATCGTCCTGCCCGGCGTCACCCTTGTCGCGCCCGACAGCCACACCTGCACGCAGGGCGCGCTGGGCGCGCTGGCATGGGGGATCGGCTCCAGCGAGGCGGAACATGCCATGGCAACCGGCGTGCTGCGGCTGGACCGGCCGGGGACGATGCGCGTCACCTATACCGGCACGCTTGCGCCCGGCGTCACCGCCAAGGACATGGTGCTGGCGCTCATCGCCGCGCACGGCGCGGGCGGCGGCGCGGGACATGTGGTGGAGTTCGCGGGCGAGGCTGTGCGCGCGCTCGACATCGAGGCGCGCATGACCTTGTGCAACATGGCCACCGAGTTCGCGGCCATGACCGGCATCGTCGCGCCGGATGCAAAGACTTTCGAATATCTGGCGGGCCGCCGCTATGCGCCGGAGGACTTCGGCGAGCCATACTGGCACGGCCTGAAAACCGACGAGGACGCCCGGTTCGACCGCGAGATCGTGATAGACGCCGCCGCGCTCGCCCCGATGGTGAGCTGGGGCACCAGCCCGGAACATGCAGTGCCGGTGGACGGCACGGTGCCGCAGGGACCGGCGCGGGCGCACGACTATATCGGCCTCGATGCCGGCAGCCCGCTGCTGGGCACGCCGATCGACGTGGCGTTCCTGGGATCGTGCACCAATGCCCGTCTCTCGGACCTGCGCCGCGCCGCCGCTTTGGTGAAGGGGCGCCATGTCGCGCCATCGATCCGCAAGGCCATGGTGGTGCCCGGAAGCTCCGCCGTGAAGCGCGCCGCCGAGGCCGAGGGGCTCGACGCGATCTTTGCCGAGGCCGGGTTCGAATGGCGCGAGAGCGGCTGCTCGCTATGCTTCTTCGCAGGGGGCGAACGCTTCCCCGAAGGCAGCCGGACGATCAGCAGCACCAACCGCAACTTCGAGGGGCGGCAGGGGCCGGGCATCCGCACCCATATCGCCAGCCCGGAAACCGTGGTTGCCAGCGCGATTGCCGGCGCGATCGCCGATCCCCGCGAACTCATGATCCGGAAGCCGGCGCGATGACCCCGTTCACCACCCTCACCTCGCGCGCGGCCGCGCTGCTGCGCGACAATGTCGATACCGACGCGATCATCCCCAGCCGCGAGATGAAAAGCACCGGGCGCACCGGCCTTGCCGACGGGCTGTTCGCGCCGTGGCGCTATATCGACGCCGCCGCGCGCGTGCCGGACCCGGCGTTCCCGCTCAACCGCCCCGAAGCGGCGGGCGCGCAAGTGCTGCTGGGCGGGGCGAACTTCGGCTGCGGATCAAGCCGCGAACATGCCGTCTGGGCGCTGGCGGAGTACGGCATGCGCTGCGTGATCGCGCAAGGCTTCGCACCGATCTTCCGGGCCAACTGCATCCGCAACGGGCTCCTTCCCGTGGTCCTGCCCGAAGCGGCCATCGCCGCCATGGCCTGGCAGGAGGTGACCGTGGACCTGCCCGCGCAGGAAGTGCGCTGCGGCGCCGCCATCCACCGCTTCGCCATCGAGCCCGAACCGCGCGAGATGCTGCTCGAAGGGCTCGATGCCATCGACCTCACGCTCAAGTCGTTGCCGGAAATCGAGGACTGGACCTCGGCCGACCGCAAGGCGCGGCCCTGGGTCTACCTCGGGGCCACTCTCGAAAGAACACCATGACGCAGATACTCGTTTCCGAAGTCGGCCCGCGTGACGGGTTGCAGTCGATCAAGGCGATCATGCCGCTGGAGGCCAAGAAGGCGTGGATCGCCGCAGAGGCCGCCGCCGGGGTGCGCGAGATCGAGGTGGGCAGCTTCGTGCCGCCCAGCCTGCTGCCCCAGATGGCCGACACCGCCGAACTGGTCCGCTTCGCGCGGGGGATCGAGGGGCTCAACGTCGTCGCCCTCGTGCCCAATGCCAAAGGGGCGCAGCGGGCGGTGGAGGCGGGTGTCCACGCCATGTCGATCCCCCTTTCGATGAGCGAGACCCATTCCATCCGCAACGTGCGCAAGGACCATCCGGCGATGCTGGCGGAAATCGCGGCCGCATCCGAAATCGCAAGGGCGGCAGGCGTTCACTTCGCCGTCGGCCTCGCCACGGCGTTCGGCTGCACCATCGAGGGCGCCGTCGCGGAGGATACTGTCGTGCGCCTCGCCCTTGCCGCGGCCGAGGCGGGCGCGCAGGAGTTCAGCCTGTCCGACACCACCGGCTATGCCGACCCCGCGCAGGTCCGGCGGCTGGTTCGCAAGGTCAGGGCGGCGGTGGGGGCGGACATGCTGACCACGCTCCACCTCCACAACACGCGCGGGCTCGGCCTCGCCAATGCGCTGGCCGGGCTGGAGGAGGGCATCACCACGCTTGACGCCTCGCTCGGCGGGCTCGGCGGCTGCCCCGCCGCGCCGGGGGCCTCGGGCAATCTCGTGACCGAGGATCTCGTGCTCATGCTCAATGCCATGGGGCTCGATACCGGCATCGACCTCGAACGCCTGCTGGAAGTGCGCCAGATCCTGGCCGCCGCCCTGCCCGGCGAACCACTCTACGGCTTCACGCCGGATGCCGGGCCGATGCTCGACTACAACGAAAGGATCGCCCGATGAGCGAGAACGTAACGCAGCCAGCGGTCCCGCAGCCTTTGGCCGGCATCCGCGTCGCCGAATTCACGCACATGGTCATGGGCCCCGCCGTGGGCCACATCCTCGCCGGGCTGGGCGCCGAAGTGGTGCGGATCGAGCCCATCGGCGGGGACCAGACCCGGCGCCTGCTCGGCTCGGGCTCGGGCTATTTCCCGATGTACAACCGGGGCAAGCAGTCGATCTGCCTCGACCTCAAGTCGGCCGAGGGCCTGCAGGTCGCCCGCGACCTTGCCGAGGGCGCCGACGTGCTGATCGAGAATTTCCGCCCCGGCGCGCTCGACCGGCTCGGCCTGTCCTACGAGGAACTGGCACAGGCCAATCCGCGCCTGATCTACTGCTCGGAAAAAGGCTTCCTGCCCGGCCCCTACGAACAGCGCACCGCGCTGGACGAAGTGGCGCAGATGATGGGCGGCCTTGCCTATATGACCGGCCCGCCGGGACGCCCCTTGCGCGCGGGCTCCAGCGTGATCGACGTGACCGGCGGCATGTTCGGCGTGATCGGCATCCTCGCCGCGCTGGAGGAGCGCCATCGCACCGGGCGCGGCCAGAAGGTCGTCGCCAGCCTGTTCGAGACCACCGCCTACCTCGTTGGCCAGCACATGGCGCAGTTCGCCGTCACCGGGAAAGCCGCCGCGCCGATGCCCGCGCGCATCTCGGCCTGGGCGATCTACGACGTGTTCGAAACCCGCGACGAGCCCGTATTCATCGGCGTGGTTTCCGACGTGCTGTGGCAGAAGTTCTGCGCCCTGTTCGAACTGCATGAGCTCTGGGCCGACGAGAGCCTGCGCACCAACAACCAGCGCGTCCTCGCCCGCGACCGTATCCTGCCGCAGGTCCGCCAGCTCGTCGCCTCGATGACGCGGGCCGAGATCGTGGCGAAGCTGGAAGGCACCGGCCTGCCTTTCGCCCCCATCGCCCGTCCGGAGGACATGTTCGACGATCCGCAGCTGGCCGAAGGCGGGCTGGAACCGGTCGTGCTCGACACCGGCGAGGAAACCCGCCTGCCGACGATCCCGCTCCAGATGGGCGGCCTGCGCCCCGGCGCGCCGGTGACGCTGCCCGCCCCCGGCGCGAACAGCCGCGCGGTGCTCGAAACGCTGGGCTATGCGCCGGAGCGGATCGAAGCCCTCGTCGCGCAAGGCGCGGTAGGGGCCTGAGCTTTCCGTTCCCGGGGCGCCGCCCCCGCGCCCTGCAGCCGGAAGGATTGAGGCCCAGACTTGAATTTGATCGCGTAGTCATACTGAGCTAGGCCAATCGGGTTCAAGGCTAGGGAAGCAAATGCACGCGATGTCGGACCTGATCGCAGATGATATGGAAGCGGTCGCCCGTATCGACGCGGTGCCCTCCATCCTGGAGATAGCCTGCCGCATTACCGGCCTGCGCTTCGCCGCCGTGGCCCGGGTGACCAGCACCAGCTGGACGGCCTGTGCGGTCAGGGACGAAATTGCCTTCGGCCTGGAAGTGGGCGGCTCGCTCGATCTCAAGACGACGATCTGCGACGAGATCCGGGATTCGGGAACCGGCGTGATCATCGATCACGTGGCCCTGGACCCGATATTCCACAATCACCACACGCCGCGTCTATATGGCTTCGAAAGCTATATCTCGATCCCGATCTTCCGCCGCGACGGCAGTTTCTTCGGAACCCTTTGTGCGCTGGACCCGCTTCCCGCCAAGCTGTCCGATCCGGGAATCGTAGCCACATTCGAGAATTTCGCCAGATTGATCGGCCTCCAACTCGACCTTCAGGACGATCTGCACCGCAAGGAGCAGGAACTGGCGAATGCGGATCGTTCCGCTTTGATCCGGGAACGTTTCATCGCCATCCTCGGCCACGATCTGCGCAATCCCCTCGCCGCCGTGGTTTCGGGAATGAGGCTGCTTGCAAGGATGGATCCCTCACCTCGGGCCGCCCTGGTGATCGAGAAAATGGGCCAGAGCACCCGGCGCATCGAAATGCTGA
The DNA here is from genome assembly GCF_035658495.1 of Novosphingobium sp. RL4. Lineage (NCBI taxonomy): Bacteria > Pseudomonadati > Pseudomonadota > Alphaproteobacteria > Sphingomonadales > Sphingomonadaceae > Novosphingobium > Novosphingobium sp. RL4. The sequence goes on along the minus strand of NZ_CP141945.1, from coordinate 60,969 downwards.
TCGACGACCTGCTGGACTTTGCGCGCGGCCGCCTGGGCGACGGCGTATTCCTCGATCTGCAGACGACGGACTCGCTGGAAGCGCCCGTTCGAGAGGTGATCGAGGAATTGCAGATCGTTCATCCAGAGGCATCGATCGATGTGATCCTCGATCTGGAAGAACCGATCATCTGCGACATTTCCCGGATTTCGCAATTGCTTTCCAACCTGGTCGGCAACGCGCTCGTCCATGGGACCCCGAACCGGCCGATCACCGTGCACGCGCGCAGCGGGCAAGGGCGGTTCAGTTTGTCGATCGCCAATGAAGGCGGTCCGATCGCCCCGGAGCTCGTCCCCACATTGTTCGAACCGTTCACCATGGCGAACGGGAACGAGCGGGGGAACGGGTTGGGGCTCGGGCTGTTCATCGTTTCCGAAATCGCCAAGGCGCACGGCGGCACGGTACATGTCAGCTCGGACAGGAACCTGACGGTCTTCGAACTGTCGATGCCTTCGGGTTCGTGACAGGCGATCCTTTGCGCCGCCCCGGAACCGCTCCGGTGCGGCGCATGTCTCAGTATTCGGCGAGCAGGCGGCCCATGCCTTCGATCCGGTCCGCGATCCCCTGCGCGCGCAGGGCGTGCCAGTAGGTTGCGGTGTTGATCGCGATCACCGGCTTGCCCAGTTTCGCCTCGTATTCGGCCGCAAGGTCCACCATCGAGAGATTGGTGCCGACCTGCACGATGGCGTCAACGTCATCCCCGTCCAGCTCTTCGATCACCTCGCGCAGGCGGTCAGGGCCGACTTTGGCGATGTCGGTCCAGCGGCGGCATTCCAGCGGCACGTCGCGCTTCACGGTGAAGCCCGATTCCTCCAGGAAATTGCGGACTTCGGCATTGGCGACCGGGTAATAGGGCGAAACGAAGCTCACCGTCTTCGCGCCGTAGGCATGAAGCGCCGCCGCCACCGATTCCGCCCCCGTAGACGCGCCGACGCCCGCCAGTTCCTCGACCTGCCTCTTCCATTTCCGGCTACCCTCGACCCCGCCGTAGAACGTGATCGCCGACATGCCGAGCACGAGGTAGTCCGGCTTGCAGGTCATCACCGATCGCACCGCGTCCAGCGTGTTTTCGGCGATCGCCGTGGTTCCGGCGATGAAATCCTCGTTCGAGAGCGCCAGCGGGTCCTCGACATAGATGCGCGAAAAATGGTTGGTCACGCCCGCAGGGCGCATGCGCTCCATGTCCGGCTGGACCACGGTGTTGGTGGAGGGGGCGATGACACCCAGCAGCTTTCGCCAACCGAGAACGTCTCCCATTGCAGATACTCCTGTTGCGGACCGGTGCCGGTGCCGCTGGTTGATGGGGTGCCGGGGGTCTGGTTTACGACCTGGTTCAGCGGATCTCGGCCGCCTGGGCGAGGCTCTCGTACATCGCCTGCCGCAGCATGTAGGCGCGGCGGCGCGTATCGTCCTGCTTGATCGCCAGCATGGCTTCGCGGCGGCGCTTGTGCGCCTCGTCCTGCCCGCCGCGGATCATCGCCATGTTTTCCTTGGTCTGCATCTGCGTGAAGCTGTGCGTCACTTCGCGGCGCTGCCGGTCGTAAAGCGCGAGGTTCTCCTCTGCCCCCGAACCCGTCTTCTGCCCCTTGAGCACCGGCAGCAGCTTCTCGAACAGGTTGAAGGCATCATGCACGCCCGAATTCATGCCGAAGCCGCCAAGCGGGTTGTTGAGATGCCCGGCATCGCCCGCCAGCAGCACGCGGCCCTCGCGGAAGGATTTCGCCACGCGCTGGTGGACCCGGTAGAGCGTGCGGTGCTCGGTCTTCACCATCTCCCCGTCGCCGACCAGCCTGCCGAAGATCGCGTTCTTCATCGCATCCGAGCGCAGTTCCTCGTCACTGAGCGAACCGTCGGTCGGCACCAGCACGCGCCAGAGCGTGGGCACGCGCAGCAGCACCAGCCATTCGTCCGGGTCGGACACGTAGTTGACCCAGGCCAGGTTGGGGATGTGGTCGCCCAGTTCGAACGCGGTCGAGAGGCAGAGGAAGCGTTCGGGATAAGTGAACCCGTCGAATTCGATGCCCAGCCACTTGCGCACGATGGAATTCGCGCCGTCCGCACCGATCAGGTAATCGCAGCGCATCTGCGCGATGCCGGTCATCGTCTCGACCGCAAGGTTCACGCCGTCCGCGTCCTCCTCGAAGGTCAGCAGGCGCTGGCCGAAGCGGACATCGGCATTGCCCTGCTTCTCAAGCCCCGAGGCAAGCGCACGCGACAGGTGATACTGTTCGCACTGGATGCGGAAAGGGTAGCGGGTCACGTCGTCGATCTCGGCAAGGTCGAAGTCGATCACTTCGCCCGAGTGACGGTCTCGCCAGTGATAGACCGGCGCCTTGAGCCCCTTCTCCAGCAGCATCGGCGTCACCCCGATCTGGTCGAGCATTTCCAGCGTCGGCGGATGGAACGTGGAGGCGCGCAGATCCTGCGCGCAATCGCCGTTCACTTCCAGCACCACCACGTCGATACCCGCCTGCGCCAGCAGCGTCGCCAGAACCGTTCCGACCGGTCCCGCCCCCGCGATCGCCACCTGACACCGTTCAACTGCCGCCATATCGAGCAGACTCCATTTCCTGTTCCGTCCCCCGCTATGGACCGGGCGGTCCGGCGGGACGGGCGAAGTCGCGGAACTATCCGAGGTACGGGGAGGCGCGCCGGTTGGCGGACACTCCGCCCGCCCGCAGCCGGTCCGGGGGGGGCGGGCGGCACGGAGCGGCGCAGGCAGGACAACGAAAAGGGGCGCACCTTGCGATGCGCCCCTCCTCCCTCAACCCGCGATGATGCCCCCGATCAGACGACCGCGCAGACGGTCTTCCATTCAAGGTAGTTTTCCAGCGCCTGCCGCCCGCTGTCCCGGCCCCAGCCGGACTGCTTGACCCCGCCGATGGCAAGAGTGGCGTCATACATGGCGTGGCAGTTGATCCACACCGTGCCCGCCTTGATCGCGCTCGACATGCGGTGGGCGTTCGACAGCCCCTCGGTCCAGACGCTGGCGGCAAGGCCGTATTCGCTGTCGTTGGCGGCGGCGATCACTTCCTCCACATCGTCGAACGCCTGCGCGACCAGCACCGGACCGAACACTTCCTCGCGCACGATCTCCATGCCGGGCTTCACGTCGACGACCACGGTGGGGGTGATGAAGGTGCCCGCCTCGCCGGTGCGTTCGCCGCCCGCCAGCATCGTCGCCCCTTCGGCCCGCGCGCGCTGCAGGAAGCCTTCGACCCGCTCGGCATGGCGCAGCGAGACCACCGGGCCCATCTGCGTATCGGGGGCAAGGCCGTGGCCGAGCTTCAGGCCCTTGGCATATTCCGCCACGCCCTCCACCACCTGGTCATGGACCGAGCGGTGGACGTAGAGCCGCGATCCGGCGATGCAGACCTGCCCGCCGTTGAAGTAGATGGCATTGGCCACGCCAGGGATCGCCAGCGAAAGATCGGCGTCGGGCATGACGATGGAGGGCGACTTGCCGCCCAGCTCCAGCGTCACGCGCTTGAAGTTGGTCTTGGCGGCATCGAGCACCGCGCGGCCGGTGGCGGTGGAGCCGGTGAAGGCGATCTTGTCCACCCCCGGATGGGCGGCCAGCGCCGCGCCGGTCTCTCCGCCAAGCCCGGTGACGACATTGATGACGCCTGCCGGAACACCGGCCTCCACCATCAGTTCGGCAAGCCGCAGCGCGGTGAGCGAGGTATCCTCGGCGGGCTTGAGCACCACCGTGCAGCCCGCCGCCAGCGCGGGCGCCAGCTTCATCGCGGTGAGCACCAGCGGCGAGTTCCACGGCACGATGGCCGCCACCACGCCCACCGGCTCGCGCACGGTCCAGGTCCGCATCTGCTTGCCCTGCGGCTGGTAGTTGATCGAGCTTTCGAGGGTGCTGCCCTCGATCGCCATGGCCTGCCCGGCGAAGAAGCGGAACTGGTTCACCGCGCCGGGGATCTCCGCCCAGCGGCCGACGAACAGCGGCTTGCCCTGGTCGAGCGTTTCCAGTTCGGCAAGGTCGTCGATGTTCGCTTCTATAAGGTCGGCGATCTTCCACAGGATGCGCGCGCGCTCCACCGGCACGGTGGCGCCCCAGCCGGCCAGCGCCGCGCGGGCGGCCGAAACGGCGGCATCGACATCGGCCGCGCCCGCCTTGGCGACTTGTCCCAGCTCGCTGCCGGTGGCCGGATCGAGGGTAGCGAAGGTGGCGCCTTGCGCAGCCGTGCCCCATGCCCCGCCGATAAGCAGGCCCTCACCGCCCGCGCGGCGGGCGAGAAACTCCTTCGTGCCGGGGCGAAGCGTGCTGAAGTCGAGTGGCATGGCTGTCTCCTTTGTTGCGACCTTTCCTAATCTGGTGAACGGCGCGGCGGCCCCCCGCCACCCCAAAAATTCGCTTGGCGGATAACTCTGTCCGAAACCGCAGCGCCCGCCCCCCGGCGCGGTACGCAGACTGCAATGCGGCCTTGCCGTATTGTCATATCAATATACCATTTCATCACCCGGAGTCGTCGGCCGCAATCCGCGCCCGAGATCCGGAACCGAACACTGCCTGAGGGCAAAGCCGGATGGGGAACGCATGACCTATCGTTTGGGCGTGGACGTCGGAGGGACGTTCACCGATCTGCTTCTTTTCAACCAGGACAACGGCGAGTTCTGGCGTCACAAGACGCCATCGACCCCGCACGACAGTTCCGAAGGCATCCTGAACGGTGTCACCGCGGTCTGCGAAAAGGGCGGCATCGCCCCGTCCGACGTGGAATTCTTCCTGCACGGCACCACCGTGGCCACCAATGCGGTGCTTGAAGGCAAGGGCGCGCGCGTCGGCCTCATCACCACGCAGGGCTACCGGCAGGTCATGCAGATCGCCCGTTCCTTCGTGCCGGGCGGCCTGGCCGGCTGGATCGTCTGGCCCAAGCCCGAGCCACTGGCCGCGCTGGAGGACACTTTCGAGATCAGCGGCCGCATGAACGCGCGCGGACAGGAAACCGCCGGAATCGACGAAGGCGAGATCCGCGCCGCGCTCGAAGCGCTCAAGGCTTCCGGCGTCGAGGCGCTGACCGTCGCGCTCGTCAACGCCTATCTCAACGGCGCGCACGAGGCGCGCGTGGCGGAACTGGCGGCAGAGATCATGCCCGAGGTGCCGATCTCGCTCAGCCATCTGGTCCTGCCCGAAATGCAGGAATACGAACGCACGCTCACCACGGTCGCCAATGCGGCGGTGCGTCCGGTCGTCGGCAAGTACGTGCGCAACTTGCGCGCATCGCTGCGCGGCGCCGGCATGGCGGGTTCGCTCTCGCTGCTGCGCTCCGACGGCGGGCTGATGTCTTCCGAAAAGTCGGAGGAACACCCCGTCTCGCTGCTGATGTCGGGTCCGGCAGGCGGCGTGACCGGCGCGATCTGGGTCGGCCGCAATGCCGGCATCAGAAACATCCTCACGCTCGACGTGGGCGGCACCTCGACCGACGTGGCGCTGATCGAGAACCTCGAGGCGCGCCGCCAGCGTACCACCGAAGTCGGCCACCTCTCGGTCCGCGCCTCGGCGCTGGACGTGAAGACGGTGGGCGCGGGCGGCGGCTCGATCGCCTATGTGCCGGAACTGACCAAGGCGCTGCGCGTCGGCCCGCAATCGGCAGGCGCGGTGCCCGGCCCGGTCGCTTACGGCAAGGGCGGCAAGCTGCCCACCGTGACCGACGCCAACGTCGTGCTCGGCTACCTGCCCGAGAACCTCCTCGGCGGCACCTTCAAGCTCGACCGCGAAGGCGCCAAGGCGGCCGTCCAGACCATTGCCGACGCGCTCGGCATCGGCCTGATGGAAGCGGCGCGCGGCATCATCGACATCGTCAACGAGAACATGTTCGGCGCGCTGCGCATGATCTCGGTGCAGCAGGGCTACGACCCGCGCGACTTCGCGGTGATGGGCTTCGGCGGTGCCGGGCCGCTCCACGTCAATGCCGTGTCCAAGCTGATGGGTTCCTGGCCCGCCGTCTCGCCGGTCTCGCCCGGCGTGCTCTGCGCGCTCGGGGATGCCACCACCCGCATGCGCACCGAAACCGCGCGCTCGTTCTCGCAGCGCGTGGCGGACACCAGCGAGGCCGACGTGCTGGCCCTGCTGGAAGAAATGGCCGCGCAGACCCGCGCCGAACTCGCCGCCGAAGGCATTGCCGAGGCGGACATCACCAGCCAGTTCGAACTCGACGTGCGCTATGAAGGCCAGGCCTTCGAAGTGCCGCTTTCGATCGACCCGGAAACGCTGCGCGCCGATGGCCTTGCCGGCGTCACCGCCCGCTTCGATGCCGAGCACCTGCGCCTCTTCACCTTCAACATGGACAGCGCCCATGAACTGGTGAACCTGCGCGCCGTCGCCATGGGCCCTGCCCTCGAACTGCCCTCGCCGCCGCTGGAGCAGGGAGACGGCGATCCCATCCGCGCCAAGATCCGCGACCACGAACTGTGGACCGGCACCGAAATGCAGGCCGCCGTCATCTACGACCGCGCGAAGCTGCGCGCCGGAGACGTGATCCCCGGACCCGCCGTCGTCACCGAGATGGACTCCACCACGCTGATCGAGGCCGACTGCGTCGGCACCGTCGATCACGCCGGCAACATCCTCATCAACCTCGCCTGAGGGGAGCCAAGACCATGCCCGCACGTATCATTCAGGCCAATGAAGCCCCGTTCCAGACGGTTCCCGTCGATCCCGTAACCCTCGACATCATCGAGAACGCCCTGCGCAACGCCCGCATCGAGATGGACGCCACGCTGGTGCGCACCGCGATGTCGCCCGGCATCCGCGAACAGGGAGACGCCTTCCCGCTGATCGCCGACCATCAGGGCAAGATGATCGTCGGCCAGTTCGGTTCCTACATCGGCCCCTTCCTCGAAGGGTTCGACGGCACCGTGGAAGACGGCGACCTGATCTTCCTGTCGGACCCCTACTCGGTCGGCGGCGCGATCAGCCACTGCAACGACTGGCTGGTGCTGCTGCCGGTGTTCAAGGACGGGCGCCTGATCGCCTATACCTCGATGTTCGGCCACCAGAGCGACATCGGCGGCATGGTCCCCGGCTCGATGCCGATCCACGCCACCGAGATTTTCCAGGAAGGCGTGCGCATCCCGCCCGTGAAGATCTGGAAGAAGGGTGAATACAACGAGGATCTCGTCAAGCTGGTCATGCACCAGTCGCGCACGCCGGACTGGTGCAAGGCGGATCTCAACGCGCTGATCGCCTCGTGCCGCGTCGCCGCGCACCGCGTGGTGGAAATGGTGGAACGCTTCGGCGACGACGTGTTCGTCTCCGCCACGGAAATGCTGCTCGAACGCAACCACCGCGCGATGAAGCATCTGATCGAAACCTCCATCGGCGAGGAGAAGGTCACGTTCGAGGACTACATCTGCGATGACGGCATGGGCTACGGTCCCTACCGGATCAAGTGCACGATGTGGCGCGAAAACGGCCGCGTGGTGCTCGATTTCGACGGCACCGACCCGCAGTCCAAGGCCTCGATCAACATGCTGCTGAACGAGAACATGATGCGCATGTTCTTCGGCATCTACATGATCATGATCTTCGATCCGCAGATCCTGTTCAACGATGGCTACTACGACCTGATCGACGTGCGCATCCCGGAAGGCTCGCTGCTCAAGCCGAAATTCCCGGCCGCGCTTTCGGGCCGCACCCACGTTCTGGGCCGCCTGTTCGACATCCTGGGCGGTCTGCTCGGCCAGAAGACGCCGGAATTCCTCAACGCCGCCGGTTTCTCTTCCTCGCCGCACCTGTTCTATGCCGGGCACGACAAGGCCGGTAAGTGGTTCCAGCTGTTCCAGATCGGCTTCGGCGGCATCCCCGGCCGTCCGCTGGGCGACGGGCCGGACGGACACTCGCTGTTCCCCGGCTTCACCAACGTCCCCAACGAGTTCCTCGAACGCTATTTCCCGCTGGAGATCGTCAAGTACGAGACAGTGGCGGATTCGGGCGGCGCGGGCCTCCATCGCGGCGGCAACGGCATCAACATGGTGTACCGCTTCCTCGAGAGCGGCGTGATCGCGATCCATGACGACCGCTGGTTCGTGCCGCCCTGGGGCGTCAACGGCGGCCTTCCGGGCAAGCGTGCGAAGAAGATCCTCACCAAGGCGGACGGCACGCAGATCGTGGTCGGCAACAAGCTGGAGGACTATCCGGTCGAGGCCGGTGACGAGCTGCAGTTCATCACCTGGGGCGGCGGCGGCTGGGGCGATCCGCTCGACCGCGATCCCGCGCTGCTGGCCAAGGAACTGAAGCAGGGCCTCGTCACCGCCGAAGGCGCGAAGGACTACGGCGTGGTGCTGGTGGATGGCGCGGTGGACGAAGCCGCGACGCAGGCCCTGCGCGCCGAAATGCGCAAGGCCCGCGGCGAAATCGGCGTGTTCAACTTCGGCCCGGACATCGAGACGCTGCGCGCCAACTGCCTTGCCGAAACCGGCCTTCCCGCCCCCATCGCGCCGCAGTGGACGCATGTGGCCGCTCCTGCTCTCGCAGAAGCCGCCGAATAAACAGAACACAGGAGAGCACCATCATGGCCAATCCGATTTTCCGCCAGAAGCTGGAGAGCGGCAAGTTCTTCGTCATTCCCGGCATCCAGGACATGATCACCGCGGTGATCGCCAACAAGGTCGGCTTCGATCTCGTCTATGGCACCGGCTACTGGCTTACCGCCTCGGCCTGGGGCCTGCCCGACGCCGGGATCGCCACCTACACCGAGATGAAGAACCGCATGGAAACGCTGGTGCGCACCAGCAATGCGGCGGTCATCGCGGACGGCGATACCGGTTATGGCGGCCTGCTCAACGTCCATCACACCGTGAAGGGCTATGAGGCCGCCGGCGTCACCGCGATCCAGCTCGAGGATCAGGAATTCCCCAAGAAATGCGGCCACACGCCGTTCCGCCGGGTGATCCCGGTGGAAGACATGGTCGAGAAGATCAAGGTGGCGATCGCCGCGCGCGAGAGCGAGGACTTCCTCGTCATCGCCCGCACCGACGCGCGCCAGAGCGAGGGGCTGGACAGCGTGATGCGCCGCCTCGAAGCCTACGACAAGGCGGGCGCCCACGTCCTCTTCCCCGAAGCGCTGGAAAGCGAGGAGGAAATGGCGAAAGCCTGCGCCGCTTTCGACAAGCCGCTGATGGCCAACATGGCGAACGGCGGCTCCACGCCGATCCCGCTCGCCTCGGTGCTGGAGGAGATCGGCTATGGCTATGCGATCTACCCCTCGCTCACCAGCCTGGTCGCCTGCACCGCCATCGAGAAGTCGCTGCGCGATCTCAAGGACCACGGCATCGGCGAGCCCGAGGGCATCTTCAACTTCAAGGAGTTCTGCTCGCTGATCGGCTTCGACGAAGTGTGGGACTTCGAGAAGCAGTGGGCGCCTGCTCCGGCTCCGGCGAAGTAAGCCGATGAAGCGCCGGATCGCCGCCGCCGTCCTCTCCCGCTCCGGGGACCATCCCCGGCCCTATGCCGAGAACGAGCCGCTGGCGGTCCGGCCGCTCGATCTCTCCGATCCGCTGCCCGGCGAAGTGCTGGTGCGGATCGACGCGGCGGGGATCTGCCACTCGGACCTCTCCGTCATCAACGGCGACCGGCCCCGGCCGATGCCGATGGCGCTGGGGCACGAGGCGGCGGGCACCGTGCTCGCACTTGGCGATCCCGATGAACCGGACCTCGCGGTGGGGGACCGCGTGGTACTGGTGTTCCTGCCGAGCTGCGGGCAATGCGCGGCCTGCCTCTCGGGCGAGGGCTACCTCTGCGCGAAAGGCGCCGCCGCCAACGGCAAGGGCGAACTGATGCGCGGCGGCAGCCGCCTCTCCTGCGAGGACGGCGTCGTCCACCACCATCTCGGCGTCTCGGCCTTCGCGACGCAGGCGGTGGTGGACCGGCGCTCGCTGGTGAAGATCGACGCCGATATCCCGCCCGAGACCGCCGCACTGTTCGGCTGCGCGGTGCTCACCGGGGTCGGCGCGGTGATGAACACGGCCAAAGTCCAGCCGGGCGAAAGCGTGACCGTGATCGGGCTGGGCGGCGTCGGGCTTTCCGCGCTGCTCGGCGCGCTGGCGGCGGGCGCGCAGCCGGTCCATGCGGTGGACCCGTCCCCTGCCAAACGCGCGCTGGCGCTGGAACTGGGCGCGGCCAGCGCTTCCGCCCCCGGAGAGGACGATGCGGCCATGGGCAGCGACGTGGTGGTGGAAACGGTCGGCAAGGCCGCCGTACTGGCCCATGCCTATCGCTCTGCCCGGCGCGGCGGCCGGATCGTGACGGTGGGCCTGCCCAACCCGTCGGAGGATCTGGCCATCAACGCACTGTCGCTGGTGGCGGACGCCAAGACGCTGATGGGCAGCTACATGGGCTCCTCGATCCCCGCGCGCGACATTCCGCGCTACATCAAGCTCTGGCGCGCGGGACGGCTGCCGGTGGAGAAGCTGCTGACCTCGGTCGGCCCGCTGGAGGAGATCAACGAGGCCATGGACAAGCTCGCCTCGGGCGAGGCGATCCGCCAGGTGATCGTGCCCGGCTGGTAAGCAGCGAATCGTTACCGCATGGGGGCGCCGGCCTTTGCGATCAGGCCCTCCCGCTGGCCCGGCGCGAAATTAATTTTCGTTCCGATCAAGAAAAAGGGCGCTGGCGGAAAACTATGAACCCGTTTTGGTTCCGCCTGTCGGCATATCTATCCGACAGGCGGATATCGTCTTGATTATTTCGAGCAAACGTCATTCCCTTGTCACTCTTCCGATAACACAAAAAACGGACGGGGTCTGACGATGGAAAAAGGGGTTCCAATTCGCTCTATCACGCGGTCAATCGCGGCGCTGAAGGCGATCAACCGCCACGGCTCGCTCTCCATGATGGAGATCGCCAAGGCATCCGAGGTGCCCTATCCCACCGCCTGCCGCATCGTCCAGACCTTGCTCTATGAAGGCCTGATCGAACAGGAACCCTCGCGCAAGCGCTACCGCGCCACGGCCATGGTGCAGACACTGGCAACCGGCTTCCAGCATGACGACGAACTGGTCCGTCTTGCCCGGCCGCACATCGTGGGCCTGACCAAGCGGCTCGGCTGGCCGGTCTCCATCGCCATCCGCGTGGGCCGCGAGATGATGCTGCGCGACAGCACCCATTCGAACTCCTCGCTGACGTTCGAACACTATTACCCCGGCTTTACCCTGCCGATCCTCGACAGCGCCTCGGGCAAGGTGTCGATGGCTTATGCGCCTGATGACGAGCGCGAGATGATCCTGCGCTTCATGCGCGTCTCGCAGGACATCGACCTCAATTACCTCGCCACCGCCGAAGTCAGCCTCGATGTCGATCGCATCCGCGCCGAAGGCTACGCCGTGCAGGGCCGCAACCACTTCAACCTCACGCCGGGCAAGACCTCGTCGGTCTCGGTGCCGATCTTCCGCAACGGCCACTTCGAGGCGGCGATGACCATGGTGTTCTTCGTGGCCGCCATGCGCCTGTCGCAGGCGCTGGAACTCTATTTAGACGATCTCAAGTCGACGGCGGCGGCGATCAGCCACGATCTGTCGAACCCCGTGCCGATGGGAAATGCCTGAAGCCCGGGATAAAAAAAGGGAGGTCCCGATGGGCCTCCCTTTCCTGTTTCCCGATGTAGCGCCCGTTCAGAGCCGCGCGGTTACCGCCTTGGTTTCCAGGTAACCGTCGAGCCCTTCCTTGCCGAACTCCCGGCCCCAGCCGGACTGGCCGTAGCCGCCGAACGGAATGTTCGTCCCCACCGCGCCGTGGCAGTTGATGGAGACATGGCCCGACCGGATACGCTTCACCAGCCGGTGCGCGGTGGACAGGTCCTTCGTCCAGACCGAGCCGGAAAGCCCGTAAGGCGTGTCGTTGGCCAGTGCCGCCAGCTCGTCGAGGTCGGTGGTTTCCACTTTCATCACCGCCATCACCGGGCCGAAGATCTCCTCCTTCACCAGCGCCATGTCCGGGCGGCAGTCCGTATAGATCGTCGGGCGGACGAAGTTGCCGGGGCGGTCCAGCTTCCCGCCGCCCGTCACCAGCCTGGCCCCGGCCGCCTCGGCCCCCTCGATATAGCCCATGACCTTGGCGCAATGGGCGTCGGAGATCATCGGCCCCTGAATCGTCGCAGGGTCCAGCCCGTGACCCAGCGTCATCGATTCCGCGAAAGCCTTGAGCCCCGCCACCAGTTCGTCATGCACATCGGCATGGGCGAAGATGCGCGTTCCAGCCATGCAGTTCTGGCCCTGCAGGAAGAACGTGGCCATCGCCGTGCCCGGCACCGCCAGCGCAAGGTCGGCATCCGGCATGATCATGACCGGGCTCTTGCCGCCCAGTTCGAGGCTTACCTTCTTGAGATTGCCCAGCGCCGCCGAAACGATCTTGCGCCCGGTTGCGGTGGAGCCAGTGAACGAGACCTTGTCGATCCCCGGATGCGCCGCGATCGCCGCCCCGGCATCACCGCCAAGACCGTTGACGATATTGACCACGCCCGCCGGGAAGCCCGCATCGAGCACCATCTGGCCGAGCGCCAATACCGAAAGCGGCGTCTCTTCCGAAGGCTTGACCACGACCGTGCAGCCCGCCGCCAGCGCCGGGGCCAGCTTGAGGATCGCGGTGGAGAGCGGCACGTTCCACGGCACGATCTGGCCAACCACGCCCACAGGCTCGCGCAGGGTATACGTCAGCGCCTCGGTCTCGGCCGCGATATGGCGCGGCGGGGCAGTGGTGGTGCCCTCGATCCGCATCACCGCGCCGGCATAATAGTCGATCATCTCGACGCAGTTGGCGGTGGTGAGCCCGGCGATGAAACCGGGCATGCCGTTGTCGAGAATATCGAGCTGGCTGAGCAGCGTGGCGTTCTGCTCCATGATCCGGGCCAGCCGGTGCATCAGCGCGGTACGCTCCGCCACGGTCATGCGCGACCACGGCCCGTCGAAGGCGCGCCGCGCGGCGGCAACCGCAAGGTCCACTTCCGCCGCGCCGCCGGTCTGCACGCGGGTCAGTTCGAGGCCGGTCGCCGGATCGCGGCTGGCCAGTTCCCCGCTGCCTTCCACCCATTCGCCGCCGATCAGCAGCTTGTGGGTCTGGCCGAGAAACGCCTCGGTTTCAGGCGCGATCTTATGGCCATCAAAGGGAACGGGGGCAAAGGGAACCGCGCTCATACCGGTACTGTCCTGCAATCGTAGTTGAACAGGCCCAGCGATTCCTCGTCCTTGGTGCCTTCAAGGCCGAAGAAGTCGGTGTTCTGGCCCTGCATCCGGTCGGCGTTGGCGTTGCTTTCCGCCTGGATGAAAGTCGCGCGTTCGTGGCGCGCGGCCTCGTAGCGACGAAGACCCTCGCCGATGGTGGCCGATGCCGCCAGCGCGCGGGCAAGGACCACGCCGTCCTCGATCCCGCAGGCCGCGCCGTGGCCAAGAAACGGCGTCATGGCATGGGCGGCATCGCCGATCAGGGTCACGTTGTCGTCGATGATCCAGCCCGGCAGCGCGGTGCGGGCGTTGATCGCCCACTTGTACATCGGCTGCTCGCAGGCCGCGGCGATCAGCTTCTGCGCATCGGTGCACCAGCCTTCGTAGACCTTGCGGACCTCCCCGGGATCGACCGGAGTGGTCCAGCCCTCTTCGTTCCAGCCGTCCTGCCGCGAGAAGAACACCAGGTTCATCGCCGTGGACCCGCGAATGTTGTAGCGCGTGATCATCGCGCCGGGGCCGATGATGATGCCGGGGAAGTCCGAAAGTTCCTGCAATTCCGGCGTCACCGGCACCAGGCAGCGCCAGGCGACATGGCCTGTGAAGTGCGGCGGCGTGGTCTCGAACCGTTCGCGGATCACCGACTTCACACCGTCCGCGCCGACGATCAGGTCGCCGGTCACGATCGAACCGTCCACCAGCGTCACCGTATTGCCTTCGCTGGAGACCACGCCCGCGCTGGTGCGCAGATCGACGCCCGCCCGCCGCGCCGCGCCCAGCAGGACTTCGTGCAGGTCGGCGCGGTGGATGGTGACGTAAGGCGCGCCGTACTTGTCGCGCTGGTCAGATCGGTCCTTGGCGACGATGGTGCGGCCGTCCTGCCAGTGCTGGATGCGCTGGCGGCTGGGCTCCACGCCCGCGCTCGCCGCTTCCTCGCAGACGCCGATGAAGTCGAGGCCCTTCATGGCGTTCGGGGAGAGCGTGACGCCCGCCCCGATCTCGCCGAATTCACGCGCGCTTTCCAGCAGCGTGACCTTGAAGCCTTCCTGCGCAAGAGCGGCGGCGGCGGTCATGCCCGCGATGCCGCCGCCGACAATGACGATGCTTTCGGCGCGCGCCATCGTCAGGCCGCCGATCCGCCGGTCAACTGACCGGGAATGTGGCTCTCATGGTTCTGGAGATACCATTCGGCGATCTCTTCGCGGGTGGCCCACCAGACACCGGGGAGCGACTTGGCGTGTTCGATGAACTCCCGCAGCGCGCGCACGCGATGGGCACGGCCGGAGACGTGCGGATGCAGGCCGACGTTCATGATCCGGCCGGTCTTGCCGCCTTCTTCATAAAGCACATCAAGTTCCTCGATCAGCGCATCGCGGAACTGGTCGGTGGTGAAGTTCTTTCGAGTAATGAAAGTGAAATCGTTGATTTCATTGGAATATGGCACCGAAACAATCTGGCCGTTGGGCGTGCGCAGCAGGAACGGCTGATCATCGTTCATGATGTCGCAGTAGAAGGTGCAGCCCTGCTCGGCGAGGATATCGGCGGTCTGCATCGTGCCGCGCAGGCTGGAGGAGAGCCAGCCCTTGGACTTGCGGCCGGTGTACTTCTCGAACTGCTCAAGGCTGCGCAGGACGATGTCGCGCTCCTTTTCCGGCTGGTGTGCGAAGTTGGTCAGCAGTTCGCCCTGTTCCCAGTTGTGGGTCAGCAGTTCCCAGCCGCGTTCGAGCACCGCGTCGGTCATCGCCTTGCGGCGTTCGAAAGTCACGGCATTGGTGGTGCAGCTGGCCGGAACGCCCAGTTCGTCGAACAGGTCGAACAGGCGCCAGATGCCCACGCGCTGGCCATATTCGCGCCAGGTGAAGTTCGGGAAATCGGGCGTGTTGCCCGGCAGCACGTCAGGCAGGATGGCCGGGCCGCCCGCGTAATAGGGCTTGTCGGTATCCTTGGTGAGGTCCCAGGTTTCGAGATTGAACGTCAGGATCAGGGCAACCCGCGCGCCGTTCGGCCACTTGAGGGGCTGGCGCTGCGGAAGGGGAACGTAATCGTATTCCATGGGACAATTCTCGCTTGCGACGTGTTGTTGGACCCGAACCATATTCCGGGCACCCTTCCCCACCCCCGCACCGCAACTCTCCGCCTTGCGAACAGCGGCTTGGCCTGTCAGCGGGCGCGGGGGCGGCACTTCATGGCATTCACATGCCGAGGACTTCAAGAGCGACGCGCTCGGACGATTCCAGAGCGCCTTCGAGGCCGCGCGCACCCGTGGCGGTATGCTCGCCGCAGAAGAACAGGCTGCCCGCGGGTTTGGCGATCTCGTCCATCCAGGCGACCTGCCCGGGCGCGATGTACGAGAAGTCTCCGAGGTTGAACTTTTCCTGCGACCAGCTGAAGTAGGAATGCGCGGCCAGCTTGCCTTTCGCCGCCGGACGCAGGGCCTCGATCCGGGCGACGACCATGGCCTTTACCGCCTCGGCCCCCATCCGGTCCCAGTAGTTCGCAAGGTTGGCGCGGGCCTGGACGATGAAGCCGGTGATCTGCTGCGGATCGTCGCCGTAGCGCTGCGGGATGACGTTGCCGAGCACGCCGTCCGTCCACATGCCGGGCGAGAGGCCGTCCTGTTCCCAGAACGGGGCCTCGGCCGTGACGAAGACCATCGAGATCGGCTGATATCCAAGCTGCGCCACCGCCTGCGCCTGCACGCCCGAAAGGCCGGGCTCGATCCGCACGTTGCGCAGGGCGGAGAACGGCAGCGAGCAGATCACCCTGGGGGCGGAGAAGGTCGCACCGTCAGCGCAGTGTACCGTGGCGCGGCCGCCGTCCTGCGTGATCGCCACGATCTCGCGGCCAAGCAGGACGTCGCCCTTCATCTGCTTCGCCAGCGCCATCGGCATGAGCAGGTTGCCGCCCTTCACCGCGAAGGATTTGGGCCCCGCCGCGATCTGCGCCTTCACGAAGCCGTCGTTGTACTCGCTGAGCAGGGCGGAAACGTCATAGGCGTTCATGCCGTAATAGGGCGCGATATCGTAGGAGAGGTGGATCGCCTGGTCGGACAGCCCCTGCTGGCGCAGGAAATCGTGCAGCGAGATATCGAGCTTCGCATTGACCGGGTCGTGCCACGAATTCCAGTCCTCCAGCCGCGTCTTCTGGGCGACCAGCATCGGCACCAGCTCTGCCGGCAGCACCGATTTCAACGCATCGGGGAAGGGGTTGCCCGGAAACTTCGCCCATTCCTCGCGGGTGAGCGGCTGGTCGCCGATATAGAGCAGGCTGGGCGGACCGATGCGGTAGCGCGCGCCCACTTCCTGCATCTCCACACCCGCACGCTGGGCGATATCGAGGCCGCGGCCATAGCCTTCGCCCATCGAATTGAAGCCCATTTCGGGATAGCCGGGCTGGTCCAGCAGGGTCATGATCCGCCCGCCCACGCGGCTGCGCCCCTCGATCACGGTGACCTTGAGCCCCTGCTCCTCCAGCAGCCAGGCCGCCTGAAGCCCGGAAATGCCTGCGCCCAGCACCAGCACGTCCGGCTCTCCCGAACGCGCGGCGCCCTTGCCAGCGCCCTTCGCCGGCGCCGCGCGGGCGGAGGCGACGGCGGGCAGGCCCGATGCCAGCGCTCCCATGCCGAACGCCGCCGCGCCGAGCGTGAACTTGCGCCTGTCCATCACCATGCCTGCCTGCTCCTTTGGCTCGCCGGTCCACATCGGGGAGATATCGTCCCGATGGCCTGCCGCGAACGGTTCTAGAGCCATCGACGGTACAGACGGCAGCCCGTGTTCGAAGCCGCGCTGCATGGATGCCCATCAGGCGGATAAACGGGCGGCGATTTCGGTTGAAACCCCCTGCCCGAATGCGCGAATGACGCTTGACTCTATTTGTCTGACAAATTATTTATCCGATAAATAAGAACCGAAGCTGGGAGGGGAATTATGAAATCCGCAATCCGGCGCCGCATGGGCGGTGCCAGCTTTCTCGCCATCGCACTCGTTGCCACGCCCGCCGTCGCCCAGACGGCCGGGACCGAAGGCAATACGACGGACGAGGAAATCGTCGTCACCGGCCTGCGCGCCTCGCTGCGCGATGCGCTGAACGCCAAGCGCGCGGCCTCGGTCGTTACCGAGACGATCAGTTCCAAGGACATCGGCGCGCTGCCGGACGTCACCATCGCCGATTCGCTGCAGCGCCTGCCCGGCGTCACCGCCACGCGCGATCGCGGCAACGCCAGCCAGGCGGCCGTGCGCGGCCTTGGCCCGCGCCTCGTGCTCGGCCTCATCAACGGCCGCGAAGTCGCCTCGTCCGAGCCGGATCGCAATGTCCGCTGGGAAATCTATCCCTCGGAAATCGTCTCGGGCGTGACCGTCTACAAGTCGCAGTCGGCCGACATCATCTCGGGCGGCGTCGCGGCCACGATCGACATCCGTACCGTGCGCCCGCTGGACTACCAGGGCCCCGCGCTCACGGCGCGCGCCGGCGCGCTCTACAATGACAGCGGCAAGGACATTCCCGGCTATTCCGGCTGGGGTTCGCGCGGCAGCGCGCAGTATGTCGGCAAGATCACCGACAATCTCGCCGTCGTCGTCGGCGGCACCTTCCAGCGCCAGAAGAACGGCTACAACTCGTTCCAGGGCTGGGGCTACAACACTTACGACATCAATGGCGAAGACGCCCCCACGCTGAACGGCCAGCCGGTCAACGCACCCTGGGGCGCGCAGACCGAGATCAAGGCGCTCAAGGAAACCCGCTGGTCCACCACCGGCGCGATCCAGTGGCAGCCCACCGCGAACTGGGACATCAACCTCGATGTCCTCTACTCGAAGGTGAAGATCGACGAGCACCAGTCGCAGCAGTGGTACGGCCGCCAGAACGGCTGGGGCGACTGGGGCGGCGAGATCGGCGCCCCCGGCGATATCTACCAGGACGGCAGCTACACGCTGTCGGGCAACACGATCACCGGCGCCACGCTGAACAACTATTCCTCCGTCACCAATGTCCTTGCCCGTTACCAGGAGGACAAGGACCTGTTCGTGACCGGCTTCAACGCCAAGTACGACGACGGCGACTGGACGGCCAAGTTCGACGGCTCCTACTCGCGCGCGCGCCGCGACAATTCGTGGGGCGCGATCGCCACCGAACTCTATCCGGCGAGCACGACCTTCTCGACCGGGCGCGGCTCGGTGCCCAGCGTCTCCGTCAGTTCCAACCCGGGTGACGTCAACAACCAGGTCATCCCGAGCTACTACGCCGGCCAGTACGACGGCCCGCAGCGCCTCAAGGACGACCTCGGCGCCGCGCAGGTGGACGTCTATCGCCACATCCACGACGGCTTCTTCACCGGCTTCGGCGGGGGTCTTCGCTACTCCAACCGCGTGAAGAGCTACGACGCCTATACCGCCACGGTGAACACGAAGACGCTCGGCAACCTGACGATCGATCCTTCGTACCTGACCGAATTCTCGGTGGGCACCTTCAACGTGCCCAACCTGGTCTGGGGCAATTACGAAACGCTCGCGGCCGAATACCTCGCAATCGGCACGCCCGAGCGCGACAAGTCGAAGTACTGGCGGGTCAAGGAGGATAACTTCGAAGGCTACGTGATGTCGGACTTCGCGGGCAACGGCTTCACCGGCAACCTCGGCGTCCGCTTCGTCAACGTCTCGACCCATTCGAACGCCTTCTCGGGCCGGACCTACTGGGACAACGATCTCCAGCAGAACGTCACCGTGTTCGATCCCGTGCGCGAGAACGACAAGTACTTCCGCGTCCTGCCCAGCCTCAACCTCAACTTCGAGCTGACCGACAGCCTGAAGCTGCGCGCCGGCGCCGCCCGCGTCCTGTCCCGCCCGCCGCTCGACGAGCTGCGCGCCAGCATGGCGCTGAGCAACTACCCGCCGACCAACACCGGATCGGGCGGCAACCCGCACCTCAAGCCGTTCATGGCGACCCAGGGCGACCTCTCGCTGGAATGGTACTTCCACAAGGACGCGCTCGTCGCGGTGGCGGGCTATTACAAGGACGTCAGCAGCAACGTCGGCTACACGCAGACGCAGGAAACGATCGGCGGCGACACCTACCAGATCACCTCGCCGCGCAACGGCAAGGGCGGCTACATCGCCGGTGTCGAGGCGACCTTGCAGACGCCGTTCTACTTCATCCCCGGACTCGACAAGTTCGGCCTCTACGCGAACGCCAGCTTCGTGGATTCCAACGTGAAGGAACTGGCCCCGGTCAGCAATCCGTTCCCGGGCGTGGGCCTCACCAAGTTCACCGGCGAAATCGACCTGTGGTATTCCGACCATGGCATCGATGCCCGCGTGGCGCTCAAGCATCACAGCCCGTTCACCGTGATCTACGGCTGGGACGCCTCGCAGCTCACCCGCCTCGAATCCGAGACGACGCTGGGCGCCAGCGTGTCCTACGCCGTGACCAAGAACTTCTCGGTGCGCCTCCAGGCCAACAACCTGACCAACCAGGTCGCCCGCTTCTACTGGAACAACGATCCCGACCAGATCGCCCGTTACGAGAAGTACGGCCGCAGCTACCTGATGGACGTGACCTTCAAATATTGATCTCCCAACCGGCCCCGTGCGCAAGCGGGGCCGTCATTCCGGCCCTCCATGAGGGCAGGAAACACGAAAAGGGGCGCCATCTCCTCCCGGCGCCCCTTTTTTGTGCGCGCCCGCGGCGCGAAACGCCGCCCGCCAGCGCCATCGCCGCCAGCGATTCGCGCGCGGCGCGGAAGAAAATACAATTTTTTCAGGGTATCCCGCACAAGCCGGCGCGGGAAAATGCATCCTCTGCAACCCGCCGGAAGCCCGGAAAAGCGCGCTTTGCACCGGCACCTTATCCAACCTGTCACATTTGTGAATGGTGCCCATACGGCCCATTAACTTTGAGTACAGTCTTGGAACGACATAGGGAACTCGTCCCAGGGCATTGTTCAAGATGATATATTTCCTGAGAAATATATACGAAATTTTTCAGAAATATTAATTCCTGAACGATGATCGCGAATATCTGCGCTCATCTCAGAACAATAACTTTGCCTTGGAGATAAGACGACCTTTGTGTCGCAGGACTATTATGAGGATTACCATGAAGTACATTGCACTTTCGGCCGCTCTTGCCGCTTCGTTTTCGGTTCCCGCCATGGCGCAGGACACCGAAGCGTTCACCGGCCCCCGCGCCGGCGTCACCATGGGCTTCGACAAGATTCAGGGCGATGAAGGCTTCTCCTACGGCGTGAACGCCGGCTACGACGTTGCCGTCGCGCCGCGCATCACCGTGGGCCCGGAAGTCTCCTTCGGCGACTCCACCACCGACAGCGCCACGACCGACGTGAGCCGCGACATCACCGCCTCGCTCCGCGCGGGCTATGTGGTCGCCCCCAAGGTCCTGGCCTTCGGCAAGGTCGGCTACACCAGCACCCGCTTCGAGCCGGTGGCCGGCGGCAACTATTCGCTTGAGGGCGTGCGCTACGGCGGCGGCCTGGAATATGCGGTGACGCCGAAGACCTACATTTCGGCCGAATACCAGCGCACCGAATACGAAGCGAACTTCGGCGGCCGTGACGCGGCAGTCGTCGGCGTAGGCATGCGTTTCTAAGAGCTTCCAACCCGCCACCGAGACGGGAAGGCAAAAGGACGGGAAGGGTTGCCCCCCAGGGGGCCGCCCTTCCCGTTTTGCGTTATTTCGAGGCCTTCACGTAAGTCTTCGAGAGGAAGTCCATGCCCGGCACCACTTCGTGCTTCCGCAAGTCGAACCAGGCGGCGTTTTCCCAGTTCGATCCGGTGCCCCAGCGCGTCTTGCACTGCGTGGAAACCCAGTCCGGCGCCCAGTAGACCACGCCGTTCCCGCCCGCATCGACCACGGTCTGCGTCAGGTCCTCAAGATACTTCAACTGCCCCTTCGGCGTTGCCGGATAGCCGGGAATCAGCGAATCCGTGCCGAGCAGGTTGGTAGAGGCATCGGCGCTATCCTCGGTGAAGGGATAGGCCGTCTCCACCACCATGACATCCGCACCGTAGCGCTTGTGCGCGGTGTCGATGACCTTGGCCAGGCCCGAGAGGTTGTATTTCGACCACTTGGAGTAATAGCTCACGCCGATGATGTCATAGTCGAGCACGCCCGCCGCCGTCGCATCGTCGAACCAGGGCAGGACGTTTTCGGGCTGGGCGATGTGCAGCATGACCCGGATCGGCTTGCCCGTCTCCTTCGAAACCTCGCGCACGGCCGCGACGCCGGCGTTGAGCAGGTTGGCATTGCGCTTCCAGTCGATCGGCTTGTCCTTGGTGCCGCCCATGACTTCGGGGTTGGTCTCGTTGCCGACCTGCACCAGTTCGGGCAGTTCCCCCGCCGCGTTCAGCTTCGAAAGCACCTCGCGCGTGTAGTCATGCAGCGCGCGCACCTGCTGCTGGGTGTCCATCTTGGCCCAGGCGGCCGGCACGATCTGCTTGTCGCCATCGGCCCAGTCGTCGGAGTAATGGAAGTCCAGCAGTACCTCCAGCCCGGCGGCATGGGCGCGGCGGATGGTCTTGAGCACGTCCTCGTAGTTCGAATACTTCGTCCACTGCGGATCGTTCCAGATCCGCACGCGCATCAGGTTTCCGCCCTTTGCCTTCAGAAGCACGAAAGGATCGACGGGCTTGCCGTTCTGGCGGAACACGGCGCCGCAGTCCTCCATCTCGTTGGCAAAGGACAGGTCGGCGCCGAGATAGAGCTTGGTCTCGGCATGAGCCGAAGTCGCAGCCAGCAGCGTGGAGGCCGCAAGCGCGGCGCGAATGACGTTCTTCACCGGTATTCTCCTGCGGCCGGTCAGTGGAAAAAGAGATCGATGGCGGCGGGCGAAAGCCCCTCGCCGGACACGGTGACGCGGGCCGAGCCGCTGGAACCGCTGCCCTGCACGATGGCCTGCGCAAGGCCGTTGAACGCATTGCGGCTGTCGCCCTTGTCGGCCTCCAGCGAGGTGGGATTGCCGTTGCCCAGCCCGATGATCCGCGCCGGGCCGCTGACGCTGAAGCGCAGCGCATTGTCCGCCGTGAGCACCGGATTTCCGGCCTTGTCGAGCACTTCGACCCGCAGCACCGAAAGATCGGCGCCGCCTGCGGCGAGACGGACGCGCTCGGCAGTGAGCTTGAGCTTCGCCGGGGCCGATGCCGTCACCCGCTGGTCACGGGCGACGACCTTGCCGCCGTTGTACCCGCGCGCCTCCAGCTTGCCGGGCGCATAGGGCACCTGCCATTCGAGGTGGCCGTTGCGCGGCATCGGCTTGCGCCCCAGCGACTTGCCGTTGAGCAGCAGTTCGATCTCCGCGCAGTTGCCGTGCGCCCACACCGGGATCGGCTGCCCCTCGCGGCCCGCCCAGTTCCAGTGCGGCAGGAGATGGACCAGCGGCTGGTCCGGCCGCCACCACGCGCGGTAGTAGAAGTAGTTGTCCTTGGCGAAACCGCAGCTGTCCATCGCGCCGAAGTAGCTGGCAACGCTGGGAAACGCCGGATAGGGCGTGGGCTCGCCGCGATAGTCGAACCCGGTCCAGATGAAGCCGCCGGCAATGTAGGGCGCGTTCGCCACGATCGTCCACCATTCCTCGGCGGTCGATGCCCACCAGGGGTGCTCGGTGTCATAGGCCTTGACGATGTGCCGGGCCTCGTCGTTCTCGTACGCGCCGCGCGTGGAGACCGTGCTGCCGGTCTCGGTGCCGATCACCGGCTTGTCGGTGTGCCGTTCGTGCCAGGCGGCGATCTTGTCGGTGCGGTAATTGAAGCCGACGACATCCACCGCCTCGGCAGCGCCGCCGTCCCAGCCCTGGTCCATGGCCTGGGTGGTGAGGCGGGTGGGATCCAGCGCCTTGCAGCGCGCTACCAGTTCGGCCGAGATGCGGCGGCCGCGCTCCGAACCCTGATGGCCTTCCTCGTTGCCAACCGACCAGAGGATGATCGAAGGGTGATTGCGCGAGGAGAGGATCATCCGCTCCAGCTCGTCCATCGCCTCGGGGTTGGTGGTGTTGAGCCGCGTTTCCGCGATCATCATCATGCCCTTGCGGTCGCAGATGTCGAGCAGGACCTGCGCGGAGGGATTGTGTGCGCTGCGCCAGGAATTGGCGCCCATTTCCAGCGTGCGGTCAACGCGCCATTCGTGCAGCGCATCGGGGATCGCGGCGCCGACGCCGGCGTGGTCCTGATGGTTGCAGACTCCGAGCAGCTTCACGTTCTGCCCGTTGATGGTGAACCCGCGAACCGCGTCGAAGGTCACGGTGCGCACGCCGAACGCGGTCTCGGTCCTGTCCACCACCACGCCATCGCGCAGGACTTCGGTGGTGAGCCGGTAGAGATAGGGACTTGCCGGAGACCAGAGCCGGGGCGCCCGGATGCGTGCGGTCTGCTCGAACTCCACCTTGCCGAGCGCGGCCGGCTCGGCAAGGTGATCGGCCGCCATGGCAACCTGCCGCCCTTCCGCATCATGGACCGCGTGGCGCACGGTCACTTTCGCCGGGCTTTCGGCGTCGTTCGCCAGGGTGGTGAGGATGGTGACAGCGGCCCCTTCGCCGTCCACTTCCGCGCGGACGCATGTGCCCCACTGGGGAACGTGGCAGGCAGCCGCGCTGACCAGCGTGACGTGACGGTAAATCCCCGCCCCCTCATAGAACCAGCCCTCGCCCAGCGAGGCATCGACGCGCACCGCAACCTGGTTGGCGCCGCCTTCGTAATCGAGGAAATCGGCGATATCGACGCGGAACGGAGCATAGCCGCTGGCGCTGCCGCCCGCCTCGAAGCCGTTCACGAAGACCTTGCAATTGCGGAACACGCCATCGAATTCCAGCCAGACCGCGCGTCCCTTGTCAGCCGCGCCCACCGGCAGGCGGCAGCGATACCAGCCGACGCTGTTCTGCGGGAATGCGCGCCCGATCGCCTTGAAACCGTGCGCGGCGACAGCGTCTTCCTTGTCCTTCTCCGCAGGCGCGGCGGGCGCGGCAAAGGGCAGGTCCACCGCCCAGTCGTGAGGAACGCGGATTGCGCTCCAGCCGCTGTCATCGAAATCGGCCAGCGTGGCGGGCGAAACGTCGCGGCCGGGCTTGGCATACGTGCGCTGGTTCAGGCCGAAATCGAAATCCTTCGCCATGTCCGCGGCATGGCCGAGATGGAAGCGCCACCCTTCCGCCAGCAGCACCGAACGGCGCGGGGAATCCTCTGCCCGCCCCTGCGTCGTCGTTTCGGCCAGGGCGATGCCGGGAAGGCTCGCCGTGCCGAGGCCCGCAAGGCCCAGCGCCATGGCAGTGCGGCGGTCGGTGGAAATCGTCTGGTCGTCCATCATCGGTCTGGGCTCTCACGGCAGCTGCGTAGCTGGGAGGGCCGACGATCCTTGCGGATCGCAGTCCTTGCCGGTTCAGGCCCTCCCGTCTTCTTTCCATTTGTATGATATATATGGTTACGGCGGTCAATCGTTTGCGGCAGATCGTTTTCCGCCCTTCCCCGCCGCCCTTTGGCCTTCAGCTCTCGCCTTCGTTATGCTCGATCGCATCCAGGGCATCGACGATGATGAGCTTCATCGCATCGTGAGCAGCCTCGGGATCGCGAGACAGGATGGCGTTCTTCACCCGCTCGTGAGACTCAAGATCGGCGCTGCGCCCGACGATCCGGTTGGTGTAGCGGATCGAGGTCTTCAGGGCGGTGGACACCACGTCGCGGAACTGCCCGAAGAACGGATTGCCCGATGCGCTCAGGATCGCGACGTGGAAGGCGACATCAGCCTCCAGCACATCGTCCCGTCCTTCTTCGGCAGCCTGCATCCGGGCGAAGCCGGCAGCGATCGATCCCAGCCCTGCCTCGTCCGCCTCCCTGGCCGCCAGCGCGGCGGCGGCAGGCTCGATCGCGACGCGCAACTGGCTGAACTGCTTGAGGAGATCGATCGAAAACCGTTTTTCCAGCATCCAGCGCAGCACATCGGTATCGAACAGGTTCCATTCGCTGGAAGGCTGGATCACCGTGCCTTGTCGGGGCCGGGCACTGACCAGCCCCTTGGCCGTCAGCATCTTCACCGCTTCGCGCGTGACCGAGCGGCTGACGCCGTTCTGCACGGAAAGTTCGGCTTCCGTCGGAAACGGCTTTTCGGCATATACACCGCCGATGATCTGCGAACCCAGTCGATCGAGCAGGCCGTAAGTGAGGTTCCGCCCCAGAGAACTGCGGGTCTCCTGCTGCTTGACTTGCATCTGGTTGCGCTCTCCCATTATATCTTTAATCATATAAATAGACCCGGCGCCGCCAGCACAAGTCCTTTAAGCATTTCATTGCTTGGCACGAATGCATTTGCCCGCACCATCGCTGCCTTGGCCTCGGCGCTGGCATGTCGGCCTTTCGCAGGCTAGCAAGCCGGGATGGACGATCTGTTTTCCGCCGCTGCCCTGACCGGCCGGACCCTCACGCGCGGGGACATCCGCAACCTGTGCGGCACGCCGCGCACGCTGGCCGAATGCGATCTGGAGGAAGCCGACCTGTCCGGCCTCGACCTTTCGGGCTGGCAATTCGAACGCTGCAACTTCCGCAAGGCCGATTTCGGGGGCGCGATGCTGGAAGATACGGCCTGGAAATCCTGCCGGGGCGCTTTCGTGAACTTCATCGCCGCCGACCTCACCGGCGCGGCCTTCACTGCCAGCGATTTCAACAACGGCGCTTTCAGGAAAGCCACCCTGCATTCGGCCGCCTTCACCGGATGCAAGCTGACCGGCGCCGACTTTTCCGATACGAAAGGCGTGGAGATCCGGTTCGAGGAAACCTTGCTGATCGATGCCAAGCTGCTCGGCCACTCTTTCCGCAAGACGGTTCTGAAGCGCGTGGATTTCTCGACGGCGGACTTGCGGAAGTGCGATTTCCGGCAGGCGACCTTCGAAGCATGCAGCTTGCGCGAAGCCGGCCTCGACGGCGCCCGGTTCGACGGCGCCGACTTGCGCGGCGCCGACCTCGGCGGCCTGCGCCTCGTGGACGCCGCCCCCTTTCGCGGCGCGACGATTTCGGCCGATCAGGCAGGCCTGCTTCTGCGCGAACTGGGCCTCAAGGTCAGCTAGAGCGCGTGAATCCGGCGCGGTCAGGCCGTCGTCAACGAGCAGGTGCGTCAGCTCGAAGGGCCGTGACCACGTTTGAGCCGATAGGCGATTGTCCCGCTCCGGCTTTCACCCGGTGATGGAAAACACTGCGACCATATCGCTGGACCAGGTTCGACATGCGCACTAACTAAATGCTCATGTGCTCGGCGTCCTCGAACCAGTCCAACATTTCCGGCTCCTGTCTTTGCGGAACAGTTCGCTTCGACATCAACGGCAGCTTCGACAGCTTCTTCCTCTGCCATTGCTCGCGGTGCCGGAAGGGAAGCGGCACGGCCCATGGCGCCAATCTCTTCGCGACTGACGCATCGCTCCATTGGGTGGCCGGAGAGGCTGAAGTGAAAATTTTTCGGCTGCCCGGCACCCGGCACCAACGCAGCTTCTGCGTTGAGTGCGGGTCAGCGCTCCCCGATGTCCAGATGGATGGCGCACTGCTCAAGGTTCCCGCCGGCTGCCTCGATGGCCCCGTCGAAATTCGACCGACCGCACACATCTGTTGCGCCAGCCGTGCAGACTGGGATGTCGATCTGGAAAAGGTTGTCACGATGGATGGATTGCCCGGCTGAACGCCCCGGATACGTGGATATCGATCCCTCGCGGAATTCGTCCAGGTGTCCCCCACGTCAAGCGACCGACAGGGACGCGCAGCGGTTGTTAATGCGCCCTCGGCCCTGCGTCCGCTATCAGGCGCATCGGAAAAAAGCGGGTTTCAATCGGCAGGCCGTCTCGGTCGGACTTTCACACGCGCCGCGCAAGTCGCAACCGCCGCTGCGTTACCTCATCGGCAACTTCGCCTCAGCCCCTTGCCTAACACCGCGAAATTACGGACATCTGCCAGCCTGCGCAGCGCGGATCGGGAGGCGATGACATGAGTTGGGTGCGTCGGGGCCTGCTGGAGCTTTGGGCGATGGTCATCCTCGCCGGGATCGTGGGCTTTCTCGGCCCATTCGGCACATATCTCGATGCCGAGTTTCCGGCGCGGGCCTGGAACTGGTTCACGCACCTCATGGGCGCCTATGTGCTGGTGCGCCCCACGATCTGGCTGCTGATCGCCATCGCCAATGCCACCTCGCTGCCGCGAAATGCGCTGCTGTTCTGGGGCGTTCTGCTGTCCAGTTTCCCGCTCACGCTCGTCTGGGTCTGGGGCGGGGGCGTGTTCTTCCATGCACTGGGCGGCTTTACGGGAATTCTCCCTCTCGCACTGCTCAGTGCGGTCGCGATCCTCGTCGTGGTCTGGTGGGCCAAGCGGATCGACGCCCAGTTGAGCGACGGACACCAACCTCACCGCGACCGGATCGCAAGCTTCGCGGACGATACCCCCGTTCGCGCCGCGGCGCCTGAACGCGACGAAGCCCTGGGCGAACCGCTGGACGACAGCGGCATGCCCCGGCTGCAACGCCGGCTCAGCAAGGCTTTCGCGGGACCGATCCTGGCGCTTCAAAGCGAGGACCACTACGTTCGCGTCCACGGGGCCGGGTCGAGCGAACTGCTCCTGATGCGCCTTCGCGATGCCATCGCGGAAATGGACGAATGCCCCGGCCAGCAGGTCCATCGAAGCTGGTGGGTTGCCCGCGAGGGCATCGCCTCGGTGGAATCGGACGGACGAAACCGCGTAATCCGGCTGACCAACGGCGAATTCGCCCCGGTTGCGCGGGATTCCATTTCCAGTCTCGAAAGGCAGGGCTTCCTGAAAACGTCCAGCAACTGAGAAGCTCCGGGCGGGCAGAGCGAAGGAGCCCTGCCCGCCCGGATACCGGATCAGGCGTTCAGCGTCGCGTTGTCGATCACGAAGCGGTACTTCACGTCGCTTCGCTGCATGCGATCGAAGGCTTCGTTGATATCGTGGATGTCGATCAGTTCGATATCGGCAACGATGCCCTTCTCGGCGCAGAAATCGAGCATCTCCTGCGTCTCGGCGATGCCGCCGATCAGCGAGCCGGCGATGGTCCGGCGGCGGAAGATCAGGGCGCCCACGTTCGGTGACGGGTGGGGACGCTCGGGTACGCCCACCAGCGTCATCGTACCGTCGCGCTTGAGCAGCGCGGTGAAGGCATCGAGATCGTGGCTGGCGGCAACGGTGTTGAGGATGAAGTCGAAGCTGTTCGCATGGGCGTTCATCTCGTCGGGATTACGCGAGACCACCACCTCGTCCGCGCCGAGCGCCAGCGCGGCTTCGCGCTTGCTGTCCGAAGTGGTGAAAGCCACGACATGCGCGCCAAGTGCATGGGCAAGCTTGACGCCCATATGTCCCAGACCGCCGATGCCGACCACGCCCACTTTCTGGCCCGGGCCGACTTTCCAGTGGCGCAGCGGCGACCATGTGGTGATCCCCGCGCAGAGCAGCGGCGCCACGGCGGCAAGCTGTTCCGCCGGGTGGCTGACCTTGAGGACGAACTTGTCGTTGACGACGATGGCCTGCGAATAGCCGCCCTGGGTATGGCCGGGGGCATCGGCGGTTGCACCGTTGTACGTGCCGATGAAGCCATCGTCGCAATATTGCTCAAGGCCTTCGTCGCAGGCGCTGCAATGCTGGCAGCTATCGACCATGCAGCCCACGCCAACGGTATCGCCAACCTTGAAGGCCGTCACTTCGCTGCCTACCGCACTGACGCGGCCGACGATTTCGTGCCCCGGCACGCAAGGGTAGAGCGTGCCCGCCCATTCGCCACGCGCTTGGTGCAGGTCGGAATGGCAGACGCCGCAATATGCGATATCGATTGCGACATCGTGTGCCCCCGGCTCACGGCGTTCGATATCGAGCGCCACGAGCGGAGTGTGTTCGGTGACGGCACCAAATGCCTTCGTCATCGGAATTTGTCCTTGAAACTGAGAGAGTATGCGCGGCAGACCGTCGCCGCGCCCTTCAGGTAGGCGTCCGCCCCCGCCGGATCAGCCCGCAGGCAATCGAACAAAGCGATGAACGAAACTCATCGTGATCGTCCCTTGCAGCCAGTCGGAGCGCCGCGCCCTCACCAGCGAAACAACCGATGAAACGGGCCAGCCGGTCTTTTTACCGATCGTCCATTTCTTTCGGCCACGATCCGCAGATGGTTCGATCGCCCGCTCCCTATTCGATCCGTGCGCTACGCCGCCGACGGTCGCGTTCCGTATGGCAGACGGTGGGCGGATACTTCCTCGTCGCGATCTGCATCGGCGGCACAGCCGGTCTGGCGCTTAATGCCTTTGATCGATGGCGTACCGAAAGCGCTGCCCGCCAGGCCCTGCTGGACACGCTGCCAGAGGGCTATGTTTTCCGGACTTGCGGCGAAGTTGAAGCGAGGGGGCTGGCACCGCTCTATCGGGGTGAGCGCGGCTTCGGGCAGCACCTGGACAGCGACCATGACGGGACCGGCTGCGAACCCTACCCCTGATCCCGCCCGGTCTAGAACCCGAGCGGCCTCATTTCGCGGATGAGGTCCACCAGCAGGCGCAGGCCGGAGGGCACCTGCCTGCGGCTCGAATAGTAGACATGGAAAGCCTCCCCCATGGAGCCCCATTCGTCCAGCGCGATCGCCAGCCTGCCTTCCGCGATGGCACCCGCAATAGAAGGTTCGGCGGCGTAGATGAGCGCGGCGCCGCTGAGCGCCATGTGCAGGCCGATGCGGGAATTGCCGATGGTGAGCGGACCGGGAACGGCGAGCGCCACCGCCTCGTCGCCCTTTTCGAACTCCCAGTGATAGATGCGGTCGTTGCCGAGCCTGATCTTCATGCAGCGGTGATTCATGAGATCCTGCGGGACCTGCGGCGTTCCAAAACGCTCGAAATAGGCGGGCGAACCAGCGACGACCCAGCGCATCGGCGGCGAGATGCGCTGCACGATCATGTCTTCCGGCACCGTGCCGCCATAGCGAATGCCGGCGTCGTACCCCTGATCGATCACATCGATCATGCGGTTGTCGATCGAGAGGTCGATCTCGATATCGGGATAGAGTTCGACGAAGCGGGGCAGCACCGGGGCGAGGATCAGTTCGGCCGCATCCTCCGGCACGTTAAGCCGGATGCGTCCGGCCGGCGCATCGCGAAAACGGTTGAGCACTTCCGCAGCGTGATCGATCGCGTCGAAATGCTCGGCGATCGCGTCGCGGAACGCCTCTCCCGCCGCTGTCAGCGTAACACTGCGGTTGGTGCGGTTGAGCAGGCGCACGCCGTGGCGCTCTTCCAGCCCCTTCAGCGCATGGCTCAGGGCCGAGGCGCTGATGCCGAGTTCAAGGCTGGCCCGCCGGAAACTGCGATTGCGCGCGATGGCGAGGAAATAGGCGAAATCGGCAAGGTCCGATCGACTGAACTTCATGGAAACCTGGTTCGCCCTTCGCTGGGATGCATGGAGAGCTACTCTAGCACGGCCCCGACGCGCAGGCGCAAGATGGCCCTGCATGAAGGATGCCGCGGCCTGTTTGTGGCCGATCAGATTTTCGGGAATAAAGGGTATCTGGTGAAATGGTGGAGCCTAGCGGGATCGAACCGCTGACCTCCTGCATGCCATGCAGGCGCTCTCCCAGCTGAGCTAAGGCCCCAATCATTTCAGCGGATCAACCTGGGAGGTTCGATCCGGTTTCCCTGCCGTAACCGGCTTTGAAGGCCGTGTTCCGCTTGGGAGGCAGCCCTTTAGATCGGCTTTTCCGGCATGACAAGAGGGACAATCGCCCTGCGAAAAACTTTTTCGATCTTTTTCCACAGCCCGTTTCCGCCCTCTGGCGAGACCGCTGCAGACCGCCTGCCTTGACGATAAAGTCGACGCGCGGTTCCTTCAGGAATCCCCGTCAGGACGGATGTCCGGGTTGGGCAATCCCAACCCGGTCCGCGCGACATGTCCGGCACATCGGTGGCGTGACGAGGACAATCGCTGCGGAACGGATGACCCGGGGGGACAGGTCATCCGAACCTCCTGGCTTCCTCAGGCAGCCGGCCGGCTCTACTTGAGGCCGCCGCCGATGGCGCGATAGATCTCGACCATGTTGCTGGCGCGGGTCAGCCGCGTCGTCACCAGGGTCTGTTCGGCGCTGTAGAGCGTGCGCTGCGAATCCAGCGTGGTCAGGAAATCGTCCACGCCCGCGCGGAACCGCGCGTCCGAGAGGCGATAGCTGACCCGCGCGGAATCGCGCAGCGAGGTCTGGGCTTCGAGCTGGTTGGTCATCGTCGCGCGCCGGGCAAGCGCATCGGCGACTTCCTTGAAGCCGGTCTGCACGCTCTTCTCGTAAGTCGCCACCATGGCATCATACGTCGCGCGGGCATAGCGCAGGTTGCCCTGGTTCCTGCCGAAGTCGAAGATCGGCAGGCTCGCCGAAGGTGCCACCGACCAGTAGTCGCTGCCCGACTTGAACAGGTTCGACAGGCCGAGGCTCATCGTGCCGAATGCGGCGGTCAGCGAGATCTTCGGGAAGAACGCCGCGCGGGCGGCGCCGATATTGGCGTTCGCACCGATAAGCTGATGCTCCGCCGCGGCAATGTCGGGACGGCGCAGCAGCAGGCTGGAGGGCAGGTCCGCCGGCAGGTTGGCCAGCGTGACGTCGCTTTCCGGCAGCGCGGTCGGCAAATCTTCTGCCGAAAGGCTGGTTCCCGCCAGCAGTTCCAGAGCGTTCCTGTCCTGCGCCACCAGCGTCGTGGCCTGGGCGATATCGGAACGGGCCTGATCGTAGCTGGTCTGCGCCTGTCGCACTTCCAGTTCCGAGGCGATCCCCTTGGCGAAGCGCGCCTTGGTCAGGTCGAACGTCTGGCCGAACGCCTTTTCGAGATTGCGGGCGATCTGGAGCTTTTCCTGATCGGCCGCCATCGTCAGCCACGCCGTTGCCGTTTCGGCGATGAGCGCGGTCTGCGCGGCGTTACGGTTCTCGACCGAGGCAAAGTAGCTTTCCTGCGCCGCCTTGGTGAGATTGCGCACGCGGCCGAACAGGTCGATTTCCCAGGCCGAAACCCCGACCGAGGCGGTGTAGATATCGGTCCGCCCGGATACGCCGCCGGCACCGCCCGCAGCCTGCTGGGCAAAGGGCTGGTCCTGGTAGGTCGCGCTGCCGCTCCCCGCGAGCGTGGGCAGAATATCTGCACGCTGCACGCGGTACTGGGCACGGGCCTGTTCGACGTTGGCAACGGCAATCCGCAGATCGCGGTTGTTGTCCAGCGAGGTCTGGATGACCCGCGCCAGGCGCGGATCGGTGAAGAAGTCCTTCCAGGCGGTATCGGCCGATACCGCCTGCGCCCCCTGCCCGTCCGGCGCGGCCAACCCTTGCGGGCTGGTCGCCGGAACCGGCAGGTCGGGACGGACATACTTGGGGGCCATGTTGCAGGCCGCCAGCGCCAGCGCCAGCGACGTGGCCGTAAGCGCTTTCACGTTTCGCATTTTCATGCCTCCTGAGGCGCGGCCGAAGCCTCGCCGTCGACAGGTGCCCCGTCCTTTCCGTGATGTTCACGGAACACGCGCTTCACGACGGTGAAGAAGACGGGAACGAAGAAGATGGCCAGGATGGTGGCCGAGAGCATGCCGCCCACGACAGCCCAGCCGATCGCGTTCTGGCCGCCCGCGCCCGCCCCGGTCGAAACCGCCAGCGGCAACACGCCGAAGATGAACGCGAAGCTGGTCATCAGGATCGGACGCAGGCGCAGTTTGCCCGCTTCCAGGGCCGCGGCCACGGGTGAGAGGCCGTCCCGCATCTTCTCCTCGGCGAATTCGACGATGAGGATCGCGTTCTTGGCCGAGACGCCGATGGTCGTGATGAGACCTACCTGAAGGTAGATGTCGTTGTTGAGCCCCACGAGCGTCGCCGCGATCACCGCGCCGAGCACGCCCAGCGGCACGACGAGCATGACCGCGATCGGCACCGACCAGCTTTCGTAAAGCGCGGCAAGGCAGAGGAACACGATCAGCATGGACAGTGCGTAAAGCGCCGGAGCCTGACCGCCCGAGGTGTTTTCCTCGTAGGAGATACCGCTCCATTCGAGGCCGACACCGGCCGGCAGCTTGGTGGCAAGCTGTTCCACGACCTTCATCGCATCGCCGGTGGAGACGCCGGGAGCCGGAGCACCCATGATCTGCATCGAGGACACGCCGTTGAAGCGTTCCAGCTTGGCCGGACCGTAGATCCACTCGGTGGTCGCGAAGGAGGAGATCGGTGCCATCACGCCCGAACTGCCACGCACATGGAACGCACCGATCGATTCGGGCGTCGTGCGGAACGGCTGGTCGGCCTGCACGAACACCTTCTTCACACGGTCGCGGTCAATGAAGTCATTGACGTAGCTGCTGCCCATGGCGGTGCTGATGGTCGAGTTGATGTCCGCCTGCGCGATGCCAAGGGCACCGGCAGCCGCCTGATCGACGTCCAGCTTGATCTGCGGCGTATCTTCCAGTCCGTTGGGACGGACTTGCGCCAGGCGCTTGTCACCCGCGGCCATGCCGAGGAACTGATTGCGCGCCTCCAGCAACTTCTGGTGGCCGAGGCCCCCGCGATCGACGAGCTGGAACTCGAACCCGGTCGCATTGCCCAGTTCCTGGACGGCGGGCGGCGCGAAGGCGATCACCATGCCAGACGTGATCTTCTGGAACGCCATGTTGGCACGCTGGGCCACCGCCATCACGGTGTTCTCCGCGCCCTTGCGCTCCGACCAGTCCTTCATGCGCACGAAGGCGAGGCCCACGTTCTGGCCCTGCCCCACGAAACCGAAGCCGGAAATCGTGAAGACGTCGGCCACGTTGGCCTTTTCGTCCTTGAGGTAGTGATCGCGGACACGCGCCAGCGTGCGCTCGGTCTCCTCCATCGTCGTACCGGCGGGCAGCGACACCTGGTTCATCAGGATGCCCTGGTCCTCGTCCGGCAGGAAGCCGCCGGGAAGACGCAGGAAGATAAGGCCCATGCCCACCACGATGGCGGCGTAGACCAGCATGGTCCGGCCCCAGCGGTGTTCGACCTTGTCCACCGCCTTGCCGTAGCGCTCGACGCCGCGATCGAAGGTCCGGTTGAACCAGTCGAAGAAGCGGTTGAACATGCCCGCGATACCGGTCCGCTTGCCTTCGCCGTGGCCGTGGCCGTGTGAGCTGGGCTTGAGGATCGTGGCGCAGAGCGCCGGCGTAAGGACGAGCGCCACGATCACCGAGAGCACCATCGATGAGACGATGGTGATCGAGAACTGGCGGAAGATGACGCCGGTGGAACCGCCGAAGAACGCCATCGGCAGGAACACCGCCGAAAGCACGAGGCCGATGCCGACCAGCGCGCCGCTGATCTCGTCCATCGAGCGGCGGGCCGCTTCCTTGGGGCTCAGCCCCTCGTCCTGGATGAGACGTTCGACGTTCTCGACCACGACGATGGCGTCATCGACCAGCAGGCCGATCGCCAGCACCATGCCGAACAGGGTTAGCGTGTTGATGGTGAAGCCGGCCAGTTGCAGGATCGCGAGCGAGCCCAGCAACACGACGGGAACGGCGATGGTCGGGATCAGCGTCGCGCGCCAGTTCTGGAGGAACAGGAACATGACGATGAAGACGAGCACCACGGCTTCCACGAGCGTGTGGATCACCTGCTCCACCGAGAGCTTCACGAAGGTCGAATTGTCGACCGGGAACTTGTACTTCACCCAGCTCGGGAAGTTCTTGGAGAGCTGGTCGATCTGGGTTTTCACGGCTTCGACGGTGTCGAGCGCATTCGCGCCCGGTGCCAGCTTGATGCCGAAACCGGCAGCCGGATAGCCGTTGAGCTTGGCGCCGAAGCTGTAGTTTTCCGCGCCCATCTCGACGCGCGCGACGTCGGACAGGTGGACGACGGAACCGTCGGTGTTGTTGCGGAGCATGATCTGGCGGAACTGCTCGGCCGTGCGCAGGCGGGACTGCGCGGTGATCGTGGCGTTGAGCGCCTGCCCCTTGGGCGAAGGCGTACCGCCGATCTGGCCCGCCGAAACCTGCGCGTTCTGCGCCTGGATCGCCGAGGTCACGTCCGAAGTCGTGACGCCGAGGTTGGCCATCTTGTACGGGTCAAGCCAGACGCGCATGGAATATTGCGCACCCAGAAGCTGCGTGTCGCCCACGCCGTTGACGCGGCTGATCGGGTCCTGCAGCGAACTCGCAACGAAATCGCCCGCGTCCTCCTGGTCGTGAATGCCGTCATCAGCATAGACGGCCATGACCATCAGGAAGGTCGCGGTGGACTTGGTCACGCGAAGGCCCTGCAACTGCACTTCCTGCGGCAGCAGCGGCGTGGCCTGCGTGAGCTTGTTCTGGACCTGGACCTGCGCGATGTCGGGATCGGTGCCCTGCTCGAAGGTCAGGGTCACGGTAAGGTTGCCGGCGCCATCGCTCGATGACGAGAAATAGCGAAGGTGGTCGATGCCCTTAAGCTGTTGCTCGATGACCTGGGTCGTCGTGCTTTCCAGCGTCTCGGCATTCGCACCGGGATAGCTGGTGGAGATCTGGACGGCGGGGGCCGCGATCTCGGGGAACTGGGCCACGGCGAGCGAACGGATCGCCAGGACGCCCGCAAGCATCATGACGATGGCGATGACCCATGCGAAGATGGGTCTGTCGATGAAATACCGGGACATGGGTTACTTCGCCCCGCCCGCGGTCGTGATCTGCTGCGGCATGCCCGCCTTGACGACCGTGCCCGGCCGCAGGTTTACGAGACCCTCGACGATCAGCCTGTCGCCGACGTTGAGGCCCTTGGTGACGATCCACTTGTCGCCGACGGCGCGATCGGTTTCGATCTGGCGCTGCTCGACCTTGTTGTCCTTGCCCACGACCATCGCGGTAGCCCGGCCGCGCGGATCGCGCGTGACGCCCTGCTGGGGTGCGAGGATGACATTGCTGCGCAGGCCCTCGACCAGCTTGGCGCGGACATACATGCCCGGCAGCAGCAGGCCGTTGGGGTTCGGGAAGGTCGCGCGCAGGATCACGGAGCCGGAGCTCTGGTCCACGGTGACGTCGGCAAACTGGAGGCGGCCTTCGATCGGGTAGACCGAACCGTTCGGCAGGATGAGCTGGACGCGGGCGCCGTCGGCTTCGCTGACACCCCCGGCGGCCATCGCCTGCTTGAGGTCGATGATCTGGGCGGCCGACTGGGTCACGTCGACATAGACGCTGTCGGTACGCTGGATCGTCGCCAGAGCGTCCGCCTGCGCGGCCGAAACGAGCGCGCCCGGCGTGAACAGCGAACGGCCGATACGGCCCGAGATCGGCGCGCGGATGCGCGTGAAGTTCTGGTTCACCTGCGCGGCCTGGAGCGCACCTTGCTGCGCCGCAACATTGGCCCGCGCCTGCTGCGCGGCGGCGGCGGCATCATCGTATTGCTGCCGGCTGACCGCGTTGATCGCGATCAGGTCCTTGTAGCGCTGGGCCTGGAGCGCGGTGGAGCGGATCGTCGCATTGGCGGTGGCCAGCGAGCCCTGCGCCTGCGCCACGGCCGCACGGTAAGGCGCGTCCTCGATCTCGTAGAGAAGCTGGCCGGCCTGCACGTTGCTGCCCTCGGTGAACAGCCGGCGCCGGATTACACCGGTGATCTGGGGCCGGACATCCGCCGTTTCCAGCGCGGTAATACGGCCGGGGAGTTCATTCGTCAGCGCTGCTGATTCGGTCGTGAGCGTCACGACACCGACTTCGGGCGGAGGCGGCGCAGACGGCTGCTGCTCTCCACATGCACTCAGCGCAAGCGCCGAGGCGCACGCCAGAAACCCGATAATCATCGCCTTTTGCATTGGTTCATCCGTTGCGATCGTTGGGGGGCAATTTGAGAGTGAACGATCATTCACATTGCATCGCCACTAGAAATCGGCCATGGAGAATACAAGCGAAAAATACGTACGAGAACGAAAAATGGGTGCAGTGCAGCAAAAAGTACCCAGCAGGGATCGGATCCGAAACGCAGCGCGGGAACTGTTCGCAACGAACGGTTTCCACCAGACGTCGATGTCGGAACTGGCTGCTGCTGCGGAGATGTCGGTCGGGCTGATCTATCGCTCCTTCAAAAGCAAGGAAGAGATTATCGAGGCGATCGTAATTGCCGATTTCGATGAAAAGCTTACCGAACTTGATGATCTGCGTCGACGTCTTGATCAGGGCGAACTGACTGTCCTGGAAACCTTCCGGGAACTGTTCCTGCAAGTCATTGACGAAGGGCACGAGGCATTGTCCTTCGACATCCTTGCCGAAGGCTTCCGCAACGAACGAGTGGGACGCACGATCGGTTCCATGTGCGAGCAATTTCGGGATTATCTTCGCGAATTCGCGTGCGCCGCGAACCGGAATCTGACGGGCGAGGAACTGGAAGGCGCCGTCGAGATGATGCTGGGCTGCCTTTTCGGGCTCGGTCATCGCAGCATGTCGCTGCCGAGGTTGAGCGCCGAACGCACGGCAGAACACTCCGCGCGGATGATCGTCGCCGCGCTGCAAGCAATATAGCGAACAGGCAATCTCGGAAACAGGCCGGCAGCCTGTTTTCAGACAGGCAAGGCCGCCCCGTGCGGCCCATGCCCAGGACCCGTTTCAGTGCGCCTTGCGGTGCTTCCCGCCGTAGCGCTTGCCGCAATATTCATCGAGGCTTGCCATTTCGCGCGCGGCGGCCACGGCAGCGGCCGAATTGCACGGCATCGCCTTTTCCGCGGCGGCACCTTCAACCGCAAGGATGCGCGCATCGACGCGATCGCGCAGTTCCTGGATGTCCGCCCGGCTGAGCACGTTCTTCTCGCGCAGGTAGCAGATCAGGCTCTGCAGGATGATGATGGCCTTGTCGCCCGAATCGACTTCGAAACCTTCTTCCACTCGTCAAACTCCTTCCCAACTCCAGGTTCGCCTGGATGTTATTGAGCGGCCTGTATTTTTCTCCTCCCGGCAGTCTCTGTAGACCCGCCTGCCGTCTGGAAGAGAACGACCGTCCAGTCAGGATAGTCCCGTGCCGCGCGTCCGTATACAAATCGATGCTATGGATATCGCCCTGCGGATAAATCGATTTGCTGGATTCGATTTGCGGGTTGCCTCGCTGCATCATCTGCGACGCTCCAAGGCAGGCTTGGCGCAAGCAAAGAATAGTTTTCGCAGGAAAGCCCGGTCGGCTGACCCCGGTCGCTTGACGCCTTAATGTCAATTAAATAGGTTGAGAATGAAGGCGAGGGGAACCTGGCTCGCTCTTCCGCAGTATTTTCCAGTCCGCGGCTTTTGACCGGGAAGCAGCTTGCTCCGCGTAACCAACAGCTAAAGCGCGCGATGCTCGGGGCGACAACGCCAGGCTTCGTGTTCCCCATAACTCAGGGGCGATACGAAGGATGAGTTTTCACGACACCGGTTTGCACCGATCCATCCGGAAATCCGGCCAAGAAAAGGTTTCGGCATGACTCTCGAAATCCGCAAGCACGGGCGCGTCGGTGCCGAAATCCTGGGCATCGACTTGTCCCGGCCCTTCGCAACCGGTGATCTTGCCGCCATTCGCGCCGCCTTCGCGGAGCATGGGGTGGTGTTCTTCCGCGATCAGTCCATCAGCGAGGAACAGCACATCGCCTTCGCCCGGAACTGGGGGGAGATCAACATCAACCGCTTCTTCGCCGCGCACCCGGGCTATCCCGAGATCGCGCTCGTCGTGAAGGAACCGGATCAGCAGCACAATATCGGCGGCGGCTGGCATACGGACCATTCCTACGATTTCGAGCCCGCGCTTGGATCGATCCTTGTCGCCCGCGAACTGCCCGCGCAAGGCGGCGCGACGGCCTTCGCCTCGATGTATGCCGCCTATGACGGCCTGCCCGAAGCCCTGCGCGCCCGGATCGAAGGCCGCAGCGCCGTCCATTCGGCGCGCCATGTCTTCGGC
Source organism: Novosphingobium sp. RL4 (assembly GCF_035658495.1). Classification (NCBI taxonomy): domain Bacteria; kingdom Pseudomonadati; phylum Pseudomonadota; class Alphaproteobacteria; order Sphingomonadales; family Sphingomonadaceae; genus Novosphingobium; species Novosphingobium sp. RL4. Next base: position 21,897 of record NZ_CP141945.1, on the reverse strand, counting down.
AGCAAGGCCGGGGTCTACGAAGCCGCGCAGGATACCCGACAGGACGGCCGCATCGGCAACTCCGGCGCGGCCGACGTGCTGGACGATCCGGTTCATCCGATGGTGATAACCCATCCGCTCAGCGGCAAGCGCGCGATCTACGTGAACCCCAGTTTCACGGTGCGCATCCAGGGCCTTTCCGAAGACGCTTCCCAGGAGTTGCTCCAGGAGATCTACGCACACTGCGTGAAGCCGGAATTCCAGGAGGATTTCCACTGGCGGGACGGCTCGATCGCCTTCTGGGACAACCGCGCGACCTGGCATTACGCCTACAACGATTATCACGGCCACCGCCGCGAAATGCATCGCATCACGATCGAGGGCGAAGTGCTGCGCTGAGGCGGCGTGGACCGATCGGCCCCGTGGGATTCCCTCGGACGGGGTCGCCAGCCCCGCACCGGAAAGCGGCAGGGGCATCGCCGTTTCTTTCGAGGGAAGCACGGTAATTGGCCGGGAATATGAACGTCATGAGCAGCGAGCCGGAACATATCAGCGCGAACGCCGGGGAGGACGACTTCTGGGATGTCGGCAGCATTGTCCGCGAACTCGCGGAGATCCGGCATCACTGGCGCACCACCAATACCCAGCATTCGGAATATGGGGTGGAGAGCTTCCCTTCCCGCGTGCGCCTTGCAAAAGTGGCCGACGAACTTTGCGGCGCGCTGTTCCCGCTCAGGCTCGGCCCCGATTTCGTCCGCCTGCACAACGAGGACACCTTCGTAACTCAGTCCCTGCAGATCGCGCTGAGCCGGCTTCAGGCCCAGTTGCGGCTCGAACTGACATATTCCTCCGGCACGCAGGACAAGGGCGCGATCGATCGCCATGCCTCGGAACTGGTCGCCGGGTTTTCCCGCCAGCTCCCCGCGATCCGGCGCCTGCTCGATATAGATATCGAAGCCGCCTATCGCGGCGACCCTTCGGCGCGCAGCCTCGACGAAGTGCTGATCTGCTATCCCGGACTGCTGGCGATCATCCATCACCGCCTTGCCCACGCCCTGCACCTGCTGGGCGTACCGCTGGTGGCGCGCATCCTCTCGGAAATCTCGCATAGCCGAACGGGGATCGACATTCACCCCGGCGCACAGATCGGACAGGGGTTCTTCATCGATCACGGCACCGGCGTGGTCATCGGGGAAACCGCGATCATCGGCGACAACGTTCGCATCTATCAGGGCGTGACGCTGGGCGCGAAGAACTTTCCCGCCGATCCTTCGGGTGCGCTGGTCAAGGCCACGCCGCGCCATCCGATCATCGAGGACGACGTGGTGATCTACGCCGGCGCGACGATCCTGGGCCGGGTGACGATCGGCAAGGGCTCCGAGATCGGCGGCAATGTCTGGCTCACGCACGGGGTTCCCGCGCACAGCCGGGTGTATCAGGCCCGGGAGAACCTGGTGACGAGCCAGAACGGCAAGGTTGCGCCCGCTCCCGGCTCGCTTAACTGACGGCCCGGCGCAGCAGGTAGACGTCCATGATCCAGCCATGGCTGGCGCGCAGTTCGGCCCGGTGCCGGACGATCTGCGGCCCGGCCGTGGCCAGCGGCCCGTGGACCAGCGCTTCATGTGCCATGCCGAGATAGGCGCCCCACCAGATCGTCAGGCCCTCTTGCGGCAGCGCGGAAAAAGCGCACATGCCATCAAGCATGACCACGACCGTTTCCGCGCCCTGCGGCCACCCATCCTCCCGAAGGCGGCGTCCGGTGGTGATCGTGACGGGTGAACCCAGAGTGTTGAGCGGGATGCAATGCGCCGCCGTCAGTGCCTGGATGCTGGTTATGCCCGGCACGACCTGCGTGCGCAGGGCCATTCCGCCCTCCGCGAGCAGGCCCGCGATCCGCAGCGTGCTGTCGTAAAGGGAGGGATCTCCCCAGACCAGCAGCGCCAGCTTGCCGCCCTGCGGCAGATGCGCACCGATCTGATCGGCCCAGACGCGGGCGATTGCGCCGTGCCAGTCTCCCACCGCCTCAAGGTAGGGCGGCACCGGCGAGCGTTCCGGCAGATCGAATTCGGCGATGCGCACGGGCTGCGTCAGCACGGCACCGCAGATCGCGCGGCGCAGGTCCAGCAGGTCCGACTTGCGTTCGCCCTTACGCGGCAACAGGATCAGGTCCGCCTGGTTCAGTGCCTTCACCGCCGCCAAGGTCAAGTGATCGGGATTGCCGGTGCCGATCCCGATGAGATGAAGGTCGATCACGCGGCCGTCACTCTTCCAGCCCGGCGAACCGGGATTCGGCCGTTTGCGGGCGGAACCGGCGGTCGTAACCTGCGGCATAGAGGCTGCTCTCGCCGGACACGCCCTGCCCCAGCGCCTTGCCCACGAGGATCAGCGCCGTCCGCTCCATGCTCCCCGCCACCGCGGCTTCCACCGAACCGAGGCTGGCGCGCACGACACGCTCGTCCGGCCAGCTTGCCCGCCACACCACGGCGACCGGGCAATCCGTGCCGTAAGCGGGGAGCAGATCCCGCACCACCTGCCCGAGATTGTGGATCGACAGGTGAATCGCCAGCGTCGCTCCGGTCGCGGCGAACCGTGTCAGGCTCTCGGCCTCGGGCATGGCGCTCGCCCGCCCGGGCGTGCGGGTAAGGACCAGCGACTGGGCCAGCGCGGGCACCGTCAATTCGGCCTCCAGCGCTGCCGCCGCCGCCGCGAATGCCGGAACGCCGGGGGTCACCGTGAACGGAATGCCCAGCGCCCGCAGCCGCCTGACCTGCTCCCCCATGGCCGACCAGATCGATAGGTCGCCCGAATGGAGCCGCGCCACGTCCTGCCCCGCGTCATGGGCTTCGCGGATCGCGGCCACGATTTCGTCCAGCGCCATCGAAGCGGTGTTCACGATGCGCGCGCCCGGCGGGCAATGGTCGAGGATGGCGGCAGGCACGAGCGAACCGGCATAGAGGCACACCGGGCTCGCCGCGATCAGATCTCGCCCGCGCAGCGTCAACAGGTCGGGCGCGCCGGGACCGGCTCCGATGAAATGAACGGTCATGGTTGAACTCCCTCGGCGATGGCGCAAGTCGCCATGCGGTCAGATGAAACGTGGCGGGGGGCGAGCAGCCTCGCGGCCGGACCGCAGGCGGCAAGCGCGGCAGCTTCGGCCACGCTGCCGGTTCCCCGCGCGGCAAGGCTTGCGGCGGAGCGGGTGATCGTGGATGCGGCGCGGAGCCGCTCGGCATCGATGGCCAGCAGCGGCAGGCCGAGACGGTCGGCCAGCGCCTTGAGCTGGGGGGCCTTGTCGCAAGGGGCGGCCAGCGCCGCAATCGGCGGCAGGCCTGCGCAGGCCCCTTCCAGCGCGCGCTCCAGAGAGACGAGGTTCGCGCCCGCGCGAAATCCGAAACCAGCCACGATCACAGCACCACGCTCCACTGGACGATCGGATAGCTTGCCCTCCAGCCGCGCTTCGCGCCCAGCGGCGCCGCTTCGGACAGTTCGATCCGCAGGAGACTGCCCCCCCTCGCCCCGTGCCATTGCGCCAGCAAGGCCTCCGATTCCAGTGTGACGGCATTGGCGACGAGACGTGCGCCCGGCCTCAGCACGGTCCAGAGACATTCCAGAAGCTCCGCACAGAGCCCGCCGCCGATGAAAACCGCATCGGGCGCGGCCTGCCCGGCCAGCACGGCAGGCGCGCGGCCTTCCACCACGGACAGCCGATCGGCCCCCAGCGCCGCCGCATTGGCCCGCGCCCGCGCCGCACGCGCGGGGTCGCTCTCGAAGGCAATGGCCTGCATGTCCGGGTGCGCAAGCAGCCACTCTATCGCAATGGACCCCGAGCCGGTGCCGATATCCCACAGGGTCTCGCCCTGACGCGGCGCCAGCGCCGAAAGCGTGAGGGCCCGCACCGGGCGCTTGCTGATCTGTCCGTCATGCGCGAACCAGTCGTCCGGCAGGCCGGTGCCGCAGGGCAGAACCGCGCCGTTTCCGGCAAAACGGATACCCAGCGCCGCGGGGTGCGCGATATCGGCGAAGTCAAGCTCTTCCGCGGCCGAATGGCGTATGCGCTCGCGCGGGCCGCCCAGCGCTTCGAGCACGGAAAGCTCCGAAGCTCCGAAGCCCAGTTCCGCGAGATAACGGGCCACCGCCACCGCCGCCGCGCCGTCACGAACCAAAACCAGCGCCCTTCGCCCCGGTGCGATGTGGCGGCGCAGGCGGCCAAGCGGCGCCGCGTGAAGGCCGAGGCAGGCCGTGCCCTCGATCGGCCAGCCAAGCCGCGAGGCGGCCAGCGCAAAGACCGAAGGTGCGGGATGCGCGGTCCATTCGTCCCGTCGCAGATGCCGGGTCACGACACTGCCTGCGCCGAACCAGAACGGATCGCCCGATGCCAGCATGACCACGCGCCTGCCGCGATGGGCCAGCAGCGGTTCCAGTCCATCGGCGAAGGGCACTGGCCACGTCATCCGCTCACCTGTAGAGGCGGGCAGGAGCCCGAGGTGGCGTGCGGCGCCGGTCACCAGTTCGGCACCGGCCAGTGCCTCGCGGCTTGCATCGGAGAGACCGGAAAGCCCGTCCTCACCCATGCCGACGATGGTAAGCCATGGCTGTTCAGGAGTTTCCGGCATTTCCCATATCCTGGTTCTCGGCGGGACGACGGAAGCCAGCGCGCTGGTCGCCTCCCTGGCGGAGCGCGGGCTCACCGCGACACTGAGCTATGCGGGGCGCGTCGAACGGCCGAAGGCGCAGCCGGTGCCGGTGCGTATCGGCGGTTTCGGCGGCATCGAGGGACTGGAACGCTATTTGCGGGAACACCGGGTCACCCATCTGGTAGATGCCACGCATCCGTTCGCCGCGACCATGAGCGCGCACGCGCTGGCCGCCGCCCGGAACACTGCAACGCCGCACATCCGGCTCACCCGCCCCCCGTGGCAACCCGCCCGAGGCGACCGCTGGCAGCATGCGGCGGATATCGAGGCCGCCGTTTCGGCGCTTGCCGGGCCGCCGCGCAGGGTCATGCTGGCACTCGGCCGGATGCATGTGAACGCTTTCGCGGTGCAGGGTCAGCACCACTACCTGCTGCGCTTCGTGGACCGCCCGGAACAGGCGCCCGCGCTTCCCGACCATCATCTGGTGGTCGATCGCGGCCCCTTCACCGCCGAGGCCGACACGCGCCTGCTGCGGGACCATGCCATCGACCTGATCGTCTGCAAGAATGCCGGGGGCACCGGGGCGGAGGCCAAGCTCATCGCCGCGCGCCGCCTCGGCGTGCCCGTGCTCATGATCGACCGCCCAGCGCCCGCCCGGGGCAAGGCGGTTCACCACCCCGGCGAGGTGCTGCGCTGGCTGGGTCATGCCGCCGACCGCGGCGTGTAGAGGATCGGCCTTCCCGGCCGCTCGACCAGCCGGGTCCGGCTGGAACCGAGGATCACCATCGTGCGCATGTCCGCCATTTCCGGCCGGGCCTCGCCCAGCGTGACGACACGCATTTCCTCCTCCGGCGTGGAGACTGCGCGCGCGAACAGGATCAGCCGGTCCTCTCCGCATGTCTCGCGCAGGACTTCAAGGACGCGCGCAAATCCGTGCGGTCGTGCCTTCGACCGGGGATTGTAGAACGCCATCGCAAAGTCCGCCTCTGCCGCAAGGCGCAGCCGCCGCTCGATCAATGCCCAGGGCTTGAGATTGTCGGAGAGGTTGATGGCGCAGAAATCGTGGCCCAGCGGGGCGCCCGCCCGGGCGCTGGCCGCCAGCATCGCGGTGATCCCCGGCAGCACCCGTATATCGAGTGCGCGGTGCGCGGCAGGCCCCGCCTCCAGCGCCTCGAACACGGCGGAGGCCATTGCGAACACCCCCGGATCGCCCGACGACACCACCACGACCCGCCGCCCACTCGCCGCCATCTCCAGGGCATGGGCGGCGCGCTCCAGCTCCACCCGGTTGTCGCTGGCGTGAAGCGTCAGCCCTGCCCGCGCGGGGACGCGCGAAACGTATGGGGCATAGCCGACGATGTCGGTCGCCTCCGCCAGCGCCTGCGAGACTTCTGGCGTCACCAGCGCGGCATCACCCGGACCGATGCCCGCAATCGCGATCCAGCCGCTCATGGCCGGCGGCCCTGCCCGTGGATCAGCAGGATCGAGAAATAGGGCGTCACGGCCTGCGCCTCGCACAGCGGCGTAACGCGTTGCTCCGCCATGGCCGCATGTTCCACCAGCCAGGCCTCTCCCTCGCGCCCGGCGGCGGCCACCGCGCGCCGCAGCTTGTCGAGATTGCGACCGATCTTCATGACGACCAGGGCATCGGTATCGCGAATGCGCCTTGCCAGATCGTCCTCGGGCAGCGTGGCCATCAGCACGGTGAGCACGTCGTCTCCCCAGGTCATCGGCGCGCCGCTGGCAGTCCACGCGCCGGACATCCCGGTGATCCCGGGGACCACTCGTGTCGGCACCGAGCCCGACAGGCGGGTGTAGAGGTGCATGAACGAGCCGTAGAAGAACGGGTCGCCCTCGCACAGGACCACGACATCCTCGCCCGCACCGGCCAGCCGCGCGACATGGCCCGCGCAATATTCGTAGAACTCGGAAAGGCAGGCGTTGTAGCGCGGGTCGGACAGCGGGATTTCCGTCGTGACCGGATACTCCATCGCGAATTCCACAACGTCTTCGCGCAGCATCCCCTCGACGATCCTGCGCGCCTGCCCGGGGCGGCCGGACTTGCGGAAATAGGCGACATGCCTTGCCTCGCGCACCAGACGGTCGGCGCGAACGCTCAGCAGGTCCTGCGCGCCGGGGCCAAGGCCCACGCCGTGAACGGTGCCCGGCTTCATTCCGCGCGGCTCCCGATGGCGTTGATCGCGGCCACGGTGATGGCGCTGCCGCCCAGCCGCCCCTCGACGATGCAGCAGGGCACCGGCATCGCCTCCCACAGCGCGGCCTTGGACTCCACCGCGCCGACAAAGCCGACCGGACACCCTATGATCGCCGCCGGGCGCGGACAGGCGGGGTCTTCCAGCATGTTCAGCAAATGGAACAGCGCTGTCGGCGCATTGCCGATCGCCACCAGCGCCCCCTGCAGATGCGGCCGCCACAGTTCGAGCGCCGCGGCCGAGCGCGTGTTGGACATGGCTTTCGCCAGATCGGGAACCGCCGGGTCGTGCAGCGTGCAGATCACCGGATTGCCGGCGGGAAGGCGCGATCTGGTGATGCCTTCCGTCACCATGCGCGCATCGCAGAGCACCGGAGCCCCGCGCGCTGCAGCCGCGATCGCGGCTTCGGCGAAGCCCGCGGAGAACCGTATATGAGCGGCCAGTTCGACCATGCCCGAGGCATGGATCATGCGCACCGCGATACGCTCTTCCTCACGCGTGAAACGCTGGAGATCGGCCTCGGCACGGATGGTCGCGAAAGACTGGCGGTAGATCGCCGCGCCATCGGTTTCATAAAGATGAGGCATCATTCGGCTCCGAAATGGGCGAGCAGTTGTGGGAGATCGAGGCCGGACCGGCATGGCGGGTCTCCGGCAGCGGCATCGATGGAAAGGTCGAAGCGGCCGTTTCGCCCGGTCAGCGTGACGCTTGCAGGGGCGGAACGCGCACAGCCCTTGGCGCAGCCGGAGACGTGAAGGCGGCCCGGAACGTGCGCGGCCAGCCGCAAGGCCAGCGGCCGCGTCGCCACGGTCGCCTGCGGGCACAGCGGTGCTCCGGGGCAGGCGTCCACGCGCATGGCCGGATCGGTAGGATCGCTGACAAAGCCATCCCCGACAGGATCGGGGAGCGGGTTCGCGCCTTCCAGAAGAAGCACCCGCCACGGGGTGATCCGCAAGGCCGCCGCCCCGGAACGTGTGACGAGCGAGGCCAGCGCCGCCGCCTCCACGCTGCCGAAAGCGGCGCCGCAGGCATGGCCCATGGCATGGGCGCCGGGGCCGATGACCGGACGCGGCGATGCGGGAGAGACCCATCCCCTGGCCCAGCCCGGCAGCTCGGCACGGTGGCGCGCCATCCTGCCGGATGCGATCCCGCCGGAGGCGACGAACCATTCCGCCAGTTCGACCAGCGCGCCGACCGCTTCGTCCACGGCAACGGGAATCCCCAGCGCCCGGCCATCCGCGCGCAGGATGAGCCAGCCGCCTTCGCCCCGTTCGATCCGAAAGTCCGCCGGGCTTCCCCCCAGGATCGGCGCGGCTCCGGCGTCCACGGCGAAACCCATCTTTCCCGGCAGTTCCGGCAGGCGAACCTGCGCACTGGCCAGCGCCTCGGCGATCCGGAACGTGTCGTCCCCCGCCGTCCAGTCCGGCGCGACGAGGATATTGCGGCGGTTTTCGGTATCGGGCCGGGCATCCACCAGTTCCAGCGCCACCAGTTGCTCCAGCAGGGCCGCCCAACCGGCTTCGGTCACACCCCGGATCTGGAGATTGGCACGGCGGCTGAGGTCGATCGCCCCGCTGCCGTATTCGCGGGCCAGCGCGCAGAGCGCCAGCGCCTGCGCGCGTGACAGGCGCCCAAGGCGCGGCCGCACGCGCACGATCAGCCCGTCGCCCGCCATCATCGGGCGCCAGGCACTGGGGCACCAGCCGCGCACGGCAAAGTCGCTCATGTGCGGCGATCCGGGCGGGAACGCTGGATTTTCAAAAGGGCACGCTTCGACGAGACGCGCATAAACGCTTTCAACCGCGCGCGGCGACGATGACCGGGGCTTGCCGACGAAGTCGGTCCGTGCGCAACGACAGGCGGGCGCGACATACGCCATCCCTGCACACCGATGCAGCCCCAGCCGCACAGGTTCGTCGCTCACGCGGAGTACCGAGCCTTGGCCTTTCCCTGGACCATGGCAAGAGCGACCGACGCGCCGGCAGGTCTCCTGGCTCACGGGTCAAAGCTCGATACGCGGCCTTCCCGGAACCGGCGCCGATGGGCGCCTTCATCCAGTGGCCGGCTCCGTTGAGGGAGCCCCGGCATCTCGCTCGCCGCTTACAGTTGCAGGGACAGCTGCGGAATGGGAGTTTCCTCCGCACCGCATTCCCATTTCAGCCCCGAAAGGCACCCGCGCGATCGTTGCAGGCCGGACGAAATCCGGCTTGCAGGTGCCGCCTAACCCAAAACGGGATCGATGCCAATCGTCAGCGCAGCCCTGCAAGCGCATCCCGGCGATATCGCACGGCGGCGGCGATACCGGGCGGCCCGATTGCGCCCGATCAATGCGGCTGACGGCGCAGGCGTCATGATCTGCCGAAACCCGGAAGTCATCGCCGATGGTGACGAAACCTCAGGTCGGGTCCGGACGTTGCACACCGAGACGAAGGAGAATCCCATGCTCGAACATGTCCCTCAATGGCTTGGCGCCCTGTTTCACAACTTCCGCGCGGGACATTCCAAGCTGGCGATCGTCCGCGCCGGGCTGGTGCCGGAAGGCGCCTTCATAGACCTGTCGAGCCCCGCTTTCGAGAACGGCGCGCGCCTTCCCGCCCGCTTCACGGCCGATGGCGAAGGCATATCCCCGCCGCTGGAATGGGGCGAGGTTCCTGCCGCCACCACCAGCCTGGCGCTGCTGGTCGAAGACCCCGACGCTCCTGCGGCCGAGCCTCTTGTCCACGCCATCGTCTGGAACCTTCCCGCAGGCACACGGGCGATTCCCGAAGGCGGCATCGGCCCTGACGACGACGGTGCGCCGGACGGGCGCGATGTGGGGCGCAACAGCTATCAGGCCGAAGGCTGGCTGCCGCCCGATCCCCCGCCGGGCCACGGCACGCACGATTACGTGTTTCAGCTCTTCGCGCTTTCCCGCGCGCCCGTGCTGGAAACGAACCCGGGCCGTTCGGAATTCCTGGCGGCGATCAAGGACCATGTCCTGGCCGCCGGAATGCTGGTGGGCCATTACGCGCGCGGAGACGGGGAACCGGCTGACGAGGAGTAGATCACGGCGGCAAAGGCGAGCGCCCCTTCGGCGCTCCCGCCCCGCTGTCATCTCCATTCGCGCAGGCGGGTTGCGCGCGCGGCCATTGTCAGCAGCGCAGGAAAGGACCGGGCCGCGTGGCACCCGGCCTGCCGCAGGACCGGATGGTCCAGCATGTTCTGGAACGCCATGGCCCGCCGGACCTGACCGCGAACCTCCGCGGCGAGCCTGCAGTCGTATCGCCGCGCGTCCTCGCCCGCCATCACGCTTTGCGCGGCGACGAAGGCACTGCGCAGGGCGATGGCCATGCCGTCCCCGGTGAGCGAGGCGGTCATCGCCCACTGGTCTCCCAGCCGCAGCACCCGGCTGTTCGCGGTCCGGGCCGGGGCCATGCCGTAGTTCAGGTTGGCGATCGTTACAGGACGGTCGAACAGCGGCTCCGCATCGGCCAGCATTTCGCGCAGCGCCGCGATCTCGTCCAGCCGGGCGCGCAGGCCCGTCCAGTCCCCGCCGGACTGCGCAAGACGGCTGCGGCGCACGACGAGGCACAAGTTGGCCCGTCCACCCTCCACCATCTGAAGTCCCGCATAACCGCCGCCGAACAGAAAGAGCATGATCGTGCCCGCCAGACGGTGCATCGCGGCAGGGGCAAGGCGGTAATGCATCTTGAACCCCACGAAACCAGCCTCCGCCCGCCCCGTGGACGCCGTGCCTCTTTCGCGCAGGGGCAGCTTGCCGCTTGCCAGCAGCAGATACTCCCCCTCTCGGTCCCCCTCGCTCGTGCGGGCCACGCAGCCGCCGAGTTCGAGTACCCTGACGCCCCGCTCCACCCGCGCGCCGGCTGCGATGGTCTCCCTCAACAGCGCCTCGTCCAGCACATGGCGGCTGAGGCCCCAGGCACCGAAGGGCAGCGGCGCCTCCGCTTCCACAGTGCCCGAAACCAGCCTGATCCGCTGGATCGGCACACCGCCCAGCGAAGCGGGGTCCACGCCAAGCTGGCGCAGATGCGCCGCCGCCTCCACCGAGAGGAATTCGCCGCAGACCTTGTGATGCGGCCCATGCTCCCGTTCCAGCAGGAGCACGTCCCGCCCCTGCCGCGCCAGCAGGCAGGCCGCCGCCCCGCCTGCAAGCCCCCCGCCGACCACGAGGACATCGGCCATGTCAGCGTTCCAGGGTGAAGCGGAAGCTCTCCGCCGCCATGCCCGGCCCGAAGGCCAGCGCCAGCCCATCTCCCTCGCCCGAGCCCGACAGCATCCGCGAAAGGATGAACATCAATGTCGCCGAGGACATGTTGCCGTGATCGTGCAGCACCGTTCGCGAAGGCAGCAGCGCCTCGGCGGGTAAGCCAAGGCCGTGCTCCACGGCATCCAGCACCGTGCGGCCGCCCGCGTGGACCGCCCATAACGCGACATCACCGGGTGAAGCGCCGCGCAGGAGCCCCCGGTCGTCTCCGCGGGAGGCATCCGCCGCAAGAGCCTCGGCGATGCGGGCCGGCACTTCTCCGCCAAGGTGCATGTCGAACCCCTGATCGCGGATCGACCATGTGATGGCATCGGCCGTGCCCGGTATCGTCACCGCCCGAAAATCGCGCAGGGCGATCCCTTCCGGCCGCGCCGTCACCAAAGCCGCCGCAGCCCCATCGCCGAACAATAGCATCGCCAGCAGGTTCGCCAGATCGCCGCTCCGCTGGAAATGGATCGTACAGAGTTCAAGCGTCACCACCAGCACCCGCGCCTCCGGCGTCGAACGGACGATATGATGCGCCAGCCGCAGGGAATTGACGGCCGCATAACAGCCCATGAAACCCACCACCGTCCGCTCCACGCCGGGATCGAGTCCGGCGCCGGCAACGATCGCCTGGTCCAGCCCGGGCGCCATGAAGCCGGTGCAGGAAGCGACGATGAGGTGCGTGATCCCCGCCGCGGCGATGTCGATTTCCAGCGCCTCTATCGCGGCGAAGGCCAGACGGGGCGCGTCGCGTTCGTAAAGCGCCATGCGCTGCCCGGTCGATGGCCACGCCCCCGTCCCATAAAAGCCCGCCGTATCGGTTATCGTGCCATCGGCAAGCGTCACCGGTTCGAGGAAGGAATAGCGCTGCGCGATGCCGGAGCGGGCGGCCATGCGCTCGAACAGGCGGCGAGACCGTGCATCGGCCAGCTCTGCGCTGACGAAGCGCACGAAAGCATCGTGAACCGCGAAAGGCGGATTGGCGGTGCCGATGCGATTGATATGCGCGATAGCCGAGGTCATGCCCGTCTCCCCACCAGCACCGCGTTCAGCCCGCCGAACGCGAAGCTGTTCGAAATCAGCACTTCGGCCGAAAATGACTGAGGCTCCAGCGCCAGCGGAAGATCGCACTCCGGGTCAGGGCCGAGATGGTTCAGCACCGGGGGCGCCGTGCCTTCGACAAGGGCCATCAGCCCCAGCAGGAACTCCATCGCCCCGGTCGCGCCGATCATGTGGCCATGCGCGGACTTCGTGGCGATCACCCGGTGGCGGGGCAGGTCTGCGCCGTAGACCTCCCGCAGCGCAAGCGCTTCGGCCGCATCGTTCAGCGCGGTGCCGGTGCCATGCGCCGAAACGATGGCGGGAATGTCGAAACCGATGCATGCATCCTCATGCGCTGCGCGAATAGCGGCCGCGATCCCGGCAGTGTCCGGCGCAGTGATGTGCGACGCATCGCTCGACAGGCCATATCCCGCCAGTTCGCCATGAACGCGGGCTCCTCTGGCGCGGGCATGGCGCTCGCTTTCCAGCACGAGCACGGCCGCGCCCTCGCCCAGCACCATGCCGCGCCGATCGCGCGAGAACGGGCGGCAGGTGTCCGGCGCCAGCACGCCCAGAGACTGCCATCCCGCCATCGAACCACGCGTGAGGCAGGCCTCGGCCCCGCCCGCGATCGCCACGTCGACACGGCCGCTGCGGATCATATGCAGGGCTTCCCCCAGCGCGTGAGCGGAAGAGGCGCAGGCGCTGGACAGGGTAAAGACCGGGCCGTGGATGCCCAGCAGGATCGAGACATGCGCGGCGGGAGCCGTGATCATCGAGCTAGGGATGGTCTGGGGGTGGACCTTGGCCTCGTCCTTGCCGAAGAGCCGTTCGTAACCTGTGTCGATCGTTTCGTTGCCGCCGCTGCCGCAGCCCATCAGGACCGCCGTGCGCCGGGCCAGTGACGGATGATCCGCAAGGCCTGCATCCCGGACGGCCTCCAGCGCGGCCTCTATCGCGAACTGGGAGATCGGATCGAGGCGGCCAAGGCGGCGCAGGCGCTGCCCATCCACGCCCGGAAAGCGGATGTCGTCCGCGGGCCTGCCCTCCAGCCAGGCGGCCATGCCCACCGGCGCCGGGCCCGGCAGCGGGCGGATCGCGCCGTCTCCCTTGCGGGTACGCGCCCAGTTGACAGCGAGGCCCCGGCCAAGACCGCTCACACACCCCATGCCGGTCACGAGCACGCGGTGCCCCGAGGCGCCGGTCATCGCGGCGCGGCGCTTCCGATGCGTTCCAGCAACTGCCCCAGCGTGGTCTCGCGCGAGAGTTCCTCCGGCTGGATTTCGACCCCGAACCTGTCCTCCAGCTCGAACAGGATGCTGACAAGATCGAGCGAGGAAATGTCCAGCGTGGCCAGCGTGGCTTCCGGGCGGAGCTGCTCGGGCGGAAGGCCCGTCTCCTTGGCGATCAAGGCGATGATATCGGCATCGTGAGTCATCGGCTGTTCTCCATTGGGACGGGGGCCAAGGGCTGGAATCGGGGCTGGAATCGGAGCCGGGAAGGTCCGGCAGGGCGCGAAATCGCAAGCTCCGCCATGACCTCAGCCCGTCCGGGAAATAGGCCGGTATCCTGCCTGGAGCACGCACGCCGTAAGCGGACATTGGCTTCTCATCATGGCATCCCACCCGGATCGTAAGGACCGGAGACTGCGCGCTTTCCGCCGGTCTGGCAAGCGCGGCGAGCGACGCGGATAGCGCTTCTTCGCGGGCCGGAACGGTGCGATAACGAACCATGCTCCGCCCGCGCGGAGTCGCGTCCCTGCACGGACAATGGAAAGACCGGACATGAACACTTGCCGTCTTGTCATCGCCGCCGCCGTTCTGGCGGCTCCCCTGCCCGCCGCCTCGCAGCAACCCGGCGGAACGGCACCTGCCGAAATGCGCGTGCTGACGGTACGCCTGTCGAACTTCCAGTTCGATCCCGCCACCATCACGCTGGAACACGGCGCCAGCTACGACCTGAAGCTGGTGAATACCGCTTCCGGCGGGCACGATTTCGCGGCGAAGGAATTCTTCTCGGCCGCGCGGATCGCCGAGGCGGATCGTGCCAAGGTATCCGACGGGCAAGTGCCGCTGGCAGCAGGGCAAACGGTTGAAATCCACCTCGTCGCGCCGCAGCCCGGCAGCTACAAGCTTCGCTGCACGCATTTCATGCACAGCGCCTTCGGCATGAACGGAAAGATCGTCGTGCAGTGAGCTTCCTGCCGGTTCGCGTCCGCCAGGAAGAACAGATGGACGCGGTCGATCTCGACAGCGCCGCCTATGCCGCCGTGCTGCGCGATCTGGCGCGGGTCAACCGCTGGACCTTCACGGCCCATTCCACCCTTTCCTTCCTCTCCCGCGCGGTGGGAACTGGGCGCAGCTTCAGCCTGCTCGACGTCGGCTTCGGCTATGGCGACCTGCTGCGCACCGTGGCGCGCTGGGCGGCGCGGCGCGGGATCGAGGCACGGCTGGTGGGGGTGGACCTCAACCCGGAGAGCGAAGGCATAGCACGTGCCGCAACGCCTTCGGACGCGGCGCAAGGTGTCCCGATAGACTATCGGACCGGCGACTATGCCGACCAGCCCGAGCATTTCGATTTCATCGTCAGCAGCCAGGTCGCTCACCATATGACCGACGAGCAGCTCACCCGCTTCCTGCGCCATATGGAGTGTGAAGCGCGGCGCGGCTGGCTCCTGTGCGACCTGCACCGCCATGCTTTCGCCTATTACGGCTTCCCCCTTCTCGCACGGACGCTGGGGGTTCACCGCATCGTGCGGGAGGACGGCCAGCTTTCGATCGCCCGTTCGCTTCGCCCGGCCGAATGGACGCAGGTGCTCGCCGACGCCGGGCTGGGCGAAGGGACGGTGAGAGTGGCGAGGCGCTTTCCCTTCCGCATCGCGCTGGAGCGGGAATTTCCCTGATCTTACGGGACATGCCGATATCAGGGCGCCTTTTCGTGCCGGTCCTGCCCCTTGGCCCGCGCTGCGCGCTGCGCTAGGCGGCTGCGGGCAACCACGAGCAGGAATTCCCGATGGCGCAATCCACCCGCGCAACAAGGGCGCTGGAACAGGCAGGAGTCTCCTTCAGCCTCCACGCCTATGACTACGATCCTTCGGCAGAGAGCATCGGCCAGGCGGCGGCCGTGGCGATCGGCGCCGATCCTGCCCAGGTGTTCAAGACCCTCATGCTGCTTGCCGACGGCAAGCCGGCCTGCGTCGTCGCGCCGAGCAGCGGCGAAGTCTCGATGAAGAAAGCCGCCGCCGCCCTGCGCGCCAAGAGCGCCGCAATGATGAAACCCGCCGATGCCGAACGACTGACCGGCTACAAGATCGGCGGCATCAGCCCGTTCGGACAGATGCGCCGGGTGCCGACAGTGATCGACGAGACCGCCCTGCTGTGGGACGCGATCTTTCTCAACGGCGGGCAGCGGGGCCTTCAGACCAGGCTTTCCGGCGACGATGCAGCAGCCCTTCTCGGCGCCACATTCGCGGACATCGCCGCCTGAACGCCCCCGTTACAGGCGAGAGACGAACTTCGTCGCGATCGCGGACAATCGTTCGCGGGCGCTGTCCTGATCCGCATCGCCATAAGTGCTGACCGCATAGCGGGCGCCATCGGGGGCGACCCATGCCATGGTCGCCATCGTCCGCTGCAACTTCGCGAAATCCTGATAGCGGAACGCCGCCGGTCGCCCGGCGAGGCTTTCCGTAAAGCCCAGTCCGCCGAGGTTGCCTACCCGCCCGGTGACCTTTCCGTCCTTCACGGTGACCTTCTCCCGCAATTCCCGCAGGAGAAAGGCGGAACTGTCCGCACATCGCACGAAGAATGCCGAACCGAGGTCGGCGGAATCCTCGACGACACCCGACTTCATCGTGACGATCTGCTGATCGATGGAGCCAACCACGCCGCAGTTTTCCGCCTGAAGCGCCGCATCGATCTGCGGATCGCCGGCCGATCGCGTATCCCTCTGCACCGGCGGGGAAGCGAGCGCCTGTTCGAAGGCATCGTTCATCGCCGCGTCCGGCACATTGGCGGCAAGCAGCGGCAAAGCCGCAGCGGCGGCGAGAAGTCCATGAACGATCATCACCAATTCCTTCGCTGATACGAAGTTCATATTAATGCAATTTAGCTATTGCGAGTCAATATCATAACTTTACGTCGCAGCCGCAACGATATCCGCCATGGACGCAGACGGAGTTTCGCCCTCTCGCAGTCCCTCAGCCACGGCGCTCCGGGCGGCTTGCGACTGGTTCTGGCTCGCCTTCCACTTGCCCTCAAGCCTCTCGACCGGGACCTCGATACCCGAAATTCCCCTGAGCTGACCGGCGATGAAAGCGGCGGGCGCATCGTCCACCGCCCATGGCACGGCGCGGCCGCGCTCCTGCTCATCCGTCAACTGGTCGATCTGCGCGCGCAGCCAGGCGGCATCGTCCGTAACGGATGCGCGGCCCCGCGCCTGCACGGCGATATAGTTCCACGTCGGCACGACTTTCCCGTGCTCGCGCTTGGCCGGATACCATGCCGGAGTGACATAGGCCTGCGGCCCCTGGAAGATCACGAGGGCATCGGCACCTGCGCGCAGTTCCTCCACCTGCGGGTTCGTGCGCGCCATGTGCGCGCGGAGCAAGACCGGCCCGGACGGCGGCGCCACCAGCGTGAACGGGATCAGGTTGGCCGTCAGCCCCGCCGCGCCATGCGTCACCAGCGTGGCCAGCGGATAGGCGCGGATCGCCGCGTGAAGCACCTCGGCACGGTCTTCACGAAAGGCGGCGGGACAGTACATGAGCAGGCTCCGGGAAAAAAGAAATCAGAACGCGGCCCGCGCGAGCAGCGATGCCGAAAGCACCAGCATCGTCGCGCCGACGATGGCGTCAAGGATGCGCCATGAAGCCGGGCGGGAAAACAGCGGCACGAGCAGGCGCGCACCGTAGCCGAGACCGGCGAACCAGATGAAGCTCGCGCTCGCGGCGCCTGCAACGAAAAGCGGCCTCGCCGCCGCTGATTGTGCCGCGCCCGCCGTGCCCATCAGCAGCACCGTGTCGAGGTAGACGTGCGGATTGAGGAAGGTGAAACCCGCCGTCGCCGCGATCGCCCTGCCCAGGCTGATACCGCCGCCAGACGCCACCGCCATCGCATCGGGCGCAGCCATTCGCTGGAACGCCTTGATCCCGTACCATGCCAGGAACGCCGCCCCGCCAAGCGAAAGCACCGTCGCCAGCCCCGGCACGGCCGTCAGGAACGCGCCGACCCCGGCCACCCCCGCCGCGATCAGCACGGCATCCGCCGAAGCGCAGAACAGCACGACCGGCCCGACATGCTCACGCCGAAGCCCCTGCCGCAGCACGAACAGGTTCTGCGCGCCGATCGCCATGATGAGCGCGGCGGACAGCGCGAAGCCGGAAAGGAACGGATAGGCAGCCCCCGTCATCGCGGCGCACCCTTCGCAAGTCCGGCCCACAAGGCCAGCAGGGACGCAGCCACGACGATCAACGTCAACACGCAAGGGATGGTCAGAACATTCATGTCCCTTCCAGTGCAGGCCGGCGCAGCATTAGCAAAGGTTGATTTGCTAATGCAGATGAAGCACTGCTTCATCATGCTGGACTACCCCGCCCTCGCCGCCGTCTCCGCCGTCATCCGCGAAGGCACGTTCGAGCGCGCGGCGGAAGCCCTGAACATCACGCCGTCTGCCGTGTCGCAGCGCGTGCGCGGCCTTGAGGAACGGCTGGGCGCGGTCCTGATCGTTCGCGGCCAGCCTTGCGAGCCGACCGAGCTGGGCGCGACCCTGCGGGCCCACTTCGACCGGGTGCAACTGCTAGAAGCCGACCTGCAACCTCATCTCAACCCGCCGGAAGACAGCCGCGCAGCCCCGCTGACCGTGAAGCTGGCCGTCAATTCGGACAGTCTCGCGACATGGTTCCCCGAAGCCGCCGCCGCCTTCGTCCGCGCGACGGGGATGCTGCTGGACCTGACGCTGGACGACGAGGCGCACACCGCGGACCGGCTGCGCTCCGGCGAAGTCCACGCCGTGGTGACGTCGGACCCCGAGCCGGTGCAGGGGTGCCGGACGATCGAACTGGGATCGCTGCGCTACCGCGCCTGCGCCTCGCCCGAATTCATCGCGCGCCACTTCGGGAACGGCATCGATCCCGGTGCACTGGCCAAGGCCCCGCTGCTCCGCTTCGAGCGCCGCGACACGCTGCAGGCGCGCTGGGCCTTCGAGACTCATGGCGTCAAGCTGGCCGCGCCGACGCACTGGGTGCCCTCCACGCAAGGGTTCGTCGATTTCGCGCTCCGGGGGCTGGGCTGGGGAATGCATCCCGCTCCCCTCACCCAAGCGCATATCGCCGCCGGCACCTTGCAGGAACTGCCGCCCGGCCGCCCTTTCGACGTCAAGCTCTACTGGACCGTCACGCGCATTCAGGCCCGCTCGCTCCGCGTGCTGACAGACGCCGTGCGCGACGTGGCGGCCGCCAGCCTGATCACGGATTGAACTGCCACATTGCCTGTCCGCCAAGGTCATGTTTTAGTGGCGCAATTGCGGGGGGATATCGGCGGATGGGTTGCAGGCGCATTGCGAAACTGGTTCTGGGCCTGTTGGCGGCCGGAACGCTGCCGCTTGGCGGTTCGGCCCTGGCAGCGCCGCCCCCAGGGCCGAACACGGGGCCGAACCCGCAGCTCGCCGCATACCAGCGCGGGATAGACGACGGCTCCGGCAGGCACGATGCGCAGGGCCTGAAAATCTCGCGGCTCCATGTCGACGTGCAGGTGCAGGGACGCCTTGCTGACATCGTGATCGAGGCCGATCTCACCGATGCGTCCGGCACGGCGGACGAGGCGCGTTTCCTGCTGGAACTGCCCACCGACGCGGTCGTCACCGGCTATGCGCTGGACGTTGACGGGGCCATGATCGATGGCGAACTGCTGGACCAGCCCAGAGCCCGGAACGTCTACGAGGACGAAGTGCGAAAGGGCATCGATCCCGGTCTGGCGGAGATCACCGCGGCGAACCTTTTCCAGGCCCGCATCTTCCCGATTTCCCGCAACCAGCCCCGGCGCATCCGCATCAGTCTTTCCGCGCCCTTCGACCCGGCGCGGGGGCTCGTCCTCCCGCTCGATCTGCAGGACGGCACCGCCCTCCACGTCAGCACGCGGATCTCCGGTTTCCGGGCGGCGCCCGAGGTCAGGATCGGCGGCAAGCCGCTGTCGCTCCTGCACAAGGCGGCCGGCAGCTGGTCCACCGATCTCGAGGAAACCAAGCGGCCGGTCGCGGGCGGCATCGTCATCCTCGGCGGCGATCCCGTTGCCGGGATGCTGGTGTCGCACCACGGCAAGGGCGGCGACTTCTTCCAGATCGGCGATGCCGCGCCGGCCCGACGTCCGGGCGCGAAGGATGGCGGCCGCCTGAGGATCTACTGGGATCGTTCGCTGTCACGCCGGGACGACCTGCTCGACCGCGAGAGGGCGCTCCTGCGCGCCTACGTGGAACAGGCCGCGCCCGAGGCGATCGACCTCGTGACCTTTGCGAGCGACGCGCCACGCCTTCAGACCGTTCACAGCGCCGACGAACTGGACAGGGCCGTAGCCGCCGTGACCTACCGGGGCGGCACCAGCTTCGCCGGGCTGGAAAAGCCGGAATTGCCCGCGGCGGATACCTGCCTGCTGTTCTCCGACGGCGTGGCGACGCTGGACAATCAGGCCGCGTTCGAACCGGACTGCCCGCTCTCGATCATCGCCTCGGCGCCGGATGCCAACGGTGCCCGCCTGACCCGCATGGCGCAAGCTGCGGGCGGCCGCTTCCTGCGCCTCACGCAGGAAAACGGGCAGGACGTCGTCCAGACCCTCGGCAAGCCCGGAATCGCCATTCTGGCTGCGCGTGACGATAACGGGCGAAAGCTTCCGTTTCGCACCCTGCCGGCTGCCGACGGCCGCTGGTTCGCGGTCGGCAAGATGCCCGAGACCGGAAAAGTGCATCTGTCTATCGCGGGACTCCGCAAGGGCACGGCCGAACGCGTCTACGAAGCCCCTTCCGGGCCGATCGCCCCGCTCAACGCCGCCGGCGCGCTCTGGGCAAGCCAGGAGGTGGACCAGCTGGGCGACGATCCGCTCGCGCATGATCGCATGGTCCGGCTGGCCCGTTCCTTCAATGTGGCGGGGCCATCGATGGCCTTCCTCGTGCTCGAAAGTCCCGACCAGTACCTGAATGCCGATATTGCTCCATCCGGCGGCTTTTCCCGGCAATGGATGGCCGATTACCGCAGCGCCCGGAAAACCCGCGATCAGGAAACCGCCCACCAGCGGCAGGAACGGCTGGCATTCGTGGTGGAGCAATGGACCGCGCACAAGACGTGGTGGAACAGTCGCTTCAAGCCGCGCCCCCGTGTGAAGGGCCGTTCGGCTGAGGTCCTCGGGGCGGCGCCTCCTCCTCCGCCTCCTCCGGCCCCGCCTGCCATGAACATAGCTCCGCCTCCGCCGGTCTCCGTTATCCTGCCTGCCACGCAGGCCGCTTCGGCGGGCGGCGATGACGCGGCGAACATCGTCGTGTCGGGACAGCGGCGGTCAAGCCCGGTCCAGGGCGCGCCGCTGGCCGTGGATGTCCAATCCCGCGAAACGCTCGCCGGCCGGACCATCGGCCTCGACCTTGAAAGCGCCCTTGCCGAGCGCCCCTACCTCGCCGCGCTTGACGCTGCGAAGCCGGAGAACCGGCTGGCGGTGCTGGCGGCACAGGAAGAGACCTTCGGCACGCTGCCGGCTTTCTATCTGGAAACCTCCGAATGGTTCCGGCGCAAGGGCGATGCCGGGGCCGCCCGCGACCTCCTGTTTTCGGCGCTGGAACTCGCGGTGGTGGATGACGAAACCCGGCAGATCGTCGCGTTCCGGCTGGAACGGGACGGCGATCTCGACCGCGCCGTCGCCCTGTTCGAGACGCTTGCGGCAGGAAGCGATTTCCGGCCCCAGCCCCGCCGCGCGCTGGCGCTGGCGCTTGCCGAACGCGGGCGGGCGCACGGCCCCTCGGGCAAGGACGATCTGGAGCGGGCCTTCGCACTGCTGGCGAAAGTCGTGCTCGATCCCGCGATCCGCGACTTCGACGGGATCGAGACGGTGGCCCTGATGGAAGCCAACGGCCTCATTCCCGCGATCGAGGCGGCAGGCGGAAACTGGAAGCTCGATCCGCGCCTCGTGGCGCTGCTCGATACCGATATCCGGATCGTCATCGAATGGACGAACGACGATGCCGACATCGACCTCTGGGTCATCGAGCCCAACGGCGAGAAGGTGTTCTACAGCTACCAGACCAGTTCCTCCGGCGGCCATATCACCAATGACATGACCGACGGCTACGGTCCCGAGGAATACGCCATCCGCAAGGCCCCCGCCGGGGAGTACACCGTCCGCATCAACGGGTTCGACGCGGACCGCATCAATCCGAACGGCAACGGAAGGGTGATGCTGCGGATGATCCGCGATTTCGGGCGCCCCTCGATGAAGGAAACGCTCGTCGATGCCGATATCGCCTTCGAGAAAGGATCGGATCGGGATGCCGAAGGCGGGCGCCTGATCGGGCGGCTGACCGTGGCGCCGGGCGGGAAATGAACCCCGCCCGGCGTGCCGTTTATGAATTTACGACCTAGGGTCAGGACCCATTAATCACGCCTGCGAGGTTTGAATAAAAATGGCTCAGAGCGAGGAAGGAAGGCGTAGTAATATGTCTATATTTCAAGCCTTTCTGACGCTGCACTAGGCCATTTTGATCAAATCCCTCCGGGACACCGGAATGGCTTCCATCTCGAACCAAAGCG